>NZ_JAKSYC010000117.1 GCF_022829585.1 Methylobacterium sp. J-026
TCCGCGCAGGGCCTCGACCACCGCGGGGGTGACGTCGATGATCTCGTAGCGCGCCAGCATCCCGCCATCCGGGGTGGCCACCTCCGCGCCCGCCTGGATCGCGCTCGCCGTCGGACCCGCCGCGGGCAGGTACGTGCAGCCGCCGGCAGATCCGGCCGCCAGGGCGGCCATCAGGGCGGTGCGCGCCGTCTTACGCAGCATCACAGAGTTTTCTCCAGCCGGTTCCGCACCATCGCTGGCCCGAACCGGACGTTCAGATTGACCGCAAAACGCTGCGATCGCTTTAACGGTCGTGCCAGGGCGGAAACCGCGTGGCGGACGGCCGTGCTATACCGCCGGTAATGCGTCACCAGCGTGGCACTGCCGCGCGGCCCAGCGGCAAGCTTGACCATATCACGTCCCGGCGGGGCTGTCCGCAGGCATGCGGGCGAGGGCCCCGCGCAGCGCGCGCCCGAGGGCGTCCGCCGCGAGGTCGATCCGGCGCGCCGGCGCAGCCGGGTGGCCGAAGCGAAACAGGGCGTATTCGGTCGTCCGACCGCCGAAGCCGGGCTTGCAGCTCGGCAGCGAGGGGGCGTGGTCACCGAACACGCAGAGCGTCATGGTCTGGCCCCGCTCCCCGGCCAGCCGGTCGAGCCCGGCCACGATTGCCTCCACCATCTGCCCGGTATGGGCCACGTGATGGAGGTATTGCGCCTGTGGATCATCGATCCCCGGCAGGCGCCCGGGCTTCCACGGTCCGTGGTTCTCCATGGTCACGCAGAACAGGAACAGGGGCGTCGGCCGCGCCCGGACCTCCGCCAGGAGGCGTTCGCCCAGGGCGACGTCGCCGACATAGGGTCCCACCCGCGGCGCGTCCCGGAAGGCCTCTTCCATCACCTGCTCGGTGAAGCCGAAGGCTTCCATCACCTGCGCCCGGCGGAAGAAGTCCCGGTGGAACGGGTGCAGGAACAGGGTCCCGTAGCCCCGGCCGCGGGCGAGCCGCGCGAGGCTCGTCGGCTCGTCGCCGCTGCGGGAGGTGTAGGGGTCGTACCGGCCGAAGCCGAGGCTGTCGGACGGGCGGCCGGTGAGCACGGCGTGCTCGCTGCGCATCGTGTAGGCGCCGTGGGCGGGGACCTCGAGCCGGCCGTACTGGGCGGCCCGGCTGCGGAACAGGGCCATCGCCGGCAACGGCGCTCCGCCCAGGCGCTCCGGGTCGATGAACGATTCGAGCTGGATCACCACCACGACGTCGTCCCCCGGCCCCGGGGGCAGCGCGGGCGCCGGGGGCGCCGGCTCGCTCCCCGCCAGCGCCCGGGCGGTGTAGCCGAGGAGGCTCGCCGGCAGGCCGACCCGGGCCACGTCCGCCTCCAGATCGGGGCGGGGGAACCAGCGGGCGATCAGCCGGGCGAGGGGCGGGTGCGGCGCGGCTCGGACCAGCAGCCCGAGCAGCAGCGGCAGGCCGATCAGCGCCAGGATCCGCGGGAGGGTGGCGGCCGGCAGCACGCTCGGCTCGGTGCGGTACCAGATCACGGTGGCGGCGAGGGTGAGGAGGGCGGGAACGCAGACCCGCGGATCCCACAGGGGCGGGATGTAGTAGAGCTGGGGATGGCGCGGCACCTGCGGCAGCAGGGCGAAATCGCTGAACAGCAGCGGCTCGCCGATCACCGAGCGCTTGGCCCGGCTCACGTAGACGAGCGCCGCGACCGAGATCAGGCAGGTCAACCCGGCGAGCCAGGGACGCCAGGAGAAGGCGAACCAGAACAGCAGGATCAGCAGATAGCCGGTGAGGCGCAGGGCGAGGTCGCGCGGGGCGAGGCTCGCCCGGGTGATCGAATCGCCCACGACGACCTCCAGGAGGAGGCAGAGCGCGAGGGCGAGGCCGGTGGCGGTGAGGAACGTCGTCAAGACTCGGGCACTCGACGTTTGAGCGGGCATCCTCATGGCCGGGACCGGGCGGGTCCGGCGGTGAAGAGCGCGCGGGAGCAAGGTGTTGCGGGCCGTTCCTGATCCAGCGGGATCGGGGCCGGCCCCGGGGCGAACGGCTGGCCGCCGAGGTTAGAAGCCCGCGCTATCGCTTTGATGTCGCGGGCACGTCACGCCCTATCCCGGGCCGCCCCCGGCCTCGCGGCCCACGCCGCGGCGGCTGCGCAGCGCCCGCACCAGCGGGTTGAGCAGCCCGTAGCGGGCCCGCATCACCAGATGGGCGGTGCGGCCGATGGAGAGCGCGCTGCGCGGGGCCGTCTCCCGGGCCGCGCTGAGGCGATCCAGGAGCTGCTCCGGGCTGCACGGCTTCATCGCCACGGGATCGAGATAGCGCGGATAGAGGATCATCGCGCCGGCGACCAGCTCGTCGAGGCCGAGCCTGCGCCCGCGATCGGCCCCCGGCGCGAGATCCTCCGACAGCCCCCAGCCCGCGTAGAACGGCCGGCCATGCGTCGCCACGCTGAGCCCGCGGATCAGCGCCTCGAACCCGGCGAGCGACGTCATGGTCTCGACGTGATGCACCCGGTCGAGCAGATCGACGATGCTGATCCCGGCCACGATCCGGTCGGCGAGGGTCCGCGCCTCCGCCTCCGGGATGAGGCCCGGGCGGAAGCCCGCCTCCACGTCGGGATGCGGCTTGTAGAGCAGGAACGCGTCCGGGTTGCGCCGCCGCGCCGCCTCCAGCAGCGCCCGGTTCGAGCGGACCAGGGGGGAGCCGTGGCGCACCGAGGCGTCGTCCTCCACCTGCCCGGGCACCAGCACGATCCGCCGGCCGGCGGGCCAGTCGAGCGCCGCCGCGTCGAGGCCGACATTGTATTTGCTGAGCCGGCGCGCCACGACCTCCTCGCGCAGGCGCCGGGCCCGGGCAACGAGGTCCGGGGTGAAGTCCGACTCCGCCAGCAGGCGCTGCAGGCGGCTCTCCCGGCGCGGGTCGTAATAGATGCCCAGATCGTCCACCACGATGGAGGCGCCGGGCTGGAGGCTTGCGCCGAGGCCGACGGAGCGCAGGAACCCGTCCTCCACCCGGGCTAGGGGCAGCCCGGCCCCGGCGCAGGCCTCCTCCAGACGGCCCGGCGCCCGGGTCGCCCAGGCGAGGATCCGGCCGCGGTGGCGCCGCCCCGCGGCGATCGCGGCCTCGGTGGTCATGGTGTGGACCGGCCGACCGGCGGGCCCGGCCGCGAGCACGTCGAGGGCCGGCCGCTTCCAGCGCGACATCCCGACATAGACCACCCGCCGGTCGTTCTCGGAGAAGCGCGCGGCGAGCCATGCCACCCGCTCCGCGCAGGCGGCGCGGCCGACCGGTGCCCGGGTCCAGGGATCGAGGTAGTGAATTCCCCCCTCCCCGCCGAACGGCTTGCCGTCGAGGCTGATCCGCAGGGACGAGAACCCGCGCTCCGGATCGTCGTAGGGGCTCAGCAGCGGGCCGGGGGCGACCACGAGGCGGCGGCGGCCGGCGAGCGCCAGCATCCGGCCGGCCAGGCTCCCAGCACCCCAGACAGCGCCGGCCGCGCCGGGATGCGCCCGCGCGAAGGCGAGGCCCGTCGCGGCCTCGATCTCGGCCCGGAGCCGGCGGATCGTCCGGCCGGTCGCGTAGAGCGACGGGGTCGGTTCAAGGGGCATGGTCTGGGCGTCCGGCTCCGCGCGATCGAAGGGCTCCGCCCGCCTGTAGCGCATTTTCGCCGGCATGGGATGGTGTGGGATTTCGGGGACAACCCAAGGTCCGTCGCGCGGGCGCCACCTCCTTGAAAGGATTCGGACATACCGTCGCCGTGATTGCCCGCTCAATCCAGGCGGCGCCGCTGCCGTGCGACCGTTGCAGACGGGTCACGCGGGTGCGGAAAAGCCGTGCTGCGGCACGGCCTCGGATTGCGGGGCCGCCGGGCGCCGTGCCACCTCAGGGTCTCTCGCCGGTGCGGTTCAGCCGGTCACAGGGTCAAGGATAGAAGCGCCGCGGAATGCAACAACCCGCCCTCGACGCAGTCCGGAACCGCCCCGCGACCTTCCTGTTCCTGCAAGGAATTGCCACGCCGTTCTTCTCCGATCTCGGGAAGGCGCTGCGCGCCCGGGGCCATGAGGTCCGGCGCATCAATCTCTGCCCCGGCGACTGGCTGTTCTGGACCGGTGCGGCGGACAATTACCGCGGCCGCCGCGAGGCCTGGGGGGAGTACCTCGAGGCCTATCTGACCCGCGAGGGCGTGACCGACATCGTGCTGTTCGGCGACTGCCGGCCGTTCCACAAGGCCGCCCGGATGATCGCCGAATACCGCGGCCTGCGGGTCCACGTGTTCGAGGAGGGCTATATCCGCCCGAACTGGATCACCTGCGAGCTCGGCGGCGTGAACGGCTTCTCGTCCCTGCCCCGGACGGCCGACGCGATCCGCGCCCTGGCGCGGCGGCTGCCCCAGCCCGGACGGGCGATGCCCTCCACGGGCGACATGGCGCGCCGGAGCGTCTGGGACGTCGGCTACAACCTCGCCAACATCCTGTTCCCCTACCTCTTCCCGCATTTCCGCAGCCACCGGCCGACCCATATCGCCGCCGAGTACGCGGGCTGGATCAAGAAGTTCGCCCGCCGCGCCCATACCCGCCGCGAGGCGGCGCGCTGCGACGAGATCTACCGCGCGGTCGGCTGCGACTACTTCCTGCTGCCGCTCCAGCTCGACAGCGATTACCAGATCCGGGTCCACTCGCCGTTCCTCGGCGTCGAGGGCTTCATGGACCGGGTGATCAAGTCCTTCGCGGACGCCTCCGCGGCGCCGACCCGGCTTCTGGTGAAGCTGCATCCGCTGGACAGCGGCCTGATCAACTGGCGCCGGTTCGCCCGGGACTCGGCCCGGCGGCATGGCGTCAGCGACCGGCTCGATTTCATCGACGGCGGCGACCTGCCGGCCCTGATCAAGGGGGCCCGCGGCGTGGTGATCGTCAACTCGACGGTGGGCATGCTGTCCCTGGAGATGGGGTGCCCGACCCACGCGGTCGGCACCGCGATCTACAACATGGCCGAGCTGACCCATCAGGGCGATCTGGACGGATTCTGGAAGAACCCGACACCGCCCGACATGGGCCTGATGGCCGATTTCCGCCGGGTCGTCCTGCACAGGACGCAGGTCAATGGCGGCTTCTTCTCCAAGGAGGCCATCGACCGGGCCGTGGCCGGCTCCGTGCCGCGCATGGAATCCGCCCTGCCCGATTCGATGCTGGCGGCGGCGCGGGCGATCCGCGAGGCGGCCGACCGGAACGGCGAGCTCGCGCCGGTCTACTGATCGTGCTCCTGGCCGTCGGGGTCCGTCTCGGCCTCGGACACGGCTTTCACGGCCGGTGAGTCCGGCGAGGCCTTGATCTTTCCACGCCGGGCAGCGTAACCCGCCGCATGCCCCGTATCCTGATCACCGGCGCGTCGAGCGGCATCGGCGCCGCGCTGGCGCGCCATTACGCCCGGACCGGCGTGAGCCTCATCATCGTCGGCCGCAACGCCGAGCGCCTCGAGATCGTCGCCCGGGATTGCCGCGCCAGCGGCGCCGCCGTCGAGACCGCACGCCTCGATACCCGAGACCGGGCCGCCACGGTGGCGCTCGTGCACCGGGCGGATGCCGCCGCACCCCTCGATCTGGTCGTTGCCAACGCCGCGGTGAACGGCGGCAATCAGGAGGGGCAGGTCGAGTCCGAGGACGTGGCCTTCGAGACCGCGGACATCAACTACACCGGCTCGCTCAACGTGGTGCTGCCCAGCCTGACGCTGATGCTCCGGCGCGGCCAGGGGCAGATCGTCCTGATGTCGTCCCTGGCGGCCTATGCGCCGCTCCAGGACGCCCCGGCCTATAGCGGCGCCAAGGCGGCGCTCGTCGCCCACGGCCTGGCCCTGCGCCAGAAGGTCGGGCCGCGGGGCGTGAAGGTCAACGTCGTGACGCCCGGCTACGTGAAGACGCCGATGGGCGGCGAGCTGAAGGGCTGGCGGCCCCTGGAGATCAGCGCCGAGGAAGCGGCCGTGCGCATCGCCAAGGGCATCACGGCCAACCGCGACGTGATCGCCTTCCCGTTCATCCTCACGGCTCTGGCGCGCACTGTGCTGCTCCTGCCGGAGAGCGTCCGCAGGGCCGGGCTCTACGCGTTCCGGTTCCAGCGGCGGAAGCGCCGCTGATGGGCCGCCCCCGGATCGCGCTGTTCGTCCTGGAGGCGCTGCCGAACGCCCGCGTGGTGCGCCGGCTCGTCGCCGATCATCGGGCCGACATCGCCTTGGTGGGCCTCTCCAATGCCGAGCGGCCGTCGAGCGGCGGCCTGACCGGGCAGGTCCGGCGGCACCTCGCCCGCTCGGGCCCCGGGATCCTGCCCTATCTGGCGGTCAATTTCGGCCTGCCCGATCTGCTGCGCCCGCTGGCACCCCTGACCCAGGCGGTGGCCGGCAGCGGTGACGCGCCGGAATCGACGCCGCTCAAGACCCTGTGCCGGCGCCTCGGCATCCCGACCCTGACGGTCGACGACGTCAACGGCCCCGCCGTGGCGCAGACCCTACGGGACACGGCCCCCGACCTGATCCTCACCTACCATTTCGACCAGATCCTGAAGCCCGAGACCATCGGGCTGGCGCGGCTCGGGGGCATCAACGGCCATCCCGGCCTGCTGCCGCGCCACCGCGGCCCGGTGCCGACGATCCACGCCCTGGCGGAGGGTCCGGGCAGCTTCGGCATGACTCTCCACCGCCTGGCCGCCGCCATCGATACCGGGGCGATCCTCGACCAGGAGGCGGTGCCCCTGCCCCCCGGCACCACCGCCACGAGGGCGGCCGTGGCGCTCCACGCCCACGGGCGCGGGATGCTGGACCGGCTGCTCGACGCCGTCGCCCGCACCGGCGCCCTGCCGGAGGGCCGGACCGCCGAAGTTCTACCCTATTGCCCGTTCCCCGATCGCACGATGCTGGCCGCCCTGCGCCGCCGGAACCTGCGGCTGACCGACGGGCGGGATCTCCGGGAGGCGCTGAGCCTCTCCGGCAAGGCGCCGTGAGGGCCGCCGCGGTGCACGACGTCGCGGCGGCCGTTCCGGGAGGCGCTTAACCGGCGGTTAAGCCTGTTCGTCAAAGAAACGGTGACGGTTTCCCCGACGCCCGACCAGGCCCTCGCATGCCGGATACCAGCGCCCTCCATTCGGCCTCCGACGCGCTGGCCGCCGGCCGGCAGGTGCAGAGCGGCCGGATCCGCACGATCTCCGAGAACCTCGCCAACGCCGATTCGGCCGCCGAAACGCCCGGCGGGGTGCCCTACGCCCGCAAGATCGCGGTGTTCACGCCCGTCGTCGCCGACAGCCCGCGCGATCCGGTGGGCCGCGTCGTGCGCGACACCAGCGCGTTCCGTACCCGCTACGACCCATCCAGCGCCGCCGCCGACAGCCGGGGCTATATCCGCCTGCCCAACGTGAATGCCGCAACGGAGACGGCCGATCTGCAGACGGTGGTCCGGAACTACGAGGCCAACCTCAGCGCCTCGGGCATCCTCGACGGGTTGACGCAGGCGACCATCAATCTCCTCAGTTGATCCGGACGTGGTGCCGGCCGTAGCCGGCATAGACGGCGAGCCCGATCGCGAGCCAGATCGCCAGGCGGATCCAGGTCTCGGCCGGCAGCGAGGCCATCAGCGCGACGCAGGACAGGATGCCGAGCCCGGCCGTCAGCGTCGCCGCCGGGACGCGGAACGGGCGCGGCCGGTCCGGATCGGTCCGGCGCAGGATCAGCACCGTGGCGCAGACGAGGCAGAACGCCAGGAGCGTGCCGATGCTGACGATCTCGCCCAGGACGTCGATCGGCACGAGTCCCGCCACCGCGGCCGTGAACAGGCCGATCACCAGCTGGCTGGCCACCGGCGCCCGGGTCACCGGATGGACCCGGCAGAACATCTTCGGGAGGAACCCGTCCCGGGCCATGGCGAAGAAGATCCGGCCCTGCCCGTAGAGGGCGGTCAGCGCCGAGGTGGTCAGACCGATCAGGGCACCGACCTTGACCGCCGTGGCGAAGGCGGACAGCCCGATGGCGTCGACCGCCTTGGCCACCGGATCGGCGACGTCCAGGTCGCGGTAGGGGACGAGGCCGGTGAGCACGGCGGCCATCGCCACGTACAGCACAGTGGTGATCAGGAGCGAGCCGATCAGCCCCACCGGCGCGTCGCGCTGCGGCGCCCGGCACTCGCCCGCAGCGGTGGCCACCGTCTCGAACCCCACGAAGGCGAAGAACACCACCGCGGCCCCGCGGAACACGCCGCTCCAGCCATAGGCGCCGAAGGCGCCGGCATTGTCCGGGACGAAGGGGTGCCAGAGTTCCGGCCGGAGATGGACCGCGCCGACGGCCACGAAGGCCAGGATGATCGCCACCTTGCAGGCCACCAGCAGCCCGGTCACCAGGGAGGCCTCCCGGGTGGCGCGCGTCAGCAGGCCGGTGAGCAGCAGGACGATGGCGACCGCCGGCAGGTTAACGAGGCCGCCGTCGCCGGGGGCGCCGGCCAGGGACGGCGGCAGCCGCAGGCCGAAATCCGCCGCGAGCGACTGTGCGTAGCCCGACCAACCGACCGCCACGGTCGCGGCCGCCACGGCGAATTCGAGCACGAGGTCCCAGCCGATGATCCAGGCGGGAAACGCACCCAGGCTCGCCCGGGTGTAGGTGTAGGTGGAACCCGCCTCCGGGATCATGGCCGCCAGCTCGGCGTAGCACAGGCCGACGAAGCCGCAGGCGATCCCGCCGATCACGAAGGACAGGCTCAGCGCGGGGCCGGCATATTGCGCCGCCGCCGTCCCGGTCAGCACGAAGATGCCCGCGCCGATCGTGGCGCCGAGGCCGATCGCGACGAGCCCCGGCGCGGTGAGAGTCCGGGCCAGCGTCCGGTCCGCTCCGGACGCGTCGCTGCCCTGCCCCGTCACGGCCGGTTCCGCCATCGCGCGCGTATCCACGTTGATCGCCCCCTGATCGACCCTGCTGCGCGCCGGAGCAAGATGCACGTCCCGCGGCCGGTCGAACCGGACCCCGCCGTCGCGCCCGTCACTCGGGCCGGTCCCGACGCAGGCTCCACCGCTGTGCGGGCGCGGTTTCGGGCGTCGGCACCGGCTCGACCAGCCTTGTATCGGTCCGGAAGGCCCGGGCGACGAGGCCGGCGAAGCGGATGAAGGCGCGGCCCTGCGGGGTGATGACGTACCCGTCCGCCGTGGGCGCCAGGTTGCCCGAGGCCGTCTGCTCGGCCAGGCGCCGCTCCATCTGGCGGAACTCCCCGAGATAGATTGCCTCGAACAGCGTCCGGGCCCGCTCCGCATCGAAGCTCTCGTCGGGATGGGCCGCCATCTGTCCGAGCAGGAACACGCTGATCGAGCGGTCGACCGTGACCGGGAGGACCACGAGGACGCTCAGGTTCAGGGACAGCGACAGCGCGCAGGCCCCCAGCGCGTCGCGGCGGCGCAGGCCCCAGGTCCGGCCGAGGCCGGCGAGGGATGCCGTCGCCACGAGGGTGATCAGGAAGGCCGCGAGCAGCAGGACGAGGCCCCGGTAGAACAGGATCGTCATGCCGGTGCAGAGCTCGGTCTGAAACAGCATCACGAAGCCGCCGAAGCCGAGGGCGAGCGCGCCCGCGTGCAGCAGCGCCTGGGCGCCGAGCCAGCGCAGGATCCGGCCGGCGCGCGTGGGAGCCTCAATCATCGAGGTCCTCGACGCGCAGGATCCGCACGAGGGGCGCCGCATAGGCGGCTCGTGTGCGCCGGATCCAGGAGTCCGGCGCGTTCCAGGCGGCGTCCGCCGCGGTGACCACCAGCGCGCCGATGCCGGCCTCGGCGGCCCGGCGGCGCACCTCCGCGCCGGTCAGGGTCGCGCCGAAGATCGGGGAGACCGTAGCGAGCCGCGCCGCGACCGCCCCGGGGGCCGCGCCGAACAGGCGCGCCTCGCGGTCGGCCACCGCCACCGGCTGGCCGCCGTAGAGGCCGAAAGCGAACACCCGCGCCGGGATCGGCGAGGCCTGCAGGACCAGGTCCTGGGGCAGGTGCGTGCCGGCCCAGGCATAGGCCGAGCGCAGGGCTCGGTCGATGTCGGGGCGGCCGTTGAGGAAGGCGAACCTGGGATGGCCGGCGGCCGGATAGGCGCGCATCCCGGCAAAGCCGTAGAGCGTCGTGGCGTAGCCGAGGAGCAGGAGCGCGCCGAGCGATCCCGCGAGTCTGAGCCGGGTGCCGTCGCGGGTCCGGGTCAGGGCTACGACGGTCCAGCCCAGCGCCGCCACCTGCGCGAGCAGGACCACCCGGGCGCCGAGGTCGTTGTAGAGGATCGCCGAGCGCAGGAATCCGCCGAGCAGCAGGCTCGACACCGCGCCGATCGTCAGCAGCCGGCCCGCCTCGCGGGCATGGGCCTCGCGCCGCGGGACGATCCGCCAGAACAGGAGCGCGCCCCCCGCGAAGACCCCTAGCGCGACGTAGTAGTTGACCGGCAACAGGATCGGCCGGAGCAGGGCAAGGGTCGGTTCGTCGAAAAGCGGCTCCACGGGGCCGAAGCGTCGGACCGCGAACTGGATCGTGCCGCCGGTATCGGCCCGGTTGGCCAGGAGGCCGAGTAGGTAGGGCGCGGCCAGGACCGCGCCGAGCAGCCCGGCCGCCGCGAGCCGGGCCGCGGCGCGCCAGCGGCGCTCGACGGCGAGCAGCCCCAGCCAGATCCCGGCCGCCGCCACCGTGCCCAAGCAGACCCAGACCGACAGCGCCGCGCAGGCCGCGAAGGCCGTTCCCGCGGTGACGATGCCGGCACTCTGCGCGCGCCGATCCGGCTCCGCCCGGTCGGCGATCTCGGCGAGCGCCAGGAGGCCGAGCCATCCCGCCAGGGCGGCGGCGACGTGATGCGGCACCCAGACCAGGGAGGTCGGCCAGTTCACGACCTGCTCGTTCAGCCATTCCGGGATGGGGATCCAGTATCCCGAGGTCGCCCGGTTGAAGGCGACCAGCAGGATGTTGAGGCCGCCCGCCGGCAGGAGCACCAGCACGGCCCGGCGCAGGAGCCGGGGCGGGACGTCCCCGACGAGCCCAGTGGCGGCGAGGAGCCGGTCCAGCAGGCCGAGGAGCGCGATGCCGGTCCAGAAGGCGAGTCCCGCGAAGGCGGTGCGCCCGTCGACGAGGTGGTCCCCGGCCCAGTCCACCAGGGCGGTCAGCGTGTAGAACCCGTAATAGTAGCCGGCCCGCTCCGGGCGGGCGAAGAACGGATCCGCCGGCGGCAGGCCGTGCTCGACGATCCCCCGGGTCAGGGCGGCGTGCTTGACGAGGTCGATGACCGTGATCGGCTGGTAGAGGGCGACGCCGGTGTCGATGTCGATCAGCGCATAGGCCACGATCCCGAGCCAGAGCGCGGCGAGGGCCAGGGCCCCCCGGTCGACCGGACCGCGCAGGTCCCGGAGGGCCGGTCTCAGGGCGGCGAGCCCGAGCGCCGCGTTCGCCAGGGCTGCCACCGGCACGTCGGCCGCCTGGATCAGCAGCCCGTCGAGGGCGGGCAGGAGCCCGATGCCGAGGAGCGCCGCGCAGAGGAGCCGGTCGCCGGTCGCGAGCGTGCGGAAGCCGAGGATGCCGGTGATCGCGCCGAGCGCGTAGCCCGGCAGGACCACGAGGGGAACGCCGAGCAGCGTCGCGAGCAGGACACCGCACGCATCCGAGAGGGTGCCGTTCATTGCCGGGCCGCGTTTCGTGCGGGCTCCCGCTTAGCACCGGGGCGTTAACCGTTTCCTCGGGGACCCGCGATCGGGCCCGGGGCTGGCATAACTGGCAGTTTCGTGTATGGATCCGGCAGCTTCGACCCGGGTGACCGGGCGGGGCTTGAGCCGCTTGGCGCTGTGACCGTGCTGGACGACATCCCGGCACCGGCCGAACGCCGAGCCCGCGCGCGCCCGTTTGGGGCGCCGCATCCGACCAGCACAACCCGAAAGGCATGCGATGTCGATCACGGCAGAGCGCAAGACCGCGCTTATCAAGGAACACCGCAAGGACGCCAAGGACACCGGGTCCCCCGAGGTCCAGGTGGCGATCCTCACCGAGCGGATCGCCAACCTCACCGGCCACTTCAAGACCCACGCCAAGGACAACCATTCCCGGCGCGGCCTCCTGAAGATGGTCTCGCAGCGCCGCTCGCTGCTCGACTACGTCAAGCGCAAGGACGAGGCCCGCTACCGCGCCCTCATCGAGCGTCTCGGCATCCGCCGCTAAGGCACGTTTCGCGCGGTTCCGGGCCCGGCCCGGGGCCGCGTTTCACCATCGGGGGCTGCCGGAATGGGTCCGGCCGCCCCACAAGCGGGCCGCTTCGAGGCGCCGGCATCGGGGCAGGATCGCGAGACACTTCGCCGTGGAAGTGTCTCGCCGTCTTGCCCCCGGGCGGCGCCGGGCTTGGGCTCGCCGCAGGCAAGGAAGAGATCAAGAATGTTCGACGTTCAACGCGAAGAGCTGATGTGGGGTGACCGCAAGCTCGTGCTGGAGACCGGCAAGGTCGCCCGTCAGGCCGACGGCGCCGTGGTCGCCACCTACGGCGACACTTCGGTGCTCGCCACCGTGGTCGCCACGAAGGAGCCGAAGGCGGGCATCGACTTCATGCCGCTCACCGTGAACTACCAGGAGCGCGCCTACGCGGCCGGCCGCATCCCCGGCGGCTACTTCAAGCGCGAGGGCCGGCCCTCCGAGAAGGAGACCCTGGTCTCCCGCCTGATCGACCGCCCGATCCGTCCGCTCTTCGTCCAGGGCTGGCGCAACGACACCCAGGTGGTCGTCACCGTCCTGACCCACGACCTCGAGAACGATCCCGACATCGTCGCGATGGTCGCGGCCTCCGCGGCGCTGACCCTGTCGGGCGTCCCGTTCATGGGCCCGATCGGCGGCGCCCGGGTCGGCTACATCAACGGCAGCTACCGGCTGAACCCGTCGGTCACCGAGACCAAGGAGGAATCGGCCCTCGACCTCGTGGTCGCCGGCACGCAGGACGCGGTGCTGATGGTCGAGTCGGAGGCCAAGGAGCTCTCCGAGGACGTGATGCTCGGCGCCGTGATGTTCGGCCACAAGCACTTCCAGCCAGTGATCGAGGCGATCGTCCGCCTGGCCGAGAAGGCCGCCAAGGAGCCGCGCGACTTCAGGGCCCCCGAGAACGCCGACGTCGAGACGGCGGTGCTGGAGGTCTGCGAGGCCGAACTCCGCGCCGCCTACACCAAGACCGTCAAGCAGGAGCGCTACGCCGCCGTCGACGCCGTGAAGGCGAAGGTGATGGCCGCCCTCTGCCCGGAGGGCGCGGAAAAATTCCCGGCCGAGAAGGTCAAGGCCGCCTTCAAGGAGGCCCAGTCGAAGGTGGTCCGCTGGAACATCCTGGACAGCGGCGCCCGCATCGACGGCCGCGACGTGAAGACGGTCCGCCCGATCCTCTCCGAGGTCGGCGTGCTGCCCCGCGCCCACGGCTCGGCTTTGTTCACCCGCGGCGAGACCCAGGCGCTCGTGGTGGCAACGCTCGGCACCGGCGAGGACGAGCAGTTCATCGACGCGCTGGAAGGCACCTACAAGGAGCGCTTCCTGCTCCACTACAACTTCCCTCCCTATAGCGTCGGCGAGACCGGCCGGATGGGCTCCCCGGGCCGTCGCGAGATCGGTCATGGCAAGCTCGCCTGGCGGGCGATCCGCCCGGTGCTGCCGCCGGCCCACGAGTTCCCCTACACGATCCGCGTCGTGTCGGAGATCACGGAGTCCAACGGCTCGTCCTCGATGGCCTCGGTCTGCGGCGGCTCGCTGTCGCTGATGGATGCCGGCGTGCCCCTGCGCCGTCCGGTGGCGGGCATCGCCATGGGCCTCATCCTCGAGGGTGAGCGCTTCGCGGTCCTGTCCGACATCCTGGGCGACGAGGATCACCTCGGCGACATGGACTTCAAGGTGGCCGGCACGGACGAGGGCGTGACCTCGCTCCAGATGGACATCAAGATCGCCGGCATCACCGAGGAGATCATGCGGGTCGCCCTCGACCAGGCGAAGGACGGGCGTGCCCACATCCTCGCCGAGATGGCCAAGGCCCTGACGGCCGCCCGTCCGGAACTCGGCGAGTACGCGCCGCGCATCGAGACGATGCAGATCCCGACAGATAAGATCCGCGACGTGATCGGCACCGGCGGCAAGGTGATCCGCGAGATCGTCGAGAAGACCGGCGCCAAGATCAACATCGAGGATACCGGCATCGTCAAGATCGCCTCCGCCGACGGCAAGGCGATCAAGGCGGCCTACAACTGGATCCGCTCGATCGTGGCGGAGCCGGAGATCGGCGTGATCTACGACGGCACGATCGTGAAGTGCATGGAGTTCGGCGCCTTCGTGAACTTCTTCGGCGCCAAGGACGGCCTGGTCCACATCTCGGAACTCGCCGCGAACCGGGTCGCCAAGGTGCAGGACGTCGTCAAGGAAGGCGACAAGGTCAAGGTGAAGTTCCTCGGCCAGGACGACCGCGGCAAGATCCGCCTGTCCATGAAGGTCGTCGACCAGCAGACCGGCGAGGACATCACCGAGAAGGTGAAGGCCCAGCGCGACGCCGACCGGCCCGAGCGCGGCGACGAGCCGCGCGAGCCCCGCGAGGGCGGCCGCCACCGCGGCGAGCGCCGCCGCGAGGCGGGCGAGTAAGCCGCGCCCCGAACCGGCCCCGGCCGGCGCGGGACGTCAATAACGGGCGCGGTCCTCCGGGGCCGCGCCTTTTTCTTTGCGCCGCTCCGTCGGCGCGGGCGCGGTGGATCGGTCCAGGCGCGCCCTGTCGCCGACACCGCGCTGAACCGGGAGCCCGTCGCTGCCGCGCCGGGGGAGCAGGGTTCTGTCGCCCAGACGCTTCAGCCCGTAACCGCGGCGCGATGCCGCCGTCATGTCCCCGCCTCCGGGCGATCCGCCGCCACGGAGGGAATGTCGGCCCGGCGGTACCCCTGCCGTGGGCGGCAATCCGTTCGGATGGCGGCGGGAACGCGACCGGCCCCTCCGCGTTCGCCCGGCGACCTCAACGCAGGGATTTTTCTATGGCCAACGACATGATGCACGATATCTTCAGTGGGCAGCCGAACCTGTCGACGACGGAACGCGCCGTCTCGGTGGCCCTGGGCCTCGGGATCGCCGCCGCAGCCGCGCAGCCGCGGCCCAACAAGTTTCTGAGCCTGCTGGCCCTGGTCGTCGGTGTCGGCCTCGCGGTGCGCGGGGCGACCGGCCATTGCGCCGTGAAGGCCGCCTCCGAGCATCTCTGAGCGGCCGCTGGCCTCCGAGCCACAAAAAAGGGGCGCCCCGCGGGGCGCCCCTCTCGTTTCATGCGTCCTGAAACACTTAGATCGTGGTGCTGCGCCGGCTCGCGATCAGGCCGTAGATGAACAGCACCACCACGGCGCCCACGATGGCCCCGATGAAGCCCGCGCCCTGATTGGGGCCGTACCAGCCGACCGCCTGGCCGATGAAGGTCGCCACGAAGGCGCCGACGATGCCGAGAATCGTGGTCAGGATGAAGCCCGACGGCTCATTCGGCCCCGGCATGACGAACTTGGCGATGATGCCGGCCAGGAAGCCGATGACGATGGTCCAGAGGATACCCATGACAAACCCCAGTGCGTGATTGACGATGCCGGCAGAACGCGCCGCGGCCCGCGACGGTTGCCCGCACCCGGTGACGGGACGTCGAATTTCCGCCCGTTCCCGCGGCGCGCGGACGCGCCGCCCTTTACGGCTGCCCCGGGGCCGCGGCAGATACGCCGGTTCCGAGGTGGTGGAGACGGGTATGGATGTTCAGCGGATCGAGCCGGGCAAGCGGATGTCGCAGGCCGTCGCCTTCGGCGACATGGTCTACCTCGCCGGGCAGGTGGCCGCCGATACGGTCGGCACCGGCGTGACGATCCAGACCCAGCAGATCCTGGTGGAGATCGACCGGCTGCTGGCCGTGGCCGGGAGCGACAAGGCGCGCATCCTCTCAGCCACCGTCTACCTCGCCGACATGGCGACCTTCGCGGAGATGAACGCCGCCTGGGACGCCTGGGTCTCGCCGGAGAACCCCCCGGCCCGCGCCACGGTCGAGGCGAAGCTCGCCGGCCCCGAATACCTCGTCGAGATCGTGGTCGTGGCCGCGAGGAGCCGGTGACCGGCCCCCGCCGCACTGTTCTGGCGGCCGTCGCGGCCGCCCTGTTGGCTGCCCTCGGCGCCGCTGCTTCGGCCGCGGAAGAGCGGGTCGTCAACATCTACAACTGGTCCGACTATATCGACCCGACGGTGCTCGACGCCTTCACCCGCGAGACCGGCATCAAGGTCGTCTACGACACCTACGACAACAACGAGATCCTGGAGACCAAGCTGCTGGCGGGGCGGTCCGGCTACGACATCGTCGTGCCGTCCGGGCCGTACCTGCAACGGCTGATCCGGGCCGGCGCCTTCCTGCCCCTCGACAAGACCAAGCTCAAGAACCTCGGCAACCTCTGGCCGGAGGTCAGCAGCCGCCTCGCGGTCTACGACCCGGGCAACGCTTACGCGGTCGACTACATGTGGGGCACCACGGGCATCGGCTACAACGTCGCCGCCCTGCGCGAGCGCCTGGGCGCCGGCGCGGCGCTGAACTCCTGGAGCCTCGTCCTCAATCCCGCCTCCGCCAACAGGCTCAAGGAATGCGGGATCATGATGCTCGATTCCCCCGAGGACCTGATCCCCAGCATGCTCCCGGCCTTCGGGGCCAAGGCCGATTCCAAGCGCTGGGACGACCTGACCCTGGTGACGGATGCCCTCTACAAGGTGCGCGGCACCGTGCGGAAGTTCCACTCCTCCGAGTATATCCAGGCCCTGGCCAACGGCGACATCTGCGTGGCGGTCGGCTACTCGGGCGACGTGATGCAGGCCAAGCGCCGGGCGGAGGAGGCCAAGAACGGGATCGAGATCGCCTACGTGGTGCCCAAGGAGGGGGCGCTGATGTGGTTCGACACCTTCGCGATCCCGAAGGACGCCGCCCACCCGGCCGAGGCGCTCGCCTTCATCGACTACATGATGCGGCCGGAGGTGGCTGCGGCCAACACCAACTTCGTGGCCTATGCCAGTGGCAACCTCGCGGCGAAGCGCTTCGTGAAGCCGGAGATCCTGAACAATCCCGGTATCTACCCGGACGAGGCGACGATGCAGCGCCTGTCGATCAATACCGCCTGGGACGACCGCACGCAGCGTTTCGTCACGCGGCTCTGGACGCGGGTTCGCACGGGACGCTGAGCGGGGACGTCGGGGGGATGAGGGATCCGGTCTGCCCCCCCGTCAAGAGATTCCGCAGCGGAGCGGAGACCTCGAAGGAGGGATCGAGGGATCGCCCTGGACTCTGGGGAGCTTCTTCGAGACCCGCTGCCTCGGACACCTCAGGATAAGGCCGAGGCCGGGCTACAGAACGGGTCCACAGGCCAGTGGGAGCCCCGGCAGCGCGCCGTGCCGGGGCTTACGTTCGACGGTCGCGGGGCAGTCCTAGTGCTTGAGGTCGTCCGGAACCTTGCCGCCGTTCTCGGCAAGCTTCTGCATGACCTGCTTGTGCAGCCAGATGTTCATCGCGGCCGAGTCGTCCTTGTCGCCGGTGTAGTGCAACTCGTCGGCGAGTTGCTTACGCGAGGCAAGGCCTGAATCGAGGTCGAGCAGCTTCATCAGGTCGACGATGGAGTGGCGCCAGTCGAGCGTCTGCGAGTTCTTCTCCGCGAGGCCGGTGAGAACCGCCGCCACGTCCACCGGCTCGCCGCCGCCGGGAGCGCCCGCCGTCGAGGGCGTGGACGGATTGCTCGAGCCGGCCGATCCGCCCGAGCCCGCCGTGGGTGCGGGTGCCGCATCCGCGCTCCCGCCGCCGAAGGGGTGGAGGATTTTGCCGACGATGCTGCCGAGGAGGCTCATGAGTCCGCTCCGATGATCACAGCCCGACTGAGGCGTCGGGCGGGCGTTAAACTGGCGGTGGCGCGGGGCGTTCCGAGAATCGGCCCCGGCGACGCATCCTAACCGCGGGCGCCGTGGAGCGCGACGCCGAGCAGGCCGAGACCGAGCACGAGACAGACGCCGCTCCAGCGCTCCAACGTGGCAGAGCGGGCGGGAACGCGCAGCGAGACGGCGGCGAGACACACGCCGCAGATCAAACAAGCCAAGCTCATCACGGCGACCAGCGTGTTCCCCTGATTTCGGAATCGATGCGCGTACCCATAGTCAGTTTTCGCCGCTATGCCAGCGAAAAAAGAACGTAGTTATTCAGGATTGGCCGAATTATGGGCGTTCGATCCCGCAAGCGTGTTCTGTCGAAGAAAAGTTTGATCTGACGTTGTGAGACGAGGGAGGTCGCGGTGATGAACGCCTGAAGCGTTCAGGTCGCGGGATCAATCAAACAAGATTAAACTTGTAGTAGATCAAGAAAATCCGACTCGCCTATAAGATGCGGGTGTGCGTTCGACGCCCGGCAGGAACGGCGTCGGACCGGATTTCGATCCCTCGCGACGTGGCGGATCAGGCCGGGTCGAACAGCGCAGTGGCCATGGCGGCCCGTTCCTCCGCCCAGGTCCCGCGCGATTCCGGTCGGCCTGCGCGGCCGTACCAGTAGCGGGCATTCTCCGCATCGCCCTCGATCCGGTGGAGATGAGCGTGAACCCAGGCCGCATCACGACCCGGCGCCTCCTGCACCAGGGCGTGTGCCCGCTCCCAGGCCGTCGAACCCGATCCGGACGGATCCCGGGCCAGCCACCAGAGCGCGGCCAACGGGGCCGGCCAAGACGCCGGGGGCGCGGCGTCGATCAGGGTCGCCGAGAAGGCGGCGGGCAGGGTCTCGGTCACGACATTCTCCTCGCGTCCTGCGGCGGCTCCAAGCCCCTGATCCGCCGCGCGGGCTCACACCGGCCCGGTGCCCACCTCGGCGGCGAGCGCCCTATCGGCCGGCGGCGCGTGCCGGCGGCCAGGGGCCCCGGCGCTGGCGGGCGGACCACGCGTAGCGGGCATCGCCGTCGAGACGGTCGAGATGGTCCGACAGGCGGTTGCGTTCAAGCCAGCTCAGCGCGGCCTCCAGTTCGGGCAGGGTCATGGTCGCGCGGCCCTTGCCGAGCACGCGTTTCAGCACGGCGTTGTAGCGATGCGCGAGATTGCCGCCGCGGGGCACCCGCAGGGACGCCTCGTCCTCCACCGCCTGCGCGGCTACCGCGGCGGCGAGCCTCTGCCGCAGGGTGCGCTCGGTGATCGAGGGCAGTTCGGGGGCGGGCGCCGTCGGGACAGCCTCGACGAGGCGCGGGCGCAGCAGGGCGTAGCGGAGCCCGATGGCGTTGCTCTCCAGGGGGGTGATTCCGCCCGGATCCTCGTCGCGCCAGGGGGTCCGTTCCGGGACCAGGGCGCTCGCCGGGCGCTCGCGCCGGGGCCGGGCGGCGCTGCCCTGCTCGGTCTCGAGCTCCAGGCGGAAACGGGCGAAGAGCGGGTCGTCGGGGTGGAAGATCAGCGCCTGCTGGGTGTCGTAGGCGCCGGCATGCGGATCGACCCGGGTCGCCCGCGCCAGCATCTGTTCGAGCCAGGGCCGCGAGCGGATATGGGTGAGCGCCGCCACCACCGCGACCTCGGGGGCGTCGAGCCCTTCGTAGGCCATCGCCACCGTCACCAGCACGGCGGGTTCGGGGGTCAGGCGGAACGCCGCCAGGGCCGCGTGGGCGTCGCCCTGGCCGGAGGTGGCCAGCCGGACGTCGCGCTCCCCCTGCCCCGCCGGCATCCAGCCGCGCAGGGTCGTCAGATAGGCGCGCGCGCTCGCCTGATCCGGCGCCACCACGAGGAGCTTGCCGAGGCCCCGCGCCGGCTCGCCCGGCGCGAGGCGGTGCTCGGCCCGGCGGCGGGCCCGGAGGCGTTTGGTGGCGAAGAACGCCTCGCTCAGGAGATCCCGGGCAAAACCGGTCCGCAGGGCCGTGAACAGGGCCGGCCGCGTGGTCACCCGCACCGATCCGGCGCCCAGCCGGTGCGGCCCGACCCGGGGCGCGTCGCCGGAGATCCGGCCACCCTCCAGCCAGCTCGCCTCGCCGTCGATGGCCCCGAAGGTGACCGGCAGCACCGCCCGCTCGCTCAGCGCCTGCGTCCGGGAATAGCCGATCACCGCGAGCCCGGGCGCTTCCAGGTTGAGTTCGGGCCCGCGGCCCGGCGCGGCGGGGTGATAGGGCAGCCCCAGGATCCGGCGCCCGTCCGCCCGCTCCAATGTCCCGGACAGATAGAGACTGATCGCGGCCGCCTCCATCACCGGCAGCATCGCCCGGGACCAGGCCCCCGCCTCCGCATCCTCCGCGTCGGCCGTCTCCGCCCCCGGCCGGCCGGGCACCGGCAGGTGGTGGACCTCGTCGATCACCAAGAGGGTGCGGTGCGCCTTGGCCTCCGCGAGATGCAGTGCCGGTGCGGCGGCGACCGCCTGATAGGTGGTGATGTAGCCCGAGAGCCCGCGGGCCGGGTCGCGCTCGTTATCGGCCGCGCGCACGCTGAGGGCGTGTCCGAAGACGCTGCGCCAGAGCGGATCGGCGAAGGCCTCCTCGGCCTGCAGGCGCAGGGAATCCCGCGGCACCACCCAGACGACGCGCTCGACCAGGCCGGCCGCGATCAGGCTCTGCGCGGCGATCACCGGCAGCAGCGACTTGCCGCCGCCGGGCGTCACCGCCGCGAGGATTTTTTGGATATGGGCCGCCTCGCCGCGCGCCATGGCGTCGACCAGGGCCATCAGCGTGCGCTGGTGGGACCGCAGGGACGGGGCGGGGCGGGTCAATGGCCGGCGAAGCAGGGCGACATCCGCGCACCGTGGCCGATCCCGATTCCTTTGTGAATCCCTTCGGTCGCGGAACGTTCGCGTTTCCTTCGCGCCGGGCGGCCGGATGCACCGGGTTCGGCGGATCGGCGCACGACAAGCGTTGACACCTGGCGAGCCCCTCACCATAAGGGCGCCGCGGGCGAGAAACCCGCCTTGGGGGAATGTCCCGAGCGGCAAAGGGGGCGGACTGTAAATCCGCTGCGTAAGCTTCGTAGGTTCGAGTCCTACTTCCCCCACCAAGATTTCCCGATCCCGTCAGCCCTGTTTCGCCAGCGCCGCCTCGATGCGCGCGGCTGCGGCGGCGGAGAAACCCTTCCCTTCGAGCCCCTGCCCCGCGGCCGCCTGGCCTGTCAGGCTCCGGCGCTTGCCCGCGGGCAGATGCGCCCTCCGGAGCGCGTGCGCGTCCCGGTGACTGGCATGGGTGATTGCGATGGCCAGCGCGTCGGCGGCGTCGGCGACGCGGAACTCGGCCTTGGGCAGCAGGAAGCGCACCATCGCCTGGATCTGGACCTTCTCGGCGTGGCCGGAGCCCGCCACGGTCTTCTTGATCAGGTTGGCGGCGTATTCGAACACCGGTAGCCCGGCGAGCGCCGGCACCAGGAGCGACACGGCCCGGGCATGACCGAGCTTGAGCGTCGCCTGCGCGTCCTTGTTGACGAAGGTCTCCTCCACGGCGACCTCGTCGGGCCGCACCGCCTCGACCACGCGCCCGACCCCCTCGAACAGTTCGCGCAACCGCAGGGCCAGCGGCAGGTCGCCGTCCGAGGTGACGACGCCGCAATCGCCGTAGGTGAGCTTGGTGCCCTGCGCGGTGATGACGCCCCAGCCCGTGCGCCGGAGGCCGGGATCGATGCCGAGGATACGGACGGAACTGTTCACAGGGCTGATCATGGGCTCCACGGCTCGACGAACGGCCCGAGGCTGCCGTACGTATCGTGAACGCCTGGTTTCACCAAGGGACGATCGATGCCTGCGGACACGCCGATCAGCCGCTTCCCGGTGCCGAATCTCTCCGACATGCCGGAGGATCTGCGCGCCCGGATCGCCCTCGTGCAGGAGAAGGCGGGCTTCGTGCCCAACGTCTTCCTGGCGCTCGCCCATCGTCCGGACGAGTTCCGCGCCTTCATGGCCTATCACGACGCGCTGATGGACCGGCCCGGCGGCCTCACCAAGGCCGAGCGCGAGATGATCGTGGTGGCCACCAGCGCGGCCAACGATTGCCTCTACTGCGTCGCGGCCCACGGGGCGATCCTGCGGGTCCGGGCCAAGGATGCGCGGATCGCCGACCAGATCGCGATCAACTATGCCAAGGCCGAGATCACGCCGCGGCAGCGGGCGATGCTCGACTTCGCCATCAAGGTCGCGACGGCCGCGCAGACCATCGACGCGCAGGACCATGCCGCGCTCGCCGGGCACGGGTTCAGCCAGGACGACATCTGGGACATCGCGGCGATCACCGCCCTGTTCGCCCTGTCGAACCGGATCGCCAGCGTGGCGGATCTGCGCCCGAACGCCGAGTTCTACGGGATGGGCCGCTGAACCCGGCCGATCACCGGCGGCCCAGCAGGATGATCGCCGTCCCGGCGAGGCAGATTGCGCCGCCCGCGAGGTCCCATCGATCCGGCCGCTGGCCCTCCGCCAGCCACAGCCACAGGACCGAGGCGGCCACGTAGACCCCGCCATAGGCCGCGAAGGCGCGCCCCGCCGCCGGGCTGTCCACCCGGGTCAGCAGGACGGCGAAGGCCGCGAGCGCGGCCAGGCCCGGCAGCGCCCACCAGGCGGACCGTCCGAGCCGGAGCCAGGACCAGAACGCGAAGCATCCGGCGATTTCCGCGAGGGCGGCGCCGGCATAGGTGAGGAACGTCATGATCGGGGCTTGGCATAGGGCTCGGGGCGCGGCGAGCGCCGTGACGTCGGGCGTGGATCGCGGCGCGCGTTAAGCGTCCGGCAAGGGGGAACCGGTCGATTGGACCCATGAGCGCCGATGCCACCACCGACGACCTCCTGCTGATCCCGGGCGATGCGCGCCTGCGCGCCGTCGTTCTGGCCTGGATCGACGGGCTGGCGCGCGAGCGGCGGATGTCGCCCAATACCGTCGAGGCCTATGAGCGCGACCTGCGCCAGTTCCTCCGCCACCTCGCGACGCGCCAGGGTACGCCGACGATCCCGATGCTCCTGGCCCTGAAGGTGCGCGACCTCCGCGCCTTCATGGCCGCGCGCCGGGCCGACGCGGTCTCGGGGCGCTCGTTGATGCGGATGCTCGCCGGCCTGCGGTCCTTCGGGCGCTACCTCGAACGCGAGGGGTACGGCACGGTCTCGGCGCTGGGCGGCGTGCGTTCGCCCAAGGTGCCGCGCCGGCTGCCGCGTCCCCTGCCGGTCGCCGCCGCGGTGGCGCTCACCGGGACGGAGATCCGTGCCGGTGAGGAGCGCGAGCCCTGGGTTCTGGCGCGGGATGCCGCCGTGCTGGCGCTCCTCTACGGTGCGGGGCTGCGTATCTCCGAGGCCCTCGGCCTCACGCGTCGGGACGCGCCGCTGCCGGGCACCGATCAGGTCACCGTGCTCGGCAAGGGCGGCAAGGAGCGCATGGTGCCGATCCTGCCCGTGGTCGCGCAGGCCGTGGCCGATTATCTCGCCGTCTGCCCGCTGCCCCTGGCGCCGGACGGGCCGCTGTTCGTCGGCGCCCGGGGCGGCCCGCTGTCGCCGCGGATCATCCAATATGCCGTCGCCCGCGCCCGGGGCGCCCTCGGCCTGCCCGACAGCGCGACGCCGCACGCCCTGCGGCACTCCTTCGCCACGCATCTCCTCGCCCGCCAGGGGGAGCTGCGCGCCATCCAGGAACTCCTCGGTCACGCCTCCCTCTCGACCACGCAGCTCTACACCCAGGTCGACGCGGCCCGGCTGATGAGTGCCTACGCGGCGGCTCATCCGAGGGCCGGCCGCTCACATAGATTATTATAGGCAAGGAATTCCGAGCCGCTTTTGGTCTGAATTGACAGCTTATCCGTTCGAACGAGTGAACAGTCGATTTCTTTAAGAGCTTTGTCACCATCTGCAGCCACTCTGACGGATACGGACTGGGATGGCTTGGACGGACGTCATGGAGCTTGAGGGGGGGCTGACGCCCGCACGGGTCGTGATCGCGGATTGTGACGCGGGTCGCCGTGCGGCACTCTGCAACGTCGTGCGCCGCTTCGATCCCGCCGCCGTGATCGACGAGGCGACCTCGGGGCAGGCGCTCTGCGACATCCTGCTCCGGCACCGCCCGACCCTCGCCTTCGTCGGCCTCGAGCTGGAGGATCTGAGCGGACCCGAGGCGGTCGCTGTGGCGCGGCGGGCGGGCGCGGAGCCGCCCTGCCTGGTGCTGGTCGCGAATCGCGTGCTGGCGCAATGGCAGGAGATCGCCACGAGTCTCGGCGCCTACGAGGTCCTCAAGACGCCCCTGGACCCGAGCCATATCGAGCAGCTGCTTCACGCGGATGCCCGCCGCCGTACGCCGACGCGGGCGCTGCTCGCCTGCTCGACGCCGGCCGGGCGCTCGGCCATCAGCCGCGTGGTCGCCCGGAGCGGGTTCGCCATCACCCTCGACGAGACGGATGACGGCCGCCATGCCCTCAAGCAGCTGAAGCTCGCGGCCTACGATTTCGCCTTCATCGACGTGAAGCTCGCCGGCATCGACGGGCTCGAACTCGCCTGCCAGATCCAGCCGCTCGGTCTCGCGACGCGGATCACCCTGCTGACCACCTCCGAGCCGGAATCGGTCGCGCAGGCCGGCCGTTACTTCGGCGTCGATGCCGTGCTGCGGATGCCGTTCTACGCCCGCGACATCGACCTCGCCCTGCACAACGCCCTCGGCCTGCGCCGGCCGTATCTCCTCAATGCCCTGACCGCGCCGCCTGCGCCGAGCGCATTGCTGCGGATCGCGGACCTGCCGAATCCCCGGCGCAAGATCGCCTGAACGGGCCGACACAGCAGGACGGGGCGGGGCAATTTTGCCCCGTGCGCGGACCGCGTTCGCGCAGTGTCGGTGGATGAGCCGCGCACCACGCGCCGCTCGCCTCCCCTCCCCGCAAGGGAGGGGGGAGCGCGCGAGCCCGGTCTCGACCGATCCGGCCGTCGCCCGTTCCCGGGGAATCCCGGGCGACGAACGCCCGCTCAGACGTGGATCGCGCGCTTGTTCACCGCGAGCGCGGCTTCCTTTACCGCCTCGGTGAGCGTCGGGTGCGCGTGGCAGGTTCGGGCGATATCCTCCGAGGAGGCGCCGAACTCCATCGCCACCGCGACCTCGGCGATCAGGTTGCCGGCATCCGCCCCGACGATGTGGACCCCGAGCACCCGGTCGGTCTGGGCGTCGGCCAGTACCTTCACGAAGCCCTCCGTCGTGCCGTTCGCCTTGGCGCGGCCGTTGGCCGTGAACGGGAATTTGCCGGCGTTGTAGGCGATGCCGTCCTTCTTCAGCTCCTCCTCGGTCTTGCCCACCGAGGCCACCTCCGGGAACGTGTAGACCACGTTGGGAATCACCCCGTAATTGACGTGGCCGGACTGGCCGGCCAGCATTTCCGCGATGGCGACCCCCTCGTCCTCGGCCTTGTGGGCGAGCATCGGTCCGGCGATCACGTCGCCGATCGCGTAGATGCCGGTGACGTTGGTGGCGTAATGGGCATCCGTGAGGATCCGGCCCTTCTCGTCCCGCTGGACGCCGACCGTTTCGAGGCCGAGACCCTCGGTGTAGGGCACCCGGCCGATCGCCACGAGGACCACGTCCGCCTGCAGCGTCTCGGCCGTGCCGCCCGCGGCCGGCTCGACGGTGACGCCCACGCCCTTCTTGCCGACCTCGACGCCGGTCACCTTGGTGGAGAGCCGGAAGTCGATGCCCTGCTTGGTCAGGATCCGCTGGAACTGCTTGCCAACCTCGCCGTCCATGCCCGGCAGCACCCGGTCGAGGTATTCGACCACGGTGACCTCCGAGCCGAGCCGGCGCCAGACCGAGCCCAGCTCCAGCCCGATCACCCCGGCGCCGATCACCAGAAGCTTCTTCGGCACCCGGTCCAGCTCCAGGGCGCCCGTGGAGGAGACCACGACCTTCTCGTCGATGGTCACGCCCGGCAGCCGCGTCACGTCCGAGCCGGTGGCGATGACGATGCTCTTGGTCTCGAGCATCTGGTTGCCGCCATCCTCGGAGACCACCTCGACCCGGCCGGCGCCGGCGATCCGGCCGGTGCCGTGGAAGGTGTCGACCTTGTTCTTCTTCAGCAGGAACTCGACGCCCTTGGTGTTCCCGGCCACGCCCTCGGCTTTGAAGGCCATCATCTTCTTGAGATCGAGCTTCACGCCGCTGACCTCGATGCCGAGATCGGGGAAATGCTTGCTCGCCTCCTCGAAGGCCTCGGAGGCGTGGAGCAGCGCCTTGGACGGGATGCAACCGACATTGAGGCAGGTGCCGCCGTGGGTCGCGCGCTTCTCGACCACGGCGGTGCGCAGGCCGAGTTGGGCCGCGCGGATCGCGCAGACGTAGCCGCCCGGGCCGGTGCCGATGACGACGAGATCGTAGGACATGTGCGTTCGCTTCCGCTCGGTCGTGCCGCGTCAGGACGGGCAGGGAGTGTCAGGTCGGGATCAGCGGCCGCCGCCGATGTCGAGGATGGCGCCCGTGGTGTAGGCGGCCTCCTCCGAGAGCAGCCACGCGATCGGCGCGGCCACCTCCTCGGCGGTGCCGGCCCGGCCCATCGGCACGCCCGGGCCGAGGCGCGCCACCCGGTCAGGCTCGCCGCCGCTGGCGTGGATCTCGGTGGCGATGATGCCGGGCGCGACCGCGTTCACGCGGATGCCCTCCCCGGCCACCTCCCGGGCGAGCCCGATCGTCAGCGAGTCGATGGCCCCCTTGGAGGCGGCGTAGTCCACGAACTGGCCGGGGCCGCCGAGCCGCGCCGCCACCGAGGACAGGTTGACGATGGCGCCTCCGGCCCCGCCGCGCTTGGTCGACATCCGCCGCACCGCCTCGCGGGCGCACAGGAAGCTGCCGACCACGTTGGTCTGCATCATCCGCTGCAGCCGGGCCGCGCTCATGTCGGCAACATCCGACTTCACGTCGACCACGCCGGCGTTGTTGACGAGCGCGGCGAGCCGGCCGAGTCCGTCGGCGGCCTGGAACAGTGCGATCACGTCGGCCTCGTCGCCGACGTCGCCGCGCACCGCCAGCGCTCGGCCGCCTTTTGCGGTGATCGCCTCCACCACCGCCCGGGCCGCGGCGGCATCCGCCACGTAGCTCAGGCAGACCGCGTAGCCGCGCTCCGCCAGGAGCAGCGACACCGCCCGCCCGATGCCGCGGCTGCCGCCGGTGACGATGGCGACCTTTGGTCCGTTCATCGGCTCACTCATGCGGCTGCAACGCGTCGCGTCTCGAACCGGCTCGCCAGATCCTCCACGATCTGGGTCTCGATCCGGATCCGCGTCGCGTCGGGACAGAAATCAATTTCCTCGCCCTCGACATCGAGGTTCCAGCCGAAGGTCCAGCCGTGCTCACCGACCGCAACCGTCCGGAAATACGCTTCGTCCTTCAGCGGCGCGAAGACGGGTCCGTCGGCGATCAGATCCGACAGGTCGACGATGCCTCCGAGACCGTCGTCGAACGTGATACGGAGTGTTGGGTAGTCCAGAGCCTCCACGGTGGCGATCCGATGTGTCGTCACGCGATCATCCCTCCGCTGTAGCGTCCGGCCCGGATCTCTCGCCAGATGTAGGCGACTTCTTCGCGGTTGGCACCCAGCCACGTCTGGATCGTCTTGAGTTTCGCGCGCGGCAGTTTCCCGCTGAGGACTTCTCCCGTGGCAATCGAAAGCTTGGCTTCTTGGCCGGCGAACAGCGCGTGCAGATGCGGAGGAAGATGATCGTTGAGAAATATCACGATCCGAACGCCCTCGACGATCGCGATGGCCGGCATCGATCAGCCTTCTTCCGATCGATGCCGCGATCGCGGTTGCGCCCTTACAGATCCAGCACGAGCCGGGCCGGATCCTCCAGCGCTTCCTTCACCCGCACCAGGAAGGTCACGGCCTCCTTACCGTCGACGATGCGATGGTCGTACGACAGGGCGAGGTACATCATCGGCCGCGCCTCGATCTTGCCGGCGCGGACCACCGGGCGCTCCTCGATGCGGTGCATGCCGAGGATGCCCGATTGCGGGGCGTTGAGGATCGGGGTCGACATCAGCGAGCCGTAGATGCCGCCGTTGGTAATCGTGAAGGTGCCGCCCTGCATGTCCTCGATGGAGAGCTTGCCGTCCCGGGCCTTCTTGCCGAAGCCGGAGATCGTCTTCTCGATCCCGGCGATGGACAGGTCGTCGGCGTTCCGCACCACCGGCACGACCAGGCCCTTATCGGTCCCGACCGCGATGCCGATGTGGTAGTAGTTCTTGTAGACGAGATCCTGCCCGTCGATCTCGGCATTGACCGCCGGCACGTCCCTGAGGGCGCCGATCACCGCCTTGGTGAAGAAGCCCATGAAGCCGAGCTTCGTGCCGTGCTTCTTCTCGAAGATGTCCTTGTACTGGCTGCGCATCGCCATCACGGCCGACATGTCGACGTCGTTGAACGTCGTCAACATCGCCGCCGTGTCCTGGGCGTCCTTGAGGCGGCGCGCGATGGTCTGGCGCAGCTTCGTCATGCGCACGCGCTCCTCGCGCGACGCATCGTCCGGCGCCGAGGGCGCACGCGGCAGGGCCGGGCGGGCCTCCTTGGCGGGGGCGGCCGGGGCCGGACCCTTGGCCAGGGCGCCGAGCATGTCGCCCTTCGTGACGCGGCCGTCCTTGCCCGAGCCGTTCACGCCCGACGGGTCGACACCCGACTCGCGGGCGAGCTTGGCCACCGCCGGGCCGTTGTCGCCGGTCGGGCGCTGCTGGGCCGCGGGGGACGCCGCGGCGCCGTGGTTGCCGTAGCCGGCCGACGATTCCTGCGCCGGAGCCTCGGCCTTGCCCGAGTCAGCCTTGCCCGTTTCGGCCTTCGGGGCCTCGCTCCGGCTCTCCGTCTTGGTCTCGGCGACCGCTTTCGGGGCCGCCGCCTTCTTGCCGCCGCCGGCCGCTGCGCCGGCCTCGACGATCGAGCCGAGCAGGGCGCCGGGCTCCACGGTCTCGCCGTCCTTGGCCAGGATCTCGCCGAGCTGGCCCGCCGCCGGGGCGTTGACCTCCAGGGTGACCTTGTCGGTCTCGAGTTCCACGATCGGCTCGTCGGCCGCGACCGTGTCGCCGGGCTTCTTGAACCAGCGGCCGATCGTGGCCTCGCTCACGGATTCGCCGAGCGTCGGGACGAGGATGTCGGTAGCCATGTCGTTTCGCACTTCCGGATCGGTTGGGCCGTGCCGGACGGCCTGGAGAATGAGGCGGCGGCCCGGAGGGGTCGCCGCCGGGTCCCGAACGATCAGACCGCCAGGGCCTCGTTGAGGAAGGCCTGGAGCTGCGCCTGGTGCTTCGACATCTGGCCCACCGCGGTGGAGGCCGAGGCCGGGCGACCGACGTAGCGGGCGCGCTTCACCGCGGAGCCGGCCTGGCCGAGCACCCATTCGAGGTAAGGCTCGACAAAGGCCCAGGCGCCCATGTTCTTGGGCTCCTCCTGGCACCAGATGACGTCCGCGTTGCGGAAGCGGCCCATCTCGGTGGCCAGCGCCTTGAGCGGGAACGGGTAGAGCTGCTCGACGCGCATCAGGTAGATGTCGTTGAGGCCGCGCTTCTCCCGCTCCTCCAGCAGGTCGTAATAAACCTTGCCGGAGCACAGCACGACGCGGCGGATCTTGTCGTCGCGCACGAGCTTGTTAGGAGCGCCCTCCTCCTCGGCATCGTCCCAGAGGACCCGGTGGAAGGTCGAGCCCTCCGCCAGGCGATCCAGCGTCGAGACGGCGCGCTTGTGGCGCAGCAGGGACTTCGGGGTCATCAGGATCAGCGGCTTGCGGAAGTCCCGCTTCAGCTGCCGGCGCAGGATGTGGAAGTAGTTCGCCGGGGTTGTGACGTTGGCGACCTGCATATTGTCCTCGGCGCAGGCCTGCAGGTAGCGCTCCAGGCGGGCGGAGGAGTGTTCGGGCCCCTGTCCCTCGTAGCCGTGCGGCAGCAGCAGCACGAGGCCGGACATGCGCAGCCACTTGCGCTCGCCGCTGGCGATGAACTGGTCGATCACCACCTGGGCACCGTTGGCGAAGTCGCCGAACTGCGCCTCCCACAGGACCAGGGCGTTCGGCTCGGCCAGGGAGTAGCCGTACTCGAAGCCCAGCACCGCCTCCTCGGAGAGCATCGAGTTGATGATCTCGATGGAGGCCTGGCCCTCGCGGATGCCGTTGAGCGGCGTGTAGCGCTGCTCGTTCTCCTGATCGATCACCACCGCGTGACGCTGCGAGAAGGTGCCGCGCTCGACATCCTGGCCGGACAGCCGGACCCGGTTGCCGTCGAGCAGCGTCGCCCCGAAGGCCAGGGCCTCCGCGGTCGCCCAATCGAGGCCGGTTCCGGTCTCCACCGACTTGGCGCGGTTGTCCATGAACCGCTGGATCGTGCGGTGCAGATGGAAGCCGGGGGGGACCTGCGTGATCCTGCGGCCGATCTCCTGCAGGGTCTCGGCCGGCACGGCGGTGCGGCCCCGGCGGGGATCGTCCACGTCCTCGTGCACGGCCTTGACGCCGGACCAGCGGCCGTCGAGCCAATCGGCCTTATTCGCCTTGTAGTTGTTGGCGACGTCCAGCTCGGTGTCGAGGAGCTGCCGGAACTCGGACTTGCGGGCGTCGAGCGCCTCCTGGGTGACGGAGTCGTTCTCGACCAGCCGGCGGCCGTAATTCTCCAGCACCGACGGATGCTTGCGGATCCGCTGGTACATCTTCGGCTGGGTGAAGGCCGGCTCGTCGCCCTCGTTGTGGCCGAAGCGGCGGTAGCACAGCATGTCGATCACGACCGGCTTGCCGAACTTCTGCCGGTACTCGACCGCGACCTTCGCGGCGAAGGTGACGGCCTCCGGATCGTCGCCGTTGCAGTGGAAGATCGGCGCCTCGACCATCTTGGCGACGTCGGACGGATAGGGCGAGGAGCGCGAGAAGCGCGGATCGGTGGTGAATCCGATCTGGTTGTTGATGATGAAGTGGATCGAACCGCCGGTGCGGTGGCCCTTCAGCCCCGACAGGCCGAGGCACTCGGCCACCACGCCCTGGCCGGCGAAGGCGGCGTCGCCGTGGATCAGGAGCGGCAGCACCGTGCGGCGCTCGATATGGGGCTTGGCCCACTGGTCCTGCTTGGCGCGCACCTTCCCGAGCACCACGGGATCGACGATCTCCAGGTGCGACGGGTTGGCGGTCAGCGACAGGTGGACGTTGTTGCCGTCGAAGGCGCGGTCCGAGGAGGCGCCCAGGTGGTACTTCACGTCGCCCGAGCCCTCGACCTCGGCCGGGGACGCCGAGCCGCCCTTGAACTCGTGGAAGACCGCGCGGAACGGCTTGGCCATCACGTTGGTCAGCACGTTGAGGCGGCCGCGATGGGCCATGCCGAGCACGATCTCGCGCACCCCGAGGGCGCCGCCGCGCTTGATGATCTGCTCCATCGCGGGGATCATCGACTCGCCGCCGTCGAGCCCGAAGCGCTTGGTGCCGGTGTACTTGAGGTCCAGGAACTTTTCGAAGCCCTCGGCCTCGATCAATTTGTTCAGGATCGCGCGACGGCCTTCCGGCGTGAAGGAAATCTCCTTGTCCTTGCCCTCGATGCGCTCCTGGATCCACGCCTTCTCGGCGGGATCGGAGATGTGCATGAACTCGACGCCGAGCGTCTGGCAGTAGGTCCGTTCCAGGATGTCGACGATCTCCCGGATCGTCCCGAACTGGAGGCCGAGCACGTTGTCGAGGAAGATCGGGCGGTCCCAATCGGTCTCCTCGCTGAATCCGTAATGCTGCGGATGCAGTTCCTCGTGGTCGCCGCGCGGCGCCAGCCCGAGGGGATCGAGCTTGGCGTGCAGGTGGCCGCGCATGCGGTAGGAGCGGATCAGCATGATCGCCCGGACCGAATCCTTGGCGGCCTGCTCGACGGAGACGCCGGTGGTCGCGGCGACGCTGTCCTGCGGCTTGCCGGGCTTCGGCTCCTTGGCGTCGCGGGCCACGATCCGGTCGCCGACCGCCTTCTCCAGGGCGCCCCAATTGCCGTCCAGCGCCGAGACGAGCTCGCCGTTGAGCGGCACCGGCCAGTTCGGCTTCTCCCAGGAGGCGCCTGCCGCGTTCTTCTCGACGAGGGTCTCGTCCTCGCCCAAGCCCTTGAAGAACGTCTGCCACTCCGGATCCACCGAGGCGGGGTTGCGGGCGTAGGCCGCCTGCAACTCCTCGATATAGGCGGCGTTGGCGCCGTAGAGGAACGAGGTTTCGAGGAGCGCTTCGTTCACGTCCTGGCGTGCCATGGTCCGTCCATCCTGTCGCGCGGGCAGCGTCCCTGCCCTCCCGGCTCTCCGTCAGCGGCGCGGATCGCCTCAAACCGAAACGGGGCGGGAAACCGCCCCGCTGTGTCGCACTCGGTATCTCCCATATGGGAGGCGCGGCCCTGCGAGGGCCGCAACGCAGGCGCGCGGCCTCAGCCCTTCAGAACCTCGACCAGGGTCGAGCCCAGCCGGGCGGGCGACGGCGAGACGCGGATGCCCGCCGCCTCCATGGCGGCGATCTTGTCCTCGGCGCCGCCCTTGCCACCCGAGATGATCGCGCCGGCATGGCCCATGCGCCGGCCCGGAGGCGCCGTGCGGCCGGCGATGAAGCCGACCATCGGCTTGCTGCGCCCGCGCTTGGCCTCGTCACGCAGGAACTGCGCCGCCTCCTCCTCGGCCGAGCCGCCGATCTCGCCGATCATCACGATCGACTCTGTCTTCGGATCGGCCAGGAACAGCTCCAGCACGTCGATGAACTCGGTGCCCTTCACCGGATCGCCGCCGATGCCGACCGCCGTGGTCTGGCCGAGGCCGGCATTCGTGGTCTGGAACACCGCCTCGTAGGTCAGCGTGCCCGAGCGCGAGACGATGCCGACCGAGCCCGGCCGGAAGATGTTGGCCGGCATGATGCCGATCTTCGATTCGCCCGCCGTGACGATGCCGGGGCAGTTCGGCCCGACGAGGCGCGACTTCGAGCCGGTCAGCGCCCGCTTGACCCGCACCATGTCGAGCACCGGAATGCCCTCCGTGATGCAGACGATCAGTGGGATCTCGGCGCTGATCGCCTCGCAGATCGCGTCGGCGGCGCCCGGCGGCGGCACGTAGACCACCGAGGCGTCGGCGCCCGTGGCCTCGCGGGCCTCGGCCACCGTGTCGAACACCGGCAGGCCGAGATGGGTCGAGCCGCCTTTGCCGGGGCTGGTGCCGCCGACCATCTTGGTCCCGTAACTGAGGGCCTGCTCGGAATGGAAGGTCCCGTTCTTGCCGGTGAAGCCCTGGCAGATGACCTTGGTGTTGGCGTCGATCATCACCGACATGGTCAGGCTCCCTTCACGGCGGCGACGATCTTCTGCGCGGCGTCGTCGAGGTCGTCCGCCGGGATCACGTTCAGGCCGGAGTTCCGGATGATCGCCTTGCCCTCCTCGACGTTGGTGCCTTCGAGGCGCACCACCAGCGGCACCTGAAGGCCCACCGCCTTCACGGCCGCGATCACACCGTTGGCGATCACGTCGCACTTCATGATCCCGCCGAAGATGTTGACGAGGATCCCCTTCACCTGCGGATCGGCGGTGATGATCTTGAACGCCGCCGTGACCTTCTCTTCCGAGGCGCCGCCGCCGACATCCAGGAAGTTCGCCGGGCTCTCGCCATAGAGCTTGATGATGTCGAGCGTCGCCATTGCCAGCCCGGCGCCGTTGACCATGCAGCCGATCGTGCCGTCCAGTGCGATGTAGGCGAGGTCGTATTTCGACGCCTCGATCTCCTTGGCGTCCTCCTCGGTCTCATCCCGCAGCGCGACGATGTCGGCGTGCTTGTAGAGCGCGTTCGAGTCGAACGAGATCTTGGCGTCGAGGCACTTCAGGTGGCCGTCGGCGGTGAGCACCAGCGGATTGATCTCCAGCATGCTCATGTCCTTGGACACGAACGCCGCGTAGAGTTTTTCCGTCAGCGAGGCCGCTTCCTTGGCCTGGGCGCCGGTGAGGCCCAGCGCCTTGGCGACCGCGCGGCCGTGATGGGGCATGACGCCGGTGGCCGGATCGACGGCGATCGTGTGGATCTTCTCGGGCGTGTCGTGGGCGACCGCCTCGATATCCATGCCACCCTCGGTCGAGACGACGAAGGCGACGCCGCCGGTGACGCGGTCGACCAGCATCGAGATGTAGAACTCTTCGGCGATCTGGGCGCCTTCCTCGATGTAGAGGCGGTTGACCTGCTTGCCGGCCGGGCCGGTCTGGATCGTCACCAGGGTCTGGCCGAGCATCTCGCCGGCATATTGCTTGACCTCGTCGATCGATTTGGTGACGCGCACCCCGCCCTTGGCGCCCTCGGGGGCGCCCTTGAACGTGCCCTTGCCGCGCCCGCCCGCGTGGATCTGGCTCTTCACCACCCAGACCGGGCCGCCGAGTTCCTTGGCGGCGGCCTCGGCCTCCGACGGATTGAAGATCGGCACGCCGCGGGAGACGGGCAGGCCGAACTCCTTCAGCACGGCCTTGGCCTGGTATTCGTGGATGTTCATCGGGACCTCGTGGGGGAGGAGCGAATAGGGAATAGCGAGTAGCGAATAGTTCGAGTGGAGCGAGCAGACCGCCGGGGCCCTATTCGCTACTCCCTATTCGCTATTCGCTCAGAACTACGCCAGCGAGCTGTCGACGCCCTTGCAGGCCTCGATCAGGCCGGTCACCGAGGCGACGGACTTGTCGAACATCGCCTTCTCGGCCGGGTCGAAGGTGACCTCCAGGACGCGCTCGACGCCGCCGGCACCGATCACGATCGGCACGCCGATGAACATGCCGTTCACGCCGTACTGGCCGTCGAGATAGGCGGCGCAGGGCAGGACCCGCTTCTTGTCGCGCAGGTAGCTCTCGGCCATGGCGATGGCGGAGGCGGCCGGTGCGTAGAAGGCCGAGCCGGTCTTAAGCAGGTTGACGATCTCGCCGCCGCCCTTGCGGGTCCGGTCGACCATGGCGTCGAGCTTCTCCTGGGTGGTCCAGCCGAGCTTGACGAGATCGGTCAGCGGCACGCCCGCGACCGTGGAGTAGCGGGTGAGCGGGACCATGTCGTCGCCGTGGCCGCCGAGCACGAAGGCGGTGACGTCCTCCACCGAGACCTTGAACTCTTCCGCGAGGAAATGGCGGAAGCGGGCCGAGTCGAGCACGCCGGCCATGCCGACGATCTTGTTGGTGGGCAGGCCCGAGAACTTCTGCAGCGCCCAGACCATCGCGTCGAGGGGATTGGTGATGCAGATCACGAAGGCGTCCGGGGCGTAGCTCTTGATGCCCTCGCCCACGGCCTGCATCACCTTGAGGTTGATGCCGATCAGGTCGTCGCGGCTCATGCCGGGCTTGCGCGGCACGCCCGCGGTGACGATCACCACGTCGGCGCCCTTGATGGCCGCATAGTCGCTGGCGCCCGCGTAGCTGGCGTCGAAGCCCTCGACCGGGGCCGCCTCTGCGATGTCGAGCGCCTTGCCCTGCGGCACGCCGTCGACGATGTCGAACAGCACGACGTCGCCGAGATCCTTGAGGCCTGCGAGAAGAGCCAGGGTGCCGCCGATCTGGCCGGCACCGATGAGCGCGATCTTGTTGCGAGCCATGTCGGATTCGTCTCCGCTGCGTGTCGAGTTCGGTGATCTTCCGCGCGAGGCCCGGACCGCCCGTCCGCCAGGGAACGGGGCCGGATTCGCCGCTCTGAAATCTGCGCGGCTGTGTGGCCGAAAAGCACCGGCGCTTCAACCCGATGCGGGGCGTGCGAGAGGCCTATCAGGCGGGCGAGCCGCCCGGGGATGTCCCCGGCCGGCGCGACGAAACCTCAACGTCGCGAAGGTTTTAGGTGCAGTGCACACTGGCCGTGAGGGTGCGCGAAGCGTGAATGACAGATCCAAAGGGCTGTCATTTCAGCGGTTGCCCCGGCGCGGTTCCAACGAGGGCCCGGCGCAGACGCGAAGGGCCCGGACGCGTCGTCCGGGCCCTCCTGCCGTTTCGGAATTCCGCCGCCGGCGTCAGAGAATGCCGGAGCGCAGCACCCGCTGGATCGCATGGATCACCGCCCCGAACCGCGCCTCGATCAGGTCGCGGGGCACTTCGGCATCGTGCTGGATCGCCAGGGGATGGGTGAAGCGGTAGCTGGCGTCGAAGATGTAGGCGATCGCCCGCTCCCGGTCGCGGGCCGAGAAGATCCCCGAGGTGATCCCCTCCTCGACCACGCGCTCCACCAGGCTGCGCAGGCGCACGCGGTGCCGCCGGGCGATGGGCCGGGCCGACACGGTGGCGTCGAGATGGACGGCGAAGAGGTTCGGCTCGTCGACCAGCGCGTCCCGCTGGACCGTGGCCAAAGCCGTGAGCAGGCGCTCGATCTTGTCGTCGGCGGGGTCGGGTGCGTCGGCGATGCCAGCGAGCCGCGCCTCGACTTCGCGGAGCCATCGCCCCGCCACCGCGTCGAGGAGCGCGTCCTTCGACGGGAAGTAGCGGTAGACGTTGGCGTGGGTCATGCCCGCCTCGGCGGCCACGGCCACGACGGTCACGCGTTTGGGGCCGAGCCGCGAGAGGTGCTCGGTGGCGATGCCCAGGAGCCGCACGTCGGCCGCGACCGGCGCGCGGGGGCGGGTTCCCGGAGTCGCGTCGGCACCCTCCCGAAGGGGGCCGGACTCGGCGACATCGGCGACGGAGAGTTTGGCCTTGGCGCTGAGCGCCTCCTCCTTACATCCGTCCGATTCTGGCTTGAGGAATGGAAGCGGAAGGCGGGAAGTGGACAGGTGGTAGGGCGAGACGGACCCCCATCATACCGGCTGAAGCGTCCCGGCGCTTCGCGTTGACGTTACGGCTTCCCCCCGGGAGCCCGGTTACCTCAGCGGATTAAGACCGCTTAAACACACCTATGTGTCAGTTTGCCTTGAGAAGGCAACAAATTTTTCTCGTTATCACCTGCCTCAGAAGCGGTTCTTCCACGCTCTTAAAGCGACAAACACGGTTTCAGGGTCGCTTTCGGGTGGCATATCGACGGCCTTGGCGAGGGCCGGGACTGCGCTGCGCAGGAAGGGATTGGTCGCCCGTTCCGCTTCCATGGTCGACGGGATGAGGAAGCGGCCCTCCGTTTTCGCCCGCTCGGCCTCGGCGTATCGGGCCTTCAGATCCGAATTGTCCGGGTCGGCCGCCAGCGCGAAGCGGGCGTTGGCGAGTACGTAGTCGTGACCGCTGTAGACCTGCGCGCTGCCGGGCAGGTCGTCGAAGCGGCGCAGCGACCGGTAGAGGGTCTCGGGCGGGCTCTCCATGACCCGGCCGCAGCCGAGGGTGAACAGCGTGTCGCCGGCGCAGACGATGCCGGCCTCGGCGAACCAGTAGGTGACATGATCGGCGCAGTGGCCCGGCGTCTCCCAGACCCGGGCTTCCAGACCGCCGACCCGTACCGTGTCGCCCTCCCGGACGGCGACATCCACCAGCGGGACCGCATCGCCGGCCTTGGCGGGGGCCACGACTCGGGCGCCGGTGGCCCGCTTCACCGCCGGGATGCCCTCGACGTGGTCGCCGTGCCGGTGGGTCACGAGGATGTCGGTGAGCCGCCATCCGGTCTCATCGAGCGCCTTCAGGACCGGACCGGCCTCGGGCACGTCGATCGCCGCGCAGGCCCCGGTGGCGGGGTCGCGAATCAGGACGCCGATATTGTCGCTGCGGCACAGGAAGGTGCGGATCTCGGTCTCGGCGGCCATCGGACGGGATCTCCTCGGGGCGCAAACGCTGTCGCCGTGAACAGGTGGCCGAGCGGCCGGGTTCCGTTCACGCTTGCCGCGCGCGGTCCGGGTCACCATTGAGTACGGCACCCGTTCCCGGTTCGGTAACCTGCTTCTCCATGCGTCTCGACGTCAACGGCTTGCGGGCCTTCTACGCCAGCCCCCTGGGCCGCACGACGCATCGCGTGGTCGGCCGCACGCTCCACGAGTTCCTCGGCTCGGTCTCGGGCCTGCGGGTGCTCGGGATCGGCTACGCCACGCCGTATCTGAGCCCGGTCCACTGCATCGCCGAGCGCACCCTCGCCTTCATGCCGACGAGCCAGGGTGTCGTGAACTGGCCTGCGAGCGGCCGATCCTGCACGGCGCTGGCCGATCCGACCATGATGCCGCTGCCCGAATCCGCCGTCGACCGGATCCTCCTGATTCATGCCCTGGAGGCGGTCGAGAGCCCCACGGAGCTGCTTCAGGAGGTGTGGCGCACCCTCACCCCGGGCGGGCGGATGATCCTGGTGGTGCCGAACCGGCGCGGCGTCTGGGCGCGGCGCGAGGCGACACCCTTCGGCCATGGCCAGCCCTACAGCCGCTCGCAGCTCGGGCGGCTGATGCGCGATACCCTGTTCTCGCCGGTGAGCTGGGCCGAGACGCTGTACATGCCGCCGGTGCGCTCGCGGCCGATGCTGCGCACCGGCCCGGCCTGGGAGTGGATCGGTACCAGCCTGTCCCTGCCCTTCGCCGGATTGCACGTGGTCGACGCGACGAAGCAGCTCTACCGGCCGATCACGGTGCGTCAGGTCCGGCGCGCCCGCCGCCTCGCCCCGGCCCGGGTCCTGGTCCCGGCGCCCGCCCCGGGTTGATCCCGGCGCCGCGGCGATGCCTGTCGTGGCTGTCGTCGTCGGTGCAAAGCCGGTGGCCAGCCTTCGGGCCGATGCTTTAGGAGGACGCGCAACGCGGACGGGTCCGGATGAGCATCGATTTCACCCTCCAGCAGTTCCTGCTCGCCCTCTCGGGGCTGATCGCGATCGTGAACCCGATCGGCGGCGCCTTCATCTTCGCGCAGGTGACCAGCATCTACAGCCACGCCGAGCGGGTGCTGCTGTCGCGCCGGATCGGCGTCTACGCCGCGCTGGTGATGCTCGGCGCCCTCTGGGCCGGCACGCCGATCCTCAACTTCTTCGGCGTGACCCTGGGGGCCCTGCGCGTCGCCGGCGGCCTGGTGGTGATGTCGTCGGCCTGGACCCAGCTCAATCGGCCGGAGGCGCGGGAGGCGCGCAAGCAGGCCGAGGCGTCGGGCTCGGGGGGGCGCGGCGCGGCCGCCCCGGGGTCCCCGGCGGAGCAGGGGCCGGGCGTTCTCTCGGAGATCGCCTTCTTCCCGTTGACCCTGCCGTTCACCACCGGACCGGGCACGATCGCGGTCGCGATCACCCTGGGGGCGAACCGGCCCGGGCCCTATGCCGAGCGCCTCGGCTTCTATCTCGGCGTGACGCTGGCGGCCCTCGTGGTCGCCGGGGCGGTGGCCCTCCTCTACGCCTCGGCCGACCGGGTGGTGGCGCTCCTCGGCCCGGCCCGCGCCCGGGTGACCGGGCGCCTGTTCGCCTTCCTGCTGCTGTGCGTCGGCACGCAGATCCTGCTCAACGGCCTCGCCGACGTGCTCGGACCGCTGCTGTCGGCGCGATGAGGCCGGGCGTCACGAGGGGCGCCTGTCAGATCACCGGCATCGTGCCGAGCCCGCCGAACAGGGCGGCGTGGCCCACGTAGTAGAGGAACAGGAAGGCCGCGAGCGCCGCGCCGTACCAGGCCGGCGCCAGGAGTACCTGCCGCACGCGCACCGGGACCCGGACATCGTCGGCGGCGATCGCCAGGAGCACCACGATGATCCCGGAATGGCCGATCGCGTCCACCTTGCCGAACTCGACGATCGCCGAGACGAAGATCGCCGCCAGGATGATGGCTGCGCTGCGCCGGACCAGGGGCGTCCAGGCCAGGGCGAAGGCCAGGGTGAACTCGATGACGCCGGCGGCCTGCATGAACAGTTCGGGGGTCGCGCCCATGGTCATCTGCGGCTTGGCGGCGAGCAGCGGCGCCGACCATTCCGGATAGGCCCACTTCTCGATGGACGCCCACATCAGGGTGATCGCGGCGGACCAGCGCACGATGTCCAGGGGGCGGATCCCGAAGGGTTTTAGGCCGAGTCCCTGCGCGATCAGGTAGGCGGCGATGCCCAGGAAGATCGGATAATCCGCAAGGTGGAAGAGCCCATATTGCGCGGTGGCGTAGCTGAACAGGAAGACGAGGCCCAGCCCGGTGATCGGCATCGTCCGGCGCCAGATCAGGCAGGCCGCCAGCGCGAGCTGAAGCCAAGGGATCCAGGCCACGTCGGTCTTCAGCTCCGGGGTCAGGATGATGCCGCCGAGGTCGAAGAGCGAGACCAGGAAGAAACCCAGCGTGGCGCGGACCAGGAGCTCGGTGTCGATGCGGATCCGCGTGGTCACGCGGTCGAGGGCGTTGAGCAGGGCGCCCCCGAGGGGCGTGCCCTCGGCCAGGCATCCGAACATGAGGCAGAGAAGGGCGAGCCCGGTCAGCCACTCGAAATTCAGACAGAGCACCTGCTCGAGACCCTGCGGCTGCCCGGCCACGTCGTAGGCGCAGAACCATTTGACATGGGCCTCGGCTGCACCCGTCGCGGCGAGGGTCAGGGGCCCCGAGAGGCCGAGGGCGCAGGCGACCGATCGCGACGTTTTTCTGGATGCTGGCATTGAGCCCTCGTCGCTGCGCAACGACACCGTGGTTACCGGACTACTTAAATATCTCCGTCGGATTTTAGCCAATGGTTTGTTAACGAATGTGAGTGGACGGTTAACGCTGTGGATTCTGCTTAGGTAGCTTCGCATTCCGCCATCGCTGCCCCGTGCGTCGGAGCGGCGGCGATGGCGCGTCTGGGGGCTCGCACCGGACCCCCCGAAGTCCCGGCGCCGGTCCGGGCTGTCCCGCTCGTCGGCTCCCCACGTGACCGCTTGATCGTGCCGGCGGCGTCCGAGGCCCGGCCATCGTCCGCCTCAGAGACGCCCCGCGACCGCGGATCCGATTAAGTCCGCCCCGGTCCGGGCGCTCGGCCGCGCGCTACCGCAACTTCAACATGACTATTCGTACAATATTCAGACATTTTTTGTGAATCATTTCAATCTTTGGGCGGGCAAGTTGTGTTTTCAGACGCTTATGTCGGCTAAGTTTTAGTAATAAGCAGCAAATAAAGGCTGAGATTGATTCGTTAATGTTTAGGCTGTAGCGGGAAAAAGCCTTCTGAGACGGGATCACGGAGCTCGCAGGGTATGCGGCCTTATACGGGATCTTGGCCGGACTTAAACGTTGGCGAGATGAACTTGGGCCAGATAAACTTGCGCGGGTTAAAACCTCCGGCCGGGCCGCTGTCGACAGGGGCGGAGCGATCCTGTGCACGCCGCGCGGAGGGACGCCATTTCGACGCCCGGCGCATCGCGTGGCCCGTGAAGGCCGCGCGACAGCCCATTGCAGCGCCATTGCCCGGCCGGATCCCCCGCCCGGCTCCCGTCGGCGACCTCCCGGTGACCGGCATAGGGCGGCTCGTCCCTCCCCCGCCGGCCCGCGGGGCGAATCATCGAGAGCTGCGATGGCCGCCTCGGGCGCGGCCCGGGAGGCCCGCATGACCCGCTCGACCCCGCGCAGGCGGCCCGCGGGCCCGGGCGCATCGCTTCAATCCTGACATCCCCGCAGGACCGGTCCCCGGCGCCCCGGCGCGCGGAGGCCGCCCTGCCCCATCAGCAAGGAGTTATCCATGAGCGACGATACGCAGATCAAGGTTCCGGCCTGGTACAGCCCGGACGAGATCCAGGAGATCCAGCGCGACCTTCTGGGCTCGGCGGCGAAAGTCCTGGTCCTCTGCCTGGGCGGCAAGGGCGGGCTCGGCAAGACCACCATCGCGCTTCAGGTCGCCGATCTCTGCGCCGAGGTCGGCCCGGTCCTGGCGATCGACACCGACCCGGCCAACCGGCACTTCCACACCGCACTGATGCAGGAGACCAGCCCCGGCAGCGACAATTTCCTGCCACGGCGGACCAGCATCTCCTGCGTCAAGCAGCGCCTGCGCGCGGAGGACAGCATCGGCCGCGTCGACCCGACCCTGTGCCAGGACATGATCGAGCACGTGATCGAGACCGCGGAGCGCTTCGTGGTGGTCGATTTCCCGGCCGGCGACACCGAGACGACCCGGCGCTGCGCCGAGATCATCGTCGAGAGCTGCCGGGAGGCGAATATCCGCCTCAGCGTCGTCGTGGCGGCCGGCGCCGTCGATCCGACCGCCCTGGAGGTTCTCAAGGAACTCCGTCCGATGCTGATCGAGTGCGACCGGGCGATCCTGGCGAAGAACACCGCGCAGGCGACCAACTTCGACTATCTCGAATCGTCGGACCTCGTGAAGGCTCTGCGCAAGCAGCCGAACTTCCGCGTCATCGAGATCGAGCGGATCGGAGAGCGCCTGATCGAGGCGCTGCGGGTGCAGCACATGACCTGGCAGTTCCTGGCGAACACGGCGCCCATGCGCCTGCGCGTGGAGGGCCGCCGCCTTCGGCGCAACTTCCATACGGCCTGGCGGGATGCGCTCCGGCCGTGACCAACCTCGAGCGGTTCTACCGGTCGGTCCACGGCCGCGATCTCCAGCCCTGGGAGCGTCAGCTCGCCGTGCGGATCGCGGCCGCCCTGAACACCACGACGGACGACGACTTCGTTGTCCACTTGCTCCTGGTGTACATGTCGACCAACGCCATCACCAACATGTACAACGAGTTGGTGGTCGCGCGGAACACGCTCGCCGAAGACAACCGGGACCTGATCCAGCAGCTCAAGGGCGATCTGCGCCGCAACAGGCTGATGGCCTACGTGCTGCTGGGTGTGGTGGCCCTCGGCCTATTCGCCGGCGCCTGGACCCTGGGGACGGTCGTGACCCTGTCCAACGGCGCCGCCGCCAACGAGACGCGCCTCGCCGCCGCGCTGGAGGCCTGCGAGCAGCGGAGCCCGGGCCGCGGCCAGCGCGGATCCGAGATCGGCCGCTGAGACCCGGTTCGCCGCGATGTCAGGGCGCCGGCGGGTGGGCCGCGAAGGACGCGGTCATGAGGTCGCGCTCCGTGCGGGCCGACAGCGTCGCCAGGAACGCCAGGAGATCGGCCCGCTCCGCGCCGGTAAGATGGAGCGGTTTGATCGCTCGGGCGCGGCTCGGGCGTTCGATCCCGCCCCGGTCGTAGAGATCGATCACGGCCTCCAGGTTCGGTACCGAGCCGTCGTGCATGTAGGGGCCGCGCTGCCCGATCTCCCGCAGGGTCGGCGTCTTGAACGCGTATTGCAGGGCGACCGATGTCGGCTTGAAGCGTCCGCGCCCGATATCGGCTCCCGATCCGACCCCGATGTCGTGGAACGAGTTGTCGGTGAACGACCAGCCGGAATGACAGCTGGCGCAGCCGGCCCGGCCGTTGAACAGGTCGAACCCGCGCTTGGCCGGATCGCCGATCGCGTCCTCCTGGCCGGCGATCCACCGGTCGAAGGGTGTCGGGGCGGTCACGATCAGGCGCTCGAAGGTGGCGAGCACCGCCTCCAGCCGTTCGCGGGTGATTGCCGGATCCGCGAAGGCGCCGGCGAAGGCCGCCACGTAGTCCGGATCGCCGGAGAGCCGCGTCAGGGCCTCGGCCATCGGCAGGTTCATGTTGCCCGGCGCCGTGATCGGCATCGCGGAGACCGATTCGAGCGTGGGGAACTTGCCGTCCCAGCCGAGGGGCCCATCCTGCCAGGCGACGTTGACGAGCGTCGGCGTGCGCAGGTCCATATCGCCCTGCTGACGCGTCGCCGCCCGGGCGCGCCCATCGGCCCAGGCGAGGTCCGGGACGTGGCAGGTCGCGCAGGATCGGGTCCGGTCGCCGGACAGGATCGGGTCGAAGAACAAGCGTCGGCCGAGCTCGGCCCGGGCGGCCGTATACGGATTCTCGGCCGGGAACGGGATTTCGGCGGGCGGCCGATAGCCGTCGCGCCAGCCGGAGCGACGCGGATCGGGACCGCTGCCGCTGCCGGCCCCGACGCCGACGAACCCGAGAACCACCGCGACCGCGGCGCCGACCTTCCACGCCATCATCGACCTCTCGGGGCATGATTAAACCGCCCTTCGTTGATGACGTATGAATCTCCGCATGAATAAATCGGCCCGGGCATTTGTTTTTGCATGAAAAACTTTGGAACGGCCAAGCTTCCGTGACGATGTCGATGAGGTCCGGCTATTCGACGCGGATCGCAACGCTGTCGCTCGCGCCGGTCGAATCCAGGACCGAGATCCGCGCAAAGCCGGCCCCTCCTGGAAACCACTCGGCGCGGCGCCGCAGCGTCTGCAGGACCGGCTGACCGTCGACCAGCCAGGTCAGCGGCGGCACGCCGCCGAGCGCCTTCAGGGCGAGCCCCGGCCGCCCCGCAGCGTCGCCCTGCGAATCCGTCCCCAGCCCGACGTCGATCCGGGCACCGTCGGGGGGATAGGCGATGCGCAGGGCCGGACCCTGGGCGTCGGCCGTCTCCGGACCAAGGCGCCGGAGCGGCGGCGGCAGGCCGCCGGGCCCGGCCGCCACCGCGTCCTGCGGGCGCGGAACCGGCTCGGGCTCGATCCCGAGGCGCGCGAAGGCGTCGAACAGGATCGGCCCCGCCACGGTCCGGCCGACGAGGCCCGGAACGGCGGCGCCGTCCGGCCGCCCCACCCAGACCACCACCGTCACGCGGCGGTCGAACCCGGCCGCCCAGGCGTCGCGGTAGCCGTAGGAAGTGCCGGTCTTGTAGGCGATGCAGTCCGGAAGGGCGTTCTCCGGCGGCGGCGTCCCGCGCAGGATATCGGCGACGTACCAGGCGGCCACGGGCTCGGCGATCCGGTGCCCGGGGCCCTCCGCCGCCCGGGCGGTCGGCCCGGCACAGGCGGGCGCCTCGGGACACGGGCTCGGAGCCGTCACGTCCGGCGCGAGCCGGCGTTGGAGGTCCGGCAGCGTGCCGCCCCGGGCGAGCCCCGCATAGAGGCGCGCGAGGTCCGTGAGCGTGATGCCGAGCCCGCCCAGCGCCACCGGAAGGCCCGGCGCCGCCTCGCGCGGGAGCTGGATCCCGGCACCAGCCGCGCGCAGCCGCGCGATGAACCGCGCGGGACCGACCGCTTCCATCAGCTCGACGGCCGGCACGTTGAGCGACAGCTGCAGGGCCCGCCGGGCCGTGACCGTGCCCTGGAAGGTCAGGTCGAAATTCTCCGGGGCATAGCTCGCCGAGAACCGCCGGGGGCGATCCTCCAGCAGCGTCTCGGGATGTGCCAGCCCGTCCGCGAAGGCCATGGCGTAGACGAACGGCTTGAGGGCGGAGCCGGGGGAGCGGACCGCCAGGGTCATGTCGATGGCGCCGCGCCGCGACGCGTCCAGGTAGCCGGCGCTGCCGACCTGGGCGAGGACGTGCCCGGAGCGATTGTCGAGGACGAGGATCGCGGCCGAGAGGTCCGGGCCGGCCGCGGACGCACGCTCGGCGGCGAGCGCCTCCAGCCGCTCCTGCAGGCGCCCGTCGATGGCGAGGCGGATCACCGGGGCGGCGGGATCGGCCGCCGCGGCCTCCTCGGCGGCATGCGCAGCGAGCATCGGGAAGGGTTTTCGCACCGTCGGCACGGGCTCGGCCTTGGCGGCCTCGGCCTCCGATGCGGTGAGCACGCCCCGGGCGCTGGCGATGTCCAAGACGCGGTCGCGGGCGGCGCGGGCACGCCCGGGGAACCGGTCCGGCCGGCGGGTCTCGGGGGATTGCGGCAGGGCGACCAGGAGGGCGGCCTGCGCCGCGGTCAGGCGCATCGGTTCCCGCCCGAAATAGGCGAGGCTCGCGGCCCGCACGCCCTCGATGGATCCGCCATAGGGGGCCAGCGCGAGGTACAGCTCGAACAGGCGGGGCTTCTCGAGCTGCCGCTCCAGCGCGACCGCCCGGATCATCTGGCGGAACTTCGCGTCGAGAGAGCGGGCGCGCCGCGGCTCGACCAGGCGCGCCACCTGCATCGACAGGGTCGAGCCGCCGGACACGATGCGCCCGCGCGTCAGCCACTGATACGCGGCGCGCAGAACGGCTACCGGATCGATGCCGTGATGGCTGGCGAAGCGCCGGTCCTCGTAGGCGAGCAGCATGTCCCGGAAGCGCGGATCGACCGCGTCCGCGGTGACCGGCAGCCGCCAGCGCCCGTCCGCGGTCGCGAAGGGGCGCAGCAGCGTGCCGGATCGGTCGAGCACCACGGTCGAGCGCGCCGCCGCGGCCGTGAGGTCCAGGGGCGGCAGCCCGATGGCATAGGTCCAGACCACGCCGATGCCGGTCGCGAGGAGGCTGAGCCCGACCACCGCGGCGAGGCCGAGGCGCGCCCCCGAGCGCCGGGGCCACGGCGCGCCTCCGCCGGGATCGGGCCTGTCCTGCGGCACGTGTCCTCCAGGTTCCGGACCCGCTGGGCCAGCGCGCAGGATTCCCAATTCCCGCGCCGCGGACAAGCCCGGTCCGGAGACGGTGGAGGTCTACGCCATGCTGACGCTGCGCCGATCCGGGAGGTCGGGACGATCCGGCCGATCCAGCCGAACCGGGAAGGGCACCACGTTGGATGGAAGCGCGAGCACCTCGGTCTCGTGCGTCGGGAGGGCCGGGCGGGGCTTTCCGGGCTTCGACCAGCGCTCGATGCGCTTGAAATAGGTCCGCCTGGCCAGCCAAGCCGGAATGCGCCTGTCCTTCGCCATGATCTGCCCCTCTCGATGCGACCGCCGACGATATCCGCTCCGACGACGCGATTGCGTCGGTGGAGCGAGTCGGAACTGCATACGTGATACGAGCGGAACGCCGGGGGCCCCGCATCCCCTGTTTGGATGATGCGGGCCGGGCGAGGCCGCTCTCAGGCGGCGGCGGTTTCCTTCGCCCGCTCCAGGGCGAGTTTGGCGACGGCCACGTGGTCGACCTTGCCGCTGCCGAGCAGCGGGATCGCGTCCAGCACCACCACCTCGGCCGGGATCGCCACGTCCGAGGCGCCGCGGCCCTTGGCGAAGCTCTGGAAGTCGGCCCGGGTGGCGCCCTTCTCCTCGGTGAACAGGATCAGGCGCTCGCCCTTGCGCGGGTCCGGCACCGCCGCGACGGCGCTCGCCCGGTCCGGCCAGCGCTCGGCGGCGAGCGCCTCGATGGCGGCGAGCGAGATCATCTCGCCGGCGACCTTGGCGAATCGCTTGGCCCGGCCCTTGATCGTGACGAAGCCCGCCGCGTCGATCGCCACGATGTCGCCGGTGTCGTGCCAGCCCCCCGGCGGGGGCTCCAGCACGCCGGGTTTGTCCGCCCGCAGGTAGCCGAGCATGATGTTGGGCCCGCGCAGGGAGAGGCGGCCGCCCTCGTCGATCCCGGGCACCGGCTCCAAGCGGGTCTCGATGCCGGGCAGGATCCGGCCGACCGTGCCGAAGCGGTTGAACATCGGCGTGTTGAGCGCCACCACCGGCCCGCATTCGGTGACGCCGTAGCCCTCCAGGATGCGCAGGCCGAATTTCTCCGCCCAGGTCCTCCGGGTCGTCTCCTTCACCGCCTCGGCGCCGGCCACGACGTAGCGGAGCGAGCGCAGGTCGTAGGCGTGGGCCGCCCGGGCGTAGCCGGTCAGGAACGTGTCGGTCCCGAACAGCACGGTGCTGTTCGAGCCGTAGATCAGTTCCGGCACGATCCGGTAATGCAGCGGCGACGGGTAGAGATAGACCGGCACCCCCGAGACCAGGGGCAGGACCAGCCCGGCCGTGAGGCCGAAGGCGTGGAACACCGGCAGGACGTTGAACACCTTGTCCATCGGGCCGAAATCGATCCGGGCCGCCACCTGCGCGACGTTGGCCAGCATGCAGCGGTTGGCGAGCACCACGCCCTTCGGCGTGCCCTCGCTGCCCGAGGTGAACAGCACCGCGGCCGGATCCTCGCCCGCGCGCGGCACCAGGGGTTTCCGGCCGGCCAGCAGGGCGCGGATCTTGTCCGGCGTGGTGATGGTCGCCCGCACGTCCTCCAGGTAGACCAGCGCGACCTGGCCCTTGATCGCCTCGACGAGGCTGCCGAGCCTTCCCTTCTCGATGAAGGCCCGGGAGGTCAGGATCCTGTCGACCTGCGCCGCCCGGCAGGCGGAGAGCACGTTGGCCGGCCCGGCCGAAAAGTTGATCATCGCCGGAACCCGGCCCGCGGAGGCCAGCGCGAACAGCGTCACCGCCGCGCCGTTGGCGTTCGGCAGCATCACGCCGATCCGGCCGCCCTCGGGCGCGAGCGGCATGAGCTTGCGGCCGAGCACGTTCGCGCCGAGGACCAGCCGGCCGTAGGTCAGGCGGCCGGTGACCGGATCCTCCACGGCGTTGCGGCGCCAGCCGTGGCGCTCGCCCGCCTCGATCAGCGCCGCCATCAGGCCGCGGTCGATGTCGGCGGTGCGGAACAGCAGTTCCGACATGATCCCGTAGAGTGCCGCGCCGGCCGCCTGGCGCCGGGCCTTGCCCTTGAGCGCCGGGTCCACCGTCAGGCGCACCGGGGGCATCACCGTGACGGTCACTTTGGGCCACCAGCGGCGGCTGACCTGCCGGCGCGACAGGCGCGAGAAGGCGGTGCGCTCCAGCCCGTCGATCTTCACGGGCACCACCATCGCCCCCGCCTTGTCGGCGATCAGCCCGGCGCCGTCATAGACCTTCATCAGGCTGCCGGTGACGGTGAGCCGGCCCTCGGGGAAGATGATCAGGGTCTCGCCCCTCTTGACGGCGTTGATCAGCGTCCGCGTGGCCAGCGGCCGGGTCGGGTCGAGGGGCATCGCCTTGGTGACGTGCAGGAACGGCCGCACCCACCAGCGCTGCGCGATCCCGCTGTCGACCGCGAAGACCGGCTCCTGATCGAGGAGCGACAGGGCCAGCGGCGCGTCGAGGAACGAGACGTGGTTGAGCGCCAGGATGCAGTTCGGACCGGCCGCCGCGACGTTGTCGAGCCCGCGGACCTCTAGCCGGTAGAAGGCCCGGAACAGGATCGACAGGGCGTCGCGGAACGGGCTCGTCGGCAGCGTCGCGAACACGATCGCGCCGACGACGAGGTTCAGCACGCCCACCACCGCGAGCAGGCTGGCGATCGAGAGGCCCGCAGCCTGCAAGGCCGCCAGCGCCAGGGTCCCGGCCACCATGAAGGCCGCCGTTACGACGTTGACCGCGCCGATGATGCGCGCGCGCATCGCCTTCTCCGCCCAGGCCTGCACGGCCGCGAAGGACGGGACGATGTAGAGGCCGCCCGACACCGCGAGGCCGAGGAAGCCGAGGCCGGTGCGCAGGCCTTCGCCGGTCCGCAGGAAGTCGATCGGTCCGATGGCATCCGCGGGGGGCGGGGGCAGGTGCCCGATCGTCCAGGCGAGGTCGAGGCCGAACAGGCCCATCAGCACCGCGCCGACCGGGGTCGGCAGCAGCACGATCCGGCCGCTGGCGAGCCACGAGGCGAGCCCCGAGCCCAGGGCGATGCCGATCGAGAACAGGGCGAGCAGCAGCGTGATCACCGTCTCGGTGCCGTTGAAGGCGCCGCGCACCAGCACGGGCAGCAGCGACAGCACCACCACGCCCACGAGCCAGAACCAGCTCACCGTGAGCGAGCCGCGCCACAGGCGCGTGTCGGCCCAGAGGTCCCTCAGCAGCGAGGCGGTCGAGCGGGCGATGTTGCGGTCGACATGCAGGTCCGGCGCCCCCTCCCCGGTCGCCGGGATCATCCGGGCCGAGAGCCAGCACAGGACGGCGAAGCCCATCACCAGGGCGCCGAACAGCAGGCCGGATCCGCCCAGAGCCGAGGCCGCCCCGGCGGCGATCGTCCCGAGCAGGATCGCCAGGAAGGTCGCGGCCTCCACCAGGGCGTTGCCGGCCGGCAGCTCCTCGCGGCGCAGGTGATCGGGCAGGATCCCGTACTTGATCGGGCCGAACAGGGCCGCGATCGTCCCGAACAGGCCGAGCGCCACGAACAGGATCGGCACGGAATGCAGCAGGAAGCCGAGCACGGCGGTGCCGGCCGCGAAGATCTCGGCGAACTTGAGCCGCCGCGCCATCAGCGCCTTGTCGTAGCGGTCGGCCCATTGGCCGCCGAGGCCCGACAGGATGAAGAACGGCCCGATGAACACGGCGCTCGCCAGCGTCACCAGGACGCCCGCATGGGCGTCCGCCTCGCCGCCGATCCCGAACAGGATCAGGAAGGCGAGCGCGTTCTTCAGAAAATTGTCGTTGAACGCCGAGAAGAACTGGCACCAGAACAGCGGCGCGAAGCGCCGCGCAGTCATCAGGGTACGGAACATGGCGGTCTCTCGGTTCCGAACCTGACTGGCCCACCAGGGACGGTCAGGTCAAATCGGACCGAGGGGAACGCACAGCGAACCCGGCCTGCGCGCCCTCGCGCCGTGTGGGCCGGCACCCGGCCCGATGCGATACGCGGTGGGACCGTCCGTCAGGTCTTGCGGCCGTGTCGCCCGAGGACGGCCCCGGTGTGCCGGCCGACGAAGGCGCGCAGGGAGGCGCCGAGGTCGTAGGACCAGTGGATATGCGCCGCGAGCGCCGTGCCGACGACGAGCGCGGCGCCCGCCACGCAGGCCGGCGGGAGCAGCAGGAAGGTCAGGACCATTCCGACGGCGGTCCGCTCGGCCAGGGAGGCCTGCGGCCAGGGATCGATCGGAAGGGAGAAGCGTCGTCCGGTGCGCATGGCTTCGACCCTCGGTGGTTCGGCATGACGCAATACACGCAGTCAACAGCGGCCGGACTCGGACGTTGCGTCCCCGGATCGGAAATCGATGCCCCCGTGACGTTGCGGCCCGGTACCGCGGCGCAACCGAGCGCGCTGCCCCGTGTTGCCGGTTCGATCGTTCGGTGGTGATGAGGTCAGTATGGCACGGGTTGCGGTCGTTACCGGCGGCACGGCCGGGATCGGGCTCGCGACGGCGCATCGCTTCGCCGCCCGGGGATGGTCGGTGGCGGTGATCGCCCGCGATCCGGGCCGTCTTGCCGCGGCGGAACGGGCCCTCGCCGCTTACGGCCGACCGGTTCTGGCGATCGGCGCCGACGTCGCCGATCCGGACGCGGTCGACGCCGCCGCCCGGCGGGTGGAGACCGAACTCGGCCCGATCCGCGCCTGGGTGAACAACGCCATGTCGACCGTGGTCAGCCCGGCCGACGAGATCACCCCGGACGAGTACCGCCGGGTGACCGAGACCACCTATCTCAGCCAGGTCTACGGAACGCTCGCCGCCCTGCGCTTCATGAAGCGGCGCAACCGCGGCGCGATCATCCAGGTCTCGTCCGGCCTCGCGATCCGGGCGGCGCCGCTGCAGGCCCCCTATTGCGCGGCGAAGTTCGCGGTGTCGGGTTTCACCGACGCCCTGCGCTGCGAGCTGATCCACGGCAAGGTCGATGTCAGCCTCAGCGTGGTCTACCTGCCGGCCGTGAACACGCCCCAGTTCAATTGGGCGCGCAACCACACCGGGCACCGGCAATACGCCCCGGACCCGATCTTCGATCCGCGGCTCTGCGCCGAGGCGATCCTGTACGCGGTTGAGCACCCGCGCCGGGAGGTCTGGGTCGGGCGCTCTTCGATGATGATGGCCGCCGCCCAGGCCCTGGCGCCGGCCTTCGCCGACCGCAAGGCGGCCTCCATGTGGTCGGCGCAGCTCTCCGACGAGACCATTTCCGACATGGAGGGCAACCTCTACGAGGCCGTCCCGGGCGCTGTCGGGATCGACGGCCGGTTCTCGGGGCGGACCAAGGGGAGCCGGACCGAGTTCTGCACGAGCCGCACCCGCGACCTCGTGGTCGGGGGCCTCGCCGGGCTCGCGCTGATCGGGCTCGCCGGCACCGTCCACGCCGCCCGCTCGGCACGCCGTCTGCCGGACCGGTCGTGAGGCTGCATTCGCGCGCGCTGACTGCTAGATGAGCCGCCCCGAGAAAGGTTCGCGTCGATGCCCGGCTATCTGCCCTTCGCGGGGGCCCTGAAGCTCCCCGCCTATACCTGCGACAATTGCGGGTTCTGGCAGCGCCATTTCGAGACGCCGGCGGCCTGCCCGATGTGCCTCGACGCCCGTCACGTGGTGCCGCAGGACGGCTGGCGGTTCCGGACCGCCCGGGAGGCGCAGGACGCGTTCCCCTGTCACTGGCAGGAGCTGGAGCCCGGCGTGTGGCGCTTCTGGAACGAGCCGGTCTCCGGCATCGGCCCCTCCGGCTACCTGATCCAGACCGAGCACGGGAATATGGGCTTCGAGGCCTGCCCGGTCTTCAGCGAGGCCGCCCTCGACCAGATCGCCCGGCTCGGCGGTATGGCGGTGCTCTCGGCCTCGCACCCGCATGCCTACGGGGCGCTGACGCAGCTCCAGGACCGGTTCGACCCGGAATTGTGCCTGCCGGCGGCCGACTTCACCTGGAGCGCAGCCCTGCAGGTGAGCTGGCCCTACGACGATTTCCTGGAGCCCCTGCCGGGCCTGGAGCTGCACCGTACCGCCGGCCATTTCGACGGCCATGCGATCCTGTACGACAGGTCGCGGAAAATCTGCTTCTGCGGCGACGCGCTGAAGTTCGAACTCGACCCGGCGGATTTCCGCCGGGCGGTCACGATCTCGGCCCACAAGGCCTTCGTGCGCGGCGTGCCGCTGACCCCGAGCGAGCTGCGTCGCTACCGCGACGTGTTCGAGCGGCTCGACTTCGTCCAGACCTGGACGCCCTTCGAGCCCGCGCGCAATTGCGGCCGGCCCGAGGTCTTGGCGCTGCTCGACCAGCTCATGAGCGGCCGGTCCCACGCCGCGCCGGTGCCCCTCGACGGGCTCCGGTCTCAGGGCCGGTAGAGCGGGTCGTTCTCGAGGCGGATCGGCTGGCCGTGGGGTGTCGCCGCGGCGGCACGCTGGAACGCCGCGGTCCGCGCCGCGACGCCCTCGGGGCCCGCCACGCCGCGCTCAGCCAGGATCGCCTCCAGGGTTGCCAGCCAGGCGCCGTAATCGGCCGCCTGCTCGGGGGCGTCCGCGGGACGGATCGCCCGGCCCAGGCGGTCCGCCCATTCCGACCAGGTGAACAGCCCGGCCTCCCGCAGGGAGACCACCAGGGCAAAGACCTGCGCCTCCCAGGGGGCCGCGAAGGTACTCGGCGCCGGATCGCTCACGCGGGCTCCAGATAGGGTTCGAAGGCCGCCACGGTGACCAGGCCGCCCGGGTCGCCGCTCTCGCCCCACAGGTCGTGCGCGGCGAAGGCGACCGTGTAGAGCCAGGTCGGGTTCTCCCCCAGCCCGTGGGCGCTGGTGTCGGGATAGACGAAGACGCCGTCGACGCGGACGATCCGGCCCCGCCGGCCACGGACGTAGCGCGGCAGGCGGGTATGGCCGGTCGGGTGCATGTTGCGGGCGATGACGGTCGCGCCGACCGCGAACCGCGCGGGGGCGTCCGCAGCGCGGCTGCTGGGGAAGCCGGCCCGGAAGCGCGCCTCCAGGCCGTCGCGGCCCAGGACCCGGGCGACGGCCCCGGCGGGCGCCGCGGCCGTTCCGGAGGCCATCTCGGCCGGCGTGGCCAGGCCGGCGGCGGCGACCTGCTTCTCCAGGGCCTTCAGCCAGATCGCGTAGTAGCTCGACGACAGGTACTCCGCCGGCGGCAGCGATTCCCGGGTGGCCCGGCTGCCGTCGAGGGTCCAGGCGCCGGTGAAGCCCATGGCCAGCGCCATGGCGAAGACGCGCCGCTCCCAGTCGGCGTGGAACACCGGCTCGTCCGGCTCCGGCACCACCGGCCCGAAGCCCTGCGTGCCGCCGAGATCCTGGGCGCCGTTCATGCCGGTCTGCCCGCTGGTTCGGTTGGGATCCCTTCGGGCAGCCCCGTGCCGATCATGGAATCGCGGGTGACCAGGGCGGCGAGCGCCGCCTCGGAGAACCCCTCGGTCCCCGCGGGCCGCATCGGCAGGACCATGTAGCGGGTCTCGGCGGTGGAATCCCAGACGGTGATCCGGGTGGTCTCCGGCAGCGTCACCCCGAACTCGGCCAGCACACCCCGGGGGTCGATCACCGCCCGGGCCCGATAGGGCGGCGCCTTGTACCAGACCGGCGGCAGGCCGAGCACCGGCCAGGGGTAGCAGGAGCAGAGGGTGCACACGACGAGGTTGTGGGTCCCGGGGGTGTTCTCGACCACCACCATGTGCTCGCCGCCCCTTCCGCCGATGCCGAGTTCGGCGATCGCCGGCGTTGCGTCGGCCAGCAGCCGCGCCCGGAACGCAGCATCGCCCCAGGCCCTGGCCACCACCCGGGTGCCCAGATGCGGGCCGACCTTGGTCTCGTAGAGTTCGACCAGCGCGTCGAGGGCCGCCGGATCGATGTAGCCCTTCTCGGTCAGCAGGGATTCGAGCGCCCGGACCCGCGCCTCGATCGGCGTGAGGTCGCTGCCGTGGTGCACGTGATCGTGATCCGCGTGTCGATGGCTCATCCCGCCCTCCTCGCAGGGTGCAGTGTGCACCCTCGGACGTCCCGCTGCCACCCCCGGAACGCGGTTTCGGTGCTCACCATCGGGGCAGGGATCGAAGCGCAAACGCCGGCGGGGCGCCGCGACAATCCTTTGATCCGCCTGATTATTTTCCTGATGCGATCCGTCGGAACGGCGGTGAATACCAATGTCCGTGCCCGCCGGCGTGCTGGTCGTATCCACCGATACTGACCGTAGCGTTTGGTAACGGTTCATAATTCCACCGGTACCTAGGTTAGAGCGAATCCAGTATACCAGTACCAGGGATCAGGACACGTTCATGATCGACGACGCTGTGACGCCGCCGGCCGAGACCGAGAGCCCCCGGGGAGCGACGGGCTACGCCACGGCCATCGGCCAGCACCTCGCCCTGCCGATCCGGGACTATTTCAAGCTGGTCGAGCAGGAGCCGCTGCCGACACAGCTCGACGACCTCGTCGCGCGCTTCGAAGCGGCGGTGGCGGCGCACGGCCAGACCGTGGCCTTCGATTTCCGCAGCGACATCATCAAGGCGCTGCCGGCGTTGCGCACCTTCGCCCTGTCCCTGGCGGGGGATGTCAACCGGGCCGACGATCTCGTCCAGGAGACCTTCGTCAAGGCCTGGGCCAACCAGCAGCGGTTCCGCCCCGGGACGAACTTCACCGCGTGGCTGTTCACGATCCTGCGCAACCAGTTCTACTCGGACCTGCGCAAGACCCGGCGCGAGATCGAGGATGTCGACGGGACGCATGCGGGCCAGATGACCAGCCTCGCCGATCAGGAGGATGCCAGCACCCTCAAGGTGGTCTGGGCGCGTCTCGAAGGCCTGCCGGCTGCGCAGCGGCAGGCGCTGCTGCTGGTCGGCGCCGAGGGTCACACCTACGAGGAGGCGGCGAGCAAGCTCGGCTGCCAGGTCGGCACGGTGAAGAGCCGGGTCAGCCGGGCCCGGTCGTCGCTGCTCGGCACCCTCGGCGGTGTCGTGGCCGGACAGGCACCCGCGGCCTGAACGGCGCCCCGGCTCTTCGCGAATCTCACATTCTTCGGGCTGTACTTTGCGGGGGGCCTGGGGTCTGCCCAGCCGCTGACACGCGGGGCCGGAGGTCCCGCCCGTCTCACACCGGCGGCCGGCGCACATGCCAGTCGGTCGCCCGCTGGAAGGCCTGCCCGATCCGGAGCGCCATCGCCTCCTCGTAGCCGCGGCAGACGATCTGGAGCGAGAGCGGCAGCTCGTCGGCGGTGAAGCCGTTCGGCAGGGCCAGGGCGCAGAGATCCAGCAGGTTGCCGAACCGGGTGAAGCGCGAAGGCAGGTGCGCCTCTTCGACAGCGGCCAGCGGGACGGCGGCGGATTCCGTCGTGGGCGTCAGCAGGGCGTCGATCCCGTCCAGGGCGGCGGCGTAGAGCTGCTTCATCGCGGCGCGGCGGTGGAGCGTGGCGAGGTAGTCCTTGGCCGAAACCGTTGCGCCGGCCAAGATCCGGGCCCGCACGGCGTCGCCGAGGGGCGCGGATGGATCCTCCGCCAGGGCGCCGTTGACGAAGTAGGCCTCGGCGTTGGTGATCCCGCTCATCGCCACGCAGTCGCTGAACCGGAACGGCAGGGTGACGTCCACGATTTCGGCCCCCTGCCCGGCCAGCAGATCGAGGGCCGCGTCGTAGGCGGCGAGCATGTCGGGGGCCACGCCCTCCCGTTCGATCGCGGGCATGCGGCCGAGGCGCAGGCCGCGCACCCCGCGGTTGAGCGTCGGCCAGGGGGAGTCCGGCGGGATGCCGCGGGTCGTCGGGTCCAGGGGATCGGGGCCGGAGATCGCCTCGTAGAGGAGCGCGGCATCCTCCACCGTGCGGGCGAGCGGACCGGGCGAGTCGAGCGTCGTCGAGAGCGGCACGATCCCCCAGGTCGAGACGCGCCCGACCGTCACCTTCAGTCCGGTAAGGCCGCAGAAGGCGGATGGCAGGCGCACGGAGCCGCCGGTATCGGTGCCGAGGCCCCAGGGCGCCATCCGGGCGGCCACCGCCACGCCGGTACCGCTGCTCGATCCGCCCGGCGTGCGCGGCGCCTCAAGGTCCCAGGGGTTCCAGGGCGTGCCGAGATGCGGGTTGGTGCCCCAGCCGCCATAGGCGAACTCGACCGTGTGGGTCTTGCCCAGCACGATCATCCCCTGCGCGATCAGCCGCCGGGCGACGGTGGCGGTGCGTTCGGCCCGGCGGGCGCGGTGGGCGGCCGACCCGCCCATGGTGATCCGACCCTCCAGGTCGATCAGGTCCTTCAGCACCACCGGCACGCCGTGGAGCGGCCCCACCGCGTGGCCCGACCGGATCGCCCGGTCCGCCCCCTCGGCGGCGAGGCGGGCATCCGCGGAGAAGATCTCCGTGAAGGCCTGGAGCTTCGGCTCCAGCTGCGTGATCCGGCCCAGCAAAGCGTCGACCGCATCGACCGGCGACAGGGCTCGGGACCGGATCGCCCCGGCGAGTTCGGACGCGGAGGCGTGGACGGGATCGAGATCGGACATCGGACTCACTGGACGCTGACGCGGGTGAGATCGACGAACCAGGATTGCGGCGAGACGAAGCCGTGGATCTTCTTGGACATCCCGCGGGGGTTGAGGTCGTGGACGACGAACAGCCAGGGCGGATTGTCCACCAGCCGCTCGTGGGCGATCGTGGTCTGCGCGTCGATTACCTTCGCGTCGGTGGTCTCGGCGAGCGCCTTGAGGGCGGCGTCGAACGCATCGTCCTTCCAGGTGGGGAAGTTGAAGCCGTTCGGCGGAAAGCGGTCACCCGCGAAGTAGCGCGCCATCACGCTGGCATCGGAGGAGGGCGAGGAGACGTTGAGCGCCATCGAGCCCTGGAGGCTCTGCGCATCCGGTAGCGCCCGGCTCGAATTGAGCAGTACCTGCCACTCGACCACGTTGAAGCTGAGTTCCACGTTGCAAGCCTGCTTCAGGTTCTCCTGCAGATACTCATTCATCGGCATCGGCAGCATCTGGCCCGAGCCGGAGGACGAGATCATCACCTTGAGGCTCAGGGGCTTCTTGTCGGTGTAGCCGGCTTCGGCCAGCAGAGCCTTCCCCTTGGCGGCGTCGAACGTGTAGCGATTCTTCGGCGAGCCGAAATTCGGATCCTTGTCGTTGAGCCATCCCGCGGCCGGCTCCGCCGTGCCGTTCAGGAGCTCGACGATGCCGGCCCGGTCGACGCAGTAGTTCAGGGCCTGCCGGACGCGCACGTCCTTGAGCGGGCTGTCCTTGGCGCCGATGTTGTAGATGTAGGGCCACACATGCGGGTACGAGCCCGTCGTGATGGTGAAGCCCGCCTGCTTGAGGGACGGGATGGCGTCGGGGGCCGGCACCTCGATCCAGTCGACCTGACCCGAACGCAGGGCGGCGACCCGGGCGTTGGCCTCGGGGATCGGCAGCAGCCGGACCCGGTCGACCTTGGCCATCCGGTTCGGATCCCAGTAGCCGTCGTACTTGGCGAGGTCGACCGCCTCCCGCGGGGCGACGCGGGTGATCTTGAACGGCCCGGTTCCGGCCGCCGGAAGTGCGGCCACCTTGCTCCAGTCGCGGCCCGCCTTCTCGAAGGAGGCCGGCGCGGTGAACAGCAGGTAGACCACCATGTAGGGGAAGTAGGACGCGACCTGCGTCGTGGTGATCTGGACGGTCGCGTCGTCGATCTTCTTGTAGCTGCCGACCAGCGGCGCCCGGGCCCGGGAGATGCCGGCACCCTGTGCCTCGAATTGCGGGCTGTCGTTCTTGAAGTAGCGGTCGAGGTTCCAGATCACCGCGTCGGCGTTGAACGGCGTGCCGTCATGGAACTTGACGCCCTGGCGCAGGTGGAAGGTCCAGATCGTCCTGTCGGTCGGGTCCTGCTCCCAGCGTTCGGCGAGCGCCGGAACGATGCCCGCGAGCTTGGTCGTGCTGGTCAGGTCCCACTGCACCAGCCCCTCGAAGATCGGGTAGCCGAGGAAGCGCATGCCCTCGAAGCCGTTATTGGGCATGCCCGTCGTCGTCGGGATGTCCGTGGCGGTCATGGCGATGCGCAGCACGCTCTCGGCGCTGGCCGGGCCGGCCAGGGCTACGGGACCGACCAGGGCGGCTGCAATCAGGTGGCGAAATGTCATCGGATCCCATCGTCGAAGTCGCGGCGCGCCAACCGCAAATCCCGCGCCAGCCCCCGGCATAGTCCCCGCGTCGGGCGAAGAGGAGGTGTCAGGCCTCGCCCCTTGCGCGGCGCGTCGGCTGCGCCACGATAATAAAAAATGCGTGTCGCCGGCCGCGCCGGCCGGACCGAGAGGGAGCCGCCCGTGACCGATGGGATTCCAAGCGCGATGAACGGGGCCGAGAGCCTGGTCCGGACCCTCGTGGCCGGCGGGGTCGAGGTCTGCTTCACCAATCCCGGCACCTCCGAGATGCATTTCGTCGCCGCCCTCGACCGGGTCGAGGGCATGCGCTGCGTGTTGTTCCTGTTCGAGGGCGGTGCCACCGGCGCGGCCGACGGCTACGCCCGCATGACCGACACGCCGGCCTCGACCCTGCTCCACCTTGGGCCTGGCCTCGCCAACGGCCTCGCCAACCTCCACAACGCCAAGAAGGCGCGCACCCCGGTCGTCAACATCGTCGGCGAGCACGCGACCTATCACCGGGAGTACAACGCGCCGCTGACCTCGGACATCGAGGGGCTGGCCCGGCCGATGTCGTCCTGGGTGCGGACCGGGATGAGCGCCGCCGAGATTGGCCCGGACGGCGCCGCCGCCATCGCGGCCGCCCGCACCGCCCCGGGGCAGGTCGCGACCCTGATCCTCCCGGCCAACACCGCCTGGGATCCCGGCACCGGCCCCGCCCCCGTGCCGCCGGTCCCCGAGCGGGCGAAGGCCGGCGACGACGCGGTCGCGGCGGCCGTCGCGGCGCTCCGGAGCGGCGAGCCGGTGCTGCTGCATCTCGGCGACCGGGCGGTGCGTGGGGAGGGCCGGGTGATCGCCGACCGGATCGCCCGCAAGACCGGCGCGACGCTGATGGCGATGACCTCGAACTCCCGGATCGACCGCGGTGCCGGCACCGTGCCGATCGAGCGCCTGCCCTACCCGATCGACCAGGGCATCGCGGCCCTGAAGGAGTTTCGGCACATCATCCTGATCGGCGCGACGCCCCCGGTCGGCTTCTTCGCCTATCCCGGCAAGCCGAGCTTGCTCGCCCCCGAGGGCTGCACGACGATCACCCTGGCCACCCCAGAGGAGGACCAGATCGACGCCCTGGAGCGGCTGGCCGAGGCCGTCGCGGCTCCGCCCGCGGAGCCCGTCCCGGTGGCGCCGCGGCCGAAGCTCCCGGCCTCCGGGGACCTCGACCAGGACACGATCGGGCAGGTGCTCGGCGCGCTGATCCCGGAGGGCGCGGTGATCTGCGACGAGTCGATCACCACGGGCCGCAACTTCTTCGCCCTCACCCGGGATGCCGCGCCCCATACCTGGCTCCAGCTCAGCGGCGGCTCGATCGGGCTCGGCATCCCGATGGCCACGGGCGCCGCCATCGCCTGCCCGGACCGCAAGGTCATCAATCTCCAGGCCGACGGCAGCGGCCTCTACACCGTGCAGGCGCTCTGGACCCAGGCGCGCGAGCGCCTCGACGTGGTGACGCTGGTCTGGTCGAACCGCTCCTACGCGATCCTGCGGGCGGAACTCGCCAATGTCGGCGCCCACAATCCCGGCCCGAAGGCGCTGGGCATGCTGAGCCTCGACGATCCGGCGGTGGATTGGGTCAGCCTCGCCAAGGGCTTCGGGGTCGAGGCGCGACGCGTCGAGACGCGGCCCGACTTCATCGAGGCGTTCCAGCACGCGCTGGCCAAAAGCGGCCCGCACCTGATCGAAGTGGCCCTGTGAGCGGGGCCACGTACGCCCTCCCCGGGCTCGAAGGCCCGGTCGAGATCCGCGTCGACCGCTGGGGGCTGGCGCATATCCGGGCGGGGACCGCCCTCGACGCCTTCCGGGCTCAGGGCTTCAACGCGGCGCGGGACCGGCTCTGGCAGCTCGACCTCTGGCGCAAGCGCGGCCTCGGCCTGCTGGCGGCGGATTTCGGGCCCGGCTACCTCGCCCAGGATCGCGCCGCCCGGCTGTTCCTCTACCGGGGCGACATGGCCGCCGAATGGGCCGCCTACGGGCCACAGGATACGCGCGCCATCGTCACGGCCTTCGTGGACGGGCTCAACGCCTACGTGGCGCTCACCGAGGCCCGGCCGGAATTGCGGCCGCCGGAATTCGCCCTGACGGATACGCGCCCCGCCCGCTGGCAACCGGAGGACGTGGTGCGCATCCGCAGCCACGGGCTGGTGCGCAACGTCCTCTCCGAGATTGCCCGCGCCAAGGTGCTGGCCCGCGCGGAATCCCGGGAGGCCGGTCTCGCCGCAGACGACCTGCGCAAGCGGATCAGCCCGCCGCACGATCCGGTGATGCCGGGCGGGATCGACGCCGCGGACTGGCCGGACGATCTCCTGGACGCGTTTCGTCTGGCCACGGCAACGGTGGGGTTCTCACCCGAGCGGATGGCGGCCTCCCGCGACGCGGCCTGGGACTGGTCGAAGGTCGACGCCCACGGCGCCGTCACGCGGGGGAAGCGCGCCGTCCCGGAGGAGCCGGCCGAGGGCTCGAACAATTGGGTGGTCGGACCCGCCCGCACCGAGACCGGCCGCCCGATCCTGGCGAGCGACCCGCACCGGGTCTACCTGCAGCCCTCCCTGCGCTACGCGGTCCATCTCACCGCCCCGGGGCTCGACGTGATCGGGGCCGGCGAGCCGGCGCTCCCCGGCATCTCCATCGGCCATAATGGGCAGGCCGCCTTCAGCCTCACCATCGCGCCGATGGACCAGGAGGATCTTTTTGTCTGCGAGACCGATCCGGCGGATCCGGACCGCTACCGGTACGCCGGCGGCTGGGAGCGGATCGCGCGCAGCATGGACACGATCCTGGTGCGCGGCGGGCCGGACGAGACCGTGGTGCTGAGCTTCACCCGGCACGGGCCGGTCATCCGCGAAACACCGGGCCTGGCCTTCGCCCTGCGGACCGTCTGGTCCGAGCCCGGCGCTGCCGCCTATCTCGGCAGCCTCGCCTATCTCGGCGCCACCAGCCCCGAGGCCTTCGGCACGGCCCTGCGCCACTGGGCGGCGCCGTCGGTGAACCAGCTTTATGCCGACGCTACGGGCCGAATCGCGTGGTTCATGGCCGGCAGGGCACCGGTCCGCCCGGCCCATGACGGGCTGCTGCCGGTCCCGGGCGACGGCCGCTACGACTGGGCCGGGTTCCACGATCCGGGCACCCTGCCCCGGAGCATCGACCCGGAGGCGGGCTGGCTCGCCACCGCCAACGAGATGAACCTGCCGCCGGATTTTCCGGCCGAGGCCCGGAAGGTCGGGTTCGAATGGGCCGAGCCCTGGCGCGCCCGCCGCATCCGCGCAGTGCTCGGCTGCCAGACGCGCCACAGCCTCGCGGATTCGCAGGCCCTCCAGGGCGACGCCTTCTCCGAACCGGCCCTGCGCCTCGCCGATCTCATCCGGGCGCTGCCGGCGGGAACCGATCCGGAGGTCGCCGCGGCCCGAGCCCTGCTGGCCCCGTTCGACGGTGGGCTGCACCCGGATTCCACCGCGGCCGCCCTCGTGGAGGTGTTTTGGGTGCATCACCTGCGCCCGGCCCTGCTCGAGACGCTCGCGCCCGATGCCGGGACACGCCGCCTGCTGCCGCCCGGCGACACCCAGAGCCTGATCGAGCGGCTGGAAACCGGCCTCGACCCCGTGACCCGCGATGCGCTGCTGGCGGACGCCCTCGGGGCCGCGTTCCGGGACTGCCTGGACCGGCTGGGGCCGGATCCGATGGGGCGGTTCACGCCGGATGCAGTAGCCACCCACCCTCCCCCCTCTGCGGGGGAGGGTGGCCCTCGCGTCAGCGAGGGTCGGGAGAGGGGAACCCGGCTTCCGGAAGAGGCGCACGCGGCGGGTAGGGCGCAGCCCTGTTCTGCGCCGTCGCGCCCCTCTCCCGACCCGCTTGGCGGGCCTCCCTCCCCCGCAGAGGGGGGAGGGAAATCCGTGGAGACAACCGCCCGCGATGCCGGCTGGTCCTGGGGCCGCCTGCATCACGCCCTGTTCGCCCATCCCCTCACCGCCGTGAGGCCCGATCCGGCCTGGGATGTCGGTCCGTTGCCCGTGGGCGGGTCCGCGGCATCGGTCATGCACGCGGAGTACCGGACCGACACGTTCCGGCTCACCCACGGCGCTTCGTTCCGCATGGTCGTGGATGTGGGTGACTGGGACCGCTCGGTCTTCATCAACGTGCCGGGCCAGTCGGGGAATCCGGAGAGCCCGCACTACGCCGACCTCGCCCTGATCTGGGGGCGTCAGGACCATGTGCCGATGCTCTACGGCCGCGCGGCCGTGGACGCGGCGACCGAGACCATCATCACCCTGACGCCGGGCTCCCCCTGACCCGGCGGCCGGGACCGAACGGGACAGGACCTTGAAGATCTTCATCGCAGGCCTCGCCACAGAGACCAACACCTTCGCGCCGCTGCCCACCGGCCGTGCCGCCTTCCGCGCCGACTACGCCCGCCGGGACGGGACGCGGAACCCGCCGAGCCTCAGCAATATCGGCCTCAAGGCCTGGCGCACGATGGCCGAGGCCGACGGGCACAGCGTGATCGAGAGCCTCTCGACCTTCGCCCAGCCCGGCGGGATCACGCTTCGGGACGTCTATGAAGAGTTGCGCGACGCCCTGCTGGCGGACCTCAAGGCGGCGATGCCGGTGGACGCGGTGCTGCTGTTCATGCACGGCGCCATGGTGGCCGAGGGCTACGACGATTGCGAGGGCGACACCCTGGAGCGGGCTCGCGCCCTCGTCGGGCCGGACACCACGATCGGCGTCGAACTCGACCTGCACTGCCACCTCACCGAGACGATGCGGCGAAACGCCGACGTCATCGTGATCTACAAGGAATACCCCCACACCGACATCGTCGACCGCGCCCGCGATCTCTATCCGCTGGTGATCCGGACCGTCTCAAAGGAAATCCGGCCCGTGATGGCCTATGCCGATTGCCGGATCATCAACATGTGGCGCACCAGCCGCGAGCCGGTCGCGGGCTTCGTCCGCCGGATGGAATCGCTGGAAGGGAGGGATGGCATCCTCTCGGTCTCTTTCGGGCACGGCTTCCCGTGGGGCGACGTGCCCGATGTCGGCGCCAAGATGCTCGTCGTCGCCGACGGCGATGCCGCCAAGGCCCAGGCCCTGGCTGACGACCTCGCCGCCGCCGTCTGGGCGATGCGAGAGGCGGCGGCCAGCCGGTGCGACAGCATCGATGCGGCCATCGACGCTGCGCTGGCCTCCATCGACCCGCGCCCGATGGTGCTCGCCGACTTCGCCGACAATGCCGGCGCGGGCGCGCCCTCGGACAACACCGCGATCCTGGGCCGCCTCGCGGAGCGCGCCGTCAAGGACGTGGCGCTCGGCCTGATCTGGGATCCCGGCGCGGTCGGCATCTGCCACGAGGCCGGGCTCGGGGCGACCTTCATGTTGCGGATCGGCGGCAAGTGCGGCGTGACCTCGGGCGATCCCGTCGACCTGCGGATCACCGTGCGCGGCCTCTCGGAGGACCACAGCCAGACCGGCCTCAGCGGCGGCCGGGCCCATCTCGGCCCCGCCGCCTGGGTCGAGGCGGACGGGATCCACGTGGTGCTGACCCACAGGCGCCAGCAGGCCTTCGCGCCGGACGCCTTCACGGGGCTCGGGCTGACCCTCGCCGACAAGCGGATCGTCGTGGTGAAGTCGATGCAGCATTTCTACGCCGCCTTCGCGCCCATCGCGAGCGCGGTGCGCTACGTGGCGGCCCCCGGAGCCGTCCCGCCGGATTACGGCGCGATCCCCTACACCAAGCGATCCGGCGCCTACTGGCCGCGGGTCGCCGATCCCTTCGCCGCGGAGGCCGCCCGATGATCCCGGATCTGCACGTCGAGGCCCAGGACATCCTGGCGACCCTGCGCCCCTGGGTCGAATGCGAGAGCCCGACCCACGACGCGGCCGCGGTCAACCGGATGATGGGCCTCGCCGCCCGCGACCTCGCCGTCGCGGGGGCCCAGGTCGAGACGATTCCCGGCCGGATGGGCCTGAGCGACTGCGTCCGCGCCCGCTTCCCGCACCCGCGGCGGGACGTGCCCGGCATCCTGGTGCTCGGCCATCTCGACACGGTGCATCCGGTGGGCACCCTCGGGAGCCTGCCGTGGCGGATCGAGGGCAATCGCGCCTACGGGCCGGGCATCCTCGACATGAAGGGTGGCAACGTCATCGCGCTCGCGGCGATCCGCGCGCTCGCGGCGGCGGGAATCGAGACGCCGCTGCCCGTGACCGTGCTGTTCACCGGCGACGAGGAGGTCGGCAGCCCCTCGACCCGCGATCTGATCGAGGCCGAGGCCGCCCGCCACGCCTTCGTGCTGGTCCCCGAGCCCGGCCAGCCGGAGAACGGCGTGGTCACCGGCCGCTACGCCATCGCGCGCTTCGACCTGGAGGCCCGAGGCCGCCCGAGCCATGCCGGATCCTCGCCCCATGAGGGGCGCTCGGCGATCCGCGCGATGGCGCGCATGATCCTCGCCATCGACGCCCTGTCGGATGGCGACTGCACCGTCTCCACCGGCATCGTCTCCGGCGGCCAGTGGGTGAACTGCGTCCCGACGCTCTGCCGCGGGCAGGCGCTGAGCATGGCCAAGCGCCAGGCCGATCTCGACCGCGGCGTCGCGCGGATGCTGGCCCTGTCGGGGGAGGCGGACGGGGTCCGCTTCACGGTGACCCGGGGCGTGACCCGCCCGGTCTGGGAGCCCGATGCCGGCTGCCTGGCCCTCTACGCCCGGGCCCGGGCCTTGAGCGAGGCGTTGGGCCAGCCCCTGCCCCACCGCAGCGCCGGCGGCGGCTCGGACGGAAATTTCACCGGCGCCAACGGCATCCCGACCCTCGACGGTCTCGGGCCCCTCGGCCAGGGCTACCACACCCTGGAGGAGCACGTCCTGATCGAGACCCTACCGCAGCGGGCACGGCTGTTCGCGGCTCTGCTGGCCGATCTCGGCGCGGGCGGGCAGGCCTGAGCCCTGCACCTATGTCCCGGCGTCAGGCCGGATCGACCGGCATCTCGGGCACGCCGGCCGCCTCGATGGCCGCGCCGGCGGCAAGGCACAGGTCCTCCCGGTAGCGGGCTGCCACGAGTTGCACGCCCACGGGAGTCCGGCCGACGAGACCGGTGGTGACGGTGAGCGCCGGGATGCCGAGGGGCGCCAGCCCGACCTGGAGGAGGTTCGCCTCGAAGGCCCGGGCGATTCCGGCATCGCCCGTGCAGTCGAGCCCGTCCGGGAACGGGAGCTCGGCCGAGACCGGTACCAGCAGGACCGGGTTCTCGGCGAGGAACAGCGACCAGGCCCGGGCCAAGGTGGCTCGCCGGGTGAGCGCCGCCGCGATCGCGTCGGGGGTCATCGCCTCGGCCTGCGGCCGGAAGCTGTCCAGCAGGCCGATCGCGGCGGGATCGCCCTCCCGCTCCGCCGCGGCACGCAGGGCCGCGAAGCCGTCGCCCAGCCAGAGCTGGAGCTGCAGCGCGCTCGCCTCCCGGATCGGCGGCGTGTCGTCGATCTCCGTGACCGCCCAGCCGGCCTCGGCCAGCCGCCGCGCCGACTCCCGCAAAGCCGTCTCCACCTCCGGAACGACCGCGAGGCCCCCGGGCCGCACGCACAGGGCGACCCGGTGCGGGACGGTCGGACCGCCGAGGGGCGCGGGCACCAACCACGGGTCGCGCGGATCCGGGGCCGCCATGACCTCCAGCGCGAGGCGCAGATCCGCGATGCTGCGGGCGAGCGGCCCCGACACCGCCATCAGCTGCGGCCCGATCCCGCGCTCCGGCGCGGTCGGGTTCCAGGCCGGGATCCGGCCGAGGCTCGGACGCAGCCCGTGGACCCCGCACGCATAGGCCGGGTAGCGCACGGACCCGGCGATGTCGGTGCCGTGGGCCAGCGCGCCGATCCCGGCCGCCACCGCCGCCCCGGCGCCCCCCGACGAGCCCCCCGGGGTCAGCGCCGGATCGCGCGGGTTCTTCGTGGCGCCGTGCAGCTGGTTGGTGGTGAACCAGCGCAGCGAGAAGGCGGGCGTGTTGGTGCGCCCGAGCAGCACCGCCCCGGCGCGACGGAGATTTCCCACGACCGGGTTGTCCTCCGCGGCGACGAGGTCGCGCTGGAGGCGCAGTCCGTTCGTCGTGGCGAAGCCGCGCTGGTCGACATTCACCTTCACGGTCACCGGCACGCCCGCCAGCGGCCCCAGGATTTCGCCCCGGGTCCGGACGGCATCGATTGCGTCGGCCTGCGCCAGCACCTCCTCCGGACGGTGCTCGACCACGGCGTTGATCCGGCCGTTGACGGCATTCAGGCGATCGAGGGCCGCCTGCGCGACCTCCCGGGCCGAGACCTGGCCGGTCCGGATCAGGGCCGCGAGGTCGGTCGCCGTCAGACGCCAGAGCTGCATGGGGTATCCTTTGGAACGTCCCGGAAGGGCCGGGTCCGACCTGCGATTCGGGGCGAACGCGGGGTGTGGCCACCTTATTCAATATGCAGGCCAGCGGCCGCATTTTTGCGCAACCGCGGATCGCCAGTATCGGCAAGGGTTTGCCGCATTGCAGCAGAATTACCTAAGCATTCATCCGTATCGAGCCCTTGCTACCGCGACGACGATAGCTAACCTGCCGTCTGTTCGCGCGTTCGACCGATCAATCCGGAAAAAAGGATCGCTCTCCTCAGTCCACGGCAACCAACCTCCAGCGAAGGCAGAGACCCATGGCACAGGTGATTCGCGTCAAGCCGACGCACGACGGCACCTATACGGTCTATCGCGGGACACTCGCGTTGATCTGCGGTCTGACCCGGCTCCAGGCCGAGCGCTACGAGGCCAGCCTCACCCGGCAGCAGCGCACCAATATGACGGCCGCCGGCGCCTGATCGGGGCTGCCGATCGACGGGCCGGCGCGACCGATGCGCCGGTCGGACGAATCAGGTCAGATCGACGGGGCCGAGATCGCAGATCGCCCCCTCCGCGCCGAGGCCCCGGCGCCGGGCCGCCAGCGTATAGCCGTCCCCGGCCCGGTCGATGTCGTACAGGACGTAGGAGGCCCGGCGCGCGGCGAGTGCCCCGTGCCCGTCCGCCCGGGCCGAGGCCGAGGGGACCCCGACGATCGGCACGGCGCGGCCGTCCGGACCCGGGATGGCGGCCGTGCTGATGACGTGGTTGTGGCCGTGCAGGATCAGGTCGGCGCCGGCGCGCCCGATCATCGCCGTGAAGGCCGCCGCGTCCTTCAGCTCGCGCCCCGGCGCGGCGCCCCCCGGCTGCGGCGGGTGATGGATCATGACCACGCGGAACGGCCGGCCCGGCTCAGTGGCGAGTGCCCGGAGCAGGACCTCGGCCGCGGCCAGTTGCGGCGCGCCGAGGCGTCCGGTGGCCACGAACGGTTTCGTCGGGATCGCGCTGGAGAGACCGACCAGCGCGAGCGGCCCCCGCCGCCTGAGATAGGGGAAGCGGCCCCACGACCCCGAATCGTCGCTGGTGAAGCGGCTGCAGGCGGCGAGCAGTCCTTCCAGGGAGCCGCGGACATAGGCGTCGTGATTGCCCGGCACGAAGCTCACCGCGTCGGGCGTGCCCAGCGCCTCCAGGAAGGTGCGCGCCGTCTCCCACTCGCTCGGCAGGCCGATGTTGCACAGGTCCCCGGTGCAGGCGACGTGCCCGGCCCCCTGCGTCTTCAGGTCGGCCACGAGGGCCTCAAGCACGGCCATGTCGTGGCTGCGCGAGCGGCCGCGCCGCCAGTTGGCATAGCCGGTGGCCCGCTTGCCGATGAGCTGATGCAGGCGCACCCGGCCGAGGGGGCCGACATGCGGGTCGCTGAGGTGGGCGAGGCGGAAGGTCAACGCCGGAGGTCACGCGCGAGTCGGCCGGGAGCGGCCCTGAAAATACGGCCCCGGCATCGCGGGCGCGGGCAGCGCCGTCAAGCGCTCCCGATGAGGATCCCCGTCGCGAGCACCAGGGCGCCGCCGAGCATCACCTGCATGGCCGCCCGCCAGAACGGCGTCGCCATGAACCGCGTGCGGATCGCCGCGATGGCGATGAGTTCGACCACCACGACGAGCACCGCGAGGGTCGTGGCCAGGACGAAGGGATTCGGCCAGCCCGCGGGCAGCGTGTCGGGGATCGCGTAGGGCAGCGTGTGGCCGAGGCCCCCGAGCGTCGTCATCACGCCGCAGACGAGGCCGTGGATCCACGGGTCGCCGCGGCCGGTGACGCTGCCGTCGTCCGAGAGGGCCTCGGTGAAGCCCATGCTGATCCCGGCGCCCACGGAAGCCGCGAGACCGACGAGGAAGGTCGCGCCGTTGTGTCCCGTGGCGAAGGCCGCCGCGAAGATCGGCGCGAGGGTCGAGACCGAGCCGTCGATCAGGCCGGCTAGGCCGGGTTGCACGTAGCGCAGGACGAAGGCGCGACGCGCATCCGCGGCCAACGTGGCGGTATCCTCGAAAACGGCTGCCATCCCGGAATTCCTCTCTAGACTGATTCCAATCTATAGGCTGGAATAAATCTAAACAAGGCGTCTCGCCGTGTTTTCGCCGCGCGACGGGAGCATCGGCGGCGCCCGAGCGACCGGCGACCCAGGCAAGCCGCTCTCACAGGTTGTGATCCAGGCCGATTGTTTCGTCTCAGGCGCGGGGGCTAGATCATGGGCGATCGATTGCGATCCGGAACCGATCGGGCGATGGCGGTTCGGCCATCCCGGGCATGACATGAGCCTCGGCAAACGTTTCCTGCGTCACCCCGTCGTGCAGCGCGCGCTCGGTCGCCTCGCGGCGTCCTATCTGCGGCTGGTGCAGCGGACCAACCGCTTCGCGATCCAGGCCGGCGGCACGCCGACCGGGCGGGTCGACGCCTGGATGGACGCGCGCACGCCGCTCATCGCCGGCATGTGGCACGGCCAGCACATCATGATGCCGTTCATGCGCCGACCGAGCGACCGGGTCGCCACGATCATCTCGCGGAATGCGGACGGCAACATCAACACCATCGCGCTGGAACGGCTCGGCGTGCGCGTGATCCGGGCCTCCGGCGCCCGAGGCCGGAGCCGGGCGACTGACGTTCGCGCCAAGGGCGGGGCCGAGGGGCTCCGGGCCATGCTGCGGGCGCTCAGGGACGGCGAATCGGTGGCCTTCAGCGCGGACGTGCCGAAGCTCTCGCGCCGGTGCGATGCCGGGATCCTGACCCTGGCGCGCCTCTCCGGCCGGCCCATCGTCCCGGCCGCCGTCGTGACGAGCCGGCATCTGCGCTTCCGATCGTGGGACCGCGCCTGCCTCGGCCTGCCCTTCGGACGCGGCGCGATCGTCCTGGGCGACCCGATCTATGTCCCGCGCGACAGCGCCGGGGAGGCCTTCGAGAGCCTCCGGCGCTTCGTCGAATCCGAGATGGATCGGGTCCATGCGCGCGCCTACGCGATGGTCGGACGCGCCGACCGGGCGGCGCTCTACCGCGCGGCGTCACCGGCCGCCGCGTCGGCGCCGGTGGGAGACGCCGCGTGAGGCGCCCGTCCGTGACCCTGCCCCTGCAGGTCTACCGGGCCGGGCTGCGGATCGGCGAGCCGGCGCTGACCGGGCTGCTGGCGTGGCGGGCCCAGCGCGGCAAGGAGGATCCGTTGCGCCTCTCCGAGCGGCGCGGCCTGCCCGGCCGGGCCCGCCCGGTCGGGCCGTTGGCCTGGATGCACGGCGCGAGCGTCGGCGAATCGCTGTCGCTGATCGGGCTCGTGGAGGGCATGATCGGCCGCGGCTTCTCCGTGCTGGTGACCACGGGCACGCGGGCGGCCGCCGAGCTGATCGGCGCCCGCCTGCCGGTCGGCGCGGTCCATCAATACATGCCCCTCGATGCGCCGCGCTGGATGGGGCGCTTCCTGGACCATTGGCAGCCGAACCTCGCGGTCATCGCCGAATCGGAGATCTGGCCCAACACGATCCTGGCGCTGGACGAGCGCGAGATCCCGCTGATCCTGGTCAACGGCCGCATGTCGGCGCGCTCGTTCCGCGGCTGGGAGCGCTGCCCGCGCACCGCCAAGGCGCTGCTGTCGCGGATCGCCATCTGCCTCGCCCAGACCCAGGAGGACGGGGAACGCTTCGCCAAGCTGGGCGCGCCGCGGGTGAGCATCGCCGGGAACCTGAAGTTCGACGCGCCGGTGCCGCCGGCCGATCCGCAGCAGCTGGCCTATCTCGGCGCCATGGTGGCCGGGCGGCCGATCTGGATCGCGGCGAGCACCCATTCCGGCGAGGAGGCCATGATCGCCTACGCGCACGCGCTCCTGAAGGAGCGGTTCCCGCAGCTTCTGACCCTGATCGCCCCGCGGCACCCGGTCCGGGGGGAGGAGGTCGTCGCGTGCGCGACCACGCTGGGCCTGCGCAGCGCCCGGCGCTCGGCCGGGGGGCGGCCCCATCCCTCCGTGGACATCTACGTCGCCGACACGATCGGCGAGCTGGGCCTGTTCTACCGGCTCGCGCCCCTGGGGTTCCTCGGCGGATCGCTGGTCCCGCGGGGCGGCCAGAACCCGATCGAGCCGGTGCGCCTCGATACGGCGGTGCTGCACGGCCCGCATATCGAGAATTTCGGGGCGGTCTATGAGGCCCTCGACCGTGCCGGGGGGGCCGTGGCGGTGCAGGACGGCGTCGAGCTCGCGGCGATCGTGGGTGAACTCCTCGGGGATCGGGCCCGGCTCGCCGGCATGGCGCGGGCCGGGCAGGACGCCCTGCGGCCGTTCGAGGGGGCGGTGGCCCGCACCCTCGCGGTGCTCGATCCGTTCGTCGCCCAGATGAAGCTGCAGCGCCTCGACCGTGGCGGCCGCGTGCGCCCGCTCGCGCGGGCCTGATGCGGCCCCCGGGCTTCTGGCAGGCGGGGCCGGATCACCCGTGGGCGCGCGTCCTAGCCCCGGTCGGGGCGGCCTACGGGGCGCTCACGGCCCGGCGCATGGATCGGGTGGGGGTATCGGCGGGGTGTCCGGTCCTGTGCCTGGGCAACTTCACCCTGGGGGGCGCCGGCAAGACCCCCGCGGCGCTGGCGGTCGCGGCGCTGCTCGCCGAACTCGGCCGCAGCCCGGCCTTCCTGTCCCGCGGCTACGGCGGCCGGACGGCCGGTCCGGTGCGGGTCGACCCCGACCGGCACGCCGCCGCGGAGGTCGGCGACGAGCCGTTGCTCCTCGCCCGCCGGGCGCCGACGGTGGTGTCGCGCCACCGCCCGGCGGGGGCCGCCCTGTGCCGCCACCTCGGCGCCGATGCCATCGTGATGGATGACGGGCTGCAAAACCCGTCCCTCGCCAAGGATCTCAGCCTGGCCGTCATCGACGCGGCCGTCGGCCTCGGCAACGGGCTGCCCATCCCGGCGGGCCCGCTGCGCGCGCCGCTGGCCCGGCAATGGCCGCATGTCGGCGGTCTGATCGTGATCGGCGACGGCGCGCGGGGCGACGGGATCGCCCGGGCGGCGGAGAGCCGGGGCCTGCCGGTCCTCCGGGCGCGCCTGGTCCGGGAATCGGAGGCGCTAGCGGGGCGGCGCTGCCTCGCCTTCGCGGGGATCGGGCGCCCGGACAAGTTCTTCGCGACGCTGGCCGAAGCGGGCGCGGTGATCGCCGGGCGCCGTGCCTTCCCGGATCATCACCCCTATCGGGATGCGGAGCTCACGGCCCTGGCCGGGGAGGCGCTCCGGCTCGGGGCCGATCTCGTCACCACCGAGAAGGACGCCGCGCGCCTGCCCCCGAGCTTCGCGGCCCGGGTGCGCGTGCTGCGCGTGCGCCTCGTCCTCGACGACCCGGAGACCCTGCGCCGGCTGCTGCGGCGCGCGCTCGAACCCGCCCCGTGACGGTCAGGGCCGGCCGGTCTCCTTGAGGCGCTTCAGGATCGCCTCGGGGGAGGCATAGGCCTCCTGGCGCAGGGCGCTCCAGTAGCGCAGGGCGTCGAGGGGGATCGGCTCGCCGGTCACGGCGCAGCGCACGAAGCTGCCGGGCTTGACCACCCGCATGGTCCCGTCGCCATACTCGACCACCGCTTCGCCGTTGTTCGCCCGCTCGTAACGACCCAGCACGTCCGCCTCCTGCTCGTTGCGGCCTTCTACACGATCGGCGCCGGCCGCGATGCCCCCGGGGGCTCAGCCCAGCATGGACCGGGTCTGGTCGCCCGCCAGAACGGCCCGAGCCGCCGCAGCGTCGACATGCATGCGCTCCACCAGGGCGTCGGCGCTCGCGAACCGTTCCTCCCCGCGGATGTACCCGACGAATTCCACGGCGATCTCCTGGCCGTAGAGATCGCCGGAGAAGTCGAACAGGTAGGTCTCCAGGAGCGGCGCGCCGTCGTCGAAGGTCGGGCGGCGGCCGTAGCTGGCGACGCCGTCGCGGAACCGTCCCGATTCCAGGCGCACCCGCACCGCGTAGATCCCGTGGCCCAGGCCGCAATCGGGCAGCATCACGTTGGCGGTGGGGAAGCCGAGTTGCCGGCCGCGCTTGTCGCCGTGGCGGACGGGGCCGAGGACGAACCAGCGATAGCCGAGGAGGCTGTTGGCGCGGGCGACGTCCCCGGAGGCGAGGGCTGCGCGGATCGCGCTCGACGAGACCGGCTCGGCCTCGCTTCCGAGGGCGACCGGCGCCACGATGTGGCAGCTCATGCCCGCCTCCCGGCACAGCGTGGCCAGGATCGCGGGCGTGCCTTCGCGGCCACGGCCGAAATGAAAATCGTGGCCGACGACCACCCCGGACAGGCCGAGCGACCCCCCCAGGAAATCGAGCACGAAGGCGCGCGCGCCGGTGGCGGCCAGCGCCCCGTCGAACCGGCGCACGATCAGGCCGTCGAGCCCGAGGCGCGCGAACACGATCTCCTTGGCGGCGAGGCTGGTGAGGCGGAACATCGGCGCGTCCGGGGTGAAATAGGCCCGCGGATGCGGTTCGAAGGTCAGGACCACGGCGGGCCGGCCGGCCTCGCGGGCCGCTGCCCGCACGCTCTCGACGAGCACGCGGTGGCCGAGATGGACGCCGTCGAAATTGCCGATCGCCGCCACGGCCCCCGTCAGGGCCGGCGGCACCGGCACGTCGGGGCGGCAGATGGTGAAGGACCGCGCCGCCGTGTCGTCGCCTGGGGCCATCGTTTGGGAGTCGGATGCTGGGAAGGGTCGGGGTGGGGTCGGGTGAGGTCGCCTGCCATGCCCGCGAGGGGCCCGACGCGGCCGGGACCCTGCCGAAAGGTGCCCGGAGGGTCAAGCGAGGGGGTGCCGCAACTCAACACCGAGCCGGGTCATGCGTCGGCGGTGTCGATTAACGGCTTCGCAATGCGCACGCGCTATTTAAAATGCCGTGCAGCGCAGCTAAATTGCAGCCTTAGCGAAGCGTTAAACTTTCCGGGAGCCGCCGCGGCTTCCCGCCGGGCAATACGGAGTAGTTGTTCGATGGCTCTCGACTTGAGCATGCCGATCCTCGTTGTTGACGATTATCAGACGATGGTTCGCATCATTCGTAATCTTCTGAAGCAGCTCGGATTCGAGGAGGTCGATGACGCTTCCGATGGCACGGAGGCGCTCGCCCGTCTCAAGGACCGCAAGTACGGTCTCGTGATCTCCGATTGGAACATGGAGCCGATGACGGGGTACGAGCTGCTCCGGCATGTGCGCGCCGACGAAAACCTTCGGACGACGCCGTTCATCATGGTGACGGCCGAATCGAAGACCGAGAACGTCATCGCCGCCAAGAAGGCCGGCGTGAACAACTACATCGTCAAGCCGTTCAACGCCGCGACGCTGAAGTCGAAGATCGAGGCGGTTTGCGGCAGCTGATCGGGACCGATGCAACGCTCCCCGCCCCGTCCGGCCGGCTCGTCGATGTCTCGGAAGACAACCAAGCGCGGCGAGGCCCGGCAGGACGGTTTCCGCTCTGAGGAGAACAGCATGTCGTTAGCCGTCGCGCGGCCGGCCGAATCGCGGCTCCGGGAGCCGCAGGCCGTGATCGCCGAGTTGAGCGAGATCGCCGACTACATCGCCCACCTGCGCGAGGAGATCGGTGCGCTGCGGGCGAACGAGATGAGCCAAGACCGGATCCCCATGGCGCATGAGGAGCTCGGCAGCGTCGTCGCGGCGACGGCCGGTGCCACCAACACGATCATGGAAGCCGCCGAGGCGATGCTCGGGCTGCCCGACGGGCCGGGCTACCGCGACGCCGTCGAGGAACGCATCAACACGATCTTCGAGGCCTGCGCGTTCCAGGACATCACCGGGCAGCGGATCGCCAAGGTGGTCGAATCGCTGCGGCTGTTCGAGCAGCGGCTCGCCCGGTTCGTGGGCGCCGTGAAGGCGCGCGATACTGCCTCCATGGACCCGACCGAGCGTGCCCGCCGCGCCCGGGCGGAGGATCTGATGCTCCACGGCCCCCAGGCCGATCAGCAGGTGCCGTCCCAGGACGACATCGACGCGCTCTTCGGCTGACCCGACTCGCCGAACGCATGTCCGTCGACTCGGCGGCCCAGGGCCGGGTAGAGCCTCTCCGGTGACCTGCCGCCCCCTGGCGGCGGGGAGGAGGTCCCGACAAGCATGGCGGCGCGGTTCTGGTCCGACTTCACCACCGAGGAACTGGCGCGCCGGGATATGCGGCGCGCGGTCGCGGTGCTGCCCGTGGCCGCCATCGAGCAGCACGGGCCGCACCTGCCGCTCGCAACCGACACTGTCATCGCGGAGGGCTACCTCGCCGCCGTTCGCGACCTCGTTCCCGCAGATCTCGACGTGCTGCTCCTGCCGGTGCAGGCCGTGGGCAAGTCCGACGAGCACGATGCCTTCCCGGGAACGCTCTCCCTCGACACCGGGACGGCGCTGGCCGCCTGGACAGGGATCGGCGTTGCGCTCCACCGGGCCGGCTGTCGCAAGCTCGTGATCGTCACGAGCCACGGCGGCAACAGCGCGATCATCGACCTCGTGGCGGCGGCATTGCGAGCGCGCTGCGGCATGGTGGCGGTGACGACCGCCTGGGCGCGGTTCGGCTATCCGGAAGGCCTGTTTCCGGAGGGGGAGATCGCACACGGCATCCATGCCGGCGGCGTCGAGACCGCGCTGATGCTGGCCCTGCGGCCCGACCTCGTGCGGGCCGACCGGATCGCCGATTTTCCGCCGCGGTCGCTGGCGATGGTCCGCGACTTCACCCACCTGCGCGCCGGCCGCCCCGCCGCCTTCGCCTGGAAGGCCGGCGATCTCCATCCCTCCGGCGCGATGGGCGACGCGCGGCTCGGAACCGCCGAGGCTGGGCACGCGGCCCTGGCGCACGGGGCGCAGGCCTTCGTGGCGCTGCTGCGCGACGTGAACGCGTTCGAACTCGGCGGGCCCGGGTCCGCGTAACCGCCGCCGCCGCGGGCCGAAAGGACCGATGCGCCGGCTCGACCCGTCGGCGTATGGGAGTTCAGGCCATGCGCCCTTTCGCCTCGCTCGCCGTCGCCCTGCTGTGCGTCGCCCTCCGCCCGGCCGCGGCGGCGGAGCGGCCCGTGATCGTCGAGCTCTTCACCTCGCAAAGTTGCTCGTCCTGCCCGCCCGCCGAGGCGCTGATCGGCCGGCTCGCCGAGGAGCGCGCCGGCGTTCTGCCGCTCGCGTTCCACGTCACCTACTGGAACCATCTGAACTGGCGCGACCCCTACGCCCTGCAGGCCGCGACCGCGCGCCAGGACGCCTACGCCGCCCGCTTCGGCGGCTCCAGCTACACCCCGCAGGCCGTGATCGACGGGCAGGTGGGCCTCGTCGGATCCGATGAGGCGGCGCTACGCGGCGCGATCGCCCGGGCCCGCGGGGCCGGGCCCGGCATCCCGGTGGCGCTGGCCTGGGACGGCGACCGGATCGTCGCGCGGGTCGGCCCCGGGAGCGGCACGGCGCATGTCCTGCTGATTGGGTTCGATCCGAGCCACACCACCCAGGTGCTCCGTGGCGAGAATGCCGGGCAGACCATCGCGCAGACCAACGTCGTCCGCTCTCTGCACGATCTCGGCCGCTGGTCGGGGGGCGCCGCGACCTTCCCGGCGGCGCGTCCCGAGGGCGAGAATGCCGCCGTGCTTCTGCAGGCGGAGGACGGCCGTATCCTCGGTGCGGCGCGCCTCGGCACCCCCGGCACCGGGGCCGAGCGGGAGGCCCTGCGGTGATCCTCACCCTGCCGGCCGGACCCGCTCCGCGCGGCTGGTCGCTGGCGTTGGGCACCGAGCAGGCGCAAGATGCGGCGCGAGCCGGGGAACGGAACGGCGGCGGAGCCCGGATGGTGCTCGAAGACGAACTCTCGGCGCTGATGGCCGCGGCACAGGGCGGCGATACCGCCGCCTATCGCGCGCTGCTGAAAGCCTGCCTGCCCGTGGTGTCGGCGATCGCCCGGGCGCAGGGCGTGCGCGGCGAGGCGGTGGACGATGTCGTGCAGGATGCGTTGATGACCGTCCACCGGGCGCGGGCGAGCTACGATCCCGGCCGCCCGTTCATGCCCTGGCTGCGGGCCATCACCCAGCGCCGCGCGATCGACCGGCTGCGCCGGGCCGGCCGGCGGCCGCGGGAGGTCAACGACCCCCTGTCCTACGAGGCGGAGGTCGATCCAGGCCCGCCTCCGGGACAGGGGTTGGAGGCGCGGGACCGCGCCGCCGCCCTGGCCCGCGCGGTGGCGGCCCTGCCCGAGGGGCAGCGGCAGGCGGTGGAACATCTCGGCCTGCGCGAATTGTCGCTCGACGAGGCCGCGGCGCTGACCGGCCGCACCAAGGGGGCGCTGAAGGTGAATCTGCATCGGGCGCTGAAGGCGCTCCGGATCAGCCTGACGCGGGAGACGGAGTGATGGCCGATCGCGCCGGCTACGACCCCTCCCGTCACGAACGGCTCGTCGAAGCGCTCGCCGGCCGCCTGGAACCAGTCCGGCCCCTGCCCGCGCCGGCGATCCGCGCGACACTGTGGCTCGCCGCGGCCCTGCTGGTCGGGCTGCTCCTGGCCGCGGAGGTCGACACGGCGAGTTTCGTGCTGCGCATGCACGTGCCGGATCTCGCCCTGGCGGCCCTCGGCGCCGTCGCCACGGCGGTCACCGCCGCCTACGCGGCCTTCGCGACGAGCGTGCCGGGCCGCTCCGGACGATGGGCGCTGCTGCCGCTGCCGCCGCTGGCTCTCTGGATCGGTGCCAGCGGGATGGGGTGCCTCCGCGACTGGATCGCCCCCGGGGCCGACATCCCGGGCGCCCACACGGTCGCGGGCTGCTTCAGCTTCCTGATCTGCGTCTCGGTGCCGCTATCGGTGCTGATCGTTGTGATGCTGCGCCGCGCCTGCCCGCTGCGGCCGAACCTGACGGCGGCGCTCGGGGGGCTCGCGGTGGCGGCCGCGGCGGCGGCGCTGCTGATGCCGGTGCACCCGCATGATGCCACCGCGACGGATCTGCTGATCCACGCCGCCGCGGTCGCCATCGTCATCGCCCTGAACGGGCTCGCCGGCGGGCGGCTGCTCGGCCGCGGTGCCGGCCTCGACTGAGCAGCGATAGGCGTCAGTCGGCCGTCGGATCGGCCGCCGGCCAGTCGACGATCCGATCCGGCAACTCGTCCTCGGTGAACTCCTCCTCGTGGCCGGCGAGGCGGCCGCGGATCGAGATCCCGGCCTCGTGCACGCTCGACGCCCGGCCCGAGACCAGGGGATGCCAGGGATAGAGCGGTTCGCCGTCCCGCACGAGCCGGTAGGCGCAGGTTGGCGGCAGCCAGGGGATCGTCCGCACCGCCTCCGGCGTCAACCGGACGCAGTCGGGCACCCGCTTCTGGCGGTGGAGATAATCCCGGCACCGGCAGGTGAGGCCGTCGAGCAACGTGCAGCCGATATCGGTGTGGTGAACCTCGCCGGTATCGTCGTCCTCGAGCTTCAGGAGGCAGCACCGGCCGCAGCCGTCGCACAGACTTTCCCACTCCGATGGGGTCATAGCTTCGAGCGTCTTGGTCCGCCAGAACGGCTCGGCTGCCCCGCGGCGCGCCGCCTCGGGCTTCGGCATGGTCATCGTCTCTCGATCGGGAGGCGCGTCTCTCTGCCCGAGCCGGACCAGCGGGGCAAGCGGGGCCGGCCGGATCGCCCCGCGTGTCCGCCGCGGCGATTCGCGAGCCTGCACAGAGCCTCGCCCGCGGTTGCGGATCCTGCTATGGAGGTCGATGCCGTGCGGTGCCCCGGCCGCGGGATCCACGCCTGCGGTGCGGACGCTCGACCATCCGCCGCGAAGGCTCTCGACAAGCCGGGTCCGACATCGTGCGCCTGCCGACGCTCACCGAGATCAAGGTCCGCCTCGAACGCGCCGCCCTCGCGTTCGATGCCTGGGTCAATGCCAGCCTGTACGATGGCGGCCAGTCCACCGGCGAGGCCTACGAGCGCTTCCGGCGCTTCACGGGCCGCTTCGCCGTGCGCGGCTGGAAGCGCGTCCTCCTCGATCTGACCAGCGAGGGCGTCACCATCGGGACCGGCGGCGCGGTGCTGCTGCTGGCCTTCGCGCAGCCCGCCTTCCAGCTGACCAGCGAGAACTGGCTGAAGCAGCAGGACCTCGCCGTCACCTTCCTCGACCGCTACGGCACCGAGGTCGGCCGGCGCGGCATCAAGCACGACGACTCGCTCAAGCTCGACGAGTTTCCCGACATCATGATCAAGGCGCTGGTCTCCACGGAGGACCGGCGCTTCTACGAGCATTGGGGCATCGACCCGATCGGCACCCTGCGGGCGCTGGTCAACAATTCGAAGGGCGGCAACGGCACGCAGGGCGGCTCCTCGATCACCCAGCAGCTCGCCAAGAATCTCTTCCTGACCAACGAGCGGTCGCTGGAGCGGAAGATCAACGAGGCGTTCCTGGCCCTCTGGCTGGAGAGCCACCTCACCAAGAACGAGATCCTGAAGCTCTACCTCGACCGGGCCTATATGGGCGGCGGCACCTTCGGCGCGGTGGCGGCGGCGGATTACTATTTCGGCAAGCCGCTCAAGGACATCAGCCTCGCGGAGGCCGCCATGCTGGCGGGCCTGTTCAAGGCGCCGACCAAATACGCCCCGCACGTCAACCTGCCCGCGGCCCGCGCCCGCGCCGCCGACGTGCTGCACAACATGGTGGAGGCCGGCTTCGTCACGGAGGGCCAGATCCAGACGGCGCTCCGCAACCCGGCGACGCCGGTCACCCGCACCCGCGACATCACCGCCGATTATTACCTCGACTGGGCCTTCGGCGAGATCAAGGCCATGGCCGATGCCGGCAAGCTGCGCAGCGACCGCGTCCTCACGGTCAAGACGCCGCTGGACCTCGCCATCCAGAAGCGGGCCGACGAGGTCGTGGCCGACACGCTGCGCAAGTCCGGCGACGCCCTGGACGTCGACGAGGCCGCCATGGTCATCCTCGATCCGGACGGGGCGCTGCGCGCCATGGTGGGCGGCGCGGATTACGGCGAGAGCCAGTTCAACCGCGCCACCGACGCGCTCCGCCAGCCGGGCTCCTCGTTCAAGCCCTACGTCTACTCCGCCGCCCTGGCCTCGGGCCTGTTCAAGCCCGATACCGTCGTGGTCGACAGCCCGGTCTGCATCGGCAACTGGTGCCCGCAGAATTACGGCCGCTCCTATTCCGGCCGGGTGCCGATGTGGCTCGCCGTGGCGAAGTCGATCAACACGATCCCGATCAAGATCTCGATCGCGCTGGGCAAGGGCATGGGGATAACCCACGAGGCCCGCGCCGCCAAGGCCGGCCGCGCCAAGATCATCGAGACCGCCCATCGCATGGGCATAACCACGAACCTGATCGACACGGTCTCGATGCCGATCGGCTCGGACGAGGTCACGGTGATCGACCAGGCGGCCGGCTACGCGGTGTTCGCCAACGGCGGTTTCAAGGCCAAGCCCTACGCCGCCATGGAGGTCAAGAACTCCTCGGGCGAGGTGATCTACCGCCACGCCGACGAGGCGCCCGAGCGGGTGCTGTCGCCCCAGGTGGTGGCCGACATGAACTTCATGCTCAACAAGGTGGTCGAGGAGGGCACCGGCAAGCGGGCGCAGCTCGAGGGCGTGAAGGTCGCCGGCAAGTCCGGCACCACGAACGCCTACCGGGACGCGTGGTTCGTGGGCTACACGGGCAATTACGTCGGGGCGGTCTGGTTCGGCAACGACGACCACACCTCGACCAACAAGCTGACCGGCGGCTCGCTCCCGGCCCAGACCTGGCACGACGTGATGGAGCCCGCCCACCAGGGCATCGAGATCAAGCCCCTGCCCGGGCTGAAGGAGAGCCCCCGGGCCGCCCAGCAGCAGGCCTCCGGCGGGCCGACCGCCCCGATCGACCCCAATGCCAGCGCCTACGGCAAGCTGTCGCGCCGCTCCTTCGAGGTGATCAACGGTCTGAACGGGCTGTTCCGCACGGTGGAGCGCGTCCCGGGCGCGGAGCCGGCGCCGCGATCCGGGACCGGCGACGCGCCGAAGGGCGGCCGCAAGCCCGACGACCGCGCCTCGGGCATCCCGTCGGCCCGGCCCCGGGCCGTGGCCGAGGGCGTCCGCGCGCCCGCCGGCTTCGTCGAGGTCCGGTGACGGCATGAGGCGCGCGATTTCTGCGCCGGTCGGCCGCGCCGCTGCGTCCGACGGGGCGCCGCAGGGCGGTGCGATCCGGTTCGTCAGGACCCTGTGGCGCAAGAGCTCGGTGGCCGGGCTCGCCGTCTATGCCCTGGGGCTCGGCGGCGTGCTCGGGCTCGCCAGCGCCGACTGGGCGACGCGCGGCGGCTATCCGTTCGGCGGGGTCCAGGTCGGCGCCTGGACGGCGTGGCCGCGGGCCGGCGCCGCCTCCGCCGATCCCTATACCCGCGCGGTCAATGCCCGCCGGGGCGAGATCCCCCTGGCGGTGGGCGAAGGGCTCCTCATGACCGCGTCGGTGGACGATGCCGGCCAGGCGCTCGACGCCACCTGCACCTATCGGATCGGCGGCGGAACGCCCCCCGCCCGGGCCTGGACCATCACGGTCGCCGGCCGCGGCTCGCGCGAGCCCGGCCGCCCGGCCCTGCGCGAGGGCTTCACCTCCACGGAGGTGCTGCGCACGGCCGACGGGCGGTTCGCAGTGGTGCTGGCGCCGGACGTCCAGCCCGGCAACTGGCTCCCGAGCCCCCGGGCGCGCGGTCCGGTCCGGCTGGCCCTGCGCCTCTACGACACGCCGGCGGCCGCCAGCGTCGGATCCCTCGACCGGAACGCGGTGCCGGCCATCACCCGCCTGGGATGCGCGTCGTGAGCCTGCGCGTCGTCTACGCCACGCTGCTCGGCCTCGTGCTGGCCGGGATCGTCCACATCGCGGCGATCCTGGCGATCCCGGTCCTGTCGGAGAAGGATGCCATCTCGCGCGCCGGGACCAGCGAGAGCCTGGATCACCCCCAGTCGATCTACACGGTGGCCACCGGCGACGACCCCTCCCCGCCCGAGGCGTGGCTGCCGATCCCGGATCCCGCCGTAGCGGTGGGCGTCTGCGCCTACGACCTGTCCGATGGGCCGATGCGCGTCTCGGCGCGGACCGGGTCGCTGTCCCTGTCGCTCGCCGCCCATGCCCGCCGCGGCGCCTTCTACGCGGTGACCGACCAGGCGGCGGTCCGCGGTGCCCTGGACCTGGTGATCCTCACCCGCGCCCAGTACGACGAGGCCTTGGCCGACGACGACGAGAACGATCCGAGCCGCGACGTGCGCATCGTCGCGCCGGACACGCGCGGCTTCGTGGTGGTGAGGGTGATCGCCGGCCTGCCGAGCCAGCGGCCCGCCGCGAACGCCGCGGTGCAGGGCGTGTCGTGTACCACCGACACGCCGACGGACGAGCCGGCGGGGAAGGATTCGTCCGGCAAGGGTGCGGGGCGGTAGCGGGACCGCGGCACGGGTTCGTCGTGTTGACCGGCTATGGTCGCCCCGTGTCGTGCCTGTTGTTGACCGTCAGAGCGTCCTCGAACCGGACCTTCGGGCGCGCGCGGCGGAAACGGACCCGCCGCATCCTGTCGGATACCGGAATCGGCACGATGCCGGAGGTCCTTGCTTCCGCATCGTTTTTCTTCGAAAGCCGGAGGCCACCTGTCGGGACGATGCTCGCGTACCGGGCGGCGCGGCGATCTACGCGCCGTCCAAACGTTTCGCAAGCCGGAAGTCGCTGGGCGACACACCGAACTGGTCCTTGAAGCGGCGGGAGAAATGGGCCCGGGTGGTGAAACCGCTTGCGTAGGCCAGCATTCCGATCGGCAGATGAGCGCAGCCCGGGTCCGCCAAGCGCGCGGCCGCGACCTCCAGCCGGCGCTTCCAGATCCAGTCGTAGATGTGTTGCCCGCGCTCGTGGAACAATTGCTGCAGCCGACGCAGCGACACACCGACCGCAGCGGCCAGCTGCGGTGGGTCGATGGTCGGATCGCTCAAGTGCGCTTCGATATAGGCCTTGGCCCGCTGGACAACGACAGTGCCGTAGAGTGGCTGGGGCACCTCCCGCGCTATCCGCTCGGCGATGCTGGCGACGATCAGGTCCACGCCGATCGACGCCATGCGGTCGGCCGCGTCAGGCGTCATCTGATGCCCCACCTGGATCAACTCGTTCAGAAAGGTCAAGGCTAGGCTCGTGGAGGCGAACTCAGACCCCACGGTCAACGATGTGTAGAGCCGGGTCGGACCGAGGACGCTCTCCAGGCGCGCGCGTGGTATCTGAAGAACGAGGCAGTCTGAGCTTCTGCTCGTGGTCAGCACCGTTGGCCGGTGGTCGATCACCACCAGATCACCCTTCCGTTGCACCGAACTCCGATCATCCTGGCACGATGTCGCCCGGCCGGCATACGTGAAGGTCGCCATGACAAGTCCGTCGTCGCCGTGACGCGGAATCAGGCACGTCGTCGCCTCGTTTCGCACGGCGCCCATCGTGCTGCGGTTCATCGCGATGGATCCGACGCGGGCGACCGCCATTTTGGCTTCGAACACGCTGTCGTCGAGGCGCTGCTGCTCCACCGTCGCGCCAAGCTCGGAAATCTTGTCTTTCCAGGCTTTGAAGGCGTTCCGGGGATGAAGCCCCTCGGTGGAAAACACTGTTTTCATAGGTAGATATTTTTATTCGAAGATATACTTACAGCTGGAGAATGACACGATGTCAGCAAGTATGCGCCTAGGACCCTTGCTTGCAGAAGTTTTCAGGTCAGATTTCATGCGCGTAAGCACAGGTGACGTCGTCGGACTCGCACCATTGTGAGAGATGCCAGATACCAGTTGGCTCGTTCAGGTTTGGTGTTGGGCGGTCGGTCGCAACCTGAAGAGTGTCCATCGCGAAGTGTTAAGAGCAATCCGCCCTCGGCAGATCAGCGTATACACCCAGAGCATAGGATCTCAAGACCTCTCGGTTCAGACACGACAACTCCACTCGACGTCAGGTCGAGCGCACCGCGCCATTCGGACTTCAATGAACTCGGCAGCCGATAGCCAAAAATGAGAGTGCTTTCTTTGAAGCGAACTGTATTGCAATAAGGGGGCATGAACGACGATGAGTCGGAAAGGCGTCAAAAGCAATCCGCCGAGCCGTGAAATCAAAATGGCAAAGTTTATGGCATCGATGCCGATTCAGCCGGGTAATCGATTGTTCGTATCCGATATTACATGCAATAATGTCTTGCGGATATCATCAAGTAATATCGATGCTGCTGCGTAGTAGCCTCAAGTTAATCGATGTTAGTATCTAATTATCATATTAACAATCAGCCTTGTCCGGGCGCAATTTATTCAACGTCTATTAGCGCCAGCGAGACGCTCGGAGTATTCGGGCTCGATCGCCTGTATCTCCTGCCTGTCGTTTTTCACCTTTCTTCAGCGCGGGATCCTGGTCGATGGCGGCCGTGATCCGCGCTTTCGTCCTCAGGGTCCGATAGATTATCCGTCCGTGAAACAAGCCGTTCCGGTCGTAAGTCTCCGTTTCATCGGGCGGCCGGCATGCGCACGCTCGCGGATGCCGCAGGGGGTCGCGAGCGGGCGGAGCGGCAACGTCCGCCGCGCTGCCGTTTCGCTCGGGCGTCGACCCGCTGAAATCCAGCCGAAGCGGCAGGCCTGCCGGTGACGGCGTCCAGAGACGCGAGACGCTTGACCTTCGTTTCGCGGCCACACCGGCAACGCCGCCCGCAGCCGCTCAGTCCTTCACCACCAGCGGCCCCGCCTGTGCGACCGGCAACGGCACCGGTCCGAGCCCGCAGCGCGCGGCCGCGTCGGCCGGGAGGAGCGGATCGAGGAGGTTCCGGCGCGCGGCCAGCATCAGGATGGACCGTTCCGCCGAGACCGAGTCCGGGGCCGGCGCCGCGGCGAACAGGTGCTCCAGAGCGAAGCGGTAGCGGGCGAGCCGCAGGCCGGCCTCGAGCCGCACCCAGGCGATCAGGCAGCGGTTCTCGGCGACGCGCTGGGCGGCGTCCCGCACGTCTGCGGCCTCGAGGGTCTTGGCGAAGGGCAGGCTGCGCAGGCGCGCGGCGTCCGCGTCGATCACCCGGGCGGCCAGCGCCGTGAACAGCGGGATCAGGCGGGCATCCGCCGTGGCATCGTCGCCGAGCTGGCGGTAGCGGGACACCGGTGAGCGCGACGGCTCGGCGGTCAGCGCGTCGTAATAGGCGCCGACTTCCTCGAAGCGCCAGGCCGGCGGCATCGCGTGGGCGCTGGCGAGGCCGAGCAGCAGGTCCTGGAAAGCCGAGAAGGAACTTGCCGGCTGCACGAACCGCCAGGCGCGGTCGCGCAAAGCCTGCTCGTCGTCGGTGAGCCCGGAATACAGCAGGAGCCGACCGCGGTCATGGGTGCTGAAGCTGCCGGTCGTGTCGATGAGCCCGTTCCAGACCCCCGTCCGCGGCCGGCCGAAATCGCCGCCCTGCGTGCAGGCGGCGAGGAGCGCCAGCGTCACGCCGGCGGGCACAAGCCGGGCCACTGCGGATGCGCGGCGGACGCGGCCCTGACGGACCGGCCTCGGGGCGTTGGCGGACACGGCGCGTCGCCGCTCGGGCATCGCCGGGATGCCGTCAGGAGGCGAGGCGCTCGTAGCGCACGCCGAGGAACAGCAGGATTTCGCCGCGCCGCTCGTCCGAGCGCGGGATCCGGAAGGCTTTCCGCGCCTCCGGGCCGGGGAAGGGAATCACGATCGTGTCCGCGGCCGGGGCGGCCTCGCGCGTCCGGCCCGTCATGGCGACGCACGGGCTGTCGTCGGTCTCCTGCGGCTTGAAAAGGCTCATGGTCTCCGGCTCCTGTCGGCGGTCCGAGCGTCCGGCCCGGGCCCTGCGGAGGGCGTCGGCAAGGGCTACGAGGGCAATCCAACACGGGGTGGTTAACGGACTCTTTCCGGCGAATGCACCGGAATTCGACCCTCCGGACGGGTTGGCGCGCGAATTGCACAGATGGATTTGCCCATGGCGGGCGTTTCCTCCCTTCGACTTGAGGCCCTGCCCGATCCCGGGCGGGGCCGTTTCTTGTGAGGATGCCTTCGTCCGGAGCGACGCTCGGGCGATGCGGCCCGGCGGCAACACTCCGGCGAAGCGTGGCCGCGACGTCGGCGCGCGGAACCCCCGTGAACCTCCGACGCTTGCCTACCGCCCGGCGCGACCGATATGCCGGATGCCTGTGGAGGGGATCGCCGCGTCGGTCCTCCGCCCGAACGAAATTTGAGGACACCGCTGAATGCGACTGGTTCCGGAACGATCCCTGCGCGCTGTCCGCCGCCGCGGGCTGGCCGCGTTGGCGCTGCTCGCGCTCGCCGCCGGCCCGGCCCACGCCCAACGCGAGGACCAGGGTCTACAGCTCGGCTGTGCGAACGACTATTTCCGCCTCTGCGCCGGCGTCGACCCGAACAGCCCGGACGCGGAGAAGTGCATGACGCGCAACCGCAAGCGCCTGTCGCCCGAGTGCCGTTCGGCCATCGGGGATTACGACAAGCGTACCGGCAGCAAGTCGCTGTCCGACGATTGAGCGCGGATCCGATCGAGACGATCGCGGCCGGCGAGGGGCGTTATCGATGAGCCTGACCGTCGCGGTTCAGATGGACCCGATCCAGAACATCCGGATCGCGGGTGACACCACCTTCGCCCTGCTGCTGGAAGCCCAGCGGCGGGGCCATTCCCTCATGCACTACACGCCGGACCGGCTCTCGATGCAGGGCCGGCGCGTCACCGCCCGGGTCGAGCGGCTGACCGTCCAGGATGTCGAGGGCGCGCATTTCACCCTGGCGCCCCCGGAGCGGATCGACCTCGCCGAGGCGGATGTGGTGCTGATGCGCCAGGATCCGCCCTTCGACATGGCCTACATCACGGCCACCCACATGCTGGAGCGGATCCACCCGGAGACGCTGGTCGTCAACGATCCCTTCGAGGTGCGCAACGCCCCCGAGAAGCTGTTCGTCCTCGACTTCCCCGAATTGATGCCGCCGACCCTGATCAGCCGCGACAAGGCGGAGATCGAAGCGTTTCGGCTGGAGCACGGCACCGTGGCGATGAAGCCGCTGCACGGGCACGGCGGCGCGGCGGTGTTCAAGGTCACCGAGAAGGACCCGAATTTCGGCTCCATGTTCGACCTGTTCGCCACGACCTTCCGAGAGGCCTGGGTGGTGCAGCGTTATCTCGACCGGGTGACAGAGGGCGACAAGCGCATCATACTGGTCGACGGCGTCCCCATGGGCGCGGTCAACCGGGTGCCGGCGGCCAACGACATCCGCTCCAACATGGTCCGCGGCGGTGCCGCTTCCGCCTCGGAGCTGACGGAGCGCGAGCGCGAGATCTGCGCCGCGATCGGTCCGGAACTGGCGCGCCGCGGCCTGATCCTGGTCGGGATCGACGTGATCGACGGCCATCTCACCGAAATCAACGTCACCTCCCCCACCGGCATCCGGGCGATCCAGCGTCTCGGCGGCCCCGACCTTTCGGTTGCGGTCTGGGACGCGATCGAATCCCGGATCACGGCGCGCAAGGGCGTGTGATCGAAGCGCCTTCCCGGAGACGTCTCGGCGCACCCCCTCCCCCGCGGAGCTGCGATGGTCACACATCGCTGGCCGAGACGTTCTCTCCTCCCCCTTGCGGCTACGGGCTACACAGGTTTGAGCAACAGGTGCTGTCGCAGACCGCGATGCGTCCTTCTCCCATGCGGGCTACCGGATGCACACATCTTCGACGCTAGAGGGCTGCGGTCGGACACAATCGCATCTCCCTCCCCCCTCTGCGGGGAAGGGTGGCCCCCGAAGGGGGTCGGGAGAGGGGAAAGACGGTGCAGAATGAGGCTGCGCGCGTCATGACGGTTCGCGCCCTGTCCTGAAGCCGCGCTCCCCTCTTGCGGGACTTCGTCCCGGCCCGACCCCTGCTGATGCAGGGGCCAACCCCTCCCCCGCAGAGGGAGGAGGGAGGGCGCGTGTCGTCTCTGGAGTTTGGTCTGAAGTCCAGCCGGAGCGATACAAAACCCGACGTGTGGATCCGGTAGCCCGCAGAGGGGGGAGAGAAGCGGGGCCGTTCATGCCCGTTCCTCAGCGAGGATGTCCAAACACTGTGATCCGTCCGCCGCGCTCACGTCTCCGCCTTCGGCGTCGCACTGAGCTCGGCCCAGTCGAACTCCTCCTCCAGCAGGTAATAGGCGTCGTCGCCGATGCGGCCGCGGCGGCGCAGGGCCAGCACCGCGTCGCGGGCCGCCTCGACGGCGTGGCGCCGCGCGGCGTCGGCCGGCAGGCTCTCCGGAGCACGGCCCTCCTCGTGCTCCTCGGCCTCCGCCAGGGCCGCGCGGAATTCGGCGCGCAGGGCGTCGGTGGCCGGCTCGTCCTCGGCTCCGGCGAGTGAGTCGAGGGCGGCCTTATAGGCTGCGGCCCGGGCGCGCCCCGTCTCGCGTCCCACGGGGTCGTCGTCCTCCAGCTTCAGGTACGCGAGTAGCGGGCGCAGCGTCAGGCCCTGGACGATCAGGGTGCCCAGCACGGTGAAGAAGGCGGTGAACACCACGAGGTCCCGGTGCGGGAAGGCGGCGGGCAGCGCCAGGGCGGCCGCCACCGTGACGATCCCGCGCATGCCCGCCCAGGACAGGGCGAGGCCGGGGCCGAGACGCGCCGGCGCGCCCGCCTGCCGGAGACCGAGGCCGCGCATCCCGGTGGTCGGCAGGACCCAGGCGAGGCGGGTCACCACCACGGTGGCGAAGGTCGCACCGGCGAGGATCAGGGCCTGCAAGGCATCCGCGCCGGTCAGCCGGTCCCGGATCGGATCGATCTGGATGCCGATCAGCACGAAGGCCAGGACGTTGAGCACGAACACCGCCGTGTCCCACACCGCGTAGGAGATCACCCGGGCCCGCGGCGCGGTCACGCCGGGCGCGCGGCGGGCGACCGTCACCGCGAAGGTGACGATGGTGAGCACGCCGGAGAGGTCCAGCCGCTCCGCCGCGAGCCAGATTCCGAAGGCGGCGACGAACTGCATCACGATCGCGCTCGCCGGGTCGGTGATGCGCCGCGTGAGGGCGACGAAGATCACGCCGAGGACGGGCCCGACGGCGAGGCTCGCCACCACGCCCAGGAGAAACGCCGGCGCCACCTCGATCGGGTGGAAGGTGCCGGCCATCGCGGCCGCGACGGCGAGGCGGTAGATCAGCAGCGAGGCGGCGTCGTTGAGCAGGCTCTCGCCGCGCAGGATCGTGGCGAGGCGGTGCGGCATCGGCGCGTTCTTGAGCACCGCCAAGGCCGCCACCGCGTCGGGCGGGGCGACCACGGCGCCGAGCACGAGGCAGGCGGCGAGCGGCATGTCCGGCACGATCAGCTTCGCCACCACCGCGACCGCGACGGTCGTGACCGCGACGGCGCCGACCGCCAGCCCGAACACGGCGCGCCAATTCTCCTTCAGGTCCCGGATGGAGGCGTCGAACCCGGCATCGAGCAGCACCGGCGCCAGGAACAGGGCGAGGGCGAGTTCGGGATCGAGGCGCAGATTCGGCACCCCCGGGACGAAGGCGAGGCCGACGCCGCCCAGGGCCAGGAAGGCCGGATAGGGCGCACCGAGCCGGCGCGCGAGGCCAGCCAACAGGACGGCGCCGAACAGAACGCCGACGACCCACTCGAAGATCAGCATGCTGCTGAAAGAGGCGACGCGCGAGACCGTTCCCGATTTCGCCGGCGGGCCGCGTAGGGCGGCGTTGCGCCTGCGGCGACCGCCCGGACCGGGGCGCGGGCCACCACGACGGTCTTTGCAGGACCCGCGCGCTCGCCTAACCCTTGGCCTGGGACACCACAGGACCGCCGATGCCCGAGACCCCCGTCTTCACCTCCGCGGCCGTTGCCGCCCCCCACGGCCTCGCCGCGCAGGCCGGCCAGACCGTTCTCGCCCAGGGCGGCAACGCCATCGAGGCGATGGTGGCGATGGCGGCCTCGATCGCGGTCGTCTACCCGCACATGAACGGGATCGGCGGCGACGGGTTCTGGCTGGTGCGGGAGCGCGGTGGCCGGGTGCGCGGCATCGAGGCCTGCGGCCCGGCCGGGCGCCTCGCCACGATCCAGCGCTACCGCGAGAAGGACTACGACGCGATCCCCGCCCGCGGCCCCGACGCGATGGTGACGGTGGCCGGGGCGGTCGGCGGCTGGCGCCTCGCCCTGGAGCTGGCGCGGGCGCTCGGCGGCCGGCTGCCCCTGGAGACGCTGCTCGCTGACGCGATCGGGCAGGCGCGCAACGGCGTCCCGGTCTCGCCCTCCGAGGCGCGCTACGTGCCCCAGGAACTCGACACGCTCCACGACGCCCCGAATTTTGCCCCGACCTTCCTGAAGGACGGGAAGCCTTATCCGGCGGGCGAGACCCGGGCGTTGCCGCGCCTCGCCGCGACCCTGGAGCAGCTCGCCCATGCGGGGCTGGGCGATTTCTACCGCGGTGACGTGGCCCGGGAGATCGGCGCCGACCTGGAACGCCTCCGCGCGCCGGTGACCCGGGCGGACCTCGAAGCCTACGCGGCCGTCGAGCGGGCGCCCCTCTCGATCCGGCGCCGCGACGCGACGCTTTACAACTTCCCGCCCCCGACCCAGGGGCTGGCCGCGCTCCTGATCCTCGGGATCTTCGACCGCCTGACCATCGCCGAGGCGGAGAGCACGGCCCAGTACCACGGGCTGATCGAGGCGACGAAGCGGGCCTTCGCGATCCGCGACCGGGTGGTGACGGATTTCGGCCGCCTGCGGCACGACCCCGCCGCCTTCCTGACGCCCGAGCGCCTGGCCCGCGAGGCGGCCCAGATCGATATGGGCCGCGCCGCCCGGGTGCCCCTCCCCGATCCGGGCCACGGCGACACGGTGTGGATGGGGGCGATCGACAAGGACGGGCTCGCCGTCTCCTACATCCAGTCGGTCTACTGGGAATACGGCTCCGGCACGGTGCTGCCGGCCACCGGCATCTGCTGGCAGAACCGGGGCATGTCGTTCTCCCTCGACCCGGAGGCGGTGAACCCGCTGGAGCCCGGTCGGCGGCCGTTCCACACCCTGATCCCAGCGCTGGCCTGCTTCGATGACGGCCGGGTGATGAGCTACGGCAGCATGGGCGGCGACGGCCAGCCGCAATTCCAGGCGCAGATCTTCAGCCGCTACGCCGATTACGGGATGTCAGTGGCCGACGCCGTCGACGCCCCGCGCCTGCTCTACGGCCGGACCTGGGGAGCGCCCTCGCTCAGCGTGAAGGTGGAGGACCGATTCGACCCGGCCTGCATCGCGGCCCTCGGGCGCCTGGGCCACGAGATCGAGGAGCTTGGCGGCTCCTACATCGACTCCCTGGGCCATGCCGGCATGCTGGTCCGCCACGCGCGGAACGGGCGGATCGAGGCCATCCACGATCCGCGTTCGGACGGTGGGGCGCTGGGCCTCTGAGCCGGCCTGGGGCGGGCTGCCCTCAGGGCAGAGCCCGCACCAGCTCGCGGAACTTGTCGCCGCGGATCTCGAAGTTCGGGAACTGATCGTAGGAGGCACAGGCCGGCGAGAGCAGCACCACCGGCTCGGGGGCGCCCGAAGCGGCGGCGTTCTCGGCGGCCTTCGGGACCGCCACGTCCAGCGTCTCGCAGCGGGTATAGGGCACGGCCCCCTCCAGGGTCGCCGCGAAGGCATCGGAGGCCGCGCCGATCAGGTAGGCGTGGGCGACCCGCTCGAAATACGGGACCAGGGGGAAGATGCCGCCGTCCTTCGGCTTGCCGCCGAGGATCCAGTGGATGTCCCGGAAGGCGGTCAGCGCCTTCTCGGTGGAATCCGCGTTGGTCGCCTTGGAATCGTTGACGAACAGGACGGGCCCGCGCCGTCCGACCTCCTCCATCCGGTGCGGCAGGCCGGGGAACGAGCTCAGCCCGGCCTGGATCGCGTCGAGTGGCAGGCCCAGCGCCCGCGCCACGGCGACCGCCACCGCGGCGTTCTGCCAATTGTGCGCGCCCCGGAGCGATCCGATCCCGTTCACGTCGGCGAGCGCCGTGCCGTCCGGCTCGCGGACGATGCCGTCGCGCACGGTCAGGGCGTCGGCGCAGAGCACGTCGCCATGGGGCACGTGCACGCGCACGAGATCGGTGCCGCGCCGGTCGGCGATGGCCCGGCTGGGGGCATCGTCGATGCCGACCACCGCCAGACCCGCGCCGCGGATCAGGCGCTCCTTGATGGCCGCGTACTGCTCCATGGTGCCGTGGCGGTCGAGATGGTCCGGGGTGATGTTCATCAGCACGCCGACGCTCGGATCGAGGCCCGGCGTCAGGTCGATCTGGAACGACGACATCTCGATCACGTGGACGCGTCCCGCATCGGGCGGCGCCAGCGACAGGATCGCGGTGCCGATATTGCCGCCCACCTGGACGTCGCGGCCGGCCTGGGCGAGGACATGGGCGACGAGGGCCGTGGTGGTCGATTTGCCGTTGGTCCCGGTGATCGCCACGAACGGGGCCCCCGGCGCGGTCACCCGGCGCTCGCGGCAGAACAGCTCGATGTCGCCGACGATCTCCACCCCCGCGTCGCGGGCCAGCCGGACGGTCCAGTGCGGCTCGGGATGGGTCAGCGGCACGCCGGGGCTGAGCACGAGGGCGGCGAGGCCGGACCAGTCGGCCTCGCGCAGGTCCCGGGTCTCGATCCCCGCGTCCCGGGCGCGGGCGAGGCTGTCGGCATTGTCGTCCCAGGCGATCACTTCGGCGCCGCCGGCCCTCAGCGCATGGGCCGTGGCCAGCCCCGAGCCGCCCAGCCCGAACAGGGCGATGGTCTTGCCTTCGAAAACGGTGATGGGAATCATGGTGAAGCTCGGAACGCGATGACGGCATCTGGCCGATCCCATCCCTCATCCCGAGGCACCCGCTTCGCGGCTGCACCTCAGGATGAGGACCTGAGTGGGATCAACGATCTCCGCCGGTCGAATAGCACACAATCTCAGCGCAGCTTCAGTGTTGCCAACCCGGCGAGCGCCAGGATCACCGCGATGATCCAGAAGCGGATCACGACCTGCGGTTCCTTCCAGCCCTTCTGCTCGAAATGGTGGTGGATCGGTGCCATGCGGAAGACCCGTTTGCCCGTGAGCTTGAACGAGGCGACCTGGATGATCACCGACATCATCTCCAGGACGAACAGGCCGCCGACGATCGCCAGGACGATCTCGTGCTTGGTCGCCACCGCGATGGTGCCGAGCAGGCCGCCGAGCGCCAGGGAGCCGGTGTCGCCCATGAAGATCTGGGCCGGGGGCGCGTTGAACCAGAGGAAGCCGAGGCCGGCCCCGATCACCGCGCCGCAGACCACGGCCAGTTCGCCGGAGTCGCGGACGTAGTTCACCTGCAGGTAGCTCGCCGTGAAGGAGTTGCCGACGAGGTAGGCGATGAACCCGAAAGTGCCGCAGGCGATCATCACCGGCACGATCGCGAGCCCGTCGAGCCCGTCGGTCATGTTCACGGAATTGCCCGCGCCGACGATCACGAAGGCCCCGAACAGGGCGTAGAACCAGCCGAGGTTCAACAGCGCGTCCTTGAACACCGGGAAGGCCAACTGGTTCTGGAGGGCTGCAGGCGAGTAGATCGAGATGATCGTGCAGGCCGCGATGGCGATCAGCGCCTCGAGCGCCAGCCGGAACTTGCCCGAGAAACCCTTGTGCGACTGCTTCGTGACCTTGAGGTAATCGTCGTAGAAGCCGATTGCGCCGAACCCGAGGGTGACGGTGAGCGTCACCCAGACGTAGTGGTTGCGGGGGTTCGCCCAGAGCAGGATCGCCACCACCGCGCCCGCCAGGATCATCAGGCCGCCCATGGTCGGCGTGCCGCGCTTGGTCAGCAGGTGGGTCTGCGGCCCGTCCTCGCGGATCGGCTGGCCCTTGCCCTGGCGCAGGCGCAGGAGCGAGATGATCCAGGGCCCGAACCAGAACACGAACAGCCCCGCCGTGAACAGCGCGCCGCCGGTGCGGAAGGTGATGTAGCGGAACACGTTGAACGGCGTGAAGGTGCCGCTCAGTTCCGAGAGGAGGTACAGCATCCGGGCGCTCGGCCCCTCTGTTCAGTCGCGGGTTTCGGGAGGCGGCACCGAACGTCCCGGACGCTCGGGCGTGCCGATCATGGGGCGGCGGCCGTGCGGATCTCGACATCGGCGCGCCGCGTCGGATCGACCGCGTAGCGGGCTTTCAGCGCCTCGACAATCCGGCCCATGCGGCTGCCGTTCGATCCCTTGACCATGACGGCGTCACCGGGGCGCAGGACCCCGGCGAGGGGCTCGATCAGGTCGATGGCGGCGTCGGCCACGCCGCCGCGCCGGCTCACCGGCAGGGCCTCGAACAGGTGGCGCATCAGCGGACCGGCCGCGAAGACGAGGTCGATGCGTGCCGCCTCGATCGCCTCCGCCAGGCCGCGATGGAGGTCGGGGGTGGCGGGCCCGAGTTCCAGCATGTCGCCGAGCACCGCGATGCGGCGCCCGCGCGGGCCGGTCTCGATGCCGGCGAGCGTCGCCAGCGCCGCCCGCACCGAGGCGGGGTTGGCGTTGTAGCTCTCGTCGACCAGGTAGGCGGTGCCGCCGCCGATCGCCAGCGCGGTGCGCTCGCCGCGCCCGACCGGCGGCGTCAGCGCCCCGAGGGCGAGGGCGGCCCGGGCGAGATCGGCGCCCAGCGCGTGGATCACCGCCATGACGCCCAGCGAATTCAGCGCCGTGTGCCGGCCCGCGGTGCCGAGCCTGTAGGTGACCGGTTGGCCCATCACCACCGCGTCCACCACCGACAGGTCGGGGCGGAGCACGATCCGCTGGGCCCGGACATCGGCCTGCGCGTGCTCGCCGAAGCTGATCACCCGGCCGGCCCGGGAGGCAAGCGCGTGTGCCACGAGCCGCTCGAAATGCTGGGCATCGCGGTTGATGATCGCCACGCCGCCCGGCCGGAGCCCGGAGAAGATCTCGCCCTTGGCGTCCGCGATGGCGGCGAGCGAGGCGAAATGCTCGATATGCACCGGCTCGATCGTGGTGATCAGCGCGATGTCGGGCCGGACCTGGGCGGCGAGCGGCACGATCTCGGCCGCGTGGTTCATCCCGATCTCGAACACGCCGTAGCGCGTGGAGGCCGGCATCCGGGCGAGCGTCAGCGGCACGCCCCAGTGGTTGTTGTAGGACGCCGCCGAGGCGTGGGTCTCGCCCTGCTCGGCCAGGACGTGGCGCAGGGCCTCCTTGGTGCCGGTCTTGCCGACGGAGCCGGTCACCGCGACCACCTGCGCGCTCGTCCGGGCGCGGGCCGCGGCTCCGAGGCGGGTCATCGCCGTCAGGACCGGATCGTCGCCCGCCTCCGGCACCGCCAGCAGGGGGCCGTGCGTCGCGAGATCCGCGGCGCGATCCGCGCGCACCACCGCGGCGCCGGCGCCGCGCCCGATTGCTCCGGCGACGAAGTCGTGGCCGTCGCGCGCTTCGCCCCGGATGGCGAAGAACAGGTCGCCGGGCTGGAGCGTCCGGGTATCGATCGACGCGCCGCCGATCGGCCGGACCGCGCCCATCAGGCGCCCGCCGGTGGCGGCTTCCAGCTCCTCGCAGGTCCAGAGTGCGGTCATGATCCCCCCGTCGCCGTCAAGCGGCCGCGTCGGCGATGGCGGCGCGCAGGACCGCGTGATCCGAGAACGGCAGGGTGCGATCCCCCACGATCTGGCCGGTTTCATGACCCTTGCCGGCGACGACCAGCACGTCGCCGGGTCCGAGCCGGCGAACGGCATTCCGGATCGCCTCGGCCCGGTCGCCGATCTCCTCGGCGCCCGGGGCCGCCGCCAGGATCGCCTGGCGGATCGAAGCGGGCTCCTCGGTGCGCGGGTTGTCGTCGGTGACGATGACCGTGTCGGCCAGCCGATGGGCGATGGCGCCCATGAGCGGGCGCTTGCCGCGGTCGCGGTCGCCGCCGCAGCCGAATACCACAACCAGTCGGCCGGACGCGAAGGGACGCAGGGCCGTCAGCACGCTTTCCAGGGCCTCGGGCTTGTGGGCGTAATCCACGAGACACAGGCCGCCCCGCGCCTCCCCAATCCGTTCCATGCGGCCGGGCACGCCGGTGAGATGGTCCAGGGCCGCGAAGACGCCGGCGGGATCGGCCGCGCCCGCCGGGGTGGCCAGCGCGAGGCCAGCCGCCACCAGGGCGTTCTCGACCTGGAACTCGCCGACGAGCGGTAGCCGGAGGGTGTGGTCGCGGCCGTCGAAGGCGATGCGGACCGTCTGGGCGAATCCCTCCGTCCGGACCGATTCCACCCGCAAGTCTAGACCGTTGCGGCCGACCGTGCGGACGGGCCGCCCGGCGCGCTGCGCGGCGGCGATCACCCGGTCGGCATAGGCCCCGTCGGCATTGACCACCACCGGACGGCCCGGGGGCAGAAGATCGGTGAAAAGCCGTATCTTCGCAGCAAGATACTCCTCGATGCTCGCGTGATAGTCCAGGTGGTCGCGGCCGAGATTGGTGAATCCCGCCGCCGCGAGCCGCACGCCGTCCAGGCGGCGCTGCTCGATCCCGTGCGAGGAGGCCTCCATGGCGAGGTCGGTGACGCCCTCGCGGGCCAGGCGCGCCAGGGTCTCGTGCAGGGTCACCGGGTCCGGGGTGGTCAGCGAGCCGTAGTGCGCGCCGCGGTTGGTGACGATCCCGACGGTGCCCAGGCTCGCCGCGTCGCGGCCGAGCCGCGCCTGGATCTGGCGCACGAAATCGGCGACCGAACTCTTCCCCGCGGTGCCGGTGACCGCCACCACGGTCTCCGGCTGCACCCCGGCCAGCCGCGCGGCGGCGAGCGCGAGCGCCCGTCGCGCATCCGATACGGCGACCCAGGCGACTGAATCAGGTAGATCCGCGGGGCGTCCGCCCTCCCCGACCACCGCCATCGCGCCGCGATTGGCCGCCTGCGCGGCGAAGCGGCGCCCATCGGCCTTGGTGCCCGGCACGGCGACGAACACCGTGCCGGAGGCGACCTGCCGGCTGTCGGCGGTCAGTCCCGACACGGCCAGGTCGCTTGCGGCGCCGGAGGCTTCCGGGAAGAGCTCGGCGAGCCGGGCGCTCACGACACCACCATCACGGGCCGCCGAGCTGGTTGACGTGGTAGGCGTTGAGCTTGACCATCTGCGGGAACGGTCTCACCGGCGGCTCGAATTGCGGCGGCAGGCCGAGGATCGGCGCCACGCGCTCGATCACCTTGCCGGTGACGACGCCCGCGTTCCAGGCCGCGGTGGCGTAGCCGCCGGATTCGGGCAGACCCTGCGGCTCGTCCATGATCGTGACGAACAGGTATTTCGGGTCGTTCATCGGCGCCGCCGCCATGAAGGTGGTGAAGAGGCGGTTGTGGATGTAGCGGCCGCCGATCACCTTCTCGGCCGTGCCGGTTTTGCCGCCGACGAAGTAGTACGGGATCGCGGCCTTCTTGGCCGAGCCCTCGGAGGCGTTCAGCCGCATGATGTAGCGCATAGCCTCGGAGGTCTGGCTCGAGAGCACGTGCGTGGACCGCGCCTTGTCGTCGGGGTTCGCCTTCAGGAAGGTCGGGGTGATCAGGTCGCCGCCGTTGGCGATCGCCGCCACCGCCGCCGCGGCCTGGATCGGCGCCACCGCGATGCCGTGGCCGAAGGCGATGGTGATCGTGTTGATCTCGCTCCAGCGCGACGGGACGATCGGGGCCGCGCTCTCGGGCAATTCGGTGCGCAGCCGGTCGAGCAGGCCCATCTTCTTCAGGAACGCCTTGTGGCCGGGCACGCCGACGCCGAGCGCCATCTTGGCCGAGCCGATGTTCGACGAGTGGGTGAACACCTCCGGCATCGTGATCAGCCGGTTGGTGCCGTGATACTCGTGGATCTTCTGGCGGCCCCAGTTCAGCACGCCGCCGCGGGTGTCGAAGGTCGAGTTGACGTTGTACTTGCCGGAATCCAGCGCCATGGCGAGGGTCATCGCCTTGAAGGTCGAGCCCATCTCGTAGACGCCGACATTCATGCGGTTGATCCGGTCGGGGGAGAGCGCGTCCTTCGGGTCGTTCGGGTCGAAATCCGGCATCGAGACCAGGGCGATGACCTCGCCGGTCTTCACGTCGAGGATCATCGAGGCGCCGGCCTTCGCCTTGAAGTGGTCGATGCCCCAGGCGAGCTCGTCGCGCACCGCGAACTGGGCGCGCAGGTCGAGGGAGAGCTGCACCGGCTTCAGGTCGGCCTGCTTGCTCACCAGACCGAAGCTGTTGAGCGCCTGGAGGCCGGTGGAGTCGATGTACTTCTCCATGCCGGCGATGCCGATGCCGTCGAGGTTGGTCGCGCCCAGGATATGGGCGGCGGCGACACCGTTCGGGTAGACGCGCTTGTGGTCGGGTAGGAAGCCGATGCCGGGAATCCCGAGCCGGTGGACTTCGGCCTGCTGCTTCGGCGTCAGCTCGCGCTTCACCCAGACGAAGCCGGCGCCGCTGCGGCCTTTCCGCGAGGACAGTTTCGCGCGCAGCTCGGAGGCGTTGAGCTCCGGCAGCACGGCGGTGAGGAGCTCCACCGCCTCGTCCTTGTCGTAGATGTTGCCGGGCTCGGCGAAGACCGAGACCGTGCGGATGTCGGTGGCCAGGATCTCGCCGTTGCGGTCGACGATGTCGGGCCGGAAGGCCGTGGACGACGCCGCCGCGACCCGGTGCTCCTGGCTCGGCGGATCCCCGAAGATCGCCATCATCAGGAGCTTGGCCGAGATCGTCCCGAACACGGCGACGAAGACCAGCCCGACCAGGGCCACGCGCATGTGCGACCGCTCGATGGCCAGCCGGAACATGCTGCGCACGAAGGCCTTCGTGCGGTCGGCGCGCGGCTCCGGGGCGAGCGCCTCCTCGGGGAGCGCGCGCGGGGCGGTGGCGGCGAGCGCGAGGGCGGCGGCCTCGAGCAAGGCGGCCTCGTGCGTCGACACGGCGGCCTCGTCGGGAATCAGGTCGGCGTCATCGGACACGGGAGTCTACCTCGAAGCCGTCGTCGGGGTGCGGGTCGTGGTGACGGTGCGGGTGATCGCACCGGTGGTGCGCGGCTCGACGGCACCCTTGTCCTTGGGCGTCGCCGTCGCCGCGAGCAGCCGGCCGATCTCGTCGCCCCGCTCCTGCCGGGCGGGCAGGTCCGCTAGGCGCGCCAGGTGGCTCGTGCCGATCGGCACGAGATCGAGATGCTTGTCGACGGCCGCCTGAAGCCGGTCCGGCCGGGTCAGGAGCTGCCACTCGGCGCGCAGCACCGCGATCGCCTGGCGCTCGGAATGCAGCGCGCTCTGCAGCTTCGAGACCTGGGCGCCCTGGTAGAGCGTGTCGTACTTGATCGAGTAGGCGTAGATCGCCGAGGCGACGAGCCCGGCCACCGCCAGGAGGTTCAGGAGGCGGATCATCGACGGTGGCCCCCGCGGGCGGCTTCGGGAAGGCTCGCCAGGGCGGTCAGGGCCGCGAGCGGCTCCGGCACCTCGGATTCCGTGCGCGCGGCGGCACGGAGCTTGGCCGAGCGGGCGCGCGGATTGCGCGCGGTCTCGGCCTCGCCCGGCAGGACCGGACCCTTGGTCACGAGATCGAAACTGCGCACCGTCTCCACGGGCGTGCCCGGCAGGTGCCGCGAGCCCTGTCCGGCGCGACCGCTGCGGGCGGCGAAGAATTGCTTGACGATCCGATCCTCTAGGGAATGGAACGTCACGACGGCGAGCCGCCCGCCGGGCCTGAGCACCCGCTCCGCCGCATGCAGCGCGCGCACCAGTTCGCCGAGTTCGTCGTTCACGGCGATCCTGAGGCCCTGGAAGGTCCGCGTCGCCGGATGGATGTGGCTCCCGGGCTCGACCCGGACGACGCCGGCGACCAACTCGGCGAGCTGCGCGGTCGTCTCGATCCGGCCGCGGCGGCGGGCCTCGTGGATTGCCCGCGCCACGGCCCGCGAGCGCCGCTCCTCGCCGTAATGATAGATGATGTCGGCCAGAACCACCTCCTCGGCCTCATTGACGAGGTCCGCGGCGCTCGGGCCATCGCCGCCCATGCGCATGTCGAGGGGGCCGTCGTGGCGGAACGAGAAACCGCGCTCGGGCAGGTCGAGCTGCATCGACGAGACGCCGATGTCGAGCACGACGTGATCCGCCCGCGCCTCGCCCCCCTCGACCAGGAGGGCGTCGAGATCGCCGAAGCGCCCGTTCATCAGCCGGAGACGTCCGGGGAACGCGGCGGCCATCGCCTGGCCTGCCGCGATCGCGGTCGGGTCGCGGTCGATGGCGAGGATCTGCAGGGCCGGATCGCGCTCCAGCAGCGCGCGGGTATAGCCGCCGGCTCCGAAGGTGCCGTCGACCGCGAGGCCGCCCTCGGTCCGCAGGGCGTCCGTCACCGCGTCGAGCAGGACCGGGATGTGCGGCGGGGCTGTGGGTTCCCGCTCCGCGCAGCCCTGGCGCGCCGCGGTCAGCAAAGCGGTCGAGGGACGTCGCCGGTTCATGGGCGCCTCGGCGCGGCGGCGCGATCGGGGGCGGGATGGCGGAGCGCTCCGGAACTCCGGGCGCTGATGCGGCTCGTGCGTCTCATGGTGCCCTGTACCGGGCCGCCCGAGGGCGGCGCGCGTGACGGGAACGGCACCGGATGCGACATGCGCAAAACGCCGCGCACGGACGGGACCTGCTCGAAGGCAAGTTGCGCCCGGCGATCCGATACGCGCCGTTGACGGGAGGATGCCGGGTATCATGGGCCTCGGAGGATCGTCAACGCACGCGCTTGGCGCTGCCGCGCGGACCGATCTGACCCCGCCAAGGTTAACCGAAGGTTTTTGCCGCGCGGGAAATTCGGCCTCCGCGCCATCCGGTCCGGTCGGTCCCGCCGCCGGGCCGCCGACCCGCGACAAGGCCTTGCAGCCGCGTCGCTTTTTGTCGGTGGTGGATCAGCCGGCCTATAAGCCGGGTTCTGTAGGGCCGGAGCGCCGGAGCGCCCCGACGTGGCGGCCATTCCTCTGGGACGGTCGTCGCCGACCGCCTCGAGCAACCAACCCGGGCGACTGGCCTGGAGAGCGGGCCTGCCCATCTCGCGAAGGGCGCGCCGCCCCTATTCGGTCTTGCTCCCGGTGGGGTTTGCCATGCCGTCCGCGTTGCCGCGTCCGCGGTGCGCTCTTACCGCACCCTTTCACCCTGACCCCAGACGCGTCCGGGGCGGTCTGCTCTCTGTGGCACTGTCCCTGGGGTCGCCCCCGCCGGACGTTATCCGGCACCGTCTCTCCATGGAGCCCGGACTTTCCTCCCCGGACGCCGAAGCGTCCGGAGCGGCCGCCCGGCCGGCTGATCCGCGGGCAGATGCGCCCGCGCCGCCGCCCGGGTCAAGGTCGGTTACCAGGAGCCGGTGTTCTCCATGGAGGCCCAGGGCTCCTGCGGCTCCTTCGCGCCGCCCTTCTGGAGGATCTCGATGGAGATGCCGTCCGGCGACTTCACGAAGGCCATGTGGCCGTCGCGCGGGGGCCGGTTGATGGTCACGCCCTTGTCCCGGAGCCGCGCGCAGAAGGCGTAGATATCGTCGACCTGATAGGCGAGGTGCCCGAAATTGCGCCCGCCCGAGTAGGTCTCCGGATCCCAATTGTAGGTGAGTTCGACGAGCGGCGACTTCGTCTCCGTCGCCCGGGCGGCATCCCCCGGCGCTGCCAGGAAAATGAGGGTGAAGCGGCCCTTCTCGTTGTCGATCCGGCGCACCTCCTGGAGGCCGAACGTATCCACGTAGAAGGCGAGCGCCCGGTCGAGATCGGCCACCCGGACCATGGTGTGCAGGTATTCCATCGGCGGCACTGCCTCTGTTGCGGCGGGGGCCGTCGCGACGCCCCCCGAGAAACGGACACGACCGGGCCCGCCCGCGGCGGCCGGTCGCGCTCCTAGCTAGAGCGCGGGCCGGCGCACGGGTAGACCGGGCCCGCAGCCCGCCGTGACCGGAGGCGCCGGGTGGACGCCCGCGCGACCGCGTTGCGCCGGGCGCCGCGAGGGACCAGAACGGACCCGATCCAGACCCGGAGTGAGAGACGCATGCGCACCGAGACGCCGCCGCTGATCCGCCTCGAGGAATACCGGCCGAGCGACTACCTGATCGACCGGGTCGACCTCGACATCCGCCTCGACCCGCACGCCACCCGGATCGACGCGACCCTGGCGCTGCGCCCGAACCCGGATGGCATCCCGGGGGCGCCGTTGATCCTCGACGGCGATGACCTGCGGCTGGTGTCCCTTGCCCTGGACGGGGCGGAACCCGCGAGCGACGCCTACACGGTATCCCCGTCGGGCCTCAGCCTGCTCGCTCCGCCCCGGCGGCCCTTCACCCTGCGCCTCGTCACCGAGGTCGACCCCACGGCCAACACCCGGCTGATGGGCCTCTACCGCTCGAACGGCGTCTATTGCACGCAATGCGAGGCCGACGGCTTCCGCCGCATCACCTACTTCCTCGATCGCCCCGACGTCATGGCGGTCTACACCACGCGGATCGAGGCGGACCGGGCCGAGGCGCCGGTGCTGCTGGGCAACGGCAACCGGATCGACGCCGGCCCGGTCGGCGCCGACCGGCACTTCGCCGTCTGGCACGACCCGCACCCGAAGCCCGCCTACCTGTTCGCCCTGGTCGGCGGCCGGCTCGGGATGGTCGAGACCCGGTTCACCACGGCCGAGGGACGCGCCGTCACCTGCGCGGTCTATGTCGAGCCCGGCAAGGAGCCCCGGGCGGACTACGCCCTCGATGCCGTGATCCGCTCCATGGCCTGGGACGAGACCGCCTTCGGCCGCGCCTACGACCTCGACCTGTTCAACGTCGTCGCCGTGTCCGACTTCAACATGGGCGCGATGGAGAACAAGGGCCTGAACATCTTCAACGACAAATACGTTCTGGCGAGCCCCGAGACGGCGACCGACGGGGATTACGCGGCCATCGAGGCGATCATCGCCCACGAGTATTTCCACAACTGGTCGGGCAACCGCGTCACCTGCCGGGACTGGTTCCAGCTCTGCCTGAAGGAGGGCCTGACGGTCTTTCGCGACCAGGAATTCTCCTCCGACATGCGGTCCCGGCCGGTGCACCGGATCGCCGAGGTCCGGTCCCTGCGCGCGCGCCAGTTCCCCGAGGATGCCGGGCCGCTGCGCCACCCGGTACGGCCGCGGGCCTACGCGGAGATCAACAACTTCTACACGGCAACCGTCTACGACAAGGGCGCGGAAATCGTCCGGATGCTGCGCACCCTGATCGGCCCGGCGGCGTTCCGGGCCGGCATGGACCGCTACTTCGCCGACAATGACGGGCGCGCCGCCACCGTCGAGGACTTTCTGGCCGCCTTCGCGTCGGTGACCGGGCGCGATCTCGCGGCCTTCGCCCGCTGGTACGAGCGCCCCGGCACGCCCCGCCTGTCGGTCTCCGGCCGGTATGATCCGGAGGCGGCGCGCTACACCCTGCGGCTGGCGCAGAGCCTGCCCGGCGCGGACGGACCGCCCCTGGTGATCCCGGTGGCGCTCGGCCTCGTCGGCGCGGCCGGGCCGCTGTCCGGCGCCACCTGCGCGCAGGTGCAGGACGGCGTCTACGTCTTCGACCGCCCGGAGGTTGAGATCGTCTACGAGGCCGTCACCGAGGAGCCGGTGCCGTCGGTGCTGCGGGACTTCTCGGCGCCGGTGCGCCTCGATCTCGCCCTCACCGACGCGCAGCGCATGCGGCTGCTGGCGCAGGACAGCGACCCGTTCAACCGCTGGCAGGCGGCGCAGGATGTCGCCCTGCGCCTGATCCTCGACGCCGACACCGGCCGGATGGAGGCCTTCGCGGAGGCCCTGGGCCGCTTCCTCGACGGCGAGGCCCTGGCCGATCCGGCCTTCGCGGCCCTCGTCCTGGCCTTGCCGAGCGAGGGCGAGGCTGCCGACGCCCTCCCGGCCGATGTCGACCCCGACGCGATCCACCGGGCCCGCACCGACCTGCGGGCGTATCTCGGCCGGACGCTTCGACCCCGCCTCGAACGGATCGACGCCGCCCTGGCGCCGGTCGCGGGTGAGCCCTACAGCCCCGACGCCGCTTCGGCGGGGCGCCGCTCGCTCGGCAACGCCGCCCTCGACCTGATCGCGGCGGGCGATCCGCCGGCGGGCGCCGCGCGCGCCGCGGACCGCTTGGCGAGCGCCACCAACATGACCGACCGCCTCGCCGCCCTCGCGACCCTGGCGCTGATCCCCGGGGCGGAGCGCGAGGCGGCGCTGGCGGATTTCGCCGCGCGCTACGCCGACGAGCCCCTCGTCCTCGACAAGTGGTTCGCCATCCAGGCCCAGATCCCCGAAGCCGGGACGCTGGACCGAATGATCCGGCTGCAGGACCACCCGGCCTTCACCCTAACCAACCCGAATCGGGTGCGCGCCCTGATCGGCAGCTTCGCGTTCGGCAACCCAACGCAGTTCGCGCGGCGCGACGGAGCGGGATTTTCCTGCGTAACCCGGACCGTCGCGGCACTCGATTCCACCAACCCACAGGTTGCCGCGCGCCTGCTCACGGCCTTCGGATCGTGGCGCCGGCTGGAAAAATCGCGCGCCGCCAAAGCCGTCGAAATGCTCAACGGGATCAAGGCGATCCCCGGCCTGTCCCGGGACAGCGCCGACATCCTCGCGCGTAGCCTGGAAGGTGGCTAAGCACTTGAACCTGCGGTAGAAATCGATTCTCCGGCACGGCTGCAACACGGGGTGTTCGTCAAGGCCGTATGGTAAAAAAGCCGTGGACAAACCGCCCCCCAGGGTGATTGTATTCACATAGATTCGGGGAGCGGGGCTCCGCTCGGGTCGTTGTTCCCACGGACGAGGTTCGGCCATGCCGGAGGCGGCTTCCGCTTCCTTCTCCGCGCGTGCGGACTCGACTCTGGCCGTCTCCTGGCCGGCCCGCGCACCGGAGTCGCGGTTCGGTCAGGCCGAGCGCTGGTTGCGCTTCGCCGTGCCGGGGACGCTGGCGGTGTTCCTGGCCTGCCTGATCGGGCTGGCGGCGCTGCACATCCGCGGCCAGCGTGCCGAGATCCTGGCGGTCGCCAAGGTCGAGGTCGAGGAATTCGCGCGCCTGGCCGCCCGGGCCGTCGGTCCCGCGGGGATCCTCGCGACGGACCTGCGCGGTCTGATGCCGGAGAGCGCGCGGCATTCCGGGCGGCGCCTCCTGCTGGTTCGGCCCGATACCCGCATCGTCGCGTCCCATCCGCCCCTCCCAGCCGACCTTCAGACGCTGTCCCAGGTGCTCGGCGCGAGCGAGCCCCTGTCCGGGCTCGGCGAGCGCGCCGGGACCATCGCCCTGGACCTCCCGGGGGGCGAGACCGTGCTGGCCGCCATGCACAGCCTGCCCGGCGGTCTCGGACAGGTGGCCGTGGTCCAGCCGATCGAGCCGCTCCTGCGCGGCTGGAGCGCCCGCACCCGCGATCAGATCGTCCTGATCGCCGCGGCGGCCCTCGTGATCCTCGGCGTCAGCCTCGCCTACGGATTGCAGACCCGGCAGGCGACCCGGGCCGACCGCGCCCGGGAGAAGATTCACGGCCGCCTCGAGACGGCCCTGCGCCGCGGCGCCTGCGGCCTCTGGGATTGGGACGTGGCCCGGGGCCGGATCTACTGGTCCGATTCGATGTACGGCCTGCTCGGCTACCAGCGGCAGAACAAGTACCTCTCCTTCGGCGACGTCAACGGCTTGGTCCATCCCGACGACGGGGATCTCTACAGCCTCGCCCGGGGCGTCGCGGCCAACCAGACCCATATTGACCACGCGTTCCGCATGCGCGGCGCCGACGGGGCCTATGTCTGGTTCCGCGCCCGCGCCGAGGTCGTGGTCAACGCCGCCGACGGCAGCCAGCACTTGGTGGGCATTACCACCGACATCAGCGAGCAGCGGGCCCTGGAGGAGACGAACGCGGCGGCCGACATGCGCCTGCGCGATGCCGTCGAGGCCATCTCGGAGGCCTTCGTCCTCTGGGATACCGGCAACCGGCTGGTCCTGTGCAATTCGAAATTTCGTCACCTGCACGCTCTGAGCCCGGAGGATGCCAGGTCCGGCCAGAGCTACACGGATGTGATGGGGCGGGGCGTGCTGCCCCAGGTCCGGCGCGAATCGCCGGAGGTCGGCATGGCGCTCGGCGGCATGGCGGCCCGGACCTTCGAGGCCGAGCTGGCGGATGGCCGCTGGCTCCAGATCAGCGAGCGGCGCACCAAGGACGGCGGCTACGTCTCGGTCGGCACCGACATCACCAGCCTGAAGCGCCACCAGGAGCAGCTTCAGGCCTCCGAGCGCGAGCTGATCGAGACCGTGAAGGACCTGAAGCGCTCCCGCCGGACGCTGGAACTCCAGACCCAGCAGCTCGCCGACCTCGCCGAGCGCTACCTCGACCAGAAGGCCGTCGCCGAGGCGGCGAACCAGGCCAAGTCCGAGTTCCTGGCCAATATGAGCCACGAGCTGCGTACGCCGCTCAACGCCATCATCGGCTTCGCCGACGTGATGGAGAACGCGGTGCTCGGCCCGCTCGGCACCCCCCGCTACACCGAATATTGCCGGGATATCCGCGAGAGCGGATCGCATCTCCTCTCGATGATCGACGACATCCTCGACATGGCCCGACTGGAGGCGCGCCGCGTGCGGCTGAGCCCCCGGGCGATCTCGGCCGAGGATGCGGTGTCGTCCGCCCTGGCGCCGATGGCGGCGGCCGCCCGGGAGAAGGCGATCACCGTGAGCGTGGACGTGCCGCCCGGGCTCGACCTGCTGGCCGATCCGAGCGCCATGCAGCAGATCCTCGTCAACCTCGTCCAGAACGCCGTGAAGTTCACCCCGATCGGGGGCCGCGTCGCCCTGCGCGTACGGCGTGCGGGCGCCAGCACGCATCTGTTCATCGAGGATAACGGCATCGGCATCCCGCGCTCGGACCTCGCCCGGCTCGGCCGGCCGTTCACGCAGGTCGAGGCGCAGATGACCCGGAGCCACAAGGGATCGGGCCTGGGGCTCGCCATCACGCGCTCGATGGTCGAGCTGCATGGCGGATCGCTCCGCATCCGCTCCGAGGAAACGGTCGGCACCATCGTCCTCGTGCGCCTGCCCGCCGTGATCGCCGATCGAACGGCATCGACCAGGCCGAGCGCGCGCGCACCCGAGACGCCGCGGACGGGCCGGCGCGCGGGATCGCCCGTCGCGGCGTAATGCCGGGGCCCGCGCCTCGCGTCTTCGCAAGCGCCGCGCGGACCATTCGGGACGCCGATTCAGGGCCGCGGATCGAGGCCTCCGAGGCGCGCGGCGCGCCCCTGCTCCATGTGCCAGCGCGCATCGGCCACGGCGCGGGCGAGCCGCCGGATGCGCCAGCGCCTGTACAGGGCGAGGATCGGATTGCCGTCGAGCCCCGCCTGATGCCGGCGCAGGCGACGGAGCAGCTCCGGAAGTTGGGCCGAAGCGGCCTCGCCGGTGGCGATCTCCATGGCCCGCAATTCGGCCCTGAGCCCCGCCTTCCAGTCTTCCATGACGCCCGCGCCTCCGCGACATGACTGCGCGCCTCGACAACCCGCGCGTCGGCGCGGGGTTGACCCCGCAGACGATCCGTTCCGCGGATCATGCACGGAGATGTCGATCGATGCGATCCAGGACAGCGCTGCGCTTCACCCTCGCGACCCTGCTCGCCCTCGCGGCTGCCCCGGCGCTCGCGCAGAGCACCGGCTACGTGACCGGGTTCCCCGGCAAGGATCCGGCGGGCGACGAGGAGATCGGCTGGGGGCCGGCCTACCGGCCGGAGACGAGCTTCGCCCAGCCCGGCACGCCGCCGACCCCCGGTGAGATCGCCGGCCGCGCCTACCGCGCCCGGACCGGCCATGGGGTGTACGACCGGGTCGAGGGTCCCAACAGGGCCTGGTAGGCGCAGATCCGCGTGGGGCTTTCGGGCGGACTGGCGACGACCGCGGCGGACGGTGCGGTACCGCCGCTCAGCGCTTCAGGGCCCGCTTGGCGGCGGCGCGTGCGTCCTGCTCGAACCGGGCCAGGCGCAGGCGTCGCTCCAGGGAGAGCGCGTGGTTGCCCGGCGGGAGCGCGATGATCTCGGCCACCGGGGTCCGATCGCGATAGAGGCTCTCCAGCGCCGATCCGTCCAGGGTCGCCGAATCCAGGCGGTCGGCGAAGCCGGTCGCGTGGCAGGCGCGCACGATCTCGTCCTCCAGGAGCAGCCCCGGGGCGTGACTGCGCAGGGCCTCGTCGTAGGCGGTCTTCAGCAGGGTCGCGGTCCCCTTGCCGGTCAGGGCGAGGCTGACCGCCACGGGACGCCCGTCGAGGGTCAGCGCGTCGGCCCGGATGCCGACCGGGCCCGCCGCGTCCGCGAACAGGGCGTGGGCCAGCGCGGCGGTCTCGGGGCGGCAGGCCATGGCGGTGCCGGCCCGACCCTTCCAGCCATCGCGTTCGAGGTCGAGGAACGCCGCGCGGAGGCGGTCCAGGTCGGCGCCGGCCGTCGCGCTCTCATAAGCGACGGCGCCGGCCTCGGCGAGCCGCCGGGCGCGGCGGCGCAGATCCTTGAACCGGGACCGGTTCGGATGGCCTGCCAGGAAGGCGTCGTGATCGGCCCGGCGATCCATGACCGGGCGCTCGAAGGCCGCCACCGTGCCGATCGCCCAACCGCGCCCGCGCATGGCCGCCAGCAGCTCCGGCACCGCGCCCTCCCCGGTCGGCAACAGCGGCCAGCGCCAGGCCCGTCCGCCGGAGGCCGCCGCGAGGCCGGTCACCAGGGCATCGACGTCGGCGGCCCGCCCGGGCCCGTCGGCCACCAGGGGTGCCGTGGCGGTGACGAAGGGCGAGAGGAACGGCCGCAGCACCCGGCCGCCGAGACCGGAGAGGTCGCGGGTCGGCACGCAGGGCAGGAGCGCGACGAGGCGGTTTGCCCGCCGAACGGTGACGTAGCGCAGAGCAGCCGGCAGCAGGCCGGCGGCCGCGTGGGCCGCCATGACGTGCCGCGAGAAATGCGGATGTGGGGCGGCGGCGGCCTCGAACAGCGCGTCCCAGGCCTCGGCCTCGGGCGCCGTCGAGCAGGTGATCGACAGGTCGGACGTCGCGGGAACGGCGCTGGTCCGGTTCATCGGACGGCTCCCGCGACCCAGACCGGCGTCGGAAGGCCGTGGATCCGCCCGGCGGCGCGGGCCAGCAGGCCGGACCGCACGACGGAGGCGAGCGCCACCGCCACGGCGGCGCCGAGCGCCCCGAGGGGCGGCACCAGGATCAGGCACAGGCCCGCGGCGGCGATGAGGGACGCCGCGGTGATCCCGGCACAGAGCCGCTCGCCGCCCAGCATGGTGAGCAGGTCCTCGCCGGGCCCGAACAGGCTCGCCGCGACGCTGCCGGCCACGAGGACGCACAGGATCGGGACGCTGCCCCCGAGCCCCGCGCCGAACAGCGCCAGCAGAAGCGGGCTGGCGGCCAGGATCGCGCCGCCGACCGCCACGGTCGCGGCCGCGGTCACCCGCGCTTGCCGCCGCACGAGTTCGGCGAGGAGGGGGCGGTTCGCCCCAGCCTGCGCCGCGCTGTAGCGCTGGAGCGTGGCGGCGCTGACCGCGAAATGCACGAACACCACGAATTGCTGGATCCGCGTCGCCGCGAAGTAGATCCCGACCTCGGCCGGGCTCACTAGGGCGCCCAGCACGATCACGTCGACGAAGGTGAAGCCGGCATTGGCCAGATCGATGGCGGCGATCGGCAGGCTCGTGCCGAGCCAGGAGCGCCAGCGATAGCGGTGCGGTCCGGACGACAAGTCCCGGCGCAGCCGCGCCGCGAGCAGGCCGGCCTGAAGGGCGGTCGCGGCAGCGGCGGCGGCGAGCATGCAGGCCATCGCCACCTCGGCGCGCGGCGGCGCTCCGAGGAGGATCGCCGCGATCATGCCGGCCATCATCAGGGTTTGGCGTAGGAGATAGGGGGGCGCGATGGCGAGGCCGATCCAGTTCTGGCTGCGCGCCACGCCCTCCAGATAATCCTGGAGCGCGAAGAGCGGCATCACGCAGACGGCGACCGCGATCGGGGCGCGATAGGCCGGCGCGAACAGGCCCGGTTCGAGCAGGAGGAGTGCCGCACCCAGCCCGGCGACGGCCAGCGCCGCCCCGCCGGTCACCAGCGCGCCGGCGCGGATGTAGCCGCGGGCGAGGTCGAGATCCCCCTGCGCCTGGTCGGCCGGCACGAATCGGCAGGCGCCCTGCGACAGGCCGAGGGTCAGGGTGTGGCCGAGCATCGCGGTCCAGACCCACACGGAGGCGAAGATGCCGTAGGCTTCCCAGCCCATCAGCCGCGCCGCCAGGACCTGGGAGACGTAGGCGAAGCCGGCCGAACCGACCCGGATCGCGAAAACCGTGAGCGCCATCCGCTGCGGGCCGCCGCGCAGGGCCCGCAGGCGCCGGACCGCGCGGGCGGGGAGAGCCATGGCTGACACTACGCGCTCCGCGCCGGGCCTCGGACGGCGGGAGGCCGACCTCTGGTTGTCGGTCTAGCCCGGCGCGCCTTGCGGCCCGGTTAAGGGCGGTGCGGCCGGATCGGGCTTGGGCTCCGGGGGCGCCTCGGTCCGCGCCAGCGAGGTGACGATGGTCAGGGCCACGTGCTCGGCCATGCAGCGCAGGCCGAGATCGTTGAGCCGGAACTGGCGACCGAGCATGTGGCCCTCGCCCCGGTCGCTGCGGCTCGACAGGTAGTGCAGCGCCTCGTAGCGCCGCACCAGGGGCACCTGCTGCTGGGTCGCCACAGTCCGCACCGCCTCGACGATCCGGTTGTAATCCACGTCCGCGGCCATGCTGGCGGTGTAGATCGGGTCGACCAGGACCACGTCGATCCCGTGGGACCGGATCCAGGCGACGGCTTCGGTGAGCGCCCCCTCGAAGGCCTCGGCATCGACGCGGGCGATGGCGTCGTGGGTGCCCACCTGCCAGATCACGAGATCGGGCTCGGCCTCGACCACCATGGTGCGCAGGCGCTCGGCGGCCCCGGAGGCGACCTCGCCCGGGAGGCCGCGATGATCGATCACCACGTCGACCTTCGGCAGCGCCCGTTCCAGGGCAGCCTCCAGCTTGGCCGGATAGGAGGCCGACGCTCCCGGTGCCGCGGAGCCGCCGATCGCCAGCAGCTTCAGGGGCCGGTTCTCGGCCAGGGCCGCCTTGACGGCCCCCAGTTGCGCCGCCGCGTAGAGCTGCGCGCCCGGCACCCGGCATTCCTGGGACAGTCCGGGCTCGCCCGCCCCGGGATCGGCGACCTGCTCCGCCTGCACCGGGCCGGCGAGGAGCAGGCTTAGGATCAGGGACAGCCTCGGACGGGCGGCGCGCCCGGCGCGCGCGGCCGGGCTCACGGGCGCGGCCTCGGAGACCTGTTGCGGGTACGCCATTCGACGAACCATGCCGTGAAACCCAGCCCGATCACGCCCGTGCCGGCGACCAGCATGTCGATCAGCAGGCCGCCGCCGGTCTGAAAACGCACGAGCTGTCCGATCAGACTCAGGATCGAGCCCATTGAGAAGACAGCCAGGGAGTTTCGTCCCAGCTGCGTGAGATAGCCCACGATGTGGCCAAGGCGGGGGGCGAGCAATGCGTACAGGGGGGCAAACGCCAACAATACCCCCAGGAAATGCACCAGCCGCGCCGGGGTCAGGTAGGTTTTCTCGAAGGTGAACAGCAGGCGCGGCGACGGCACCAGCATCGGATCCGGCCGAATCTCCGCCACGGAAAGCACAATCCCCGCGACGACGATGGCGATGCCGGCCGGGAACAAGCGGCGCGACCAGCGGCGCAGCACGTCGGAGCGGAGGTTCCAGCGCTGCAGCACGAAGCCCAGCACCAGAAGCACCTGCCAGCAGAGGGGATCGAAGAACCAGTCCCCCTCCCCGGGCCAGGAGGGCAGGTTCCACTCGAAGACGAGGCTGGCGGCGTAGAGTCCCCCGGACAGGACCAGGGCCGCGACGAGGCTGACGCGGCCGACCAGCACGAAGACCGGCGCGACGCCGATCAGCAGCACGTAGAGCGGCAGGATGTTGAAAAAACCGAGCTGGTAGGTCAGCAGCGCCATGCCGCAGACCGACTGGATCGGATCCGCGAAGAAGCCGCCGGCATTGTGCCATTCGAGGATCAGCGGATTGTCGAGCAGGAGGGCTGCCCCCGCGATGATGGCCAGCGCCAGGAGCATGACGGTGAGCTGCGCCCGGTAGACCTCGACGGTCCGGGCCAGCAGCCGCACCACGCTCTTGCCGGGGGGCTCCGGAACCCCGTCGCGGCCCCGGGTGGCGATGCCGATCGACCAGCCCGCCAGGAACACGAACAGCTCGGCGGCGTCCGAGATGCCGTATTGTGAGAAGGTGTAGCGCTCGAAGGTGTTGCCCGGGATGTGGTTGATGAAGATCGTCACCAGGGCGAAACCGCGCCAGAAGTCGATCGCGTTGGGGTCCCGCATCGGGGCGGCGGCTCCGGGGTTCGACGCGTCCGCGCGGCGGCGGCGGGTTCGCGGCCCCTGATACGGCGCCGCGTCGGGTCTGCAAAGGCGAACAAAGCGGGAGACCGCGCGGCGGGTCCAAGCGGGGCGGTCACACCCGCGTGACGCGCCGCCATCGGGGACAAAGGGTCCGCCGGGTCACGGTGCGGGGGTCGCTCTCACGACAGGCCCGCTCGCCGGGCGCCGGGTCAGACGTCCCTTCCCCATGTCACAACGCGCGCCCGCGGGTTGTGCCGACCGGACGGGCGGGATCAGCGCAGGGCGCGCTCGTCGTCGCTCTCCCGGGCGAGGCGCAGCAGGTTCTGGCCGTAATTGGTCTTGGCGAACATCTCGCCGCGGGCCACCAGCTGCTCGCGGGTGATGAAGTTCTGGAGATAGGCGATCTCCTCCAGGCAGGCGACCTGGAGCCCCTGGCGGTGCTGGAGGGTGCGGACGAACTCGCTCGCCTCCAGGAGGCTGTCGTGGGTCCCCGTGTCGAGCCAGGCATAGCCGCGGGACATGCGCTCCACGTGCAGCTGCCCGCGCTCGAGATAGACCTCGTTGACGCTGGTGATCTCCAGCTCGCCGCGGGGCGAGGGCTTCACGTCGGCGGCAATGTCGAGGACCTGGTTGTCGTAGAAATACAGGCCGGTCACCGCCCAGGTCGAATCCGGGTTCTGCGGCTTCTCGACGATCCGGGTCGGGCGCCCGGTCTTGTCGAGGCTGACCACGCCGTAGGCCTGGGGATTGTCCACGTGGTAGGCGAAGACCGTGGCCCCCTGCTTGCGCGCCGCGGCCCGCGCCAGCAACGCGCCCATGCCGGCGCCGAAGAACAGGTTGTCGCCGAGGATCAGCGCCACGTCGTCGGTGCCGACGAACTCGCGGCCGATCACGAAGGCCTGGGCGAGGCCCTCCGGCCGGGGCTGCAGGGCATAGGAGAATCGCAGGCCGAACTGCTCGCCGGTGCCGAACAGGCGCTTGTAATTGTCGAGGTGTTCCGGCGACGAGATGATCAGGATCTCGCGGATGCCGGCGAGCATCAGCACCGAGACCGGATAGTAGATCATCGGTTTGTCGTAGACCGGCAGGAGCTGCTTGTTGATCGACAGCGTGGCCGGGTGCAGCCGCGTGCCGGAGCCGCCGGCCAGAACGATGCCCTTCATGGCTTGGATACTCCCTCGCGAACCGGCCCGACGAGCCGGTCCAGGATGTCGTCGAGCGCCGCCTGCCAGGGCCGCGGGGCGATGCCGTAGGCGGCCGTGAGGCTGTCGACGGACAGGCGCGAATTGGCCGGCCGCCGGGCCGGGGTCGGATAGGCAGCGGTCGGGATGCCCTCGACCGGGATGGAGCGGCCGCCGCGCCGGGCCCCGCCGGCGACGATCGCCTCGGCGAAGCCGCGCCACGTCGTGTCGCCCGCGTTGACGCAGTGGAACGTGCCGGTGGGCGCCTGCGCGTCGGTCGCCATGCGCTGCGCGATCGTGGCCAGGGCGGCGGCGAGGTCGGCCGCGGAGGTCGGGCAGCCGTGCTGGTCGTCGACCACCGTCAGGGCGTCGCGCTCGCCAGCGAGCCGCAGCATCGTCTTGACGAAGTTACCCCGGTGCGGGCTCACCACCCAGGCGGTCCGGACGATGGCGTGGCGCGGGTTGGCGGTGCGCACCGCGAGCTCGCCCGCGGCCTTGCTGGCCCCGTAGACGCTCTGCGGGTCGATGGGTGCGTCGGGGGCGTAGGCCCCGTCTGGCTTCGTGCCGGCGAAGACGTAGTCGGTCGAGACATGGACGAGGGGGATCTTGCGCTCGGCCGTCGCCGCCGCCAGGATCGCCGGGGCCAGCGCGTTGAGGCGCCACGCCGCCACAACCTCGGACTCGGCCTTGTCGACCGCGGTGTAGGCGGCGGTGTTGATCACCACCCGGTACGCGCAGCTGTCGAGCGCCGCCGCCACGGCCGCCGGGTCGGTGATGTCGAGCGCGGTGCGGCTCGGCGCGTGCACCGACACGCCGTCCGGCCAGGCCAGGGCCTGCAGCTCGGTGCCGACCTGGCCGCCGCCGCCGAGAACGAGGACGTCCATCAGGTGTTCAACCCCAGGCGCTCGCCCTTGTAGCGGCCCTCGCGGATCGGGCGCCACCAGCTCTCGTTGTCGAGGTACCAGGCGACGGTCGCCTCGAGCGCCTGCTCGAAGGTCTTCTGCGGGCGCCAGCCGAGCTCGGTCTCGGCCTTGGTGCAGTCGATGGCATAGCGCCGGTCATGGCCCGGGCGGTCGGCGACGAAGCTGATCAGCTTCTCGTGCGGGGCGTTCTCCGGGCGCAGACGGTCGAAGGCCGCGCAGAGCGCCTTCACCACCGCCAGGTTGTTGCGCACCGCCCGGCCGCCGAGCAGGTAGGTCTGTCCGACCCGGCCGCGCTCCAGCACGGCGACGAGGCCCCTGGCGTGGTCCTGGACGTGGATCCAGTCGCGCTCGTTCTGACCGTCGCCGTAGACCGGCAGTGTCTTGCCCTCCAGGGCATTGAGGATCATCAGCGGGATCAGCTTCTCGGGGAAGTGACGCGGCCCGTAATTGTTGGAGCAGTTGGTCACCAGCACCGGCAGGCCGTAGGTCTCGTGCCAGGCCCGCGCCAGGTGATCGGAGGCCGCCTTCGAGGCTGAGTAGGGCGAGCGCGGGTCGTAGCGGCTCTCCTCGGTGAAGAAGGCGTCCGGCGGCAGCGAGCCGTAGACCTCGTCGGTGGAGACGTGGAGGAACCGGAAGCTCTTTTTGTCCGCCTCCGGCAGGGATTCATAATACCTGCGGGCCCCGTCCAGCATCGTCTGGGTGCCGATCACGTTGGTGCGCACGAAGGCGCCCGGATCGGTGATCGAGCGGTCGACGTGGCTCTCGGCGGCGAGGTGCATCACGGCCTGGGGGCGGAACTCGGCCAACGCCGTCTGCACGGCGGCGCGGTCGCAGATATCGGCCTCGACCCGGCGGTGGCGCGGGTTGTCGGCGAGCGGCGCCAGGGAGATTGGATTGGCCGCATAGGTCATCGCGTCGAAGGTGCAGACCTCGTGGCCGAGATCCTCGACGAGGTGCAGCACCAGCGCCGAGCCGATGAAGCCGCAGCCTCCGGTCACCAGGATGCGCATGGCGAATTACCTCCTCGGACGGGTCGGAAACGGGATGGCGGGGCAGCCGAAGGCTGCACGCCGTGACAAAATTACGGCTTGGCCGGTCAAAAGGCGCGCCCGAGCTCGGCGAGCCGGGGGGCGCGGCGGTCCTTGTCGGACAGGATCGCACCATCGCCCGAGACCGGCCACGGGATCCCGATCTCGGGATCGTCCCAGGCGAGCGACCGGTCGTGCTCGGGGCTGTAATAGTCGTCGACCTTGTAGGCGACCATCACGTCGGGCGTGAGGGTGCAGAAGCCGTGGGCGAAGCCGTGCGGGATGAAGAGCTGCGTGCCCGTCTCGGCGTCGAGGGTCACGGCTACGAACCTGCCGAAGGTCGGCGAGGCGCTGCGGATATCGACCGCCACGTCCAGGATCGCGCCCTGCAGCACGCGGATGAGCTTGGCCTGGGCGCGCGGGGCGATCTGGAAGTGAAGGCCGCGGATCGTGCCCTGCGGGGCCGAGAAGGATTGGTTGTCCTGAACGAAGGTGTTGGCGATGCCGGCGCGCCCCAGCGCGTCCACCCGGAACGTCTCGGAGAACCAGCCGCGCGCATCGCCCAGGCGCTTGGGCACGATGCGCTTCACGTCCGGGATCCCGGTCTCGATGACGTCCATACCAGCGCCCTTCCCGCGGGTCCCGTGGCGCGGCGGGCGTCTTCGCGCTGCTCGTTCCCAGCCGGGCGCCCGCGTCGCCGAACTCTACCGCGACGATCGACCCGCGACTTCCGGTCATTCGCGGGCCATGTCAAGGCGTAGCGCCTACGATGCCGAACGCGGGGAAACCGATGAGGGGCCGATCGGGGCAATCCCTGCCGACCCTGTTGCGGTCGCAGCTTGCCGACCCGGATTGCACTTGGAGTCTCGGCAGCTACGGCGCCATCGCGGTCTTCCGCCGGGATCCCGGCGAGCCGGCATGGCCCCTCGATGACGGCCGCCTCGGGTGCGCAACGGACCGCGGCGCGGTCGCGCTCGCTCCGCCGCCGGATCTCAGGCCCGTCGCCTACGAGACCGGCTTCGCGGGCGGATGGAGCCAGGCGGTCGCGCTCTGCCTGCCGGCGGCGGCCTGCGCGATGGGGCAGCGCGCGGTGCTGACCGAGCTGGGGCCCGACGCCGCCGCAGTCCGTCCGCAGGATCGCGACGGGATCCTGTTCGATCTCGGCCTCGGACTCGCGGCGGCCGATGCCTGTGTGCGCGTGACCGATCCGGCTCTGATCGACCGGCTCCGCGCCGGGGCCGGTCGGCCGATCTTCCGGCCGGACAATCCGGTCTTCGCGGCCCTCGCGGCATCGAGCCCGCACCGGGTCTTCCTCGCCCGCGCCGGGCGGATCGAGGTCTATACGGCGATCCCGCCGCCCGGCGGGATCGGCGATCCCGGGCCGCACAGTCATATCCTGCCGAAGCTGCTTCGACTGCGGCGCACGCACGCCGCCACTGCGCCGATCCCGAAAGGCTGGGTGCCCATCGGGGCGCTGCAACCGGCCCATCCCGCCAAGGACGGGACCGGCCGGTCGATCCCGTTCGACGCGGCGCGTCACCGGGCGTTCGGGGGCCTCCTTGCGGACTGGGGCGATCCCGGGCTCACCGCCCTCCGGACCGCTGTCCTGTCCGGCGAGACCCCCGACCCGGCTGCGGCAAACGGACGGTTCGCGCGCTCGGCGATCCGGGCCGCCTCGGCCCAGCGCGCGGCCATGGGCAATTGATGTCCCGAGATTCGCCCGGGGCTCCGGCCGGCATGGCGTGGCCGCACGGCCCGATGCACCGTCGAAGCTCAGGGAATCCCGATCATCTTGTGGGTCTGGAGCGAGAGGCGCCAGCGGGCGTCGCTCCGGCAAAACGCGATCGCGGCCTCGGTGCTGGCGATCCGGCCCGGCCCGTCCAGGGGCTGGAGGAAGCGGTGGCGGAAATCGAGGCCGACGAAGTCCGCGGGGTCGGCATCCACCTGCGGATAGACGAGCTTCAACTCGTGGCCGGTCCGCTGCGCGAGGGGGTTGGCTCCCTTCGGGCTGACGCAGATCCAGTCGATGCCCGGGGGGGCCGGCAGCGTGCCATTGGTCTCGATGGCGATCTCGAAGCCGTGCGCGTGCACCGCCTCGATCAGGGGCGCGTCGAGCTGGAGCAGCGGTTCACCGCCGGTGAAGACGACGTAGCGGTTCTCGGGGCCGCCCAGCCAGGTCGCCGCGACCGAGGCGGCGAGGGTGGCCGCGTCGGCGAAGCGCCCGCCGCCCTCCCCGTCGAGACCGACGAAATCGGTGTCGCAGAATCGGCAGGCCGCCGCGGCCCGGTCCGCCTCGCGCCCGGACCAGAGGTTGCACCCGGCGAAGCGGCAGAAGACCGCCGCGCGCCCCGCCTGGGCGCCCTCCCCCTGAAGGGTGTGGAAGATTTCCTTGACCGCGTAACTCACTGCCGTTCCAGCCACCCTCTCGCGCGCCGCACGCCCTGCAGATAGGCGGCGCGCGCGTCCCGGACCACTGACAACCACGCCGCGCAGAGTCGCGGTGCGCTCTCGCCTTGCTCTTGCCACGGTGCCCTCGTTGATGCCGAGATGCAGCGCGGCGGCCGAATTCGGCCGCCCGGGTTGCGCCTCCCTCCGGCCCGCGGCCGGAATAGCGGCGCCTGGCGGCGTCGATCCTGGCGATCCTCTGACGAGTCGGCCTGAATGTCCCCTTCTCTCTTCCGGCGTCTCACCGTCGGGCTTGCGGCGCTGACAGGAGTGCTCGGGGCGAGCCTGGCCGGAATCCGCGCGGCAGATGCGGTGACGGTGCCGATCCTCGTCGCCGACGTGGATTCGGGCAAGGTGCTCTACGCGCAGGCGCCGACCGACCCCTGGTATCCGGCCTCGATCACGAAGCTGATGACCACCTACGTCGCCCTCGACCTCGTGCGGCAGGGCAAGGTCTCGCTCGATTCGATGATCACCATCTCGGCCGCCGCCACCGCCGAGCCGCCCTCCAAGATGGGCTTCAAGCCCGGGACGCAGCTCACCCTCGACAATGCCCTCAAGATCATCATGGTCAAGTCGGCCAACGACATCGCCTACGCGATCGGCGAGAATCTCGGCGGCTCGATCGACAACTTCGCCACCCTGATGAACGAGACCGCCCAGCGGATCGGCATGCACGACAGCCATTGGTACAATCCCAACGGCCTGCCCGATCCGCGCCAGTGGACCTCGGCCCGCGACATGGCGGTGCTGGCCCGGGCGCTTATCCGCGACTTCCCGGAGTCCCACGACCTGTTCTCGATCTCGGCGATCCAGTTCGGCCGCGCCGTGATGGCGAACCACAACGGCCTGCTCGGGCGCTATCCCGGCACCGACGGGATGAAGACCGGTTTCATCTGCTCGGGCGGCTTCAATGTGGTGGCCACAGCCACCCGCAACGGCCGGCGGATCGTCACCATCGTGATGGGGCAGCCGAGCCCGCGCGAGCGCGACGTGAAGGCCGCCGACCTGTTCGACTACGCCTTCGCCCAGAGTGCCGGCTGGACCAGCCCGACGCTGGACGCGCTGCCGGCCTCAGCGCTCTCCGCGCCGCCGGACATGCGTCCCTTCGTCTGCGGCGGCAAGAAGCCCCCGGCGATCGAGGACGGGCCCGGCGCGCTCAATGCCCCCGGCTCCGCGGCACAGTTGATCGGCGGGGCCGCGGCGAACTCGCCGGCCCTGGCGCTTGCCGCCTTCTCCAACCCGGCCCTGCGTGCGCGCAGCCTGCCGCCGCGGGCGCCCCTGCAGCCGATCGCCGTCTGGATCGGCCGCAACCCGGCCGAGGGTCAGCAGATCATAGACGCGCAGGAGGCCGAGCAGAAGGCCGCCGTCGCCAACAGCCGGGCCGCCAAGCTCGAAGCCGCCAAGGCCAGGCGCCTCGCGGCGCTGGAGGCGGCCAAGCAGGCCCGCGCGGCGCGCGCGGAACAGGCGCAGGCGGCCAAGGCCACGGCCAAGACCCCGGCCGCCAAGGTCGCCGCGAAGGCGGGCCATCCCCTCCCCCACGCGGCGAGCGCCTACACCGCCGTGGAGACACCGACGATGCCGGAGGCCAAACCCGGCAAGGGCCTGTCGAAGCCCGCGCCGAAAGCCGCCGCCCATAAGGCCGCTCCAGCCAAGGCCGCAGCCAAGAAGCCGGCCGCCAAGAAGGCCGCGTCCGACGAATAGGCGCCCCTGTCCCGCCCCGCCGCGTTGCCGCGGGTGCCGGGAAACCCCACCTCGACGCTCATGTCATCCAGCCCTGCGCCCGTCCCCGATCCGCGACGCCCTGAGCCGATCCCGCTCACGGTGCTCACCGGCTTCCTCGGCGCCGGCAAGACCACGCTGCTGAACCGGCTGCTGCGCGATCCGGCGCTCGCCGACACGGTGGTGATCGTCAACGAGTTCGGCGCGATCGGTCTCGATCACCTGCTGATCGAGACCGTCGACGAGGACATGATCCTCCTGGGCGCTGGCTGCCTGTGCTGCACGGTGCGGGGCGACCTGATCGCGACCCTGGAGGATCTGCTGCGCAAGCGCGACAACGGCCGGATCCGGCCGTTCCGCCGCGTGATCATCGAGACCACCGGCCTCGCCGATCCGGCGCCGATCCTGCACGCGCTGATCTACCATCCCTATCTCGTGCTCCGGTACCGGCTTCAGGCCATGGTGACCGTGGTCGATGCAGTCACGGGTTCGGCAACCCTCGACGCCCATCCCGAGGCCGTGCGGCAGGCGGCGGTCGCGGACCGCATTGTCCTCTCCAAGGCCGATCTCGCGGACGACGTGTCCGGGATCCGCGCCCGCCTCGCCGCGCTCAATCCCGCGGCTCCGATCGTCGCGCCGGACGCCCCCGCCGAGGTGCTGCTCGGCGGGCTGTTCGGCCTCGACGGCAAGGGGGCGGACGTGCGGACGTGGCTCGGCGACGCAATCCGGGCCGAGGCAGATCACCGGGACCCCGAGGTCAACCGGCACGATGCGTCGATCCAGGCCGTCTGCCTGACGAGCGCGACGCCCGTACCGCGTCCCGCCTTCGAGATGTTCATGGACCTGCTGCGCTCGGGCCACGGGCCGAAGCTGTTGCGGCTCAAGGGCATCGTGGCGCTCGCCGACGATCCCGAACGGCCCCTGGTGGTCCACGGCGTCCAGCACGTGTTCCACGCCCCCCTGACCCTCCCGGCCTGGCCCGATCCCGACCACACGTCCCGGCTCGTGCTGATCCTGCGGGACCTCGACCCCGCCTTCGTCCAGCGGCTCTGGGACGCGTTCCTCGGCCGCCCGCGCGTCGATGCCCCGGATGCCGCCGCGCTCACCGACAATCCCCTGGCGATCCCCGGTCCCTGACGCCGCACCGGCGCGGCATCGGCCTTGAAGCGTGCGCCCCGAGCGGCGCTTCGGAGGCGCCGATGCGTCCCGATATGGGACGAAGCGTCGAGAGGCAGGACACGCGATGGCGCCACGCTTCACCGTGATACAGGGCGGCCTGTCCGGGAGGCCCGAGCCGCGTCCCACGCAGGCCCCGGATCGGCCGTCGGTGATGCGGGTCGATCTCCACCGCCCCGGTGGCGTGGATGCGGACGCAATTTCCGCGTGGCGGGCCATGCTGGTCCGGAACGCGGTGACCGATCCGCTCCGCGACCCCGATCATCTGCTGCCGCTCGCCCAGCACCGTCCCGCGGGCCGCCGGGTCGCGGTCGCCCTCGCGTGGAGCCACGACGTTGAAACCGGGCGCGAGGCGCTGCACGGCGTGGTGCCACTGGCGATGCCGCATCCGGTCTGGGGCGGTGGCGCCCGTCCCTGGCAGCCGGTGGAATCCGAAGCCGCCGCCCTGGTCGAGCAGGCCGCCGCGGAGGCCGTCGATCGGGCGTTGCGGGCCCGACTCGCAGCGCTGCGCCGCCCGATCCGCCTCGTCGGCGCGGTCGAGCCCGTTGGGATCCCGGTGGCGAACCGTCCCGCCCTCGCGGCGAGCCGTCGGGCGTGGTCCCGGCCGGTTCCGTCGGAGCGCCTCATGGGTGTCCGCCCCGTGGGCTGGCAGACACCCGCCTCGGAGATGCACGCGGTGACCGCGCCGGACGCCGTGCGCGACGCGGTCGAAACCTTTCTCACGCTCGACGCCCGCACGGCGGAGCGGCCGATCATCGCCGATCCGGCGGAGGCGTCCCTGGTCCGTGTGGTCAGCCGCCTCTTCGCCCGGCGCGGCGCCCTGCGGGTCGAGTTCCTGCGCCGGGCCGGCGCGATCGTCGCCGGCACGCTCCATCTCGGGACCGGCGCGGCCTCCGTGCCCTGGCGGCGGGCCTGAACGGTCAATCGGCCGCGGACGGCCGGGCCTGTCGGGGCACCGACCGGAACGCTAGCTGCCCGGCATGGCGCGCGACACCCTTCACGGCCTCCGATCGACCCCGCGCCGCGTCGGCGCCGCGCCGGAGGGATCGTCCGACGGTCATGATGCCGACCGGGTCGCGGCCGTGATGGCGCGGCTGGCGGAGGCCGACCCGGATCCGAAAGCCGGCTTCGACCGCAGCGACCCGTATCGCCTCCTCGTGACCGTTCTGCTCTCCGCCCAGTCCACCGGCCCGACCGTCGCCCGGATCGCGGAGGCGCTGTTCTCGGAAGTCCGGGATCCCGCCGGCATGGTGGCTTTGGGCGAGGCCCGGATCACCGAGATCATCCGGCCGGTCGGGCTCGGGCCCTCGAAGGCGCGCAACATCGTCAAGCTGTCGGCGGCCCTGATCGTGGAGTTCGGCGGCGCCGTGCCGCCCAGGTCCATCGACATGCGCCGCCTCCCGGGCATCGGCCGCAAGAGCGCCGAGGTCACAGCGAACTTCGCCTTCCACGAGCCGGTGATCGCGGTCGACACCCATGTGTTCCGGGTCTCGAACCGGATCCCGCTCGCCCCCGGTGCCACCGTCGATGCGGTCGCCGACGGTCTCGCCCGGATCGTGCCGGAGCGGTTCAAGGACGGCGCCCATGTCTGGCTGTTCCGTCACGGCCGCGATACCTGCACGGCCCGGAAACCCGGCTGCCCACGATGCCCAGTCTCGGACCTGTGCACCTGGCCGGGCAAGACAACCTGAGCGCGCCTACTCGTCCTCGCCGAACCGGTTGGCGACCAGTGCCGCGATGGCGTCGAGGCAGGCTTCGGCGTCCTGCCCTACGGCAGTGACGGCGATCTGCGTCCCCATGGCGGCGCCCAGGGTCAGGAGCCCCATGATCGAGCGCCCGCCCACGGTCTCGCCCGCCCGGGTCACCGTGACCGCGGCATCGTAGCGCTCCACGGTCTGCACGAACTTGGCGGAGGCCCGGGCGTGCAGGCCGCGCCGGTTGATGATCGGCAGCCTGCGCAGGATCCCGCCCTCCGGAACCGGGGGATCGTCATCCGTCTCGAAAAGGTCGTCCATCGCCCGTAATATGTCCCGCCCGATCCGCGGTCGTCGAAGCCGCTTGTGACGACGCTAGCGCATCGCTCCGGATAGCGGAACCGGCACGCGGCGCTACCGTTTTGATTCGCATCGCGTTTTGCTGGAGACGGCGGACCGCGCTCCGGGCCGATAAGTCCGGATGCGCCAGGACCGCGGGATCAGCGCCGCCGATGAGACGCGGTGCGGCGTCGGCGGCCGTTCACCACTCGTATTCGGCGCCGACGCCGAGGCTGGTGCGGCCGTCGCTGCCCGCCTCGCCCTTCAGCTTGATCCGCCGGGTAACATCGAAATCCACCCCGACCGCGGTGTCGGCGGGTTTGGCGCCGGCCTTCACGCCGACGCTGACCCGGTCCGAGATGTAGCGCGAGGCGCCGAGCGCCGGGCCGCCGCTGGACCCCGTGGAGACGTCGAGGCTGTCGAGGCCGAGGCCCTTGCGCGCCTGCTCGAACACGTCCGGACCGGCGGCGCCGCCGGAGAGCTGGGCCACGGCCTGCGCGAGCTGCAGGGCCTGGAACGGCGACAATCCGCCCGCCGCCTTCTTGAACAGCAGACGCGACAGGATCTCGTCCTGCGGCAGCACCGGATCGGAGGTCAGGGCGAATTGCGGCGCGTCCGCCGGCCCAGTCACCGCGACGCGGGCGGTCACGTCGCCGGCCTTGGTCTCGGCGGCGAAATCGAGGTCCGGGGTTGTCAGGCTGCCCGCGAAGCTCACCCGTCCGCGGCTGAAGTCGAGACGCTGCCCGACGAGGTCGAGGCGGCCGCGCCGCATCGCGAAGGCGCCGACCGCGTTGGGGGCCAGCGAGGTGCCGGTCACCCGGAGGGCGCCGCCGAGCTCGGCATCGATGCCGCGCCCGCGCACGAAGATGCGGCTCGGGGCATCGACCGCGACGTCGAGTGTGGCGTCGAACGGCACAACGGGTTTCTTCGGTCTCCGCCCGGGCGCAGCCGCGACCCGCGGTCCGGCCCGCTGCGCCAGGCGTGCGCGCGCCTCCGGCGGCGTGTTGACGTGGCGCACCCCCGGCAGGGGCCGCACGGTCGCGGGCAGCCGGTCCGGCACGGCGACATCGATTGACGCGATGTCGACCCGGCCGGAGATCCACGGCGTCCGCGCCAGCGGGCCGGCGAGGGTGAGGTCGAGGCTCGACACGGCGGTCATCAGCGGGCTCGACACCAGTTCGGCCCTGTCGGCGAGGACGTGGAACTGACCGGGGAAATCCGGCTCCAGCGCCACGCGGCCCGTCACCGAGACGCGGCCGCCGTTGCGGGTCGCCGCGGTCAGGCGCTCGACCACGAGGCTGTCGCCCCGGCCGGTCACCCGCCCCTCGATTCCGGTAAGGCGGATGCCGTTGAGCGGATCGGTGAAGCTGCCGCCGGTCAGGGTTGCCGCGCCCTGCGCCCGCGGGGCCGCGAGCGTGCCGGTGACGCCGCCATCGATGGCGACCTTCCCGGCGACGCTCTGGCCCCCGACGCTGAGCAGGGAGTTGGCGAGTGCCGCGTCGAGAATGCCCTTGGCACGGAGGTCGAGCGCGCCGCCGGCCTCGACCGGGATCCGGCCGGCCACCGTCAGGGCGACGCCCCGCCCCGCCGTCACCCGGCCGTCGAGGCTGGCCTGCCCATCGGCCAACGTGCCCCGGGCGCTGGCATCCACCGGCGGCAGGCTCGCCTGCCGGGTCTGCGGCGCCGTGAGCTTCGAGACCGTGAGGGCGTAGCGGCCCTCCGGCCTGTCCGCCGGCCCGTGCAGGTCCGCCTCCCCGTCGAGACTCCCCGACAGGGCGAGATCCGGTGCGGCGATCCGGGCGAGGGACAGCGGCAGCGCCCGGATCGCCATGCGCAGGTCGAGGTCGCGCCCGGCCCGGCCCGTCACCGAGACCCGGCCAGAGCCCGCCGCGACGGTCAACCCGTCGATCACCGCGCCGCCGTTCCTGAGGGTGATGACGGCCGGTCCGGCCAGGGCGAAGCGGTCGCTCCCGCGGGCGGCCGAGAGAGCCTTGAGCTCGATGCGGGTGTCGTCGGCCGGGACGATGCGGGCCGCCCCGTCGAGGCCGAAGCCGCGGGCCCTGGCGGTCAGCGTGACGTCGCTGAAGGCGGGGCTGCCGTCGGCGACGAGGCGGAGGGCGTCGATCTGCTGGCCGGCGGCGAGCAGCCGGTCGGCCTCCAGGCGCCCGTCGAGGATCGGATGGGCGCGCAGGTCGCGGCCCCTCAGGTCGGCATCGAGCCGCGACAGGGCGTAGGTGCCGTAGCGCAGGCCCGCGCCGGTCGCCCGGATCGCCGCATCCTGGCGACCGCCGTCGCGGGCGAGGGTCACGGCCGCGTCGAGGCGGCCGGCCATCGGTTCCGGGGCGAGGGGCGCGATATCCTCCAGGCTGGCAGCCCGCACCGTGAGCGATCCGGCCGAAAGCCAGGTCTCGGCCGCAACCGTAGCACTGCCCGCCACCGCCACCGAGCCGAGGTTCAGTGCGAGCCGGTCGAGCGCCCAGTCGGGTCCCACGCGCGCGCCATGGGCATCGCCGGTCAGGGCCTTGCCGGCCACGGTGCCGGAGAGCCGAACGCTGCCGTCCGGCGCCAGGAGCGCATCCTTGACGAGGGCCTCGACCCGCAGGTCGCGGATCAGCTTGCCGTCGGCCGTGGCGGCGGGCGCCGTGAGCGTCGCCGCGAGGTCCGGATGCTCGAGGGAACCGGTGAGGCGCGCTTCGATGCCGGCGCGCCCGGTGAGGCGATTGTCCAGATCCGCGAGGCTCCGGAGCTCGAGGCGGCCGCCGACATCGGCCAACTCCGAGGTCGCTTCGCCCTGGAGGGTGGCGGAGAGGCCCTGCCCCTCCAGGCGCAGGTGATCGAACCCATACCCGTCGTAGGAGCGCGACACCCGCCCCAGCAGCGAAGGCGTTCGGCCGAGGACCCGGTCGGCCGCTGCGATCCCGGTCGCGAGGCCGGTCGTGGTGACGGTGAGATCGGCGGCGACGGCCTTCCGGGCCGGGTCGCCACTCAGCCGCGCCTTGGCGTCGAGGGAACCCGCGAGCCCGCGCCCGGCGATGCCGGAGAACACCGCGAGATCCGGCACAACCGCATCCAGCGTACCGGTCAGCGTGTTCTGCCCGATACGGCCGGCATAGCCGGCCCGGGCGGTCTCGGAGTCGAGCCGGAGCGTCGCGACATCGATCACCCCGTCCGGCCCGGCCGCCGCCCGGAGCGTGAGCTGTGCCCGGCTTCCCACGGCCCGCCGCAGGGCCGGATCGGCTAGCCGCAGGCCCTCGACTTTCCCGTCCGCGGCGATGGCGAAGCGCCGTGCGGTCGGATCGCCCTGCGGCGCCACGTCCAGCCGTGCCTCGATCCGATCCAGGGCGGAGTCGCGGCCGCGCAGGCCCGCCGCGTCGAGGCCGCCGCGGATGGTCGGCGCCGCGATGGGTCCCTTGAGGCTGCCGTCGAAGGTGAGCTTGGCGATCTCGGCCTCGCCCGCCCGGGTCATGCCGCCCTCAGTGGGCAGGGCGCGGGCCTCGAGGGTGAGGTCCGAGACCCGGTCCGCGGTCAGGCTGCCCCCGGCGGTGAGCTTGGCGGTCCGGGAGGTCAGGTCCAGCCGGTCGATCCGGAAGGCGCCGCTATCGGCGAAGGCGAACCCGCCCGCGAGTTGCGTGGTGCCCGCGAACACCGCGGCGGCCGGACCGGGCACCAGGCCCTCGATGCGCGCCGCGAGGTCGAGGGCGAGCCGCCGCTCGGCGCCGATCCGCGAGATCTTGGCACCGCCCTTCGCGCCGATCTCCGGACCGGCGGCGAAATCGAGCTTGGCGGCCCACGCGTCGAGCGTGCCCGTCCCGTCGAGGTCGAAATCGATCGGCGGCGTGCCGGGAATGTTGGCCGCCTTCGAGAGCAGGCCCCCGGCGGGCTCCACGAGGTTCGCCTTCAGCTCCAGGCGGTTGCCAGCCGGCACGTAGAGCAGGCTGAGCAGGAAGCGCCCGGCGGCGTCGAGGCGCTGCGCCCGGGCCGTGAGGTCCAGCCCCTCGCTCGCCGCGCCGAGCCGGGCGCGCCCCTCTGCGGACAGGCGGGCAGCCTGCCCGGCGACCGGTTCCCCGAGGACCAGTTCCGCGAGCCGGAAGCTATTGATCTCAACCTTCACGGGGAGATCCGGCAGGAGCTTGCCGTCCGGCTTGGCCTCCGGCGGGGTCGGTCCGGGGATCGGCCGCCGCAGGACCTCCAGGCGCCCGATCTCCAGGCTGTCCACCTCCAGGCGTCCCGAGAGCAGGGCCAGGCGGCGCCAGACGATGCGCGCCTTGTCGAGCTTCAGCCAGACGCCGTCGCGGTCGCTCAGGGCGACGTCCCGGATGGTGGCGTCGGATGACAGGGCGCCGTCGACCGCGCCGATCGCCACCCGCGACGACGGCGTGGACAGCGCCCGGGACAGGAGGCCGCCGAGCACGGACTTGTCGCCCGCGTCGGCGTGCGTGCGCGTCACGGTTCCGCCCAGCAGAACGGCGAGCCAGACCAGCGCGCCGATGACGCCCAGCCCCTGCCCGAGGGCGAAGACCGACCGCCGCGCTCCGTCCCGCCCGCTGCAATCCGCCATTCAGAATGCCTGCCCCAGGCTGAGATACAGGACCGCCGGACGCACATGGCCGCCCTTGTAGGGATCGAGCGGGAACGCGAGATCCGCGCGGATCGGGCCGATCCCGGTGTAGTAGCGCAGGCCGATGCCGACCGATTTTCGGATTGTCTCCTTGAAATCCGGCAGCGCGGAGGCGAAGGCCGTCCCCGCGTCGAAGAACGGCACCACGCCGATCGTGTCGGTGACCTTGATGCGGGCTTCGACGGACGCCTCCAACAGGCTGCGGCCGCCGATCGGCAGGTTGTACGGCCCGATCGGCCCGAGGGTGCGATAGGGATAGCCGCGCACGGAGCCGCCGCCGCCGGCGAAGAACCGGAAATTGTCCGGGATCTCGCCGAGCGGCGCCCCTGAGACCGAACCGAATCCGACGCGCCCGGCCAGGATGTATCGGGCCTCGTCGTCGAAGGCATAGTAGGTCGAGCCCTGCGCCTTGGCGACGAGGATGCCGGGGGATGAGATCGCCCCGGGATAGGCGGCGAGCGACGCGATCGCCCGCACCCCGCGGGTTGGATCGAGGAGGCTGTCGGTGGAATCGTAGGTCACCGAAGCCGGCACGCCGATCAGCCGGTAGTTGACGGTTCCAAGGGCATCCTTCGAGCGACCCGCCTGCCCGTCGAGCCCGATCTGGGCTGCGAACGTGTCGGAGAACCGGTGCCGGATCGCCACCGAGGCGCCGCCACCATCGACCAGATAGCTCTGCTGCACCTCGCGGGTGACGAAGGCGTTGGTCAACAGATCGTTGCGGCTGCCCCACAGGGCCGGCTGCACGTAGGTGGCCGAGAGGCGGCCGCCGAGGCCGTTGGTTCCGATCCCGGCGATCTTGCGCTGGGTGGCGAACGGGTCGTTGCCGAGGCCGAGATAGTAGATGTCGGCATCGAGGCGGAAGGTCTCGCCGCCGCCGAACAGGTTGCGGTTGGCGTAATAGGCCCGCACCCCCGGCCCGTCGACCGTTGAGTAGCGCGCCGACACGCCGACGAGGTTGCGCTCCCGCTCGCTCAGCTCGACGAACAGCGGCAGGTTGCCGTCGGGGTCGAGGGCGGCGGCTTCCCGGACGCGCACGCCGCCGATCCCCTCGATGCGGGCGACCGACCGGCGGATCGCCGCCACCGCCTGCGGTGAATACGGGTCGCCCGGCTCGGCATAGATGAAGGAGCGGATCGTGGCCGGATCGATGCCGGGGGCACCGCTCACAGCCACCGGACCGAGGCCGGCCACCGGGCCGGGATCGATCGTGAAGGTCACGTCCATGACGTGGGCCGCGTCGTCGACCACCGGGTCGCGGGCGATCGCCTTGGCGAAGGGATGCCCCCGGCCCCGGAACTGATCGACGATCCGGGCTTCGCGCGCCAGGATCGTGGCCGAACGCGCCGGACTGTCCGCGTCGACGCGCGTGATCCGCGCGGGCAGTACGTCCTCGGGGAAGGGCCGTCCCGCGGGGTCGCGGACCACGATCCGACGCACGTGATAGAGGGGGCCGAGATCCACGGCGATCCGGACCGGCACGAGCCACCGGTTGCGCCACGCCTCGGCGGCGCGAACCGCCGGGGCGGCCTGATCGGTCACCGGAGCGCTGTCGATCCGGATCGCCACGGTGCCCTGGTAATAGCCGTAGCCCGACAGGACGTCGGTGAGCTTGGGTCGGTCCGTCTCGGCCCGGCGCAGGAGCCCCTCCCCGTCCGGCGGCGGTTCCTGGCGCAGGCGATACAGCGTGGAGGAATCCTGCACCGCGCTCAGGACATCGGCATCGTCCGTGCCGGTGATGCGCAGGGCATACGGAAGGGCCGTCGCGCTCGGCGCCGGCGGTTCCGGTTCTGTGCCGAACAGGCCGAACAGGTCGAAGGCCCGCGCCGGGACCGGTCCGGCAGCCAGGAGAAACATCCCGGCGGCACCGGCCAGCACGAGCCGCGACGCGCGGCGAAGCGTGCCGGCTCGCTGGAATCGGCTGAGGGATCGGGAAAGGCGCAAACCGCGGTCTTCAGTCCCGAACGCGGTCGGCCGCGCCGCCCGTGCGGACATGCATCGCTGCTTCCCCCCAACGCCGCGCGATACGGCGTACCCCTGGAGACCTTAAGGCCAAGTCCGCCCGAGGCCAACACCGGACTCCGCGCCATCCAGGATTGTTCGTGAAGCCGGGCGGCGCTTCAGGCCGCGGAGGGCGAAGGCCAGCGCATCGATCGCGAGGCGCAGGCGCAACGGACGATGCGGTGTCCGGGACCAGAGGGCGTGGCTGTCGCACTCGCGTGTCGGCCGATCGCTCAGTACGGTGACGAGCCGTCCTGACCACCGCGTCGCGGATCCGCCAGCTTGGATGAGGGGGCGCACGCTTGATGACGGCGAGCACGCGTCTGTATGCCGGGCTGACAGCGTGGTTCGCCCTTATTGCGCGCGACAACGCAGGTGTTGTTGCGAAGATTGTCGTCACGATGGACTGACGCGCCCCTCCCCTGCAACGGCCTCTGGCTCGGAGGCGAAGCTCTCTCGCGACGGAACGAGTGGAAGCGGACATCCAGAACGCCAAACCCCCGCGGGATCTTTCGATCCGGCGGGGGTTCGGGTTGGGGCTGTGTCGTGGTGTGTTGTGTTGGTGTGTTTGGTTGCGGGGACAGGATTTGAACCTGTGACCTTCAGGTTATGAGCCTGACGAGCTACCGGGCTGCTCCACCCCGCGCCAAGGTTGTGCGG
>NZ_JAKSYC010000120.1 GCF_022829585.1 Methylobacterium sp. J-026
TCCGCGCAGGGCCTCGACCACCGCGGGGGTGACGTCGATGATCTCGTAGCGCGCCAGCATCCCGCCATCCGGGGTGGCCACCTCCGCGCCCGCCTGGATCGCGCTCGCCGTCGGACCCGCCGCGGGCAGGTACGTGCAGCCCGACATCGCCGTGACGGCGAGCAGGACGAGGGGAAGTGTTCGCATCCAGATGTTGCCCATCGGTAGTGCAGAGCCCGTGCCTAGCCCATGGCGGCCCGGGTGTCCGTAGCGGGTGAGCCACACTCCGCCGGGGACGGCCGAGCTCGCGGTTTCATCCTCGCTAAGCACAGCTTTTTCGGGGCAGACGCCCGGAATCGACCGCGACGGCCTGACCGATCCGGCCCCGCCCGCCCCGGGATGATGGTGCGGTGGCCCGGTTTCCGGACGTCTGCAAGGCCCGGAACCGCCCCCGTCCGGCTCGGCGGCGCGATACGCCCATTTCCGGACAGCGCCTGATCCCCGGCGGTTCGCCAGAAAGAGCGTTCAAGCCCCACGGAGCGCCAGGCCCCTTCCGTGCGGGCCGCCGGCATCATGCGTCGCAGTCGGACACCACCATCATGGGAACAGAAGGTTTTTCCCCTCCCCGCACGGGCTACGGGCGACGCAGGTCAAGGCACGCGGCTCATGACGCAGCGCGACAGCCCTCCTCCCGTGCGGGAAAGGGGACCCGAGTCCCGCCGGTCTGACCGGCGAGCTCGCTGAGCCCTCAAACCTGTGCCGCCCGTAACCGCGAGGGGGAGAAGAGAGTGTCTCGGCCCGCGATGTGTGAATATCTTAGCCTCTGCGGGAGAGAGCGCGCGTCGCGTCGGCTTCGAGGCGGCGATCACCACTCAACGGGGCGCACCTGGGCGAAGGTCGCGAACGATGCCCGCATGGGGACGCTAATTGGTCTGGCTCACCGCGGTGCTGATCTGGTTGTAGACCCCGCTCATCCGGGTCGCGTAGAGGCGCAGGCTTCCGGCGGCGACTAGGAAGATCAGGGAGCCGATCAGGGCATACTCGATCGCCGTCGAGCCGCGCAGGTCGCGGGCGAACTGTACCATCGCGACGGCGGCCGCACTGGCACGGCCGGAGGGGGGCATCGATCGTGCGGCGCGCTGCTCCGCCCCGCGGCAGTTCGGTTCATGCATGATTGAAACCGTCCCCCACCGCGCTCCGCCGCCCCCGAGGCAACGCGGCCGATCCCCGTATTTACCCGACCCGCTATTGCCGCTGTCTTAAACCAGTCTCCGAAAGCGTATCCTTTCGGCAGGTTACGCCCGATTCCAACCCGGGATGGCGCGTCCGAAGGATCGGACGCGCCCTGAACCGGATCAGGCGTGGCCCGCCTTGTGCCGGAGATCGTCGATCCGCTTGGAAGCCTCGGCCTTGTCGAGGTCGGGGTCGAACGCCTTCGGCTCCTTGGCCTCCTCCGACAAGGTCTTCAGGTACGAAGCCTGGGCCCCGGTCATCGGCTCGCCGCCGGTGGTCCACTGATCGGGGTCCTTGATCTGGTTCGAGACGTCCTTGGGATCGGTCTTGGGATTCGCATCCGACTTTTCGGCGTGCTGGTCGGTCTTCGAAGCGGACTTCGCGGTGGACTGGGCCATGGTTCTCTGTTCCTGCAATGTTCTAACTTCCCGGGATGAACGCGCGGGTCCCGGGCCGGTTCCGGCCGACCCGCGGACCGCGCGGTTTCATGCAGCGGCCTTTCCTTCCCCGCCCCCGATCCTATTCATGATCCCCGGCGCCGGGTCGGCGCCTCGGAGCCACGGGGATCCGGAAGATGTCCCAGAGGGTGCAGACGCGCGAGACCGGACCGGCGACCGTGGGCGCGCAGGTGCTCGTGGTCATGGGCGTCTCCGGGTCCGGGAAGAGCACCGTCGCGGCGCTGATCGCCGAACGACTCGGCTGGCTGTTCGTCGACGGCGACAGTTTCCACAGCCCGGAGCACGTCGCGAAGATGCAGGCCGGCCGCGCCCTCGACGATGTGGATCGCGCGCCCTGGCTGGCGCGGATCGCGGTCTGGGTCCGGCAGAGGCTGGAGGCCGGGGAATCGGGGGTGGTGGTGTGTTCGGCCCTGCGCCGGGCCTACCGGGACGTCCTGACGGGCGGAAGCCGGCGGGTGCGCCTCGTCTATCTGGAGGGGGACAGGGCCCTGATCGCCGGGCGCCTCGCCGGGCGCCATGGGCATTTCATGTCACCCCTCCTCCTCGACAGTCAGTTCGCCGCGCTGGAGGTCCCCGGCCGCGACGAGCACCCGATCACCGTCGGCATCGCCGAGCCGCCCGCGGTGATCGCGGAGCGTATCGTGGCGCGGCTCGCGATAGAGACCCGCCCGCGGGCGGACGGGGAGTGAGCCGATGATGATGGGATCCGACAAGGACCAGGGAAAAACCCAAGGGATCGCCCTGGTGATCTCCGACGTCGACGGCACCCTGGTGACCGGCGACAAGCGCCTCACCCCCGGGACCGTCGCGGCCGTGGCGCGGCTGCGCGCGGCGGGCATCGGCTTCAGCATCGCCTCGGCGCGACCGCCGATCGGGCTGCGCGGCCTCGTCGCCGAGCTCGGCCTCGACCTGCCGATGGGGGCGTTCAACGGCGCCAGCGTGGTGCGGCCGGACCTGTCGATCCTCGAGGAGCGGACGATCCCGGAGGCCGCCGCGCGGGCGGCCCTCGACCGGCTCCTGGCGGAGGGGCTCGACGTCTGGGTCTTCGCCGAGGGCGCGTGGTGCCTGCGCGACCCGGACGGCCCCTATACCGACCTGGAGCGCCGCACGATCGGCGCGGAGCCCCGGGTCGTGGCCGATCTCGGCACGCTCACGGGCACGGCGGCCAAGATCGTCGGCGTGAGCCGCGACCCTGTCCATCTGGCGGCGTGCGAGGCGCGGATCGGGACCGCCCTGGCCGGGCGGGCCACCGTCCACCGCTCCCAGGCCTATTACCTCGACGTCACGCCGCCCGATCTCGACAAGGGCCGGTTCGTCGCCTGGATGAGCGCGCATCTCGGCATCCCGCCGGAGCGGATCGCGACCTTCGGCGATGCCGGCAACGATCGTCCGATGTTCGCCAACAGCGGCTTCTCGGTGGCGATGGGCAATGCCGAGGACGCCGTGAAGGCGGCGGCGCACGCCGTCACCGACGGCAACGACGCGGACGGCTTCGCCCACGGCGTCGCGCGCTTCATCCTTCCTTAACGCCCCGTCCCGGACGGTGGCGCCCGCTCGGGACGATGCCGGCGATGGGCCGCAGGTGCCCCCGGCGAATGACGCCGCCTGTGTCCGCCAGGGCACAGGGCGCGCCCGTACCCCGGCCGCCCACAGCTTGCCGAAGCGGGGCCGCTTTCCGGCCTCATTTCCCCGCGACCTAGCTTGACCACAGAGCAAGCAAGACCGGGTCTCGGAATGCATCGCCTTCTCCTGGCCGCCCTCCTCGCGGTCGTGCCGGCCGCCGCCTTCGGGCAGGCGGCGCACGACAACATCGACGCGTTGATCGAGCAGCAGGCCAAGGCGAACGGCGTTCCGGCAAGCTTCGTGCACGCGGTGGTCAAGCGCGAGAGCAACTACAATCCGCACGCCAAGGGCGGCAGTGCCCTGGGCCTCATGCAGATCAAGCACGCGACCGCACGCAGCCTCGGCTATACCGGCGACGCCGCGGGGCTCCTCGACCCGGCCACCAACCTCCGCTACGGCGTGGCCTATCTGGCGGGCGCCTACCGCACCGCCCAGGGCAACCTCAGCCAAGCCTATCAGTACTACAACCGCGGCTACTATTTCGCGGCCAAGCGGCAGGGCATCTCCACTGAAGTCGCGTCTGTTGTCGCCCCCGTGGCCGCCTCGGCGAGCGCCCTGGCGAGCCTGTTCGGCGGCGGCGTCGCGGATGCGGGCGCCCCGGCCCTGGCCTACGCCCCGACCGTCGCGGCGGTCGCGGCGCCGACCGAGGCGGTCGAGGTGCCGCTGCCCCCGCGCCGTCCCACCGCCCTGACCGGCACGATCCAGTTCGCAAGTCTGTCCGTCGAACCGGCAGCTTCGGCCTCGGTGGAGCCGGCGGCGCAGGTCCAGGCCGTCGAGGTGCCGCTCCCGCCGCGCCGGCCCGCCGGCTTCGGCGCCGGGGCCGCCGCGCCGGCCGAGATGGCGGAGCTGCGTCTCTCGCCCCCGGCCGAGGCCGTTCCCGGCCCGGCCGCGACGCCGACCGCCGCCTCGGCCCCGGTCGGCGAGACCGTCGAGGTGCCGCTGCCCCCGCGGCGGCCGACCCTTCAGATGCTGGCCGCCGCCGGTCCGCGGCGCGCGCTGGCCGGCGCGGCCCTGCAGGAGGCCACCGCCCTGCCGGTCGAGTAGCGCCGCACCCCGCCCCCCCCGCCGGCGCGATCCCGGATCGGGCGCGGAGGCGCTGCGCTGCCCACACAAGGATCATGCTCAAGCCTTGACCATCGCGGCGTTCCGCAACAGATAGACCGCGCCAGCAACGTGGTTGGATCGGTACGGCACGCGCCGCTGCCGGGTCGCAGCGGCCGGATACAGGTCGCGCAAGACAGATCTTTTGGGCAGGAATACGCGGGTCTCCGCGCGCAAGGTCGGGCCGCCTTCGTCCGGGCCGCGGAGCGCGATCGATCTCGAAGCGGTAGACATGCAGGGCACGGACTCTGCTTCCAGGCTGGCAGGAAAGCGGACGGCGCCATGACCGGCGTGGTGGAACAGGAATCTCTCTTTCTCACGGACCTCGGGCGCCGCGTCAGGCACGCGCGCACCGTGCGCGGATTGTCGCGCAAGGTCCTGTCGCAGACCTCGGGCCTCTCCGAGCGCTACATCGCGCAGCTGGAGGGCGGCCAGGGCAACGTGTCGATCATCCTGCTGCGGCGGGTCGCCAACGCCATGGGCGTGCGGCTCGACGACCTGATCACCGGCAACGACGCCCTGCCCGACTGGCCGGTGGTGCGCGACCTCCTCGGCCAGGCGAGCCCGGCGCAGATCGCCGCCGCCAAACAGGCCCTGTCCGGGGGCAACCGGCCCGAGGCGGGGGACCGTCCGCGCGTGGCCCTGACCGGCCTGCGCGGCGCCGGCAAGTCGACGCTGGGCAAGCTCGCGGCCGAGCGCCTGGGCTGGACCTTCGTCGAGCTCAATGCCGAGATCGAGCGGGAGAACGCCCTCTCGGTGCAGGAGATCTTCGCGATCTACGGCCAGGAGGGATACCGGCGGCTGGAACAGGCGGCCCTGCGCCGACTCACCGAGCATCCCGGGCCGCTGATCCTGGCGACCAGCGGCGGCATCGTGGCCGAGCCCCTGACCTACGACCTACTGCTCCAGGCCTTCTACACGATCTGGCTGCGCGCCCGGCCGGAGGAGCATATGAGCCGCGTGCGCGAGCAGGGCCACCTCGCCACGACCGGCGACCACGCCTCGGCCATGCAGGAACTGCGCGCCGTGCTGGCGAGCCGGGAGCCGCTCTACGCCCGCGCGCCCGCCACCGTGGATACCTCCGACATCCCGGTCCAGACGATGCTCGACCGGCTGACCGCGGCCATCGAGGCGCGGTTCGGGCAGACGGTCGCGACGGTCGAGTGATCCGGGCCGCCGGTTTTCGATGACAGCCCCGCGGGCGACGCAGGCTCGGGATTGCCCCGGCCCTTGATCGCCGCGGTGCGGCGCACCACGCTAGAGCGTGCGCCACGATTTCGCGTATGGCGCGGCCGCCTGCCCCGCACGGACGGGGTCCGCACGCGCCGCCCGGCCAATTCGGAGTCCCGGACATGAGCATCCGCCCATGAGCGCCAGTCCCGCCCGCAATCCGGGGGCCCGCGACCTCGCAATCCTCGACCCGGTCTGGTCGCGTCTGCGCGCCGAGGCCGAGGAATTGCTGCACACCGAGCCGCAGCTCGCCTCCTTCATCGTGGCGACAATCCTGAACCACACCACGCTCGAAGGGGCGGTCGCCCATCGGGTCGCGGCCCGCCTGGGGCACCCGTCGCTGCCGGCCGAACTCATCGCCCACGCCTTCCACGAGGCGATCACGGTCGACCCCGCGATCGGACAGGCCTTCCGCGCCGATATCGGCGCGGTGATCGACCGCGATCCCGCGACCCTGCGGGCGCTCGAGCCGGTCCTGTACTTCAAGGGCTTCCACGCGCTCCAGGCCTATCGTCTCGCCCACCACGTCTGGAACCGCGGCCGGCGCGACCTCGCCCTCTACATCCAGAGCCGCGTCTCGGAGGTGTTCCAGTGCGACATCCATCCGGCCGCGCGGATCGGGCGGGGCGTGTTCCTCGACCACGCCACAGGGCTCGTGGTCGGCTCGACCGCGGTGATCGAGGACGACGTGTCGATCCTGCACGCCGTGACGCTCGGGGGCACCGGCAAGCAGCGCGGCGACCGGCATCCCAAGATCCGCCGCGGCGTGATGATCGGCGCCGGCGCCAAGATCCTGGGCAACATCGAGGTCGGGGCCTGTGCCCGGGTCGCCGCGGGGTCCGTGGTGCTCCGGCCGGTGCCGGCCAACACCACGGTGGTGGGCGTGCCCGCCCGCGTCGTCGGCACTGCGGGCTGTGACGATCCGGCCCGGGCCATGGATCAGCTGGTCGCGCTCGACCAGTTCATCCATCTGGGCGATGGGATCTGACGGGCGACCGCCGCGCTTGCCGCTCCGCCGAAGCCGTGGCAAGCCCACGGCCCATCCGCGGCGCCAGCGCTGCTGGAGCATCGACCCGGGAGCCGGACCCCGGGCGATGCGGCCGAGCCATGATATCGCATCCTCAACCCCGGATTCCGGCGATCACCGTTCGGGACGATGCGTGAGGGAGACCAGACAGCGTGACCAAAGCCGAGACCGCGAAGCTCCAGGACTACCTGCGCCGCAAGTTCGCCAACAACAACATCCGCCTGACGGCGATGAAGACCGGCGATTCCGCCGAGGTGTTCATCGGCGAGGAGTCAATCGGCGTGATCGCCGACGACAAGGAGGATGGCGACGATTCCTTCGTCTTCCGGATGGCGATCCTGGACATCGACCTCGAGGAGGACGCCTGAGACGCAACCGCCCCACCGCCCATGCGAGGCGGCCTCTGTCCGCGGCTACCTGTGCATGGGTTAACGCTACCCGCTGGTATTACTTAACAGGCGGTAAACGACGTGACTAAACTGCGCGCAACCTATACAGGAGCGCGAATAATGGTCCTCACGCCCGCCGCCCTCGACTCGATACGGACGCTGTGCATCGGCCTCGCGCTGTCCGGGCTGATCGCCAGCGCGTTCGAGCTGTTCGCGGCGCGGCGGGCGAGCTTCAGCCTTCTGGAGCGCGGCGGCCTGCCGGCGGTGGCGGCCCTGCCCATGCTGGCCTTCTCGGCGCCGTTCATCATCCTGCGCAACACCGTGCGCGGCCGGCGGATCGAGGGGCGGCCGATCCCGTTCGTGATGCTCGCCACGGTGATCGCCTGCGGCTGGAGCCTGCTCTCGGGCCGGGTCGCCCTCGACCTCGCGGCGATGCTGGTCGGCGCCTGAGCCGCCACGGCATCGCCCTATCCTTCTCCGCTGAGGAGCCGCGCTACGGCTCCGCGGTCGCCACCTGGGCGGTGCCGTCTTTCCCCTCCAGGGAGACCCAGGCCGGGCCGTCCTGGCCGGCGCGCCTGATGAAGCTGTAGCCGGTGCGCCGCCAGGGGCGGATCGCGTCGGTCTTGTTGTCGAGGATGAAGTCGCCCCGATCGGTGCGCACGGTCAGCACCGCGTGGCCCTCGTTGGTCTCGTCGATCACCACGGTCATCAGCAGGACACGCCGCGGCAGGCCGCGCTCCACCAGCATCCGCCGCTTCAGGAGCTGATAGTCCTCGCAATCGCCCGATCCGTCATCGGGGAAGTCCCAACGGTCGACCACGCCCCAATGCGCCTGATCGGTGAGCGGCCGGATGCGGGCATTGACCCGCCGGTTCACGCTCAGCAGCGTTCGCCAGACCGCCACGGTGAGCGGGATCACGGACGGTTCCGATGTGTCGAGGGTGCATTCCTCGGGCACGCGCGCGCAGAAATTGGTCCAGCCCGCGATGGCACGCACGGATCCAGTGGGCTCCGCCGGGGACGCTTCGCCCGGCAGGACGAGGCGCGCATGCGCGTGGGTCGTGGCGCCGCCCAGGGTCAGCAACGTCCCGACCAAGCCGAAGCTCGCGGCTTGGCGCGCCCGGCGCACCGCATCCGTCCAGCCCCGCCATCGCAGGAGCCCGAAGGTCTGGCACGTGAGTCCGCCATCCGCGTGCCGCATGGTCCAAGCCCCCGCCGCCCGATGATGACGGAAAGGTGACACGCCTTTCTGCGGCGCACAATGGGCTCGGAGGGAGATGAAAACGGCCAAACCCCATTGCGGGTTCCGTTTCGCGGCGGTGTTGCATCCGCAGAACTCCGCATCCTCGCATGCAGTGCGGGAATGCCCGATCTGCGCGTCGCCCGAAGCCCTTGCTTCGCGGCCGCTTTGCCGGCTTGTCAAACCGTGCCCCCGCGCTGGATTCGCGGCGGGTCGATCGATCGTAGCAAGGCCCCGGCCAATTCCTCCGGGACGCGGGCCAGAAACAGGACACGGACATCGTGATGCAGCCCGCCATCCAGCAGGTGATCAGAGCGCTCGCCGAGGATGGTCGGGCCGGCGCGATCAACATCGCCGAACACGCGGTCGAGTCCTACCTCGCCGACGCGCCGAGCGCGGGCGACCGGGCCCTGTCCCGGGACATCCTGGTGCGCGACCTCGCCAGCCTCCGGGGCGTCGCCCCCCACCTCGCCGGCTTCATCGGCCGGGTCGAAGCCTACGTCGCAAAGCTCGCGCCCGCCCCGCTCAGCCGCGCGGCCTGAACCGGCCCCCGCTCAGCGGTTCGCGGTCGTGACCGGGGAGGTGACGCCGCCGAGGGAGACCCAGGCGACGGCGTCCTGGCTCTCGCGCTTGATGAACACGTAGCCGGTCTTGTGCCAGGGCAGGATCGCGCTGGTCTTGTTGTCGAGCACGAGGTCGCCCCGGTCGGTGATCAGCGTGAGCACGGCGTGGCCCTCGCCCTTCTCGTCGATCACCACGGTCATGCGCATCGCCCGGCGCGGCAGGCCGGCCTCGGCCAGCAGGTGGCGCTTGAGCAGCTGGAAATCCTCGCAGTCGCCGATGCCGTCCTCGGCCAGGTCCCAGCGGTCGGCCACGTGCAGGTGATCCTGGTCGGTCATCGGCTCGACCGCCTTGTTGACCCGC
>NZ_JAKSYC010000122.1 GCF_022829585.1 Methylobacterium sp. J-026
TTGCAGCACCCCGTGACTTTGGCCCGCGGCTGTTGCCGAGATGATACAGAAGCGATCCGCCACCCTGCCACAGAATAGGCCCGCCATCGGGTGTTCAGCCCCATCATGCCGATCCGGCCCGAGCACCGCTTTTTCTATCCGCTCGACTGGCGCGAGCTATCGATGGCGATCCGCTTCGGCCGGGCGCAGGGCCGCCGCGAGAGCCGCGGCCCGCCACACGGTCGCATTGTCCTTCATCTGGGGCACCGGCCGCGGTGGTGCGCGGACGCCAGCCGCTGGCGCGACGGCTGGGGCAGACGGATCCGGATAGCTGCGGAGGCTGACATCC
>NZ_JAKSYC010000123.1 GCF_022829585.1 Methylobacterium sp. J-026
CGTCACGGTGGGCACCGCGATTGCCAGGGCGAGGATCAGGATCGGACGGAGTAGGCGCATGCGGTTCACATAGTGCCGCGCGCCCTCGGTCACGGCAACTTGTTGCCGTGGATCGAAGCCAAGTTCTCAATGGGCAATCGCGGTGCCCACCGTGACGGCCGCCCCCAGTTGGGCGCAACGTGCGCATGGGCGGCGGCATGCGGCGGCGGCATGCGGCGGCGGCTAACACCCCGGCAAATGCGGGCGCGGCGGTCTGCCGAACCCGGGCCCGCGATTACGCCTATGAAAAGCACGCCGACGTCGGCCAGGAGCGCCTGTTCTTCAACCACTGCATGGGCCAGTAGGCCTGTCGAGCTACGCGCTGGTGTGACGGTGATACCGGCCTCGTATGAGTCGACGTCGTCCGTGTGCACGCTGTGGGCTCCCCAGAGCAGGCAGAGGCGGCGTGAGGTATCAAGGTTCGGCGTTAAAGCCAGGATCGGCACCGCGGGACGCTTGCGCGCGACGCGGGCAGCCGTCGTG
>NZ_JAKSYC010000134.1 GCF_022829585.1 Methylobacterium sp. J-026
GGGATGCTGGAGACGCCGCCCTCGCCACCCTGATCGAGGAAGACATCGGAGGCCCGGATGCGCGGTTCCATTGAGGCGCGGCTGGCCAAGGCCGAGCAGCGGTTCCGCCACCGCATCCAGGGTGTTCACCGCTACACCGACGACGAGCTTGGGGGCCTGATCGCAGTTCTTCGACGGGCCGAAGCCGGCGAGGCCATCGACCCCGACCTTGAAGAGTGGGTCGTGAGCCTGATGCGCCGCGAGGGGCAGCTACCCCGATCGGAGCCAAAGCTATGAGCATCATCGACCTGGAGCGCCGCCTCGCCCGCATTGAGGCTAGCCGCCGCGGGGGGTCGCGCTCGCCCGCGAGCAGCATTTCGGCCATGCCTCCGAGGCCTGCGGGGTGACCCAGCAGACCCTGTCGGCTGGCGTGAAGCAGCTGGAGAACCGCTTCGGCGTCCAGCTCGTGCTGCGCGGCTCGCGCTTCCAGGGCTTCACCCCCGAGGGCGAGCGGGTCCTCGCATGGGCGC
>NZ_JAKSYC010000135.1 GCF_022829585.1 Methylobacterium sp. J-026
AAGGGAATGCGGTGAGGGGCGCGAGCCTCGAATCCGCGGCTGCCCCCGCAACTGTGAGCGGTGAGCGTCTGCCAGAGGGCCACCGGAGCGATCCGGGAAGGCGGTAGGCGCGTCGACCCGCGAGCCAGGAGACCTGCCGTCGGCCTGACCCAGGCGCTGTTCAACCTGCCGCCCGGCGATTTCGCCAAGGGTGAGCGTGGCTTGGCGGCGTTTCCCGAGCGCTTCGATGAACTGAAGGCGGGGGTCGAGACGGCTTTGCGCTATGCCGAGGCGACCGGCGT
>NZ_JAKSYC010000141.1 GCF_022829585.1 Methylobacterium sp. J-026
GCGCTACCGCTACCGTGCCCACGAGCTGAACGCCGCCGCCAAGGTGCTCGCCCGCGGGGCCGAGGCGATGGGCATCGACTGGACGCCGACGCCGCTCGCCACCGTCTCGGCACCGCGCGGCGACAGCCCCCCTTGCGTCTACCGCGGCTTCTGCACGGTCGGCTGCTCCACTAACGCCAAGCAGAGCGTCCTCGTGACCTACCTGCCGCGGGCGCTGGCGGCCGGTGCGGAGATCCGAGATCTCGCCATGGTCGGGCGGATCGAGACCAAGGACGGGCGCGCCACAGGGGTGCACTATTTTCGCGATGGGCGCTGGCGCTTCCAGCGCGCCAGGAACGTGGTGGTGGCGGGCTACGCCATCGAGACGCCGCGCCTGCTCCTGATGTCGGCCAACCGCGAGTTTCCGGACGGGCTCGCCAACTCCTCCGGTCTGGTGGGCAAGAACCTCATCGTTCAGGGCAACCAGGCCGTCTGGGGCGACTTCGAGGAAGAGATCCGCAGCTACAAGGGGCCGCCCTCACTCGCTGTCACCGAACATTGGAACTACGAGGATCGGGGCAAGGATTTCCATGGCGGCTACTGTTACATGAGCCAGGGGCCGCTTCCGACGCTCTGGGGCAGCACTCAGGCCGGTGCGCACGGCCTCTGGGGCGAGGCGCTGGTCTCCGAGATGCAGCGCTACAATCACGTCGCCGGGCTGAAGATCGTCTCGGAATACCTCGCCCAGGAGCGCAACCGGGTCACCCTCTCCGACGAGACGGATCAGTACGGGCTGCCCATCCCGCGCATCACCTATTCCTGGTGCGACAACGACAAGGCTCTGAACCGTCACGGCCTCGATTTCATGGGCCAAGCCCTCGCCGCCGCGGGCGGTCGCAACATCTGGGAGCAGGGCGACGACACCAACCACCTCTACGGCACCGCCCGGATGGGTCACGATTCCAAGACCTCGGTCGTGAACGGCGATTGCCGTTCCTGGGACATCCCCAACCTCTGGGTCTGTGATGGCTCGGTCTTCCCGACGACCGGCGGCGTGAACCCGTCGCTCACCATCCAGGCGATCGCCTTGCGCACGGCCGACCGGATCAGGGCGATGGCACGCGGCGGGGACCGCCGCGATGCCTGAGGCCTTAGGCGCGCCGCTGCGCCCGAACCGTCACGGCAGGGCGTCCTCCCGTCTCGCGTCGTCTCTTGTCGCGTTCGCGCTGCTGCCGCTCGGTGGCTGCGGCATTCTCGATCACGGCATGCTCGGCGCAGCGGGGCCGGTCGCCGATCAGACGCGCAGCCTGTTCCTGCTCGTCTGTATAATCCTGATCTTCGTCGTCGGGCCGGTGCTGGTACTGACCCCCCTCTTCGCCTGGCACTACCGCCTTTCCAACACGAAGAGCGCCTACCGCCCGCAATGGGGCTTCAACTGGCCGCTCGAAGGTTTGATCTGGATTCCCCCGGTGATCATCGTGGTCGTTCTCGCCGTGTTCCTCTGGCGGGACACCCACCGTCTCGATCCCTACAAGCCGCTCGCGTCGCCCTATCCCCCGGTCGAGGTCCAGGTGGTCGCGCTCGATTGGAAGTGGTTGTTCATATACCCCGACGAAGGCGTTGCCACCGTCAACCGGCTCGTCATTCCCGCTGGCCGGCCCGTCCATCTCAGCCTGACCAGCGGCACCGTGATGCAGTCGTTCTTCGTCCCGCAACTGGCTGGCCAGATCTACGCGATGGCGGGCATGACCACGCAGCAGAACCTCGCTGCACATGCACCCGGAAAGTTCCGCGGCGAGAACACGCAATTCAATGGAATGGGTTTTCAAAATCAGAAATTTTCCGTCGAGGCCGAGACGGGGGACGATTATCGGGCATGGCTCGCGCAGGCCCGTGCAGGCGGCAAGACCCTGGACTTGGCCACATTCAAGACCCTGTCGGCGCGGTCCGTCCAAGCCGACCCGATTCAGTTCGGCGCGACCGCTTCTGGCCTGTTCGAGGCAATCGTCGCGATGAATGACCCGGGCATGCACGGCGCCCACGGACATGGACACCGATGACCGACGCAGCGATCCGATACGCACTTTTCGGCCGCCTAGACGCGAAGGCGTTTCCCTTCGTCCGAGCCTGGGAGAACCCGAATCTCAGCGAGATCATCGGCGCGGCCGCGGGTGCGATGGTGGTGATCGGCGCCGTGGCCCTCGTCGTGGTGCTGACTTGGAAGCGGTGGTGGCGACCGCTGTTCCTCGATTGGCTGACCAGTCTCGACCACAAAAAGATCGGCATCATGTACGTCGTCATCGCCGGGGTCATGCTCAGCCGTGCCCTGATCGAAGCGGTTCTGATGCGGGCGCAGCAGTCGCTCGCCGTCAACGCTCCCGGCATCGTCGCTCCCGAGCACTTCGCGCAGCTGTTCAGTACGCACGGCACGATCATGATTTTCTTCATGGCGATGCCGTTCCTAACGGGCCTGATCAACTACGTGGTGCCGCTCCAGATCGGCGCGCGCGACGTCGCCTTTCCGCTCCTCAACTCGATCAGCCTGATGCTGACGGCGGGAGGCGCCGGCCTCGTGATGATCTCTCTGGCCGTCGGAGAGTTTTCGACCGGTGGCTGGTCCGGCTATCCCCCCTATACGGAAACGGCGTTCCAACCCGGCGTCGGCCCCGACTACTGGATCTGGGCGATCACGCTGTCGTCCCTCGGCACGACCCTCTCGGGGCTGAACTTCGCCGCGACAATCTACAAGAAGCGGTGCCCGGGGATGCATCTCACGCGCATGCCGCTGTTCTGCTGGACCGCGTTGTGCACCTCGATCCTGATGATCTTCGCGATGCCGCCGCTGACGCTCGCGACCGCCCTGCTCGCCCTCGATCGGTATCTCGGTTTTCACTTCTTCACCAACGATCTCGGCGGCAACATGATGAACTACGTGAACCTCTTCTGGCTATTCGGCCATCCGGAGGTTTACATTCTTATCCTGCCGGCTTTCGGGGTGTATTCGGAGGTGATTTCGGCGTTCTCGTCCAAGGAGCTCTACGGTTACAAGTCGCTGGTCATCGCCACGATGGCGATCGGGGTGCTCTCGTTCACGGTCTGGCTCCACCATTTCTTCACGATGGGCCAGAGCGCCAACGTCAACGCCTTTTTCGGCGTCGCCACCATGACGATCGCCGTGCCGACCGGGGTCAAGGTCTACGACTGGATCTGGACGATGTTTCGCGGCGAACTCCGTTTCACGCCGCCGATGCTGTTTTCCGTCGCCTTCATCATGACCTTCGTGCTCGGCGGCATCACCGGCGTCATGCTCGCCATCCCGCCGATCGACTTCGTCGTGCACAACACCGTCTTCCTGGTGGCCCACTTCCACAACGTGCTGATCCCCGGCCTGCTCTATGGCATGATTGCCGGCTATCAGTATTGGTTCCCGAAGGCGTTCGGGTTCCGGCTCTCGGAAGGGTGGGGTAAAATCTCGTTCGTGTGCTGGGTCGTGGGCTTCTACCTCGCCTTCATGCCGCTCTACGTACTCGGGCTCGGCGGCATGGCGCGCCGCTCGCAGGCGCTGTTCGACCCGGACTATGAACCCTGGCTCATCGTGGCCGTCGTGGGCGCCTTCATCCTGCTGGCCGCCCTCGCCACGCTGTTCGTGCAGCTCTGGGTGAGCATCCGCGACCGCGAACACAACCGCGTTCCCGTCGGCGACCCTTGGGATGCGCGCGGCCTCGAATGGTCGATCCCCGCACCGCCGCCGGAGTACAACTTCGCCACGATCCCTCGGGTTTATCACCTCGACGCCTTCTACTGGCGCAAGGCGCGCGGGGATGCGTACAAATTTGCCGACAGCTACGCCGACATCGTGATCCCGAAGAACAGCTGGGTCGGCCCGATCGTCGGGGGTGCTGGCGCAGCCTGCGCCTTCGGCTTGGTCTGGCACATCTGGTGGCTGACGATTCTGGGGTTCGCAACCGCTTGGCTCGCGGTGATCGCGCGCAGCTTCGTGAGAGACACTCACCGCACGATCCGGGCCGCCGAGGTCGAGTCGACTGAGCGCCGCTGGCTCGCCCTGGCGGCCGCGACGCGGCCGATACCGCGCCGTCTGGAAGAGAGCTCGGCCAATCTCGGCCTCGCGGAACCCTTCCCACCGGAGGTGACGGCGTGAGTGGCCCGCAATTGAAGCATGTCGGACTGAACCTCACCGGCTCCGACGAACTCGAACCGGGCGAGGCCGCGCTTGGCCTTTACGGGTTCTGGATCTTCCTGATGAGCGATGCGGTGCTGTTCGCCCTGCTCTTCGCGGTCTATGGCACGCAGCTGTCGGCAACCGTCGGCGCTCCCGGACCGGAGGCGGAGTTCAAGCTCGGCAGCGCGTTTCTCGAGACGCTGATCCTGCTGACCAGCAGCCTGACCTTCGGGCTCTCGGCGATCGCGATGAAGTATGACCGGACACGGACCGGTCTCGTCGTCTGGCTGTGCGTCACCCTCGCCCTCGGCCTCGCCTTCCTCGGCTTCGAGATCCACGATTTTGTGGCGATGTTCCGCGATGGCGCCACGCCGGATCGTAGCGGCTTCCTCTCGGCCTTCTTTGCGCTCGTCCCGACGCACGGCCTCCACGTCACCGCGGGCTGCCTCTGGATCGCGGTGATGCTCGTTCAGATCGCGGTCCACGGTACGGACCCTCGGGTCAAGCTCGACGTGCTGAAGCTCGGCCTGTTCTGGCACTTTCTCGACATCGTCTGGATCGCGATCTTCTCCGTGGTCTATCTTCAGGGAACACTCGGATGAATGCGCGAGGCCGATCCAAGGGCGCCATCCTGCTGAAGGCCGTCGGCGCTGCGGCCCTGCTCGGAACCGCGCGCGCGCTGACCGGCTTCGCGAACCAGGAACCGCGGCAGGCAGGCGCGGGCAAGGCTCGAACCGAGGATGCGGAGCATTCCAGGCGGGACGACCTGATGACCTATGGCGTCGGTTACGGACTGGCGCTGCTTCTGACCGGGGCCGCCTTCGCCGTCGTTACGTGGCGCTGGGCGGCGGGAGCGACGGCGCTCGGGATCGTCTTCACCCTGGCGCTGCTCCAGGCCATCGTGCACTTCCGCTTCTTCCTGCACGTCGACTTGAAGCGCTCGGCCCGCGACGATCTTCAACTGATCCTCTTTTCCACTCTCATCGTCTGTCTGATGGTGGGCGGCACCCTCGTCGTACTGCTCAACCTGCGCATGCGGATGATGTAGACGATCGAGGCGCCATCCATGCCGTCTACCGAAGCCGGCGTGGCGTTTCCGTGGCCCTGGCGATCGATAAGGTGCCGAGCAGCACGGCGCCGAGCGCAGTGGCGATGCCGAGCTTGAGCCAGCGCGGATCGGCGGCCGGCACCGTGGCGACCGCTCGATCGTCGAAACGTCCGTGCGCGCCGGGATCGGTATCGACGGGCTCGTAGAGGTTGTCCGGTCGGCCTTCAAGTGCGGCCTGGCTCGTCATCTCACCGCGATAGCCGTGGCGTGCGAGATATCCGTCGATCCAGCCCGGAATGATCATGTTGCCGATGATCGCCTTCCAGGTCGGGACACCGATCCAGAGTTCCCGGGGCGCGGTGTGCGCCGCTCGATAGACGTGGCGCGCGATCGCCTCCGGCTGGTAAATCGGCGGCACCGGCTCCAGCCGACGCGGCATGCGCGTGCGCGCCCAGTCGAATTGAGGCGTGTTCACCGCCGGCAGCTGCACCATCGTCAACCGCACCCGGCTGCCATCGTGCAGCAATTCGCTGCGCAGACTGTCGATGAATCCGCGTACGGCGGCCTTGGCAGCACAGTAGCTCGACTGCAACGGGATCGAACGGTACGCCAAGGCGGATCCAATGCAGACGATGGATCCGGCGTTGCGCGCTTGCATGTGCTTCAGGGCCGCGAGTGTGCCGTGAACCTGACCGAGATATGTTACCTCGGTCGCCCGCCTGTACTCCTTCGGCGATGTTTGCTGCACGGGCGCGTAGATCGTCACCATGGCGACGTTGATCCAGACGTCGATGCCACCGAACTCCGTCACGGTCTCGTCCGCCGCGCGCATGACGGCGTCGGCGTCCGCGACGTCGACCTGATGGGGCAGCGCCCGGCCTCCGGCGCGCTCGATATCGCGCACCGTTCCTCGCAATCCGGCCTCGCCCCGTGCCAGTACCGAGACGTTCCAGCGATTCCGGGCGAACTCATGTGCGATCGCCCGCCCCACTCCGGCGCTGGCCCCCGTTATCACCACGGTGGGACGTCGGTCGGCTCTACTCTCGCGGTTCATTGATCGCCCATGGATTGACGTGAAGATTTCACTTCGACGGTCGTTAACCCCCGAATCGACTGGGCGTTCGCACGGTATGGACGATAGGGCGGTTCGATCAGATCCGTCGCGTGCCATGATCGCTCGAAATCCCACCTGGCGAACAGGCGCTGTGACACAAGATGCGAGCTGAACGTCCGCACGACATTGTCGCGCTCGCCCGGGCGATCCCACGCAGCGCGCGACAGGTGGAGGGGGAGGTGGGGACATGGGCGGTCGCTCACCCCGCGGCCCGCGCAACGCGTGAGGCGTTCGGCTCCGAAACGTCGATGCGGCCGGCGCGAAACTGCCAGAACAACATCATACTGGCTATGGCAGCGTAGAGGCACCAGACCGACGTGAAAGCATAACCTTTGGCGATGAGGGTCGCGATCACACCTACGAAGTTGAGCCATCCGAACCAACGCACCACCTTGTGGCTCGACAGGATCAGTGCGCCACAGGTCGCCAGGACGTATGTCACTGCCACCCCGGACAGGGCGGTGCCGGGATTGTCGTAGTGGATCGAGTGTCGTTCGATGCAGGCCGTGCTCGGATAGACGATAAGGCCACGGAACACGAAGGCGGCGAGACCCGCTCCGAGGAGCGTTAAGCCCGCGATCATCCAACGCCGACGCCCAGGCGGCTCCATCAGGAGAACGGCGAGCGGCATCAGGAGCGGCAGGATGCCCTGCGCGTAGAGCATATACAGGAAGACGAGATGCCCTTGGGCTTCTTGTCTGATTTGGCCCTCAAGACCGAGCCAGACGAATCCCTCCGTGAATTGGTGGAGGGCGAAGAACATGGGCGTTGCCGCAAACAGGACGGCGCGGGGTTGCCGGACATGGGCAAGCGTCGCGACACCGATAAGGCTGATCACTCCGCTCGCGATGAAATCGACTTCTGGCGAAAAACACATACGCAGTTACCCAAACTCGAAAAGTTTCGAAGAGCCTTCGTGCGGAGAGCACCGCAGTCGGTCAAGCTGCGTTCGTCGCTCGAGCACAATAGGCCGAAGAATTACCCAGCACTCGCAGCGTAAGCGCTTCTGCAGCCGCCATCGCCGTCCGCCCCAGTGCTACAGGAAGCGCGCTGTCCCGCAGATGGCACCGCGCATCCGGCTAAAAGAACTGGCCTCTGTGGGGGAGCTCTCCAGCTGTCGGCGGCTGAATGACCAAAGATTAACATAAATCGCTGGCTACAAACAGGTTCAAAGACCATAATTCGAGAACTTGCACGAGCTGTGAATAAATTCAACCGAGCACGCGGAAAACTAACTATGTGTTGTAACTACGGAAAACACCTCTGCCAAATATAGAATTCGAATCTACGTTGCCGCGGACCAGATCCGGCAGCTGCTTAGTTGTCCGTGAAGAGGTGCCCGAGTGCGACCTTACGTGTCTGCTTTCGGGATACGTCGAAACCTCTTTGAATGACCGGGATGGGCGCACAGCCGATCGTCCGGTTTTGCGCGCTCAGGCCATCCGGCATGACGTGGTCTGGCCGAAAGCGGAAGGACTGCTTCGGAGGAGGCCGGCCGAAAAAGCGGACGGACTCCTACCGACGCAACGCGGTCTGTGAGTTGCCGACGACACCGCTGGAAGCAGCCGTTCGAAAGCGCTGACCAGGACCAGCTTTGCGTGCCCATTCTGGTTTAACGATTGCCGCGATCTCATCGACAGCAGTCGATAATGGCTCGGGGCGATCACTTCTCCAAAGCGAGGACGACACCTCCGAGCGTCAGCGCCATGGACACGATCTCGCGCACACCCAGGGGTTCACCGAGCAGCAGGGCTGCCGAGAGTATGCCGATCAGGGGAACCAGCAACATGCACGTGGACGTTGCCACGGGCGACAGCCGACGCAGGGCCGCGAACCATGACAGGTAGCAGGCCGCCATCGGGATCAGGGTCATGTAGGCGAACGCCACAGCGCTCGCACCGCTGAGCGACGTCACCGCCGGCCGTTCGAGGACGAGGCCGAACCCGACCATCGGCAGGCAGCCGAGCCCGACCTGCCAAGCGGTCAGCGCGAACGGGGGCATCGCCAAGGCGGCTCTGTTGAGAACGCCACCCAACGCGAACAGCATCGCGGCGGCAAGCGCGAAGCCGATGCCGGGAAGTGTCTCGGCGCTGGGGGGCCCTCCGCCGGCGCCGAGCAGAACGCCGATGCCGGAGAGACCGAGCGCGAGCGCAACGAAGCCCCACACCGTCGGACGACTGCCGATGAGCGCCCAGGCGAACAAGGTGGCCCAGATCGGCATCGAGTGGCCCAGCAGGGCCGCCTCGCCGACGGTGATCCAGCGCAGGCACAGGGCCGAGAAGCCCATCCATGCGAAGACGTTGGTGAACGCGGCCATCGCCAGCCGGGCGCGAGCCCCGCGGGGCACGGCGAGATGCTCGCCGCGCAGGCGCGCCAGGGCGGCGAGCAGCATCGCCGCCCACGCCAGCCAAGCCCCGCCCGAACAGCGGGGGCCAGCTTTGCAGGACGACCTTCATTGCCAGCTGGCCTGCCCCCTAAAAAGTGGTCCTCCCTGAGGTATGGCTTCGCGCCATGTGGAGGATGTTCTGATGCGTCGGAAGAAGCATACGGCTGAAGAGATCGTCGCCAAGCTGCGCCAAGTTGATGTCTTGGTCTCGCAAGGCCGCAAGATCTCTGAAGCAATCCGATCGATCGAGGTGACGGAGGTCACGTACTATCGTTGGCGATCCGAGTACGGCGGCTTGAAGGGAGATCAGGTCAAGCGGCTGAAGTCTCTGGAAACTGAGAACCAGCGCCTCCGCCGGGCGATCTCCGACCTGACGCTGGAGAAGCTCATCCTGAAGGAGGCGGCTTCGGGAAACTTCTGAGCGCGGCTCGCCGCCGGGCTTGTGTCGATTACGTCGTGACCGAGCATGGCGTGTCGGAACGGTTCGCTTGCCGCGTTCTCGGTCAGCACCGCTCGACACAGCGCAAGCGCGCCGTGGTGGTCGAGGACGAGGCCGCACTGACCGCCGCCATCGTCGCACTGGCTCTGCGGTACGGGCGCTACGAGTACCGTCGGATCACGGCGATGCTGCGTCGCGATGGCTGGACGGTCAACGTGAAGCGGGTCGAACGGATCTGGCGGCGGGAGGGGCTCAAGGTTCCAGCCCGACAGCCGAAGCGAGCACGCCTCTGGCTTAACGACGGCTCGTGCGTGCGCCTGCGGCCGGAGCGGCCTGACCACGTCTGGTCCTACGACTTCGTCGAGCACCGGACGCATAACGGTCGCAAGTACCGGATGCTGAATGTCCTCGACGAGTTTACCCGTGAGTGCCTGGCGATCCGCGTATCTCGTAAGCTGAAGGCGCACGATGTGATTGATGTCCTCTCAGATCTATTCAGCCTGCGCGGCGTGCCAGGCCATATCCGCTCGGACAATGGACCTGAGTTCATCGCTCGATCTGTCCGTGACTGGATCGCGGCAGTCGGCTCAGAGACCGCCTACATCGAGCCTGGCAGTCTGTGGGAGAACGGGTATTGCGAGAGCTTCAACGCGAAGCTGCGCGATGAACTCCTCAACGGCGAGGTATTCTACACCCTCAAGGAAGCCAGCGTCGTGATCGAGCAATGGCGGACGCACTACAACAGCATCCGACCGCACTCGTCACTTGGCTACTGCCCGCCTGCGCCGGAGGTCGTCATGTGGCCAACAGAACCGAGCGGCTCAGTGCCGTCCGCTCGGCCTGCCATCGTCACGCGACCGACGATGCACTAACTTCAAACCTGGGCCACTGGATGGGGGCAGGCCAGTGGCGTCCGCATCGTCGAGAACTTCGCTGCCAGCATCGGTCAGGACGGAGATGCCGTGCGGTCCGCGCTGACACTTCCTTGGAGCAGTGGACAGGCTGAAGGGCAGATCACGCGTCTCTAGCTCCTGAAGCGCGCCATGTACGGCCGCGCCAACCTCGATCTCCTCCGCCGACGGTTCCTCCTCGCAGCCTGATCCACCAAACTTGGCGAAGAGCCACTTTTCAGAGGGCAAGCCACCCTGGCAGCCGGATCCTCCCGGCCCAAGCCGGTGATCGTCGTGGCTCTATGCGAGCCACACCACGCCAGGGGACACGACCAGGCCGCAGGGTCGCTTATCCCAAAGCGTGTACTCTGGCACCCCTACGCTCGAAATCTGCGAGATCGGCAAAGCCGTCTGCCTTAACTGGGCGACCACGTCTACGGGCTCGTGCTGTATTCTGCTCCCGCCCATCCTCGTCTCGATCTGAAATCCAGACCTCAGGACTACAGGCCCAGGACGGCAGTCTATCGTCACCAGTTTATCCGAAAATAAATTTCAAGGGTATAATATACCCATCGTGACAGGGGCGTTTGACAAGCGTATTTTTTATGATAAATCCTCCAAAAAATCGAATCGCGTGAATAAATAGCCCTGCAACACAGAGATTTGTCTGCGGCAGGACGCAAAGAAAATGGCCACCGGAAGTGGGGGTGACGTCGATTTGCTGCGTCACGGCCCTGTCGAGCGACGGGATGCAGTCATCTTTCAGTTTATGTTTTGTGGAGGTAGGGCCCAGCCGTGACCGAACTCGCCATCACGTACCTGCCCGTGGCCGAGCTGCGCCCGTTCGCAAGGAACGCGCGCTCACACTCGAGGAAGCAAATCCGGCAGATCGCCGACAGCATCCAGGCCTTCGGCTTCACCAGCCCAGTCCTGGTCGACGACGTCGGCACGATCCTGGCGGGCCACGGCCGCATCGAGGCCGCCAAGCTCGTCGGCATGGCACAGGTGCCGTGCGTTCGCTTAGCGAGCATGACGCCGGAGCAGAAGCGCGCCTACGTGCTGGCAGACAACAAGCTCGCCCTCAACGCCGCCTGGGACGACGAACTGCTGGCCTTGGAACTCCAGCATCTCATGACGCTCGACCTCGACTTCGATGTCGGCGTCACTGGCTTCACAGTCGCCGAGACCGACCTGCTTATCGAGGGGCTACAGCCCGAGGAGGCCAGCGATCCCCGGGACGAGAGGCTGCCCACGCTGCGGACGGACGAGGACCGTGTGCGTCCGGGCGACCTCTGGGCGCTTGGTCCGCACCGGCTCCTATGCGGCAGCGCGCTGGATGCGACGAGCTACGCCCGGCTGATGGCCGGCGAGCGCGCGCAGATGGTGTTCACCGACCCGCCCTACAACGTGCCGATCCAGGGGCACGTCGGCGGCTCGGGCGCGATCCGGCACCGGGAGTTCGCCATGGCTTCGGGCGAGATGACTGAGGAAGCCTTCACCGATTTCCTGCGAACTGCCTTCGTCCACCTCGTCCAATATAGCCAAAACGGCTCCATCCACCTCGTGTGCATGGACTGGCGGCACATGGACGAGATGCTGCAGGCCGGAAGCGATACCTACAGCGAGCTTAAGAACCTCATCGTCTGGGTCAAGACCAACGGCGGCATGGGGACTTTCTACCGCTCGCGCCATGAGTTGGTGTTTGCATTCAAAAGCGGGACGGAACCGCACGTAAACAGCTTCGAGCTTGGGCAGCATGGGCGCAACCGCACCAACGTTTGGGAGTACGCGGGTGCCAACAGCTTCAAAGCGGGTCGGATGGAAGAGCTCGAGCTGCACCCGACGGTCAAGCCGGTGGCGCTAGTAGCGGATGCGATCAAAGACGTCTCGGCGCGGGGTGGCTTGGTGCTTGATCCGTTCGGGGGCAGCGGCTCGACCCTGATCGCGGCGCACAAGACAGGGCGTCGGGCGCGGCTGATCGAACTCGACCCGGTGTACTGCGACCGCATCCTACGGCGCTGGGAGGTGCACGCGAAGGACGACGCCGTGCTGCTCGCTCGAGAGAGAGAACCGGTTGGCGACTTGGACGATGACGCAAGGCGTGACGATGCGAGCTCTGCGACAACGCGAGAAGACCAGGCGCGAGCCACGAGCTCCGTGGGCGGGGAGGGCTGAGCATGGACGGCCGGGATACTCCACTGACGCAGCCCCAGCCGGGGGATGTGGACGGGGCGATGCAAGTGGAGAAGGTTGGCTACGGTCGACCGCCGGTAAGGACACGGTACCAGCCGGGCCGGTCGGGCAACCCTGCGGGTCGGCCCAAAGGCGCTCGCAACAGGTCGCCCGCCAGGGAGGTCGAGCGCGCACGTGAGACCGCACTGGCGGAAGTCTACCGCGAGGTCCGGGCGACGGACGGTGGCCGGACGATCGTAATCACGATGCTGCAGGCGATTTGGCGCGCAGTCATAGCGAAGGCCGCGAAAGGCGACTTCCGTTCGATCAAGTACGTAATTGATAAAGCCGGCGAGATCGAGAAAGAAAAGGCAGCGCAGCTCGTCACCAATCTCAAGGCGGCTGTAGAATATCAGAAGAGGGCCTACATCGAAATTGAGCGGCACGAGGCGGCCGGCGCAGAACTTCTGGAGATCTACCCGCACCCGGATGACATGCGCTTCGATTTCGATCGCGGTATCGTCGATATCATCGGCCCGCGAGAACCTGAAGAACGAGAGATCTGGGATCAGATCGATGCTATTATTTTGATGGAAGACGGTACAGTGGCGGAGATTGAGCGGCTGGAACGCACTCTGGAAGGCAGTGGACTAGAGCCTGAGGAGGCACGGTCTCTCTGTGAGAGACTGGAGATCATGAAGCGTGTGCAGAAACGTCTTACGAATTCGAACGCATCAATGCCGCCGGAGGACAAGGCGTGGCGGCTTCGTAGGCTAAAAAAGGCTGGCAGAGGAAAAGCATAGTCGGGTCTCACGGCCGAGCGGCCGAGTGGTCTGAACCGCTGTTCTGGGACACGCGTCCGACTGTTTTGAAGGGATCGAATCCCTGTTCCTTCGGGACGCGGGAAAAACGCAAATGCATGCTGCGGTTACCTTTTTTGGCGCCAAATCGGCGCTGCCCAGCATTGGATGGCCCGGGAACAGGCGGTTTTCCCTGTATTTTCCCTGTAAATCGCTTAGGCAGCTTGGAGACCGGTTCGCGCCTGACTGCGTGCACCGCCACCACCGCCAGAAGCGGTGTGGATCCCGTAGCTTACTGACATGCAATGGCTTTTCGGGCTGCCTGTGGTACACACGGGTGGTACACAATGCCCCTCGCCATGGCGCGCCCCTTCAAATCCCCCAACGGTATCTACTGGCTGCGCAAGCGCGTGCCGAACGCCCTGCGTCCGCTCGTCGGCAAGCTGGAGATCAAGCAGAGCCTCGGCACCCGCGATCCGGTCGAGGCCAAGCGGCTCCATGCCGAGGCCCTCGCACGGTTGGAGCGTCAGTGGGCGAACCTGCAGCAGGGACCAGGGACGCTGAGCGAGCGGGAGGCTCACGCCATCGCCGCGCCGATCGAGACCTGGCTCGTGAACCAGCACGCCGACAACCCACGTCGGCAGACGCTTTGGGATCCTACACTGGGCGCCGATCTCTGGGCATCCACAGCCCCATCCCTCCCGCCGTCGAGCTCGGACACCTCCCTGCTCACATTCGATCTGACGTTCATGCAGCGCCGGCCTATGCAGGAATGGTGTCTGACAACGGCAGACGCCTGCCTGGGAACCCAGGGCCTTCAGGTCGACGAGGCCGGACGGCTCCTGCTCGCCGAGGCGATCGCCATGGCGATGCAACGCGGCGCCGAGACCTTGCAGCGCTACGCCCGGGGCGACTACGGAAATCCAGCTGCGGTTAGCGATCGACCAATCCCGCTGTCGCCTTCGCCAACGGCTGCGGCCGTCCCGTCCGGGCCGGCGGTCACCTTCCGCGACCTGGCAAGCGGATGGATCAAGGAGCGCCAGCCCGCTGAGAAGACGCGTTACACCTTCCCGCGCGTCCTCGACGAACTCGCTGCCTTCCTGGGCCACGACGACGCTGCGTTGCTCAGCGGTGGGGATCTGGTCCGCTGGAAGGAGGCACTCCTCGACCAGGGCCTCGCCGGCTCCACGATCCGCAACGGCAAGCTCGGCCCCGTCCGAACCATCCTGCAGTGGGGCGTCGACAACAAGAGGCTGTCCGCCAACGCGGCGACCCGCGTCGGCGTCTCGACCAAAGCCAAGGCGTCGGAAGGGAAGATCCCGTTCAGCGACGCCGAGGCCAGTCTGATTCTCGGAGCGGCAGCGGCTGAGCGCGATCCCATCTACCGCTGGGTGCCGTGGCTGTGCGCCTATACCGGCGC
>NZ_JAKSYC010000154.1 GCF_022829585.1 Methylobacterium sp. J-026
ACAGGCAAAGTATCAGCGCCAGGACCAGGCGCCGGTATTGGAGTATCCACTGTCTAACCGCCCGCAAATTTCTCCACTGACTTCCAACTCTTCGCTCCCCGCCCCAGATTGAAGTCCATCCGAGATCCAGGACGGCACGTGGGCGGCTCCAGGGTGTAGCGGCCGTTGGCCAAGGCCGTGGCCGTGGCCTGCACGCCGAGGACGTGCTCATACTTCAACAGCTGATTGTGCAGGCGCCGACTGAGCCGAAGCGCATCGGTGAGGGCACTTAGCGGCATGACCTGCGCTAGCCCGATAGCCTGAACCCGAGCCCCGTCCGGCGTCCGCTCGGCATCGAGTCGGATCGGCACGCCAACCATGCCCTCGCATCCGACGAGCCCGACCTCGACCTGTTGGCCGTCCGCCGCGATGCTGACGAGCGAGACGATGCCTCGTTCGACGAAGGCAACCCGCGTGATCGGGGTGTCGGCTTTGATCAGCACATCGCCCAACGACAGGATCGCGAGTTCGAGGTGCGGTCGCAGCAGATCGAAATCGTCCGGATCCAGGGATCTGAGCAGGCGATTGAGGCAGCTGTGCTGCATCGGTTGCGACCTGGTCCCGTTCACTTGGAGCGGGAGGTCCAAGAGCCCTCGGTCACGAGCACCTGGACGTGCCTGCGTCCTACGCCTGCCTGTCTTTGAGACTAATCCCCTAGAAGCGCAAGATATCGGTCAAATGATGGAGATCTTGTCGGATATCTGACATATTGGCAGGCATCGAGGCGCAGCGATGTGAGCCCCATGCAGCAGGCGCTGACGCGGAAGCTTGAGAGCTTCGAACCCCTCTCCGACCCAGCTCGCTCGGCCTTGAACAACTTGGTACTCAAGGTCCGGCAGGTCGGCGCGCGCCAGGATCTGATTCGGGAAGGCGATAAGCCCGACAACGTCCTGCTGATCCTCGACGGCTTTGCCTGCCGGTACAAGGTCCTTCCGGACGGCCAGCGCCAGATCATGGCCCTGTTGTTGCCCGGCGATTTCTGCGACCTGAACGTGTTCATCCTCGACGAGATGGATCACACCATCGGCACCATCTCGACGTGCCAAGTCGTGGATATCCCGCGCGGAGCCATCGATAAGATCACAGCACAGCACCCGAGCATCGCGCGCGCCTTCTGGTGGTGCTCCCTGGTCGATGGAGCCGTCCTGCGCGAGTGGCTGGTCAATATGGGCGCGCGCGCTCCGGACCAGCGCATCGCGCATCTTCTGTGCGAACTTCTCATGCGCTTGGAAGCGGTCGGCCGTGTTACCGACAACAGCTACGCGTTTCCGCTCACACAGTCTGAGATCGCCGACACGATGGGCCTGTCCGACGTGCACGTGAACCGGACGCTGCGCGAGCTTCGCGCCCTCGGCCTGATCCACCTCAAGCGCCGCGTCCTGACCATCCTCGACGTCGAGCGAATGAAGGCCTTCTGTAGCTTCGCACCGAACTACCTGCACCTGCGCAACACCCGTTGGGGAGAGCGCCGCGACCTGAGTTGGCTTGGCCGCGCCCAGGAGGGCTAGCCGATGTCCGAGCGGGGCAATGTCGAGACGCTGATTGTGCTGCAGCCGATCTCGATCGACACGGGTAGCCCCGACCGTGACGGCATGCTGGTGATCGCCAACGGCCTGCTCGTGGCAGTGCTGGTTCGCCTCGCCGAACCCGAGCATGCCAATGTCGGAAGCTGGTCCATGGAGGCGGGGTTCGGCCGGCCGCAAGGGCTGAGGGTCCCTGCCTTTCCGGCTCTGGAATACGCAACGCACCGGCTGCGACGCCATCTCCATCCGGGTTGAGCTATCTCCCCGGTGACCGGCTGGGAAATCCTTGACGCAAACTTCAACAGGGACGCTGCGGCAGGGGCCACGGGGCAAACCGGCTTGAGATGGCGTCGCAGCCAGCGCGTTGCGTCTTCCAGAGCCGGAAAGGCAGGGACCCTCAGCCCTTGCAGCCGGCCGAACCCCGCCTCCATGAACCAGCTTCCGACATTGGCATGCTCGGGTTCGGCGAGG
>NZ_JAKSYC010000159.1 GCF_022829585.1 Methylobacterium sp. J-026
GTGGCGCTACCGGAGGGGAGGCCCGCGTGACGGCCTTCACGGCTTCCCCCTATCTCCACCTCATCCTGAGGCGCGAGCGCAGCGAGCCTCGAAGGAGGGCTCCAGCCAGCCGCGCGATCCCTGGAGGGCTCCTTCGAGGCCCGCTTCGCGGGCACCTCAGGATGAGGGGGGTTGGGTTGGAACAGGCCGGAGACGGCCGCCCTCGTGTATCGTGTTATTCATCGACCTATGTGCTGGCGC
>NZ_JAKSYC010000161.1 GCF_022829585.1 Methylobacterium sp. J-026
CGGATAGAAAAAGCGGTGCTCGGGCCGGATCGGCATGATGGGGCTGAACACCCGATGGCGGGCCTATTCTGTGGCAGGGTGGCGGATCGCTTCTGTATCATCTCGGCAACAGCCGCGGGCCAAAGTCACGGGGTGCTGCAACCAAACCACCGCCGAGATGTTGCGCCGCCTGGCCGTGTACATCGCAATGTATTTCGACCGTACAACGCATGTTCATGGA
>NZ_JAKSYC010000168.1 GCF_022829585.1 Methylobacterium sp. J-026
ATGCTTGGTGACGGTCCGATGGCTCAATCCGAGGATCTCACCGATGTCGCGGCTCGACTTGCCGCGCGAGAGCCAGAGGAGGACCTCCGCCTCCCGGCCCGTGACGGGCAGGCGCGCCCGCAGCCGCTCGACCCCCGCCGCCTGCGCCTCGCGCGACAGGCGCAGCAGAATCTCGTCCGGCGTGCGGCCGATGAAGCTGAGGGCGTAGGCGACCCCATCCCGGTCGGTCAGCGACAGGGTGCCGGTCGCACCGGCGAGGCAGCCCCGCAGCCATTCCCGGGCCCGCGGCGGCAGGGCGAAGACGTCGAACGGCTCGGCCCCGAGCCCGGCCAGCAGTCGACCGGCCTGCGGCGTCGACCACAGCACGGTCCCGTCCTCCGCGACGGCGAACAGGGTCCGCCCCGCCGTGTCGAGGGCCGCTCGCGCGCTCTGCGCAGCGCGGGCGCTGGCCAGATGGACGCGGATCCGGGCCAGGATCTCGTCGGGGGCGATGGGCTTGGTGACGTAGTCGATCCCGCCGGCGGAGAGACCCTTCACGATGTGCTCGGTCTCGCTCAGGCCCGTCATGAAGATCACCGGCACGCCGGCGAGCTGCGGCTTGGCCTTGAGCCGGCGGCAGGTCTCGAACCCGTCCATGCCGGGCATCACGGCGTCGAGGAGGATCACGTCGGGGGTGATCTCGTCCACCAGCGCCAGGGCGAGGTCGCCGCCCACCGCCACCAGGACGGTGGCGCCGGAGCGCTCGATCGCCTCGGTGAGAAAGCTCAAGGTGTCGGGGGAATCGTCGACCACCAGGACCACGTCCCGGTGCGGCCGTGGGGTCGGGGTGTCAGCCATTGCGGGCGAGCCCCTGCAGCACCGAGAGGTAGCGGCGCAGGTCATAGCCCTCCACCAGCCCGCGCATCTGCGCCACGAAGGCCGGGGGTACCGACGTATCCGCCTCCATGCGGTCGAGCTTGGCCTCGATGGCCCGGATATGGCCGATCCGCCCGAGGCGAAGCAATTCGCCGACATGTTCCGGGCCGGGATGACCGATCTCCGCGTGCGCCGGGACGCGGGCGGGCGGGAGCGGCGCCGGATCGGTCCATTCGAGGTGCAGGAGCTTGCCGATCCGCTCCAGCACGTCGCGCAGATCGAAGGGTTTTGCGAAGATCGCGTCATGGGGGGCATCGTCGCCCCGCACCGGGCTGATCTCGTGGACGTTGGCCGACATCATGGCGATGGGGCCGGTATGCCCCTCCGCCCGGAGGGCCGCCGCGGCGGCCCAGCCGCTCATCCCCGGCATGGCGATGTCGAGCAGGATCAGGTCGATCCCGCCCTCGGCCACGGCCGCCAGGCAGTCCGGTCCCGAGCCCGCCTCGATCACGAGGATCCCGTGCGGCTCCAGGATCGCCCGCATCAGGGCGCGGTGGGCGGTATCGTCATCGGCCACCAGGACGGTGCGCCGGGCACCTACATAGGCCCGTTCCGGCGTCTGCGCGGGGGCCGGCAGGACGATGGGCGCGGGTTCGGCCACCGAAGACAGCATCAGCCGCAGTCGGGCCTGCGTGCCGCCCCCGGGCGCCGACGCCACGGTGATCTCGCCGCCGAGGAGCTGCGCCAGCAGGTTGGCGATGGTCAGCCCCAGCCCCGTGCCGGGCGTGCTGCGGGCCGCCGCCGTGGAGCCCCGTTCGAAGGGCTCGAAGATCCGCGCGCGATCCGCCTCCGGGATGCCGGGCCCGGTGTCGCGGATCGTGAACGCGGCGATCTGGCTCCGGTAGCTGAGGTCCAGCGAGACCGTGCCGGCCTCCGTGAACTTGATGGCATTCGACAGCAGGTTGAGCAGCACCTGCCGCAGCCGCTTCTCGTCGGTGGCGACCACCGCCGGCAGGATCTCGGGCCGCGAGAAGCGGAACTCAAGGCCCGCCTCCCGCGCCTGGAGCCGGACCATGTCGACCAGCTGGTCGAGGAAATCGGAGAGCCGGACCTCGTCGCGGTGGATCTGGAGGCGGCCGGCCTCCATGCGCGAGATGTCGAGCAGGCCGTCGATCAGCCCGGACAGGTGCTGGCCGCTGCGCCGGATCACCCGGATGGCGTTGAGGCGGTGCACCGGGATTGCCGGATCGGACTCGAGGAGCTGCGCGTAGCCGAGCACGGTGGAGAGCGGCGTGCGCAACTCGTGGCTGATCCCGATCACGTAGCGGCTCTTGGCCTGGTTGGCCGCCTCCGCCCGCTCCTTGGCCTCCTGCAGCTTGGCATCGGTGACCTTATGGGCAGCGATCTCCGCCTGGTAGAGCGCGGTCTGGCGCATCGTCTCGGCCTGGGCGACGCGGCGGCTCTCGTGGGCGAGGACGAACAGCCACGCCACGACGCCGAGGATGACCGTGAGGGTGAAGAACACGCTGGTGAGCGCGCCGCGCAGGAACGCGCTGTGCTCCGGATGCGCGATGGTCGCCCCGGCATGCACGATCCCGAGGATCAGGCCGATCACCGCACACAGCGTCAGCATCACCGCCAGGTAGCGGCCGAGGGGCGCGCCGATCCAGGCGGCGGTGCGGCCCGGGAGGATCCGCGCGACCGCCGCCTGCGCCTGCGCTTCCAGCCGGCCGTGCGGCTTGCACAGGTCGCCGCAGCGGGCGTCCAGCGAGCAGCAGAGCGAGCAGATCGGCGCGTCGTAGGCCGGGCAATGGGCCATGTCCTCCGCCTCGAAGGGGAGTTCGCAGACCCGGCAGACCACCTCCGCGGTCGGCCAGTCGGTCTTCGGAGCGCGGGCGAGATACCAGCGCCCCGCCGTCGCCCAGGCGATCGCGGGGGCGGCGCAGAACGCGATCACCAGGGTCAGGAGCGGCGCGAAGGGCTGAAGGCCGGGACCGAGCAGCCCGGTATAGGCGAAGCCGCCGCCGGCGAGCGCCAGCACCATCGCGCCGGTCCCGACCGGGTTCACCGCGTAGAGATGGGCGCGCTTGAACTCGATGCCGGGCGGCGAGAGCCCGAGGGGCTTGTTGACCGCGAGGTCGGCGGCGAGCGCACCGACCCAGGCCGAGACCACCGAGGCGTAGAGGGGCAGCGTGCTCGCGATCGTCTTGTCGATGCCAAGTTCCATCAGCAGCAGCGCGATGGCGACATTGAAGACCAGCCACACGACCCGGCCGGGGTGGCTGTGCGTCAGCCGGGAGAAGAAGTTCGACCACGCGATCGAGCCGGCATAGGCGTTGGTCAGGTTGATCTTCAGTTGCGAGACCACCACGAAGAGGCCGGTGATCAGCAGGGTCGCCCGGCTGCCCTCCCCGGTCAGGTAGCCGAAAGCCACCGCGTACATGCGGGTCGGTTCGGCCGCGTGTTCGGGCGGCACGCCGTGGCCGAGCACCAGGATCGCGAGCGCGGCGCCGAGCAGGATCTTGAGCATCCCGGGCAGGATCCAGCCGGCGCCCCCGGCCAGCACCGGGAGCCACCACCGGTGATCGCGCGGGCCGTTCGGTTCCGGCACGAAGCGCAGGAAGTCGACCTGCTCGCCGACCTGGGCGAGCAGCGCCAGCAGGACGCCCGTCGCGAGCCCGAACCGGGCGAGGTCGAGACCGGCGCCGCCGTCGAGGCCCGGGAAGTGGACGAGGGCGCGCAGCGGCTCCGCCCCCTGCCCCGCCACGAAGGCCAGGGGCAGCAGGCTCAGGGCGATCCAGAGCGGCTGCGTCCAGATCTGGAAGCGACTGATCAGGCGGATGCCGTAGACCACGAGCGGGATCACTGTCCCCGCGCAGAGGAGATAGCCGATCCCCAGCGGCAGCCCGAAGCAGAGCTGCAGCGCCAGCGCCATGATCGCCGCCTCGATGGCGAAGAACAGGAACGTGAAGCTCGCGTAGATCAGGGACGTGACGGTGGAGCCGAGATAGCCGAACCCGGCGCCACGGGTCAGGAGATCCATGTCGACCCCGTGGCGGGCGGCATAGACGGTGATTGGCGTCGCCGTCGCGAAGATGATCAGGCCGACGACGAGGACCGCCGCCAGGGTGTTGGGGAAGCCGGCCGTGAGGGCGAGCGTCCCGCCGATCGCCTCCAGCGCCAGGAACGAGACCGATCCCAGCGCCGTCTGCGCCACCTCGAAGCCGGACCAGCGCCGCGCCTTCTTGGCGGTGAACCGGAGGGCGTAATCCTCCAGCGTCTCGTCGGCGACGAAGCGGTTGTAGTCCCGGCGGATCGGGATGATGCGTTGCGGCCCGTTCATCGCACCGCGATCACGCACGCGCGCGAGAAAACGAGCGTTCGGGGAAACCCCGCGCTCCCCCTCGTACCCTTGAAACGCACCCGTCGGAATCCTGCGTCGCGATCATGCACCCCGTGCAAGAAAAGGGCCATACGCAAAACAGCGTATAGGCCGCAGCGCAACCGAGGTCCTAGCCTGCACCCGTCGATCCGCGGCCGCCTCTCAAGGCCCCGGACGCGAACAGGGTCAGGCAGATGGCAGACGACACCGACACCGGCGCGGATCAAGGCTTGCGTTCCCCGTTGCGGCGCAGGCTGCTCATGGGCCTGGCCGGCGCACCGGCGCTGGCGCTGATGCCCCGGGGCGCCTGGGCGGCGGCCCCAACCTCCGCGGTCAACACCACCGGCCTCGCGGTGACCGACACCGAGGTGACGGTCGGCATCCTGCACTCCATCACCGGCACGATGGCGATCTCCGAGACGGGCGCGCAGGAAGCGGAAAAACTCGCGATCCAGCAGATCAACGACGCCGGCGGCGTCCTCGGCCGCAAGATCAAGATCATCCAGGAGGACGGCGCCTCCGACTGGCCGACCTTCGCCGAGAAGGCCAAGAAGCTCCTGGTCAACGACCATTGCGCCGCCGTGATGGGCTGCTGGACCTCGGCCTCGCGTAAGGCGGTGCTGCCGGTGTTCGAGCAGTATAACGGGCTCCTGTACTACCCGACCTTCTACGAGGGCCTGGAGCAGTCGAAGAACGTCTTCTACACTGGTCAGGAGGCCACGCAGCAGATCCTCGCCGGCCTCGACTGGGTCCACAAGGAGAAGGGCGGCGACAGCTTCTACTTCATCGGCTCGGACTACATCTGGCCGCGCACCTCAAACAAGATCGCCCGCAAGCACGTCGAGAACGTGCTCAAGGGTAAGGTTGTCGGCGAGGAATACTTCCCGCTCGGCCACACCCAATTCAACTCGGTGATCAACAAGATCAAGCTGACCAAGCCGAAGGTGATCTTCGCGGACGTGGTCGGCGGCTCGAACGTGGCGTTCTACAAGCAGCTCAAGGCGGCCGGCATCGACCTGTCCAAGCAGGTGCTGATGACGATCTCGGTCACCGAGGACGAGATCGACGGCATCGGCGGCGAGAACATCGCCGGCGCCTATGCGTGCATGAAGTACTTCCAGTCGATCGAGAACGACAACAACAAAGCCTTCGTCGCGGCCTTCAAAAAGATGTGGGGCGAGAAGACCGTCATCGGCGACGTGACGCAGGCGGCCTATCTCGGGCCGTTCCTGTGGAAGATGGCCTGCGAGAAGGCCGGTTCCTTCGACGTCGACAAGGTGGTGGCGGCCTCGCCGGGGCTGGAGTTCAAGGGCGCGCCCGAGGGCTACGTCAGGATCGACGAGAACCATCACCTCTGGTCGAAGACCCGGGTCGGCAAGGCCAAGCCGGATGGCCAGTTCGAGATCGTCTACACCAGCCCCGAGCTGATCAAGCCGGATCCGTTCCCGAAGGGCTATCAGTAGCCTCGCCGATTCTCCCCTCCCCCCTCTGCGGGGGAGGGTGGCCCCTGCGTCAGCAGGGGTCGGGAGAGGGGCAGCGCGACGGAGCAGGATTTCACCTCCGTCGCGACCTATCCGGAAGCGGCGCTCCCCTCGCGCCGGTATAGGCGCACAGCCACGGCACCCAGCGGTAGATGGGATCGCGCTCAGCCGCTGCCGCTCCGAGAATCAGACTGGCCTCGGCGTCGCTGAACGGGATCTTCCCTTCCGACGCCTTGGCTTTGGTCGAGACGCCG
>NZ_JAKSYC010000183.1 GCF_022829585.1 Methylobacterium sp. J-026
CCCAGTCGGGCGTGAGACCCGGCTTCCCCGGCTCGCCGGTGCGCGGATAGGCGTAGGCCACGGTGCGGCCCGGCAGCCGCGCCAGCGAGACCGTGCGCCCGTCCGTGGCGGTGAGCGCAACGTCGGGCAAACGCATCCCGCGCAGGTGATCGGCCGCGCCGTCATCGACGGGCGCGGGGAGGTCGGTCGGCAGGGTGTGGTGCCTGGATGACATGGGGCGCTCCGGCCGGGGACGTGGAAGGCGCTGCTGCTGGTGGTCGGGCTCGTGGGCGCGGCGCTGCTCTATGGCGACGGGGCGATCACCCCGGCGATCTCGGTGCTGTCGGCGGTCGAGGGCCTGAAGGTCGATGCGCCCGCGCTCGGTCCCTACGTGGTGCCGATCACCCTGGTGATCCTGATCGGGCTGTTCCTGGTGCAGCACAAGGGCGTGGCCGCCATCGGCCGGGTGTTCGGGCCGGTCATGATGGTCTGGTTCGTGGTCCTGGCCCTGCTCGGCATCGACGGCATCCTAGGCCGGCCGGAGATCCTCGCGGCCGCCAACCCGTACCAGGCGTTGGACTTCATGCTGCATGCCGGGCTCGCCGTCAGCTTCGCGATGCTGGGCGCGGCCTTCCTGGCGGTCACCGGCGGCGAGGCGATGTATGCCGATCTCGGCCATTTCGGTGCCTTGCCGATCCGTGCCGCCTGGTTCGTGCTGGTCCTGCCCGCGCTGGTGCTCAACTATTTCGGCCAGGGCGCGCTGCTGCTCGCCGATCCCGATGCCCTCGAGAACCCATTCTTCCGCCTGTGCCCGGACTGGGCCCACCTGCCGCTCATTCTTCTCGCCACGATGGCGACGATCATCGCCTCGCAGGCGATCATTTCGGGGGTGTTCTCGCTGACCCAGCAATCGGTCCAGCTCGGGTTCCTCCCGGCGATGCGCATCGTACAGACGGCGCGCGACGAGCGCGGACAGATCTACGTGCCGATGGTGAACTGGCTGCTCGCAGTGGCTACCATCGTGGCGGTGGTGATGTTCGAATCGTCCGACGCCCTGGCCGGTGCCTACGGGATCGCGGTGTCGATGCTGATGGGCATCACCACGCTGCTCGCGGCGCTGATCGCGCTGCGTTGGGGCTACAATCCGATTCTCGTCTTCGCGGTGAACGGCTTCTTCCTGGTCATCGACGCCGTGTTTCTCGCCGCCAACAGCGTGAAGATCCTGGAGGGGGGCTGGTTTCCCCTGGTGCTGGCCGGTCTCGTCGCGCTGATGATGCTGACCTGGAAGAGGGGCAACGAGCTGGTCGAGGAGGCCCGCGTAGCCCTGCGGTTGCCGGAGGACGTCTTCCTGTCCGGTCTGCAGCACCGCCCGTTGCTGCGTCTGCCGGGGACGGCCGCGTTCCTGTCCGCGGCCGAGCATGGGATCCCGCTGCACCTCTCGCGATTTGTGGAGCGCAATCACGCGCTGATGGAGCGAATCCTGATCATCACGGCGCTCTACGAGGAGACGCCGACCGTCCCCACGGCGCAGCGCGCCCATGTCACGATCCTGGCGCCGGATTTCTACCGGGTGATCCTTCGCTACGGGTTCATGGAGGAGGCCTCGATCCCGGAGGGCCTCGCCTGCGCGGTGGAATCGCGGCACCTGCCGCCGCACGTCCTCGAAGACATGACCGTCTTCGTGGGGCACGAGACCATCATCCCGAAGAGCGACGACCGCGGGATGATGCCCTGGCGGGAGGGGCTGTTCGCTTTCATGCAGCGCAACGCCGAGCGCACCGGTGCCTTCTTCGGCGTGCCGACCCGGCAGGTGGTGGAGGTGGGCACCGAGATCGAGATCTGATCGGCGTCCCCGAGAAGAGGCGCGCTGCGCCCCAGTCATCGACGCGCTCCGGCGGGAGCATCGTCAGGCTTCGGAAGAGTACGGATACCGTTCGTGCCCACCGGATCGGGCCGACCGCCGCGCCGTATCCGCCACGCGACGGGCGACGACTGCTGAGGCGCCGGAATTTCCCCGGCAGGTCCGCAAGGAACGCACGAAACCTTGAGGCGCCGTTCCCCGATTTGCGGGGAACCGTTGCCGTCCCGCCTCGTTCCGCCCCGACCTAGGCGATGCGCCCATCGGCGCGCGCCGGATCGGAGGACAGATGAACAGAGATCATATCGAGGGCGGTGTCCGCCATCTCCGGGGCCGGGCCAAGACGGTGGCCGGAGCGGTGCGCGGCCGGGCCGGCGACCAGTTCGAGGGCGCCTACGATCAGGCTGCCGGCGCGGCTCAGTATGCCTACGGCGAGGCGCGCGACGCCGTGCGCGACCTGCGCGACGGGGGTGAGCACCTCGTCGAGGAGGGCCGGACCCGGTATCGTGAAGTCAGCCAGCGCGGCCGGGACCTGGCCGACGAGGCCATCGAGCGGGGCCAGCACTATCGCGACCGGGCCGTCCATCACGGCCGCCACCTCGCGGCACGCGCGGACGAGAACCGGGCCGCGACGCTCGCCCTCGTCGCCGCGGTCGCGTTCGGTCTCGGCTGGCTGGCTCGGCCCAATCGCTGAGGCACGCGGTCCCGCCAGGCGGCGGGGCGGCCGGATCGACGGCCGTCCCCCGCCCGGAACGCATAAAGACATGTTTATGTCTTGATTGCTTCGCGCCGCTCGAGGTGATAGAGGCTGGCTCCGAACCGAAACGCGAACACGGAGCTGCCGCGTCATGGCCAAGGATTACATCGTCAAGGACATCGAGCTGGCCGAGTACGGCCGCAAGGAGATCTCGATCGCCGAGACGGAGATGCCGGGCCTGATGGCGGTCCGCGAGGAGTACGGCGCTGCGCAGCCCCTGAAGGGCGCCAAGATCGCCGGCTCGCTCCACATGACGATCCAGACCGCGGTGCTGATCGAGACCCTGAAGGCGCTCGGCGCCGACATCCGCTGGGTCTCGTGCAACATCTACTCCACCCAGGACCACGCCGCCGCCGCCGTCGCGGCCGCGGGCATCCCGGTCTTCGCCGTGAAGGGCGAGACCCTCGAGGATTACTGGGACTACACTTCGCGCCTGTTCGACTGGCATGACGGCGGCATGCCGAACATGATCCTCGACGACGGCGGCGACGCCACCATGTTCGTCCATCTCGGCCTGCGCGCCGAGAACGGCGACACCGCCTTCCTCGACAAGCCAGAGAGCGAGGAGGAGGAAATCTTCTTCGCGCTGCTCAAGAAGAAGCTCGCCGAGAAGCCGAAGGGCTGGTTCGCCGGTCTCGCCGACAGCATTAAGGGCGTCTCCGAGGAGACCACCACGGGCGTCCATCGCCTCTACGTGCTGGCCAAGGAGGGCAAGCTGCTCTTCCCGGCGATCAACGTGAACGACTCGGTGACCAAGTCGAAGTTCGACAACCTCTACGGCTGCAAGGAGTCGCTGGTCGACGGCATCCGCCGCGGCACCGACGTGATGATGGCCGGCAAGGTCGCCATGGTCGCGGGCTTCGGCGATGTCGGCAAGGGCTCGGCCGCGTCCCTGCGGAACGCCGGCTGCCGCGTGCTCGTGTCGGAGATCGACCCGATCTGCGCGCTTCAGGCCGCTATGGAGGGCTACGAGGTCGTGACCATGGAGGATGCCGCCCCGCGGGCCGACATCTTCGTCACCGCCACGGGCAACAAGGATATCATCACGATTGAGCACATGCGGGCCATGAAGGACCGCGCAATCGTGTGCAATATCGGCCACTTCGACAACGAGATTCAGGTCGCCGGCCTGAAGAACCTCCGGTGGTCGAACATCAAGCCGCAGGTGGACGAGATCACCTTCGCGGACGGCCACCGCATCATCCTCCTCTCGGAGGGGCGCCTGGTGAACCTCGGCAACGCTACGGGTCACCCGTCCTTCGTGATGTCGGCCTCGTTCACCAACCAGACGTTGGCCCAGATCGAGCTCTGGACCAACCCGGGCAAGTACCAGAAGCAGGTCTACACCCTGCCCAAGACCCTCGACGAGAAGGTCGCGGCCCTGCATCTGGAGAAGATTGGCGTCAAGCTCTCGAAGCTGCGCCCGGACCAGGCGGCCTATATCGGCGTCTCGGAGTCCGGCCCGTTCAAGTCCGAGCACTACCGCTACTGACGCACTGGACCCGCGGCGCGACCGGGTTCCGGTCCGTCCGCCGGTTCGGATTTCGAGGACGGCCTGCGAGGCCCGGCGCACTGCGTCGGGCCTTGCTCGTTGTCAAGCCGTGTATGCGGGATCGAACTGTGTCTTCTGTGTGTCGTTAACGACTCATTATGCGCGACCGGCCCACAGCCACGCTTCGTTCCCCTTCCGGGTCGATTCCGACGCACGGTAGAGTGCAGACGAATCTTTGATCGATGGGGCCGCGCCGGTTCAGGGGAACCGCCGCGGGGACGGTGCGTCTTGCGCCGCGCGATGGCGCGCGCTGCTCGCATCGCCGTCGGTGGGCGGGGACAGGGCAAGCCATGGGTGTCGGTCGTGCGACCCGCGTTCGAATCTGCGTGGGTGTGCTCGCCCTGACCCTGGCGAGTGCGGCCCTGGCCGAACTCCCCGACGCGCCGGCGGCGCATGCGACCCGCGAGATCCACAGCGTGGCCGCCCTGGCGATCTTTGGCGGCCTCGTCGCCTTCGCGGTGATCCTCTCGCTGCTTCACCTGTTCGAGCGCGGCCGCTGGACCCGCCGCGAGCGCGAGCTGGCCGCGACCCTCGATGTCCTGCGCGGCGCCCATGACCGCGCCGAGATGCTGCTGAACGCCGAGCGCCAGATCATCGTCACCTGGGACCGGCGCAGCGAGCCGGTGGTGGAGGGCGACATCAGCCTCGCGATCCATGGGGAGCGACCGACCTCGGGCTATGCCCGCCGGGTGCTGGCCTTCGGCACCTGGCTCGTCGCCGCCGATGCCAATGCGGTCGAGGCCGCGGTGGAGACCCTGCGGGCGCGGGGCACGGGCTTCAGCCTGAGCCTCCGGACCCAGACGGGCCGGAGCATCGAGGCGCACGGGCAGGCGGTGGCCGGCCGGGCGCTCCTGCGCCTGCGTGAGACCAGCCAGGAGCGGAGCGAGATCGCCGACCTGCGCGCCACGCTGGAGGAGACGCGCCGTGGTCTCTCGGCGCTGTCCGGCCTGCTCGACGCGATCCCGCAGCCGGTCTGGCGGCGGACCCGCGAGGGGACGCTGAGCTGGGTCAACGCCGCCTACGTGACCGCCGTCGAGGCGGAGAGCCGCGAGGCCGCCCTCGATGCCGGCCTGGAGCTGTTCGACCGGTCGGCCCGGGAAACCATCGTCCGCGAGGAGGCCGCCCGGTCCGCCGGCCTGACCCGGGGGGTGCCGCGGCTCTCGGCGATCGTGGCCGGCGGCCGGCGCATGCTCGACGTATTCGAGACGAGCCTCGACAATGGCCGCGTCGGCATCGCCATCGACGTATCCGAGCTGGAGAGCGTCCGCGCCGACCTGCAGCGGCAGATGAACGCCAATGTCCGCACCCTCGACCAGCTGCCGACGGCGGTGGCGATGTTCGACGTCTCCCAGCGCCTGATCTTCCACAACGCCGCCTACCGCCAGCTCTGGGGCCTCGATCCGGCCTTCCTCGACGGGCGCCCGTCGGACGGCGAGATCCTCGATCACCTCCGCGCCGAGCGGAAGCTGGAGGAGCACGCCGATTTCCGTGGTTGGAAGCAGGGCGTGCTCGCCGCCTACCGGGCCGCGGAGGCGAACCAGACGTGGTGGTACCTCCCCGACGGCCGCACGCTCCGCGTCGTCGCCGATCCGAATCCTCAGGGCGGCCTCACCTACCTGTTCGACGACGTCTCGGACCACCTGAACGCGGAATCCCGCTACAACGCCCTCCGGCGCCTGCAGGCCGAGACGCTCGATACCCTCGCCGAGCCGGTCGCGGTATTCGGCGCGGACGGGCGGCTGACCCTGGCCAACCGCGCCTTCCACACCGTGTGGCAACTCGACCCCGCCATGGTGGAGGAGCGTCCCCACGTGGACGCCGTCATCGCGGCCTGCCGCGAGCACGCGCCCGCGGAGGAGCCGTGGCTCGACATCCGCGACGCGGTGGTCGGCCTCGAATCGCGCACCGCCCACGCGTGCCGCCTGCATGTGGTGGATGGAACGGTCCTCGACTGCGTCGCACAACCGCTGCCGGAGGGTGCGACACTCCTCACCCTCATTGACATCACCGCCAGCGTGAATGTCGAGCGGGCGCTGACGGAGAAGAACGACGCCCTGGAGAAGGCGGCGCAACTGCGCGACACCTTCGTCCACCACGTCTCCTACGAGCTGCGCTCGCCGCTCACGAACATCATCGGATTCACCCAGCTCCTGGGCGACGAGACGGTCGGAGCCCTCAACGAGCGGCAGCGCGAATACTCCGACCACATCATGCGGTCCTCGGCGGCGCTCCTCGTCATCATCAACGACATCCTCGACCTCGCCTCGATCGATGCCGGTTCTCTGGAGCTGCAGCGGGAGGAGGTCGACATCCAGGCCACCGTCGAGGCGGCGGTGCGCGGCATCGAGGACCGGCTCGCCGAATCGTCCATCACCCTCGTGCTCGACGTCCCGGAGGATATCGGCAGCGTGCATGCGGACGGGAAACGGGTCCGCCAAATCCTGTTCAACCTGCTCTCGAACGCCGTCGGCTTCTCGGATGCCGGCCAGCGCGTCGAGGTCCACGCCCGCCGGGACGCCCAGGAACTCCTTCTCAGCGTGCGCGATCATGGCCGCGGCATGCCGCCTGAGATCGCCGATTCGGTCTTCCACCGCTTCGAGAGCCACACCCTCGGCACGCGCCACCGGGGGGTCGGCCTCGGCCTGTCGATCGTGCGCTCCTTCGTGGAGCTCCACGGCGGCCGGGTTCATCTGGAGACGGCGCCGGGGGCCGGCACCTGCGTCACCTGCACGTTCCCCCTCGATCCGGCCAATCGATCCCAGCGCACGCCCCTGCCGGATGCCCGGCCGCCGGGACCTGCGGCCGCCCCGGTGCGCAAGCCCGGCGTAGCGCTGCACTGAGCGGCCCGAAACGGCCCGGCCTGGCCGTGGCGCGGGGCGGTGAGACTTGATTCTTCGGCGCACGCCGCGCAGCAGGAGGCATGTCCGCACCTGATCGCTCCGGCTGGGCCGTCTTCGGCATCGGCGATTTCCGTCTGTTCGGGGCGGCCCGCTTCCTGACGGGCCTCGCGTATCAGATGCAGGCGGTGGCGATCGGCTGGTTCGTCTACGACCTGACGCATTCCGCCCTGGCGCTGGGCCTCGTCGGTCTGGCGGGGTTCCTGCCCGCGGTGGTCTGCGCGTTGATCACCGGCCACGTGGCCGACGCCTACGACCGCCGCCTCGTCGCGGCGGCGGCCTTCGCCCTCCAGAGCACGGCGAGCTTCGGCCTCCTGGCTTACGCGTTGACGGGCCAGCACATCGTCTGGCCGATCTACGCCCTGGTGATCCTGGTCGGCACAGCCCGGGCCTTCGCCAACCCGGCCCTCCAGGCGCTTCTGCCGACCCTGGTGCCGGGATCGCAATTCAGCGCGGCCATCGCGTGGAACGCCTCGCTGTGGCAGAGCGCCTCCGTGATCGGGCCGGCCCTCGGCGGCTTCCTCTACGCGTTAGGGCCGGCCGTGGTGTTCGGCGGTGCCGGGGCGAGCTTCGCCCTGGCGAGCCTCCTCACGGCGTTGATCCGCTTCCGGCCAGCACCCTCGGGCGAGCGGCCGCCGATCACCTGGGCGGCGCTCTCGGCGGGCATCGGCTACATCCGCTCGCAGCCGGTTGTGCTCGGGGCGATCAGCCTCGACCTGTTCACCGTCCTGCTCGGCGGCGCCACGGCGCTGCTGCCGATCTATGCCGGGGAGATCCTGCATGTCGGCCCCCTCGGTCTCGGGGCGCTGCGCAGCATGCCGGCCTTCGGGGCCGTCGCCATGGCGATCACGCTGGCGAACCGGCCCCTCCGGCGGCATGCGGGCCTGCGCATGCTGCGGGCGGCCGCGGTGTTCGGCGCCGCCACGGTGGTGTTCGGGCTCTCGACCTCGCTGCCGCTGTCGATGGCCTGCCTGTTCGTCACCGGCGCCGCCGACATGATTTCAGTCTATGTCCGCCAGACCTTCGTGCAGGGCGAGACTCCCGACGCCATGCGCGGTCGAGTCTCGGCGGTAAACACCGTGTTCATCGGCGCCTCGAACGAACTCGGCGAGTTCGAGTCCGGCCTGCTCGCCGCCGCCATCGGGGCGGTCCCGGCGGTGGTCGCGGGCGGCGTCGCGACGGTGGGGATCGCACTGCTCTGGGGGCGGCTGTTCCCGGCCCTGCGGAACCGCGACCGGTTGATGGTGCGGGCGTGATTTGCGCGCCCTCCGGTTTATGCCGCGGCTCAGTTCACCGGACTCAAAGGGCCGATCGCGTGACGCTCCGTCGCGCGCTCGATGCGCCGCAGCCGCCCTCGGTTATCCATTTCCCGTCGCCGGATGCACGAGACATGGATAAAGCCAATGCAACCAACGGCTTGAGCCGAAATTTTTCTGTACGGACCGGCTCTCCGGAAGGTCTTCATGACCCGCAGCAGCCGCGAACAGGAATGAGGTCAGGCGAGATCCCTACAATTTCTGCGCCCCCGAGCCCGGACGCGGCACGAACGATGATCCGGAGCCCGAGTGGTGAGCCGGATCCCGTTCAGCGCCCCGCCAGCAGCGGCGACCAGGTCGGATCCGAGGCGTAGGCCGGTGTCGGGACCGGCTGCTCCACCCGGCCGGTGATGTCGACCATGAACAGCTTGCCGCCGCCCTGGCCGCCGGGATCGCGGAAGAACAGCACGTACTGGCCGTTCGGCGCGAAGGTCGGTCCCTCGTTGTGGAAGCCCTCGGTCAGCACCCGTTCGCCGCTGCCGTCGGGCTTCGACACGCAGATGGCGAAGCCGCCGTTGCGCTGTCGGGTATAGGCGATCAGATCACCCCGCGGCGACCAGGCCGGCTGCGACGCGGACCCCGCCCCGAAGGTGATCCGGTGGGGGTTCGAGCCGTCCGCTCCCATCACGTAGACCTGCTGCGAGCCGCCGCGATCCGACTCGAACGCGATCTGCGTGCCGTCCGGTGCGTAGGTCGGCGAGGTGTCGATCGCCATCCCGCTGGTGATCGAATGCTGGGCCTTCGAGGCGATGTCCATGGTCACGATGTCGGCGTTGCCGCCCTGCTGGACGCTCATCACCAGCCGGCGCCCGTCCGGCGAGAAGCGCGGGCTCGCGCTCATCGAATCGACGTTGCCCAGCGCCTGCCGCGCGCCCGTCTCCAGATTGATCACCTGCACCCGCGGCTGATGGCCAGTGGCCTGGGCCATGAAGGCGATGTCCTGCGTGGCGGGCGAGTAGCGCGGGGCGACGATCGACATCTCGCCGCTGGTGATCGCCCGGACGTTGGCGCCGTCCTGGTCCATGACCATCAGGCGCTTGCGGCGATTCTCCTTCGGGCCGGTCTCATCCACGAAGGCGATGCGGCTGTCGAACCAGGGACCGAGGCCGGTGATCTTGGTGTAGACCGCATCCGAGATCAGGTGGCCGGTGCGCCGGGCGTTGGCGGCGTCGGTGCCGTATTGCTGGCCGGTCATCTGCTGGCCGGAGGTCACGTCCCAGAGGCGGAACTCGACCTTCAGCCGGCCGCCGTCGCGGGCGACCCGGCCGGTGACGAGGCCCTGGACGCCGGTGGCCCGCCATTTCTCGAAGTTCGGGGCGGCGTCGAAATTCGGCTGCTCCGGGAACCGCGCATGGTCGAGGGGGGTGAAGTACCCCGAGCGGCGCAGGTTGTTGGTCACCACGCCGGAGACGAGGCCGCCGAGGCTCGGGTCACCGCCGAAATCCGCCACGGCGATCGGCATCGGCTGGAAGTTGCCGCCGCCGATGCGCAGCTGCAGCTGCGCTTGGGCCGGCCCGACCGCGAAGGCCGTCAGCAGGGCCAGGACCGCGACGACGCGCGCGGCGAAGGACGTCGGGAGGCGCCCGGCGGAGGAGATGTGCGGCATGATGGGTCGGATCCGATTGACGATCAGACGGGGTTCGGTTGGGGGCAGGGGAGGGCTGGAGGGCCTCAGGTCGCCGTGAACTCGAACTCCGCGTTGATGGCCTTCCAGTCGTTGTAATACGGCGCGTAGGTGGCCGGTATGTTGTAGGGCGCGCAGCGGCGGACCGCCCGGAGCGCGGCTTGGGCGATCGACTGGTCCACCGCGCTGGCGCCGCCGCGCATGATCCGCGGCTCGGTGCTGAGTGAGCCGTTCGGGTTCAGGCGGATATCGAGCACCGGCAGGACCACGCCCTGCGTCGCCCCGGGGGGCGCCGCGTAGCAGCGCTCGATCTGCTGCTGGAGCAGGCCGACCAGGGCATCCCGCAGCGACGGCGACAGGCGCTGGGCGTTGCCGGTCGCAGCACCCAGCGCCGCCACCTTCTGCACGGCCTGGCCCGTGGCACCGGTCGATTGCGAGGGCACCTTCGAGGCGAGCATCGAGCGGATGTCGCCCGCGTTGAACTTGTTGGCGAGTTCGGCCTGCTTGCGCGCCTTGGCTTCCCCGTCGGCCTTGGCCTTCGCGTCCGCCATCGCCTTGGCCTTCGCCTTGGCGGCGGCCTCAGCCTTGGCGGCGGCTTCGGCCTTGGCGGCGTCCGCCTTGGCCTTCGCGGCAGCTTCCGCCTTCTCGGCGTCGGCCTCGGCCTTCGCCTCGGCGAGTTCCTTCTGGCGCTCGGCTTCCGCCTCGGCCTTGGCTTTGGCCTCGGCCACCTTCTTGGCCGCCTCGGCCTTGGCGGCGGCATCCGCCTTCGCCTTCGCGGCCGCGGCCTTCTGGGCGGCCGCCTCGGCCTCGGCCTCCTGCTTCTCGATCAGCTTCTCCAGCTGCTCGCGCTTCTCGGCCTCGGCCTTCGTGGCGGCCTCCGCCTTGGCCTTCGCCTCGGCCTTTGCTTCTGCCTTGGCGGCCTGCGCGGCCGCTTTCTCGGCGGCCGCTTTCTCCGCAGCCTTTTCGGCGGCCTTCTCGGCGGCTTTGGCGGCGGCCTTCTCGGCGTCGCGTTTCTCCTGCGCCGCCCTTGCGGCCTTGGCCGTCTCCTCCGGATCCGGCTCCCCGCGCAGCGGCATCTCCTCCGCGTTGGCGAGCTTCATCTCGGCGGTGCGGGTCGGCGCGGTCGGCGCGTCGGTCTTGGCGTTCTCGGGCTCCCGGTCCTCGACCTTCTCGGCCTTGCGGTCCGCCCGCGACGTGGCGTTCGGCATCGGCTTGTCGGCCTGCCGCTCGCCCTTGGTGATCTCGGAGAGCTGGTTCTCGGTGATCACCTCGACGGGCACGCCCTCCTGGGCCTCCGGCAGGGCCGGGGCCGCCACGCTGAACAGCGCCAGCGCGAGCAGCGCCACGTGGGTGCCGGCGGAGATCCAGACACCCGGTTCCTTGCGATCGAAGCGGAACTCCACGGGTCGGCCCTACTGATGCTCGGGCTCGGTGACGAGGGCGACCTTCTTGAAGCCGCCTCCGGTCACGATCGCCATCACCTGTGCCACGCGGCCGTAATCGACCCGCTTGTCGCCGCGCACGAACACGCGCTCCTCGGTGCCGGTCTTGGCGGCTTCGGTGAGCTTGGGCACGATCGTGTCGTCGGTGAGCTCGTCCTCGCCGAGGAAGACCTGGCCGGTCTGGCGGATGGACAGGGTGATCGGCTTCACGTCAGAATTGAGCGGCGAGGCCTTGGATTGCGGCAGGTCCAGGGGGACGCCCACCGTCATCATCGGCGCCGCAACCATGAAGATGATCAGGAGCACCAGCACGACGTCGATGAACGGCGTCATGTTGATCTCGTTGATGGGACCGCCGCGGCGGCTCCGACGCCGACGGCGCTTGCCGCCCTGCGATGCACCCGCTGCCATGCCCATGAATTGCTCCTCTCTGGATCGTGCTCAGGCGGCGAGCGGAAGGCGCTCGTCGATCTGGCGGGAGAGGATGGCGGAGAACTCGTCGGCGAAGCCTTCGAGCCGCGACTGCGCCTTGGTGACCTCGGCCTGGAGCTTGTTGTAGGCGAGCACCGCCGGGATCGCGGCGAACAGGCCGATGGCGGTGGCGAACAGGGCCTCCGCGATGCCGGGGGCGACGACCGCGAGCGACGTGTTCTTCGAGGCCGCGATCGAGGTGAACGCGGTCATGATGCCCCAGACCGTGCCGAACAGGCCGATATAGGGGCCGGCCGAGCCGATCGAGGCGAGGAACAGCAGGCGGGATTCCAGCCGCTCGACCTCGCGATGGATGGTGACGTCGAGCTGCTTCTCGATGCGCTGCGACAGGGACTGGATCTGGCGGCCCGAGCCCTCGAAGCTCCGCTTCCACTCCCGCATGGCGGCGACGAACACGGCCGCGAGGCCGGTCGCCGGACGGTCGTTGAACGAGCGGAACAGCTCCTCCAGGGAGCGGCCGGACCAGAACGCGTCCTCGAACGCGTCCATCTCGGCCTTCGTCCGGCGGAACAGCAGCGTCTTGTCGACGATGATCGACCAGCACCAGATCGAGGCGCTGAGCAGCCCGATCATCACGATCTTCACGACGAAGTGGGCCTGGAGGAACAGACCGAGCAGCGTCATGTCGGCGACAGGCGCGGCCTGCATCGCGTCGGCTGGGTTCATCCGTCGAGGTCTCCTGCTCCGGGCCGCACTGCGCCGGCTGAAGCCCGCGTCCGCCGGATCCGTGAGCGATATCAATGCTATCGCTGGCGAATCTGTCGAAAGTATGGGCCGTCGACGACGCCCGCATCCCGCCGGCGCGGCAACCCCGTTAAGGGCGTGGCAGGGTTAAGGATCGGTTTCGATCCCGGCGATCCTAAAAGGGGGCGCCGGGCGAGGGCGGGTGCTGCAGGCTGGACCTTAGGAAACCGGGGCCGCTATGCTCCCGGAATACGGCGCCGAGTCGCGATCGCCACGCGGCCGGACGAGAGACGTACAGGAAGCGCATGACCCTTCCCGTTCCGAGCCTTCAGGAGCTTCTGCCGACCGGCCCGGCCCGGTTCCTCGGCTGGTCCTGCATCGCCGACCCGGCCATCGCGGGGGCCCTGGCGCGGGCGGGGTTCGATGCCGTGCTGCTGGACCAGCAACACGGCGGCTACGACTACAAATCGAGCTGCGCGGCGATCACCGAGGTGGCCCTGGCAGGCAAGGCCGCCCTGGTGCGGGTCGCGGTCGGCGATGTCGCCATGGTGTCGCGGATGCTGGATGCGGGCGCGGCCGGCATCGTTGCGCCGATGATCAACACGGTGGAGCAGGCGAAGGCGCTCGCCGCCGCCGCCAAGTTCCCGCCGGTCGGACAGCGCAGCTGGGGCCCGGACCGGGCGATCCTGCTGTCCGGTCTCCGGGACGGGGCCGCGTATCTCGCGGTCGGCAACAGCCGGGCGCTGACCATCGCGATGTGCGAGACGGCGGAGTCGATCGCCGCGCTCGACGCGATCCTGGCGGTGCCGGGCATCGACGGCGTCCTGGTCGGGCCGGCCGACCTGTCGATCGCCCTGTCCAACGGCGCGGCCATCGACCCGCTCGGCGCGGCGGTCACGGCCGCGCTCGGGGAGATCGTGCGCAAGACCCTGGCGGCGGGCAAGCTGCCCTGCGCCTTCGCGCCGTCGGCGGCCCGGGCGCGGGAAATGGTGGCGATGGGCTTCCAGCTGGTGTCGATCGAGTACGACGCCCTGACCATCGCGGATGCGTTCGCCCGGCTGTTGCACCAGGCCGACCCGTCGCGGGCAGGCTGAGGCTCAACCGGCCGATGTCTGGGATAGCCGTCGCCGCAGGACATCCGGCAGGCGGACGGCGCGGCCGTCGCGGACGCAGGCGACCGTCACCTCGGCGGCGACCAAGAGCGCATCGCCCCGGCGGACTTCCTGAATGAGCAGCATAGAGGCGCCGCGCAGGGCCGTCGTGCGCGTCAGGATCGTCAGCAGATCGTCCATCCGGGCGGCGCGGACGAAGTCGAGGCTCATCCGCCGCACGACGAAGACCAGACCCTGCGCCTCGCGGTACAGATCGGACTGATCGCCGGCGAGGTCGCGGAGCAGTTCCGTGCGTCCGCGCTCCAGGAAGCGCAGATAGTTTGCGTGATAGACGAAACCCGAGAAATCGGTGTCCTCGTAGTAGACGCGCACGCTCAGGCGATGCGGCGGGCGACCATTGTCCTCTGGGTCATCGGCGTTGGGCGGAATGGCGCTCATGCCGGTCCCTTAGCGCATCGGTCTCGGTGCCGGAACCGCGGTCCATGCCCAGCGGACCGGAGGTGCCGCGGTTCCTCCGCGGCGCGACGCGTGTTCCCTCTGCCGGACCAAAGCACCGATTTCAGCACGAAGAGGCGTCCAGATGCGACGAAGGCCGCCCTCGGGCGGCCTTCGCAGACTTAGTCCAAGCCTGGAAGGGCTATCAGCCACCGATGCGGGCGGCGAGGCTGGCCGAGTGGGCGTGCTCGTCGGCGATGTAGGGCAGCGCCTCGGTGGCGAAGCGGCGGCCCTGCGCGTTATCACCGGCCTTGGCGTAGGAATCGTACAGCGCCAGGGTCCGGGCGTCGGAGCGGGCCTGCTGATCGATGTAGGTGCGATCGAAGGCGCGGCCGTTCGGGGCCGACTGCAACTGCGTCAGACGCGCCTGGCCACGCTCGCCGAGGGCCACGCGCCGACCCGGCTCGCCGGGGCTGTTATCCACGATCCCGACGGCGCCGAGGGCCCCGCCGATGATGCTGGTGCCCAGGTTGGCCGCCACGGTCACGGGGGCGAGCACGAGGCCGACCGGGTTGCTTAGGTCAGTCTGGATGCCCTGGTTGTCCGAGACGACCGTGCCGTTGCGCGACAGGGAGGTGTTCGGCGGCAGCAGCGCGTCGGTGGTCGCCTTGCGCTCGACCAGGACCCGGTTCGCGTAGTTCCGGACGTTCGGGTTGCGCGACCGCTGGAGGGCGATCCGGCTCGCCTCGATGCTGGCGGCGTCCGATCGCAGGGCCTCGGCGCGGAAGGCCGGGGTCTCGGTGCCGGCTGCGCCGACGCTGTCCTGGTTGGCGAAGGGCAGCACACGGATCGGAAGCGCGTCCTGCGCGAAAGCCGGAGCGGAGAACGCAGCGGCGGAGAAGCCGAGGACGGCGAGCGTGATCTTTTTCATGGCGGAAGTTGATCCCTGACGTTGTTTTTGAAGGCTCGGAGATCTGTCGCAATCCGAAGGGCAGAGCCCAGGCACGGACAGTCTCGCCGGCGCCACGCAGAGTTGGCGCGGTTGCCTCCACAACTGGCACGTGTTCGCGCCGTTCCATGACGTGCACGAGATTTTCTGTCGGACGTCGACCCGACAACTTGGCTCAAGCTTGGCCGCAGCGTTCGCACAGCTCGCGAAAACTTTTGTAATGGCAACAGCTTGTGGATGTCGCGCCCGAGCATCGGACCGCGGCTTCGAGCGCCGTTTCTGTTCTCTCAGTATGAGCGAGACGAATTGCAGGCTTGAGTTTCCTGCATAGGACTGCCGGAAGTGGTGTCAGTCCCCGTCATCGCTGAACAGCATGGGCTGGCCGCGTGGATCACGCTTCGGCTCCGCGAAACCCATGTGGCGGTAGGCATGCCGGGTGAGCACGCGTCCCCGGGGGGTGCGCTGCACGAAGCCGTGTTGGATCAGATAGGGCTCGATGATGTCTTCGATGGCGTCGCGCGGCTCGGACAGGGCCGCCCCGATCGTCTCGATACCCACCGGACCGCCCCCGAACGAGCCCGCGATCAGCTTCAGGTACTTGCGGTCCATGACGTCCAGCCCCGCCTCGTCGATGTCGAGGAGCTTGAGCGCCCGGTCGGCGATCGCCCGCGTCACCGTCTCGGCCTCGGCCACCACCGCGAAGTCGCGCACCCGCCGCAGCAGACGCCCGGCGATCCGCGGCGTGCCCCGTGCCCGCCGGGCGATCTCGTTGGCCCCCTCCGCCGACATGCCCACGCCCAGAACCCGCGCCCCGCGGGCGACGATCTGCTCGAGCTCGTCGATCTCGTAGAATTCCAGGCGGATCGGAATCCCGAACCGGTCGCGCAGCGGCGTGGTCAGCAGGCCCGCCCGGGTGGTGGCACCCACGAGCGTGAACTTCGGCAGCTCGATCTTCACCGAGCGCGCCGCCGGCCCTTCGCCGATGATCAGGTCGAGCTGGTAATCCTCCATCGCCGGATAGAGGATTTCTTCGACCGCCGGATTGAGCCGATGGATCTCGTCGATGAACAGCACGTCGCGCTCATCGAGATTGGTCAGCTGCGCGGCGAGGTCCCCGGCCTTGGCGATCACGGGACCCGACGTCGAGCGGAAATTGACGCCGAGCTCCCGCGCCACGATCTGGGCGAGGGTCGTCTTGCCGAGCCCGGGGGGGCCGACGAACAGGACGTGGTCGAGGGCCTGGCCGGTCTTGCGCGCGGCTTCGATGAAGATCTGCATGTTCGCCCGGGCCGCGCGCTGGCCGATGAACTCGGACAGGCTCAGCGGACGGATCGTCTGATCGACGTCCTCAGAGCGCTTTTCCGGCGTCAGGAGCGCGTTGGTCGGGGCTTTCGGCTTGCTCATGGATCCTTGCTTCGTGGACCGGACCCCGCCGTCCCGGGGCCGGAACGCGGTGCGGGCCCCTGGGCGGCCGCCGCGTCGGGGCTCGCCCTCCTTAACGGCGATTGCCGGGAAGTCTAAGCGCCGCCGACGATGGTGCGGCGTTGCACGCCGTCCACCGCTTGCGATGCAACCGAAGCCGCGACCCGCGCATTCCTGCAGCACCGATCCAAGCACGGCCGCAGGGCGCTTCCCCCCACCATGATGATCCGAAATCTCGCATGCGGCGCGGCCGGCGTTGCGCTCCTGTTCGCGGCCGCCACGGCACAGGCCGCGGGCGTCCCGGACGCCACGAAGGTCGCCGATGCCAGCCCGCAGGTCCATTCCGCCACCAGCGCGGACCGGGACGACGAGGCGAGCTGCAGCCGGTCGCGCCGTCGGCTTTGGATCGAGGGCGAGGGCTGGGTGGTTCGGCGGATCACGACCTGCCGCTGAGGCGCGTTACGCATCAGCACTCTCCGCGGCTGGCCGTTCGGAACGGGGTCACGTCGGGTCGGTTTCCCAGCCTCCAGCGCGATACGCTCGCGCCGAACACGCATTGGAACCGGCCCCATGGCGATCCGGACAATTCTTCCGCTTCTTGCCCTCGCGCTCGCGGCGCCAGCGTCGGCGCAGGGGTTCGGTGGCGCCGTTCCCTACGGTTCCGGCTACACGGACGGCTTCGGCGGGCCATTCCTGCGCGGCGACTATATCGGTGCCCCGCTAACACCGGTGCCGAGCCCGACACAGATCGTGCCGGCGCCCTGGAGTTACGGCACCTACGGGGTCCCCACGGTCTCGGGTATTGCACCGGCCCCCGCGGCGCAGCCGGCGCTCCTGGTCATCCAGGGAGTCGGGCCGAAGGGCCGCCGCCGCGCCGTCGCGGAAGACCGGACCGCCGGTGCGCAGGTTATCGCGGTTCAGGTTCCTCGGCGGTGAGAGTGGCATACCACGCCGCATAGGGCGTGTTGCGGGCGAGGTGGCGGTTGAGATCGGGGGCGCCGTCGGTCCACCAGACCGGTCCGCGCTCGCCCAATCCGGTCTTGGCCGCGTCCACGGAGGCGCGCGCCGCCCTCAGTGCGTCCGCGGCGCCGGCCTCGCCGTCGCGCTCGGCCTGCTTGGCGGCCCGCACGGCGCGCCGGGCCGCCATCAGGTCTGAGACCAGAGCCGCCCGACGCTCCGGCGACAGGTTGGGATCGGCGCTGCGCCAAAGACGTCCACGAACAACGATATACCGCCGATCCGGTGTTGGTATTGCCACGCTCATTGCGGCTTCATGCTCGTTGTAGGTGGGTTAAGTCTTACGGATTAGACCGCGGATATCGGGTCCAGGTCACGCCATGCAGATCGCCATCGTCGATTCGAGTCGCGTCGTTCTCCAGATCATCGCCTCCCTGCTCGAACCGCGGGGCCACGCGGTTCACGCCTTCACGGATTCGACCGAGGCGCTGGATTTCGTGAAGACGACACCTGCGATCCGTGTCCTGATCACCAGCCTCGAGGTTCGGCCGCTCTCCGGGCTCGAACTGTGCTGGGCCGCGCGCCTGCTCGCGGAGGAGCGCGGGCCGCTGCACGTGATCACGATGTCGTCGGCACGCAACGTCCGCAGTCTGGCCGAAGCCCTCGACAGCGGCGCCGACGACTTCATCGAGAAGCCGCCGAGCGCCGAAGAACTCTATGCGCGGCTGCGCGCGGCCGAGCGCCTGACCACCATGCAGGCGGAGCTGATCCGTCTCGCCGAGACGGATCCCCTGACCGGGGCCTTGAACAGGCGTGCCTTCTTCAACCGGGCCCGCCTGGCGGCCAACCGCGCCGGCGAGCCCGGCGGCGTCTCGGCGATCCTCGCCGACATCGACCATTTCAAGCGCATCAACGACGCGCACGGGCACGATGTCGGGGACGCGGCGATCACGGCCGTGGCCGACCTGATCGCCCGGGAGGGGATCGGCGGCCGGCTCGGCGGCGAGGAATTCGCCCTCATTTTGCCCGAGGGCCGCCTGTCGGAGGCGGCCTCCTGCGCCGAGCGCCTGCGCGCGCGCGTAGCGGCGCTGCGGATCCCCGCGGGCGAGGATACTGTCCAGCTGACCTGCAGCTTCGGCGTCAGTACCTGGATCGAGGACGACAGTGTCGAGGGCCTGATCAAGCGCGCGGATGTCGCCCTCTATGCCGCCAAGACTGGCGGACGTAACCGCGTCGTACAGTCTTCGGGAGCCACCGCTCCGGTTGTCGCGCATTGATCCGGACGCGCTGCCCCGATTCGACACGCCGACATTAAGCATGCCGGATCGGCGTCCCGGATCGGGACACCGATCCGGCCAATATCTCCGAAATGGCAGGAAAACGGCCAATATAAAGCTTAATATTCGCGAATTGTCACTGGAACAGTTCTTGGAACTTCGCCTTCGATCCCGGTCGTCTGTATCGAGCCGGGAGAGCGAGGTGCGAGGTTATGAGTACCGCCGTTGGCGTCTTGATTCTGGATGAACCGCAGGACCTGAGCGCGACTGTTCGCGCAACTCTGGAACACATGCCGGAATTCCACACGATCGGCGAGGCTCATCTGGAGATGGCCGATGCCGGCCCCGCGGTCGCGCTCGTCTTCCTCGACGAGATCCGGCTCGCGGACGGGATCGCCCGCCTCGTCGACCTGAAGGAGCGGCAGCCGCACCTGCGCACGCTGGTGGTCTTCGGCGCGCTGACCGCCGACGATCTCCGCGCCCTGCTTGCTGCGGGGGCCGACGCCTTCGTGGCGCGCTCCAAGGCGCCCCGCGACCTCGCGGCTGCGCTGCTCGCCCTGGCGGAGGGCTCGGATTGCCTCGTGCCGCCGGAGCAGCCCCTGGCGGAGGCGACCGAGCCGGTCGACAGCCTCGGCCTGACGCCCCGGGAGGCGGAGGTGCTGCGCTTCCTCAGCTCGGGCTTCAGCAACAAGGAGGTCGCACGGCGTCTGGCGCTCAGCGTGCGCACGGTCGAGACCCACCGGCTGAACCTCCGCCGGAAGACGCAGACCGGCCGCCTGAAGGACCTCGTGTCGCTCGCCCGCCAGCTCGGCCTGGCGCCGGTGGTGGACAACACCGATCAAGTCCGGCGGTCCACCGACCGGCGCTCGTCGGGCAACGACAGCCAGTCCCGGCATTGACCGGGACCGGGCACCTGCGCGGGACCGGTGGCCGTCTCAGGCGGCACCGACCCGCGTATCGGCACCGGCCCGCGACGGACGCTCGTCCCTTGCGCCCGACGCGGCCTTGCTCCGCGGTTTCCCGGCACGCGGACCCGTCCTGGCGTTCGGCTTGACCCGTTTGCCATGCCGCGCGGCGTCCGCGTTCACGGCGAGCCGCGCCTGGAGCAGCGCCAGCACGGCGGTCTCCTCGGATCTGAGGCTGGACAGGTCCTCGCTCAGCTCCGACTCGACGGCGTCCTTCAGGTGCAGGAGCAGCCCGCCTTCCAGATAGCAATCGAGGATCTGGGGATGGATGTAGCACTTGCGGCAGACCGTCGGCGTGTTGCCCAGGCGCCCCGCGACGCTCTCGATCGCCGTTCGGATGTTGCGCTTGGCGCCGGCATCGCTGTCGAAGCTCTCGAACGCGCGCAGGGCCAGGGCGGCCAGCACGGTCCCGGCCCAGGTCCGGAAATCCTTGGCGGTGAACTCCTGCCCGGTGATCTCACGCAGATACGCGTTGACGTCCGACGAGGTGACGTCGCGCTGCGCGCCGTCGGCGTCGAGATACTGGAACAGCTCCTGCCCGGGCAGGTCCTGGCAGGCCTTGACGATCCGGGCGACGCGGCGGTCCTTGAGGGACACGTCCCAGGTCTTGCCGCTCTTGCCCTTGAACCGGAACGACACGGCCGAGCCCGCGATGCGGACATGCGGATCGCGCAGGGTGGTGAGCCCGTAGCTCTTGTTGGTCCGCGCGTAATCGTCGTTGCCGACGCGGATCAGCGTGGTCTCGAGCAGCTGGACCACCGTGGCCAGCACCTTGTCCCGCGGCAGGCCCGGCCGCTTCATGTCGGCGTCGACCCGCTGGCGGATGGCCGGCAGGGCGTCGGCGAAGGCCATGATCCGGGAGAACTTGTCGGCCTCCCGTGCCTGACGGAAATCCGGGTGGTAGCGGTACTGCTTGCGTCCCTTCGCGTCCCGGCCGGTCGCCTGGATGTGGCCGTTCCGGCGGGGGCAGATCCAGACATCCGTGTAGGCCGGGGGGATCGCGAGGGATCGGATACGGGCCAGGATCGTGCGGTCGCGCACGGGGACGCCCTTCGCGTCGAGGTAGCGGAAGCCGGTGCCGCTGCGCCGGCGCGTCAGCCCCGGGCGGCCGTCATCGACGTAGACGAGCCCAGCCTCCTCCGCCGCAGCGCGCAGGGGTCCGCCGCCCTCGACCGTCTCGACACCCGCCATCGCCCGTCCCCCGCATACGCCGCCGGACGGCCCGCCCGGCGAGAAGGTCACCATCAACCGGCGGCGCCCGACCGCCGTTCCGCGTCTGCGCATCCGTCGCAGGCCGATCCGCCGCGGCGTGCTAGAGGGCAGCGATGATGCCCGACGCCGCCCTCGACCACGCCCCCGTCCCGATGCGCCGCCTCGTCTTCGTGGTGACCGAGGACTGGTTCTTCGCCTCGCACTTCCTGCCGATGGCGCGGGCCGCCATCGCTATGGGGCTGGCGGTGACCGTGGTGACGCGGGTGCGGGCCCACCGCGCCGCCATCGAGGCCACCGGCGCGCGGGTTGTACCCCTGGAGGCCGAGCGGGCGAGCCTCAACCCCATGGCGGCCGGCTACGCGGCCGGGCAGCTCGCCGCGATCCTCAAGGCGCTCTCCGCCGACATCGTCCATTGCATCGCGCTGCGCGGGATCCTGATCGGCGGCACGGCGGCCGCGATGGCGGGCATCCCGGCCCGGGTCTACGCGCTGACCGGCCTCGGCCTCGTCGGGGCCCGGACCGACCGGCTCGGGCGCGCGTCGCGGCTCGCCCTGCGGACGTTGATCCGCGGCCCCCTGGCTTCCCGCCAGACCCGCTTTCTGTTCGAGAACCCGGACGATGCCCGGGCCCTCGGCCTCGATCCGCTGGAGCAGACGGTCACCGTGATCGGGGGCGCCGGGGTGGATCCCGACGCCTATTGCCCGCAGCCGCTGCCGGCCATGCCGCCGCTGACGGTGGCGATCGTCTCGCGCATGCTGTGGTCGAAGGGGATCGACGTCGCCGTGGAGGCGGTCCGTCTCGCCCGGGGGCAGGGCGCATCGGTGGACCTCGCCCTGTACGGCGCGCCGGATCCGTCGAACCGGCGCGCCATCCCCGAGGCGACGCTGCGGGCGTGGAGCCGCGACGGCGTCGCCTGGCACGGCCCCACCGAGGACGTGGCCGGCATCTGGGCCGGCCATCACGTCGCCTGCCTGCCGTCGCGGGGCGGGGAGGGGCTGCCGCGGACGCTCCTGGAGGCCGCTGCCTGCGGCCGGGCGCTGGTCGCCTCGGACGTTCCGGGCTGCCGCAGCCTCGTGCGCGACGGCGTCGAGGGCCTGCTCGTCCCGCCGGACGATGCGCCGGCCCTGGCGCAGGTCCTGGTGCGGTTGAGCCGTGATCCCGGGCTCGTCGCCGCCCTCGGCGCGGCGGCGCGGGCGCGGATCGAGGCCGGGGGTTTCACCGAGGCCGCGGTGACCGACAGCGTCCGCGCCCTCTGGCGCGACCTGCTGGAGGCCTGACCATGCGCCCGCCCGACGATCCCGCCGGCTTCATCCGCGCCAACACCCGCCTCCTACCGGTCCCCTACGCCCCTGAGATCCGGCTCCACGTCGCCGACGAGGCGACGGCTCTGTGGCAGAAGACCGAGGACGAATTGAACGCGATCGGATTGCCGCCGCCGTTCTGGGCCTTCGCCTGGGCGGGCGGTCAGGCGCTGTCCCGCTACATCCTCGACAACCCGGTCCTCGTGGACGGCACGATGGCCGTGGACTTCGCATCGGGCTCGGGCCTGGTGGCGATCGCGGCGGCCCGCGCCGGCGCGCGGCGCGTGCTTGCCAGCGACCTCGATCCGTTCGCCATGGCGGCAATCCGCCTGAACGCTGCCGCCAACGACGTCGCGGGACGGGTCGAGCCCATCTCCGACGATCTCCTGGGCACCGTGCCCGAGGCCGATCTCGTCCTGGCGGCGGATGTCTTCTACGAACGCGACCTCGCCGCCGCGGTGACCGACTGGCTCTTCGGGCTTCACGCCCGCGGCGTCACGGTGCTCATCGGCGATCCGGGCCGCACCTATCTGCCGCGCACGCGGCTCACCTGTCTGGCCTCCTACGAAGTCCCGGTCTCCCGCGACCTCGAGGATGCCGAGATCAAGCGCAGTCACGTCTGGCGGTTGGAGACATGAGAATCCATACGGATCGCGGGGCGGACGCAGGATGCGCGGCACGGATGACGGTTCTTCCGGAGCCGAAATGCGCTAGCCTCGACCGAGCCCGCCGCGCGCGTCTGGGCGCCTTGCGGCGGAAGGTTTCCCGGTGAAGATCGAGTCGAGCAGCATGCCGAGCCGTCCCCGCGTCGTCGCCTTCTCGGGGAGCGCCAAGCGGCCCTCGCGCACCCGCATTCTGGTCGAGGCGCTCGGGGCCGAACTCGGACGTCTGCGGCCGATCGATCTCGCGGTCTACGACCTTCTCGATGCCGGACCGGGCCTCGGCGCGACGCAGCGCCACGATTTGTCCGCACCGGCGGAGCGGCTGATCGCGGCGATCGAGGGGGCGGACGCCCTGATCGTCGGGACGCCCGTCTACCAGGGCGGCTATGCCGGGCTGTTCAAGCACGTGTTCGACTTCGTCGATCCGGCCCGCATGGCCGGCAAGCCGGTGGTGCTCACCGCCACGGGCGGCGGCCTGCGCCACGCGCTGGTGGTCGAGCACAGCCTGCGGCCGCTGTTCGGCTTCTTCGCGGCGCATGTGGCACCGACCTCGGTCTATGCGGGCTCGGACGACCTGGTCGACGGCCGGATCCTGGACAGGACCGTCGCGGCGCGGCTCGAAGCCGCCGCGGCGGAACTCGCGTCCCTGATCGACCTCGCGCGCCCGCCCGGTTCCGGCCCGACCAACTGACGGGTCACTCCCCGGAAACGCTGCCGACCCTAAGTGCTCGAACGGACGACGCTCACCCGCGAGGGATCATGTCAGGTTCTCCGATCACGACCGGGAAGGCCGCCCCCGTGGCGCTGCCCGCCACCTACGTCACGGCATCCGGGTTGCCACGCTACAATCCGCTGGCCCAGGCCCTGCACTGGCTGACCGCGGCCCTGGTCCTGGCGGTCCTGCCGCTCGCCTGGGTGGCCGCAAGCCTCCCGCCCGCACCCGCCAAGGGCAACTTCTTCGTCCTGCACAAGTCGGTGGGCCTGACCATCCTGGCGATCGTCGTCGTGCGGATCGTCTGGCGGATGATCCGGCCCGCGCCGGCGGATCCCCAGGCGCCCCGACTCCTGACCCTGATCGGGCGCATCAACCACTACCTGATGTACGCGATCTTCCTGATCATGCCGATCAGCGGCTACCTGCTGAGCGCCCTGTCGGGGCGCGACACGCCGTATTTCTGGCTGTTCACGATCCCCGGGCTGCCGAAGGACGACGCGGCCCAGAAGATCGCCGACTCGATCCACCTCGTCGGGCAGTGGTTCGTCTACGCGCTGGTCCTGCTGCACATCGCCGGCACCGTCTGGCACCTCGTGATCCGCCGGGACGGCCTGCTGGAGCGGATGCTGCCGGTCCAGGACGGCCGGCGGTCGAGCCGGTAACGATCACTCCACGCGGCGCAGGACGAAGGTCGTGCCGACCTCCGGATCGCGCCGCCAGCGTCCGTCGCCGCTCGGTACGAGGTCGATGCTGTGGCCGCGCTTGGCGGTGAGGGTCATCCGGCCGTCGGCGTAGCGCCAGCGGACCGGATCGAACACCTCCAGGCCGCCATCGTGGCAGCCGGGCACCAGGCGCACGCCGCCGCCGACGCCGTCGAGGGTGATCCGGCAGGTGTCGTGCTCCTGGAACCGGTCGAGGGCGTAGGTCCCCGGGGCCGGGCCGGCCGGGGCGGTCGAGGCCGGCTGCAGCGCGGCCGGCAGGGGCGGCGCCGCCTGGAGCGGTGTCGGGGTGGACGGGTCCGGCGGGACCGGTTCGGCCTCGGCGCCGGCCAGACCGCCGGGGCGCATCGCCACGATATCGAGGGGGACGAGGCTGTACTGCTCGCCGCTCTCCATCTTGGCGACCAAGCTGCGCTGGTCCGGGCGCCGGGCGAATTCGAGGACCGGACGGACGTTGCGGTCGACGAGGCGCACGGCCCCTTCGACGAACAGCCAGCCGGCGATCCCGTTCATCACCGGCAGCGCCCGCCGGCATCCGGCCGGGAAGCGCAGGCGCCGGCCGGCCTCGCCGCTGTCGAGCACGAGCGTCAACACGCAGCGGCGGTTGGTGCCGTCCCGGGACAGATCCCAGGTCCCGGGGGCTTCGCCGAGCTTCTCGGGCAGGCTGGTCGGCGCCGCGGCCGGTGCCGGCGTCTCCGCGACCGGGGGGCTCGGTTCGGGCAGGGCCGCGGGCGCGTCCTGAGCCGCCACTGGCCACGGGAGCAGGGCCAGGGCGGCCAGCAGGGCGGCCGGTGCGGGCTTCACGCGTTCGGGCTCCAGGGTGTCTCGGCGACGGGCGTCAGCGGTCCCCGCCCCTCGAACCACGAGACGACGTTGTCGACGACGAGCTGGGCCATCGCGGCACGGGTGTGCTCAGAGGCCGAGCCGACATGCGGCAGCAGCACCGTGTTGTCGAGGGCGGCGAGGTCGCCCGGGACGTGGGGCTCGTTCTCGAACACGTCGAGCCCGGCGCCCAGGATGGTCCCAGCCTTGAGCGCGGCGATCAGCGCCGCCTCGTCCACGAGGCTGCCGCGGGCGACGTTGACCAGGATCCCTTCGGGGCCGAGGGCCTCCAGCACCGCCGCATCCACCAGCCCGCGGGTGTCGGCGCCCCCCGGCGCGACCACGATCAGGATATGGACCGCATGCGCCATGCCGATCAGGCTGTCGTGATAGGTGTAGGGAACGTCCGCCTGCGGGCGGCGGCCGTGATAGTCGATGGCGACGCCGAAGCTTTCCAGGCGCCGGGCGATGGCCCGCCCGATCCGCCCAAGCCCGAGGATGCCGACGCGGCGCCCGCGCAGGGAGGCGGAGAGGGGGAATGGGGCCTTCGGCCAATGGCCGGCGCGGAGGTACCGGTCGGCCTGCGGGATTCGGCGGAGGGTGGCGATCACGAGGCCGATCGCGAGGTCTGCGACCTCGTCGGTGAGCACGTCCGGCGTGTTGGTGACGACGACGCCGCGCCGGTGCGCCGCCGCGGCGTCGACCGCGTCGTAGCCGACCCCGAAATTGGCGATGAGCTCCAGTTTCGGCAGCCGGTCGATCAGGGCGGCGTCGACCGCCGCGGCGCCGCCGACGCACAGGGCGCGGATCCGCGGGCCGGTCTCGGCGAGCAATGCCTCGGCATCCGCGGCGCCGGCGAGCCGATGGACGCCGTACCGACCTTCGAAGGCCGCTTCGACGAGCGGATGCATTTTCCGCAGGAACAGGATCTCGGACGGCGCGTCAGGCATCGCTCACTCCCTCGTTCGGCCGTCCAGCGGCGCGGCCGGTTCCTCAATCCCGCATAGGGCCAGTGCGGGGTGGGACGCCAGCGGGCGCCCCCGCCGTCGATGACATCCGCGCCCCGGCGCCGGGCGGTCATTCGACCGGGGCGCAACTCGCCCCTTCCGAAATGCCCGCGCGATGCCTAGTAAGAACGACGCATCATCGCGAGAGCTCTGTACCGCCCCATTCTCGAAGACGAAAACCGATGACCAGCCCGCGCACCCTCTACGACAAGATTTGGGACGACCACGTCGTCGATGTCCAGCCGGACGGCTCCTGCCTCCTCTACATCGACCGCCACCTCGTTCACGAAGTGACGAGCCCGCAGGCCTTCGAGGGGCTGCGCGTCGCCGGCCGCAAGGTGCGCCATCCGGAAAAGACGCTGGCGGTGGTCGACCACAACGTCCAGACCTCCGACCGGTCGAAGGGCATCGACGATCCCGAGAGCCTGACCCAGCTCGATGCGCTGGCCGAGAACGTGCGCGATTTCGGCATCGAGTTCTACGACGCCTTCGACCGGCGCCAGGGCATCGTCCACATCATCGGCCCCGAGCAGGGTTTCACGCTGCCCGGCCAGACCATCGTGTGCGGCGATTCCCACACCTCGACGCACGGTGCCTTCGGGGCGCTGGCGCACGGCATCGGCACCTCGGAGGTCGAGCACGTGCTCGCCACACAGACGCTGGTGCAGCGCAAGGCCAAGAACATGCGCGTCACCGTCGACGGCACCCTGCCGCCGGGGGTCACCGCCAAGGACATCATCCTGGCGATCATCGGCGAGATCGGCACCGCCGGCGGCACCGGCCACGTGATCGAGTATGCCGGCGAGGCGATCCGCGCCCTCTCGATGGAGGGGCGGATGACGATCTGCAACATGTCGATCGAGGGCGGCGCCCGGGCCGGCATGGTTGCGCCGGACCCGACGACCTTCGCCTACGTGAAGGACCGCCCGAAGGCACCGAAGGGCGCGGCCTTTGACGCGGCATGCCGCTACTGGGAGAGCCTCGTCACCGACCCGGGCGCCTTCTTCGACCGCGAGGTCCGCCTCAACGCCGCCAACCTGCCGCCGCTGGTCAGCTGGGGGACGAGCCCGGAGGACGTGATCTCGATCCAGGGCCGCGTTCCGGATCCGGCCGAGATCGCCGACGAGAACAAGCGGCAGTCGAAGGAGAAGGCCCTGGCCTATATGGGCCTGACGCCGGGCACCCGGATCACCGACATCTCCCTGGATCGGATCTTCATCGGCTCCTGCACGAACGGGCGGATCGAGGATCTGCGCGAGGTCGCGCGGGTGGTCGGCGACCGCAAGGTGCATGAGGGCGTTTCGGCGATGATCGTCCCGGGCTCCGGGCTGGTGAAGGCGCAGGCCGAGGCCGAGGGTCTCGACCGGATCCTGAAGGCGGCGGGCTTCGACTGGCGCGAGCCGGGCTGCTCCATGTGCCTCGGCATGAACCCGGACAAGCTGCGGCCCGGCGAGCGCTGCGCCTCGACCTCGAACCGCAACTTCGAGGGCCGGCAGGGCCCGCGCGGGCGCACGCACCTGGTCTCGCCCGCCATGGCGGCGGCCGCCGCGGTGGCCGGCCGCTTCGTCGACATCCGGGAGTGGCCGCAGCGCTGAAATCCCGATTGACGGCGGCGGTTCCCTTGCCTAAACGAAGCCGTCGCCGGCCGATGGCCGACGACATGCCCAGGTGGCGGAATTGGTAGACGCGCTGGTTTCAGGTACCAGTCTCGCGAGAGGTGAAGGTTCGAGTCCTTTCCTGGGCACCAATCGACTGACAGCAGCCCGCCAAATCGTTGGCGGGCTTTGTTGTTTTCGGGGTTCGGCGAACCGGGGCCGCGCGGAACGCCCCGTCACGGGGTCCGGACCGTAAGCCCGGCTTCCACCGCCAGCCAGAGCCCGTCCGAGGCGGACTCGATCCTGAACAGGCGCAGGGCGCGGAACGACCAGCCCGGCGAGACGGACCCGTCCCGCAGGTCGAAGGAGGCGCGATGCCTCGGGCAGAGCAGCCGTCCGCCGACGCACCGGCCGAGGGACAGGTCGGCCCCCTCGTGCGGGCAGGCCCGCTCGGCGGCCACGATCCGGCCGCCCGCCTGGACGAGTAGCAGGCTGTGGCCACCCACGGTGATCGGCATCAGGGGGCGATCGCCGAGACGATCGTCCGGGCCCAGGCGGATCCACCCCGGCCGGCCCGTCTTAGCCACCGAGATAGGCGTCCCGCACATGCGGATCGGCGATGAGGGCTTGCCCGGTCCCTTCGAGCACGATGCGGCCGGTCTCGAGGAGATAGGCGTAGTCGCAGAGTTCGAGGGCCGCGAAGGCGTTCTGCTCGACGAGGAGCACGGTCGTGCCGGCGTCGCGGATCGCCCGGATCACCGCGAACATCCGCTCGACGATGTTGGGGGCGAGACCGAGGGAGGGCTCGTCGAACAGGACGAGCTTCGGACGCCCCATCAGCGCGCGGCCGATCGCCAGCATCTGCTGCTCGCCGCCCGACAGGGTGCCGGCCGCCTGGTCGCGGCGCTCGGCGAGGCGGGGAAACTCGCCGTAGATGCGTTCCAGATCCGCCGCGATCCCGGCCCGGTCGCGGCGCAGATAGGCACCCATGGCGAGGTTCTCGGAGACGGTCATCTGCGGGAAGACGCGCCGGCCCTCCGGGCAATGGGCGATGCCGGCGGCGAGGATCCGGCGGGGCTCCGCCCCCCCGATGTCGCGCCCGGCGAACCGGATCGCACCGGCGCGCGGCGACACCAGGCCCGAGATCGCCCGGAGCGTCGTGGATTTGCCGGCGCCGTTCGCCCCGACGAGGGCCACGAGCTGGCCCTCGCGCACGTCGATCGTGAGACCCTTCAGGGCGGTGACGTGGCCGTAGCCGCAGACGAGGTCACGGATCTCAAGCATCGGCCGCCTCAAGCACCGCGGCGGCGGCCTGCCGGGCCGCGCTGCCCTGGCCGAGATAGGCCTCGATCACCACGGGGTCGGCGCGGATCCGGTCCGGCGGCCCTTCGGCGATGAGGCGGCCGTAGTTCAGGACGACGATGCGGTCGGAGACCTCCATCACCATCGGCATGTCGTGCTCGACCAGCAGGATGGTGATGCCGCGCCCCCGGATCTGCTCGATCAGCCGCACGAACACCCGCGTCTCCGAGGCGTTCATTCCCGAGACCGGCTCGTCGAGGAGGAGCATGGTCGGGTCCGTGGCGAGCGCCAGCGCCACCCCGACGAGGCGCTGTTCCCCATAGGCCAGGGCGCCGGCCTTCTCCCGCGCCCTGTCGGCGATCCCGACCCAGTCGAGCAGCGCCTCGGCGCGGTCGCGCAGGGCGCGCTCGCCGGCACCCGAACGGCCGAGCAGCGCGTCGCGGAATGACGTGCGGCTCATCGGGGCCCCCCGGCGGTGGAGGCCGATCATCACGTTGTCGAGCACCGTGTCGTCCGGGAACACGCTGGTGCGCTGGAAGGTGCGGGCCAGGCCGAGGCGCGTGATCGCGTGGGGCGCCAGCCCGTCCAGGCAGGTGCCACGGAAGCGGACCGCACCCTGGCTGGGCTTGAGGAAACCGGTCATGACGTTGAAGGCGGTGGTCTTGCCGGCCCCGTTCGGGCCGATCAGGCTGACGATCTCGCCGTCCTGGACGTCGAAATGCAGGTCCGCGATGGCGACGAGGCCGCCGAAGCGGACACCGACATGCTCGACCGAGAGAATCGCGCTCATCGCTGCACCGCCGGACTGGCCTCCAGGACGGGGACGGTCGGCGCCGATCGACGGCCGAGCAGGCCCGACAGCCCCGGCACGATGCCCCGCGGCATCACGAACAGGATCACGATCAGCACGAGACCGTAGACGATCCACTGGGCCTCGGGCGCCATGACCGGGCGCAGCGCCACCGGCAGCAGGCCGAAGATCAGGCCGCCGACGATCGGGCCCAACAGGGTGCCCTTGCCGCCGGCCACCACCATGATGACCATGCTGACCGTGGTGGCGAACAGGAACACGTCGGGGTCGATGATGCGCAGGTAATGGGCGTAGAGGCTGCCCGCCGCGCCGGCCATCGCGGCCGAGATCACCGCCGCCACCGTCAGGGTGCGGGTGGCGTTGATGCCCACCGAGAGCGCCAGCGGCTCGTTTTCCTTGAGACCGCGCATCGCCCGGCCGAACTGCGAGCCGACGAGGCGGGCGATCACGCCGTAGCAGAGCGTGCCGACCGCCAGCACGAGGTAGTAGTTCTGCAGCTTGGTCTTCAGGGTCCACATCCCGAGGCCGGGCAGGCCGAGGGTGATCGCCGGGATGTTGGTGAGCGCCAGCGGCCCCTGGGTCAGCTCCACCCAATTGAGGGCCACGAGCCGCACGACCTCGGCGAAGGAGATCGTCACGATCACGAAATAGGCGCCGCGCACCCGGAAGGAGAGCCGCCCGATCAGGTAGCCGCAGCTCCCCGCCGCGACCGTCGCCAGCAGGAACCCGACCGCCGCCGGCCAGGGTGCGTGCACCACCCGGAGGCCGAAGCCGATCTCGACATCGAAGCCGAGGCTCGTGAGCGCGCTGACATAGGCGCCGATGCCGAAAAAGGCGATGTGGCCGAGGCTGAGCTGCCCGGTATAGCCGAGGAGCAGGTTCAGGCTCATCGCGCCGATGGTCAGGATGCCCGTCACGATCAGCGCGTTGAGCAGGTAGGGATTGGGGCCGAGCGCCAGCGGCAGGACGACGAGGCCGGCGAGCAGCGCGAGGGGAAGGAACCGGCTCATCCAATCCGCTCCGCCCGCGCGAACAGTCCGGTGGGCTTGCACAGCAGGACCGTGATGATGATCAGGAAGCCCATCGCGTCCCGGTAACCGGAGGAGACGTAGCCGGCGCCGAACTCCTCCGCGAGCGCCAGGATGAAACCGCCGATGGCCGCGCCGGTGACGTTGCCGAGGCCGCCGAGGATGACGATGGCGAAGGCCTTGAGCTCGGCGAGCCCGCCCATCTGCGGGAACACCACGTAGACCGGACCCAGCAGGGCACCCGCCGCCGCCGCGAGCGAGGAGCCGAGGGCGAAGGTGGCGGTGTAGATCCGGCGGACGTCGACGCCCATCAGCGCCGCCGTATCGGCATCCTGGAAGGCGGCGCGCATGGCGAGCCCGAGCTTGGTCCGGTTGATCAGCGCGTAGGACAGCGCGATCAGGGCGAGCGCCGCCCCGAGCACGAACAGCCGCAGCCAGGAGAGCGAGACCGGGCCGATCTGGAGCGGTGCCTCCGGAAAGGGCGAGGGGATCGCCTTGGCGACGCCGCCGAAGGTCCAGAGCGTGCCCGATTGCAGGATGATGCCGGCGGCGATCATCACCAGCATGGTGGTGTCGATATCCGAGCCCCGGAATGGGCGCAGCAGCAGCAATTCGATGGCGGCCCCGAGGAGTAGCCCGCCCAGGATCGCCACCGGCAGCGCCAGGAAGAAGTTCAGCCCGAGCCCGGCGACGGCCAAGTACATGACGTAGGCGCCGACCGTGTAGAGTGCGCCGTGGGTGAAGTTCACCACGTTCATGATCCCGAAGATCAGCGTCAGGCCGATCCCCAGCAGGGCATAGGTGCCGCCGAGGATCAGCGCGTTGGCGAGGTGCTGGATCAGTTCGTCCACGGGCCTCTCCTGGCGGGTTGCGGGCCGAATGTCCGGCGCCGCGGCGAGCATCTCTTCCCGCGGGGGGCTACCGATTCACAGGTCGTGTCCGGGATCATCGCCCGGTCGACCGGTGTGGCGGGCCAAAGCCGCCACGCGCCCTCCCTACCCTCACTGCGGGGGGGAAGGCGCTCGGGGCCGGTCGTTGCTCCAATCCGGCAGCGATGTGTGAATCCGGTGTGGGGAGCGAGCACGGGCTGCCCCTACAGGGTCGGCACGATCACCTTCCCGTCCTTGATCTCGATCAGATAGACGTCGGGCTTGCTCTGCCCGCTTTCCTTGCCGGCGGGACCGGCTTTTGCGAAGCGGATCGGCCCGTTGAGGCCGACGAAGTCGACGGACCAGAACGCCTTGGCGATCGCGGCCGGATCGGTCGAGCCCGCCGTCTCGATGGCGTGCGCGATGGCGCGGATGCCATCGTAGCCGCGGAAGCTCTCGGTGACGCCGGCGAATTCGAAGCCGCGCTTCTTCCAGGCGTCGATGAACGCCGCGGTGGCCTTCGGGTCCGGCGTCCTGTCGGGCGACCAGGGCAGGAACGTCGTCAGGTGCATCGTGCCGTCGGCTGCGGCGCCGGCCTGGGCGATGATCTGGTCCGGATTCTGGGAGCCGCCCGTGGTGATCACCCGCTTCTTCAGGCCGAGCGCCGCCATCTGCTTGAACAGCAGCACCAGCTGATCCACCGAACTCGTGATCATGATCGTGTCGGAATCCGAGGCCTTCAGCTTGGACAGCTGGGCGCTCATGTCCTGGGCGCCCTGGTCCATGGTCTCGACGAGGCCGACCGTGACGCCCTTGTCCTTGAGCATCTTGCCGAAATCGGTCGCTGCGCCGCGGCCGAAATCGTTGTTGAGGACCAGGAAATCGACCTTCTTCAGGCCGAGGCGGCCGACCATCGGCGCGAAGGTCTCGGCCTCCAGGGACGAGGGCGGCGAGATCCGGAACACGTAGGGATTGCCCGACGTCGTGATCTTGCCGGACGAGGAGGTCTCGACCAGCATCGGCGTCTCGTAATCCATGAGCTTCGGCATGACGGCGAGCGTCAGGCTGGAGCCCCAGGCCCCCATCATCACCGGGGTCTTGTCGCTGGTGATCAGCTTCTCGGCGACTGCAGCGGCCTCGGTCGGGTTGCTCTTGTTGTCCTCGATCACGAGTTCGATGGTCTTTCCGAGGACGCCGCCCTTGGCGTTGATCTCGTCGGCGGCGATCTTGGCGCCGTTCACCACGTAGGTGCCCGAAGCCGCGAACGGCCCGGTCAGGGGCTCGTTGACGCCGATGCGGATCGCGTCCGCTTGGGCGCCCGTCGCCGTGAGCGCCAGCAGGATCGCGGTCGTGAGGGTGAACCGGCCAGGCATGCTCGTGTCTCCGGGGTGGGTGGAAAGCGGCGGGGGATCAGGCGCGGCCGAGCCACGCCGTCAGGCGCGCGCGGACGAGGCCGAGGAGCAGGCGGAGGGGATTGAGCCCGGTGGAGGCCGGGGCGGCGGTGCCCGAGAGCCGGGCATCGAGGTTGCGGGAGAAGTCCGCGGCGATGCGGCCGGCGAGGTCGCGCACGAGGCCGGGGCGGCCGAACTGCGCCAGCGGCCCGGTCAGGGTGTAGCCGACCTCGAGTTCGACCCGGGCGGTGTCCGGCGTCGGCCCGGCCTCGACACGATACCGGATCCGGCCCTCGGTGGCCGAGCGGCCGCCCGCGTCGCTGCCGGCGCCGTGGACCGAACCGCTCCGCGCCGCCGCGTCCCGCGCGATGCGGGCGCGACCCCGGAAGGTCGCGGCGATCGGCCCGATCCGCACCTGCAGGCCGCCCTCGACCGTGTCAGGGGTCGGCCGGGCCGTCAGAACGGCGCCCGGCAGACAGGCGGCGACCGCCTCGATGTCGCCCAGCAGCGCGAAGACAGCCTCGGGCGGATGGGCGAGGTCGAGGCCCTGCGCGAAGCTGTGGGCCGGCACGAAGGATGCGGTGAGATCCGCCACCGCGGCGGGGGTGACCGGGGTGAGGGGGGCTGTTGCCGGTTGCAGGGGCGCGACGATGGTCTCGCCGATCCGGGCCCCGACCGGGCCGAGGGCACGGGCCGCGCCGGTCTCCGGGCCGATGCCGCGCCCGCGCCGTTCCCCGATCACCGCCATCACCGCCCGGACGATCCCGGCATAGCCGGTGCAGCGGCAGAGATTGCCCGAGAGGCCGACGCGGATCCGCCGCTCGTCGGCCTCCGGCAGTCGCAGGACCAGATCGCGGGCGGCGATCAGCATGCCGGGGGTGCAGTAGCCGCACTGGAGGGCGTGCGCGCGGTTGAAGGCGGCCCGCAGCTCGCCCGCGATCTCGTCCGTATCCAGCCCCTCGATCGTGGTGATCGAGGCGCCGGCGCAGGCCCCCGCGAAGGTCAGGCAGGCCCGTGCCGGCTCGCCGTCGAGCAGGACCGTGCAGACGCCGCAGACGCCGTGCTCGCAGCCGAGATGCGTGCCGGTGAGATCCAGCCCGTCGCGGAGCAGGTCGCCGAGATGGCTGCGCGGCTCGGCCTCGACCCGCAGGGCACGGCCGTTGACCGTCAGGGGCAGCACCAGACGGCCGGACCGCGGTTCCGCGAGGGCGGCGCTCATGCGGCCTCCGGAAGGTGAACGGGGGCGGGCTCGGCCGCCTGCGCGACCGCGCGGGCCAGCACCGTCACGTGGACGTGGCGTTCGACCGCGTCCGCCATGCCGGCGGCACGCAGGACCGCGTCCGCCGCCGAGGCATCGAACCTTTCCGCGAAATCGGTGCCGATGCGGCCGCCGAAGAGCGGGCGGGCGTCGGCGAGCAGCACGGGCGGCCCCTCGACCGCCCCGATCACCGCCCGCCCCCGTCCCGCGCCGGGTTCGAGGCGCACGGCGCCGATGGCGTGGGCGAACTCGCCGATCTTCGCGCAGTGCTTGACGTAGCCCCAGGCCGCGCCCGCTGGCAGGGCCGGGATCCGCACGGTGACTAGGATCTCGCCAGGACCGAGGGCGACCGTGAGCGGTCCGGTGACGAAGCGCTCCACCGGGAGGGTCCGGCGGCCGTCCGGGCCCGCGAGTTCGACCTCGGCACCGAGGGCGGTCAGGGCGCTCACCCAGTCGGCGGCCGGGTCGGCGTGGACCAGGCTCCCGCCGATCGTGCCGCGGTTGCGCACCGGCCGGTAGGCGATCGCGGCGGCGACACGCCGGAGGGCACCCCGCGTGAGGTCGGGCACGCGGCCGTCCTCGATATCGGCATGGGTCACGCAGGCCCCGAGCACGAGCGTATCGCCCTCGACCCGCGCGATGCGGAACTCGGGCACGCCGGTGATGTCGAGGATCAGGTCCGGCTCGACCAGGCGCAGGTTCAGCATCGGTCCGAGGGATTGGGCCCCCGCGATCAGCTTCACGTTGCCGGGGGCCCCGGCGAGGCGCGCCAGGAGCGCGGCGAGGCCGCCCGGGCGCTCCCAGGCGAAGGGGGCGGGCTTCATGCGGCCTCCCGGGCGGTTTCGGCCGTTGGCCGGGCGGCGAGCACCGCCTCCACGATCCGCCGCGGGGTGAGGGGGGAGTGCAGCAGCTCGACGCCCAGGGGCGCGAGCGCGTCGTTGACGGCGTTGGCCAACGCCGCCGGGGGCGCGATGGCGCCACCCTCGCCGATGCCCTTCTGGCCGAACCGCGTGTAGGGGGAGGGGGTCTCCATATGGTCGATGCGGGCCATCGGCACGTCGGCGGCACCGGGGAGCAGATAGTCGGCGAAGGTCGAGGCGAGGGGCTGGCCGCGGCTGTCGAACCGCATCTCCTCGAACAGCGCCGTTCCGATCCCCTGCGCGAGGCCGCCGTAAATCTGGCCGTCCACCACCAGGGGATTCACCAGCGTGCCGCCGTCCTCGACGATGACGTAATCGAGGATCTCCACAGCGCCGAGATCGGGATCGACCGCCACCACGACCGCGTGGGCCGCGTAGGAGAAGGTGCCGGAATCCCGCACCGGCTTGTAGCCGGCGGTGACTTCGAGGCCGCCCGGATCGGTATCGGGGGCGAGGTCCTGCGGGCGCCGGTACCAAGTCCGGGCGATGGCCTCCAGGGCGATGTCGCCCGAGGGCCCGATCACGTGGCCGCCCGCGAAGCGGCATTCCTCGGGCCGCGTCTGGAGCAGGTGGGCGCCGATCCGGACGGCGCGGTCGCGCAGCACCTCGCAGGCCGCCGCCACCGCGCCGCCCGCCATGACCATGACCCGCGAGCCCCAGGAACCGGTGGAATAGGGCGTCATCGCCGTGTCGCCGTGGACGAGGCGGGTGCGCGCGACCGGGACGCCGAGGATCTCGTGGGCGACCTGGGCCAGCGTCGTCTCCAGGCCCTGGCCGTGGGAATGCGCGCCGATCCGCAATTCCAGGCCGCCATCCGGGGTCAGGCGGGCGCTGGCCTGCTCGTGGCCGGGGACCATCGGGATGCCCCAGCCGGAATAGACCGAGGTGCCGTGCGCGGCCTGCTCGCAGTAGACCGAGAGCCCGAGGCCGATCCGGCGTCCATCCGGCTCAGACCCCCGCTGCCGGGCCCGGACCGCGTCGACATCGATCGCCGTCAGCGCCCGGGCGAGCGCCGCCGGGTAGTCGCCGCTGTCGAAATGCTTCTTCGTGATGTTCTCGAACGGCATCTGCTCCGGCCGCACGAGGTTCTTCTCGCGCACCGCCTCGGGCGGGATCCCGGCGGCGCGGGCGACGGCATCGAGCACGAGTTCCAGGGCGAAGCAGACGCCGGTGCGGGCGACGCCCCGATAGGGCAAGATCGGGCACTTGTTGGTCGCGACGGACCACGTGCGACAGCGATAGGAAGGGAAGTCGTAGGGACCGGGCAGGATGCTGGCGACCTGCGCCGCCTCCAGGCAGGCCGAGAACGGGTAGGCCGAGTAGGCGCCGGAATCGACCGTGGCCTCGCAATCAATGCCGCGGAGCCGGCCGTCCCGCTCCGCGTAGGCGGTGATGCGGTAATGGTGCTCGCGGCAATTGGCGTTGGCGGTCAGATGCTCGCGCCGGTCCTCCAGCCAGCGGAACGGATGGCCGCGGCGCAGGGTCAGCCAGGCGAGCGCCACGTCCTCGGCGAGCAGGATCGCCTTGTAGCCGAAGCCGCCGCCGACATCCGGCGACACGATGCGAATGCGGCCCTGCTCGATGCCGAGGCATTCCGAGAGGCCGTTGCGCACGATGTGGGGCATCTGGGTCGCGGTGTGGACGACGAGCTGGTCGAGGCGGTGATCGAGCTGCACCACGGTGCCGCGGCCCTCGATCGGCGCCATGCACTGGCGCCCCGTCGAGATGGTGCGGCTCACCTGGATCGGCGCGTCGAGGGCGGCCTCGATGCCGATATCGACCAGGGTCTCCAGGAAGACGTTGTCGCCCCAATGCTCGTGGACGAGGGCGGAGCCCGGTTCGCGGGCGGCCAGCATGTCGTGGATGGCGGGCAGCTCCTCCAGGTCGAGCACCACGGCGGCGGCGATGTCCTCGGCCTCGGCGCGGGTCGCGGCGACGCACATCGCGACCAGCTCGCCGACCTGCCGGACCTTGCCGGTGGCCAACACCGGCTGCTCGGAGGCCTTGAAGCCGGGTAGCCCCGAGACGGCACGGATCGGCAGCACGCCGTCGAGGTCGGCGGCTGTGAACACCCGGTCGCGATAGGCGTCCGGCACGTGGATGGCGCGGATGCGGGCGTGGGCGAGGGGGCTGCGCACGAAAGCGACGTCCTGCATCCCGGGCAGGCGAATGTCGCCGACATACTGGCCGCGGCCGCGCATCAGGCGGTCGTCCTCCTTGCGGGGCAGAGCGACCCCCACGCCCTCGCGGCTCATCGGGCGCCTCCGAGCAGATCCTGCGCCGCGCGGACCAGGATTCCGTCCGGCCGGCGGAACCCGTCGAGGATCGAGAAATGGTCGGCGCCCGGCACCGGCAGCAGGGCGCCCGGGGTATGGGCGGCGCTGCGCAGGGCGTGGAGGTTGCGGGCATCGTGGACGAGGGCGGGCAGCTCGCGGCTGCCGTAGGCCAGCGTCATCGGCTTGGCCGCGACGGGCAGGCGGAGGGGTGACAGGGTCTCGATCTCGGCATCGGTCAGGCCGAGCTTCTCGTTCAGGTAGGTCTCGCGGATCGGCGCGAGGTCGTAGACGCCGGAGATCGCCAGGGCCGCCGTCACCGCGGGATGCCCGAGATGGAGGGCGGCGAGCTGAGCCCCCGCGGACCAGCCGGCCAGGACGATCGGTCCGCCGATCCCGTGGGCGGTCCCATGCCCGCCGAGCCAATCCAGGGCGGCCCCGATCTCGGCGGAAATCCCGGCGAGGCTGGCCTCGGGCGCCAGGGTGTAGCCCGGCATCGCAACCGACCATCCGGCCCGGTTGAGACCCTCGGCGAAGCAGGCGAAATCGGCCCGCGCGTTCCGCTGCCAGTAGCCGCCATGGATGAAGACCAGGCAGGGCGCCCGTGCGTCCGCCGCCGGGTAGAGGTCGAAGGCCGTGCGGGCGCCTGCCGCGTAGGCGATGTCGAGGCCGGCCGGGTGCGCGGCGCGGTACGTCGCCGAGGCGGCGTTGCGCGCTGCGACCTGGGCCGCGGCGTCGGCCACGGCCGCGTTGTTGTCGTAGCAGGCGCCCCGGGCCGCGGGGTCCAGGCCGGCCCAGCGGCGGCGGGGATCCGGCGGTGTCGGGTCGTCGAGGACGAAGGCGGGCATCGGCGCCATCTCAGGCCGCGATCGCCTGAGGCAGGATCGGCGAATCGGCCTCGAAGCGCGTCCCCGCGCGCAGGCAGAAGGCGGGGCGCAGCAGGCGCTCGGCGATGACCCGCGTATCCTCGTTGTCGCGCAGCAGGAAGCGGCCGCGCTCGTCGTGCAGCACCGAGATATCGGCCGCGTAGCCGACCTTCAGGGCGCCGATGCTGTCGCTCAGGCCCAGCATCTCGGCCGGGTGCGACGTCACCATCGGCACCACGTCCTCCAGCGGGATGCCCAGCGCCATCATCGAGCTCATCGCCTGGGTGAGGCTGAACCGGGCCTGCCCGAGGAAGGGATGATTCTCGTCGTCGTGATGCTCGTCCGGGGTGCCGGCGGGCTGGGGGACCTCGGTGTTGTAGCCGTGCATGTCGGCGCCCAGCGTGTAGGGGATCACGCCCGCCGGCAGGGACGCCCGGGCCACGCGGTAGGAGAAGTGGCTGCCGTGGCCGACATCGACCTTCAGCCCAGCGTCCATCGCCCGGCGGATGATGTGGTGGACCTCGCCCTGCTCGTTGATGAAGCCGCCCGGATGCCGGGTGAACGGATGAGCCAGCACGTCGCCCGGCCGCAGCAGGGGGATCACCCGCTCGACGATGGTGTCGGCATCCTCGCCGTTGGCGCCCGATTCCGGAAGGCCCCAGAGCTGGCCGAAATGCACGTAGAGCGGCAGGTCGGAGCGCCGGCTGATCTCGGCCGCCATCTCCATGACCTTGATGCCCCAGCGGGCGAAACCGCCGATCTCGGCATGGCCCTTGATGCCGCGCACGAGGTCGCGGTTCTCGGTGGCCGACTTCACCGTGGCGTCGATATCGACGCCGTCCGGGCTGTAGAGGTTCGGGTAGAAATGCCCCTCCAGACCGCCGACGAGGTAGGCCGACAGGAAGGCCAGCACCCGCGTCTCGGACCGCTCGGCGATGAAGTGGCGGAAGCCCGGAAGGGTCATGCAGGAGGGGCCGCCCTGGTCCACCACCGTGGTGACGCCCGAGCGCACGCCGACCATGTCGGGATTCAGGCCGAAGCGCCCGGTGACGTACTGATAGACGTGGGCATGGGTGTCGATCATGCCGGGCAAGACGAGCTTGCCGGCGACGTCGACCACCGCGGCCGCGGACGACGGCAGGATGGTTTCCGCCACGGCGGCGATGCGCCCATCCTGCACCGCGACGTCACGGATCCCGTCGAGGCCGGAGGCCGGGCAGATGACGCGCCCGCCTCTCAGAACCAGATCGTAGCGGCGATTGTCCATCTCGACCTCGTGATCCTGGCCCGCCCGTTTCGGCATCACGCTTGCCAAAAGCGAAGCATGCTTCGTATTCCGTCACGCACAGGGCGTGCCAAGTTCGGAACGGTTCGGTGGAGACGGTTCGATGGTTGAGGGTCTGCACGTCGGCGGCGCGGAGGGGGCGACGGGGGCGGACGCATCTGCGGCAGCGCAGCGTTGGCCCCTGGTCGAGCGGCCGGGCTTCCTCGCCCGCCGCCTACACCAGATCCACGTCAGCCTGTTCGCCGAGCGCTGTGCCGCATTCCGCATCACCCCGCTGCAGTACAGCCTGCTCTCGATCCTGCAGGATCTGGAGGAGGCCGATCAGACCACGCTCGCGAGCGCGGTCGCCCTCGACCGGACGACGACGACCGGTGCCCTCAAGCGACTGGCGGCGCGCGGCCTGGTCAGCCGGGCGTCATCGCCCTTGGATCGGCGCGCGCAGGTCTGTCGCCTGACCGCCGAGGGGGCGGCACTCCACAGGGCGATGGAGCCGGCGGCGCGGGCGGCACACGCCCTGACCGTCCAGGCGCTCACGCCGGCGGAGCAGGACGTCCTCTCCGGGCTCCTGCGCCGCGTGATCGAGGGCCACGCGCACTGCAGGGGGCAGACCGACATCGCGTGAGGACGTCCCGCCCGCGCGAGGCGCAGGGCGGAACCATCGCGGCCCCCGCACCGGATCTTCGGGGAACGCCAGAGCGGCGGCCGCCGAGGCCTGCATGGGTCGCGATCGATCTCCCGACGTCAGGTGTTGTCGCCGCGGATGGCCGCGAGGACGGCGTCGGTGACCTGCCGCGTGGTGGCGGTGCCGCCGAGGTCGGGGGTGTGCAGGGTCGGGTCCGCCGTCACCCGCTCGACCGCGCGCATCAGCCGGTCGGCGGCGGGTTTCTCGCCGAGATGCTCCAGCATCTGGCAGGCCGTCCAGAAGGTCGCGACCGGGTTGGCGATGCCCTTGCCGGCGATGTCGAAGGCCGAGCCGTGGATCGGCTCGAACATCGACGGGAAGGTGCGCTCGGGATTGATGTTCGCCGTGGGGGCGATGCCGAGCGAGCCCGCCAGCGCCGCCGCGAGGTCCGACAGGATGTCGGCATGCAGGTTCGTCGCCACGATGGTGTCGAGGGTCCCGGGCTTCATCACCATCCGCATGGTCATGGCGTCGACCAGCATCTTGTCCCAGGTCACGTCGGGGAAGTCCCGGGCGACCTCGGCGGCGATCTCGTCCCACATCACCATGGCGTGGCGCTGCGCGTTCGACTTCGTCACCACGGTGAGCAGCTTGCGCGGACGGGAGCGGGCGAGATGGAACGCGTAGCGGATGATCCGGTCGACGCCCGAGCGGGTCATCATCGAGACGTCGGTGGCGACCTCGTTGGGATGGCCCTGATGGACCCGGCCGCCGACGCCGGCATACTCGCCCTCCGAGTTCTCCCGCACGATCACCCAGTCGAGTTCCGGACCCGAGACGTGGCGCAGCGGACTGGTGATGCCCGGCAGGATCCGGGTCGGACGGACATTGGCGTACTGGTCGAACGGTTGGCAGATCGCCAGCCGCAGGCCCCAGAGGGTGATGTGGTCGGGCACGTCCGGCGCGCCCACCGCGCCGAAGAAGATCGCGTCGTGGTTCCGGATCCGATCGCGGCCGTCGGCCGGCATCATGACGCCGTGCGCCTTGTAGTAGTCCGAGCCCCAGTCGAAGTGGTCGAACGTGAAGGCGAAGCTGCCCGCCTTCTCGGCCAGGGCGTCGAGCACTTCGATGCCGGCGGCGATGACCTCGACGCCGATGCCGTCCGCCGGGATGGCCGCGATGGTGTAGGTCTTCATGAGGGATCTCCGAGGATCGGGCTGCGGCGCGGGGCCACGCTGGCGGCCGGGCGACGGCGACCGTCCGCGTCGCTGATATGCAATTGCCCCGGTGTGCGGCGAGGGCAGCCGCGCGCGGATGTAACGACTTACCGGATCGGCAGGGTGCCTGGGCGGCGCGCCGCCCCGGGGAGGCGGCGCCAACGCCGTTTGCGTCCGAATGACCGGCGCGGATCGGGCTGGGAGCGTTCGACGTCCCGCCGGACCACGCGCGGCCCCTGGGTGGCGCCGATCGCCACCAGGGCCGCCACGCCGATGAGTGCGACCAGCGTCGCACCCCAGAACCAGTTCTCGAACATCGCGCACGCCCCAGCCGAAGATTTTCCTCTTTTACTTATCAAACCATAGGCAATTGAGGCGGAAAGCGGCCGTTTCTCGCTTTCCTGGTCTCACGCCGGAAAATGCTGGGGTCGCGTGTGGATATCGGGGCCGCGCGCGTCCCGATTCGGTGCCGCCCCGCTGACGATCCCGACGCCCGTCGGATCTGGAGCGCCCGCAGCGGACCCGCGGGAAGCGGGGATGGCGGACCGGGACGCGGCGGGTCGAACGCGGCCGGTCACACCGGAGCGCTCTTCCCGCCCGGCAGCCCTCACGAACCCAACCCAAACCGGGCCGTTGGATATAAAGGCGGCAGGCAGGCCACCGAGTGTGCATCCGCGCCTGAAATTCTAGATACATTTCGAAATATTTCTAGATTTTGCCGGCTACTACTGTTTCTGGATCGGTATTTCGTGGCCCAAAGAGCACATGCGCCGCCAACAATAGCTTCGGTTACCCAAATTGTATTGTTCCCACCGGGCGGCCTGCGCATGATGATCGCGCAGTCGGGCAACGCCCAGCGCGGGTCCGGATCGTCCGGCCGCCCGAGACGCGGGCCGAACGCATGGAACGCGGCAAGATCCGGAGAACCGGACACGTCCGCATCATTGGGTCTCGAAGTTTTGGAGATGTCTATGAAGCTCTTGAAGAGCTCGCTGCTCGGGTCCGCCGCCGCATTCGCGGCGGTGGGTGCCGCGCACGCCGCCGACCTGCCGGTCAAGAAGGCGGTGCCGGTCGAGTACGTCCGAGTCTGTAACGCCTACGGCGCCGGCTTCTTCTACATCCCGGGCACCGATACCTGCCTGCGCGTCTCGGGCCGCGCCCGGTTCGAGGGCGGCTACCAGACCAGCTACACCCGCCAGGCCGGCACCAATGCCGGCGACACGTCGGGCTATCAGGGCCGGATGCGCATCAACCTCGATGCCCGCACCCAGACCGCCTACGGCACCCTGCGCGCCTTCGTGCGCTTGGACGCCGGCGCCCGCACCGGCTATTCCGGCGTCGGCCAGTCCGGCACCCAGCAGCGCATCGGCCAGGCCTATGCCGGCATCGGCACCGACAGCTTCGG
>NZ_JAKSYC010000184.1 GCF_022829585.1 Methylobacterium sp. J-026
GATCGGCGGCACGACGCCGACGAACGGGGTCGTGAAGCGCTGCCGGAGGGCGGGGAGCACCAGGGTCGAGGCGGTGTTGCAGGCGATGACCGCGAGGTCGGGCCGGTGGGTCGCCACCAGCCGCTCCATGACGGCCAGAACGTCGATGGGATTGAAGTCGGGACTGTAGGGCGGAAGGTAGAGGACCCGGGCACCCACCGCCTCGATCGCCTCGCGCACGCCAGCGACCTTGTGGGCCTGCACCTGGCGATGGCGAAGGGGCGGGGCGTCAGCTCGGTCCAGCGCTCGGGCCAGCGGGGGCTGGCGGAGTCGAGGACGGCGCCGTGGAAGGCGTCGAGCGCCAGCCGCCCGTTATTGGCGGCCGAGCGTGGGGCCGATCTCGCCCGGATCATGGATCAGTCGGGCCACAGGGATCCCCGGACCGTGGTCGGCTACATCCGTCGAGCCAATGCTTTCAAGGGACACTCGGGGAGCGGCTTCCTCTGAGACGCAGGACTTGCTAGACGCCGCCGCGCTTCAATCCTCCGGCGTGACGCAAGTCCCTAAGAAGGCCTTCCGCTCCGGCCCTTCCCTCAGCTTCTAGAGCTGTTCCCGCCTATGTAGCGACGGCCAAGTCATTTTCGTAACCGGCAGCTGTGAGGCAGTTGCGGCACTCGTCTGAGGTAAAGCCGGTGAAGGCTTCGCGGATGGTTGCCCAGAGGTCGGGCACGGTGCGGGCGGCAGCAGTCCTGAGCATCTGCTTCAGCTTGGCGAAGATCTGCTCGATGGGATTGAAGTCGGGACTGTAGGGCGGAAGGTAGAGGACCCGGGCACCCACCGCCTCGATCGCCTCGCGCACGCCAGCGACCTTGTGGGCCTGCAGGTTGTCGAGGATCACGGTGTCGCCGGCTTGCAGCACCGGGACGAGGTTGTCGGCGACGTAACTGCGGAAGCGCTGGCCGTTCGTGGCGCCATCCATGAGGCTGAGCGCGCACAGGCCGGTGGTGCGCAGCGCCGCGGTGACGGTCGTGGTCTTGTAATGCCCCTGCGGCACGAGCAGCCGGCAGCGCTCGCCGCGGGGGGCGCGTCCGTAGCGGCGGGCCATGTTGGTGGCGGCCGCGGTCTCGTCGAGGAAGACCAGCGTGTCGGGGTCGAGATCGGGCATGGCATCGAACCAGGCTTGGCGCTCGGCTTTCACATCCGCGCGCTCCTGCTCAGCCGCGTAGACAGCCCCTTTTTACGGCTGATGCCGTGGCGGGCGAAGAAGCGCGACAGCCCGCTCGTGCTGGTCGTCACGCCCCGCGCGGCCAGGACATCGCGCAACTCGCGCAGGAAGATCTCGGGCCGGGCCTCGTAGGTGGACAGGATCAGATCGGCCTGCGCTTCGATGCCCGAGAGGCGGTCGCCGCTGTGCGTGGGGTTGGGCGCGACGTGACCTTCCTGCGCGAACCGGGCCGACCATCGGCTTGCACTCGACACGCTCACATCAAACCGGGCCGCCGCTCGATGGAAAGACGCGCCCTCGGTCACGGCCGCTACAACGCGCTCGCGCAGATCGACTGATAAAGGTGATGGCATTGCCGCCTCCTTAACCGGTCAACGCGGCAACCCCGGCTCCGTCGCAACGCCTCCGGGAACAGCTCTAA
>NZ_JAKSYC010000191.1 GCF_022829585.1 Methylobacterium sp. J-026
GATGGAAAGACGCGCCCTCGGTCACGGCCGCTACAACGCGCTCGCGCAGATCGACTGATAAAGGTGATGGCATTGCCGCCTCCTTAACCGGTCAACGCGGCAACCCCGGCTCCGTCGCAACGCCTCCGGGAACAGCTCTAACGTCATGAGCGGTGTGCGCGCGTCCCGGCACTACCTGCCGAGGATGGTGCGGCGGGGCTGGGGGCGCGTTGTCTTCGTCAGCAGCGAGTCGGCGGTGAACATCCCGAAGGAGATGCTCGATTACGGCATGACCAAGACGGCGCAGCTGGCGGTGTCGCGTGGTCTGGCCGAGGCGGTCGCCGGAACAGGCGTCACCGTGAACGCCGTGCTGCCCGGCCCTACCCGCTCAGAGATCGTCGGCAACCTGACTGCGGGGCAGGCGGCGTCGCAGGGCGTGACCCAAGAAGACGCGGAGCAGGCGTTCCTTAAAACGCTCCGGCCGACCAGTCTCCTCGGGCGCTTCGCCATGCCGGACGAGGTCGCCAACATGATCATCTACGTGTGCTCGGAACAAGCGTCTGCGACCAGCGGTGCTGCGCTGCGCGTGGACGGCGGCGTGGTTCGTTTCGTGGCGTAGCACCTTCATGGCCAAGTGATCGCGGGGGGGCCAGGATGGCGTCGGACAATGTCGAGAAGGCGATGGGGCTGCTTCGGGGCCTGTCGTCGGGCGATCGGGAGCTGGCGACCCAGCACGTCAGCCCGGACGGGTTCGTCCAGCACGATCCGATGATTGCGGACGGTGTGGACGGTGTGGACGGTCTGCGCGAGCAAGCGGGCCGGTCGACCGATCAGCTGGAGATCGTCAGGGTGTTGGAAGACGGGCCTTTCGTGGTGGCCCACGGACAGCAGGATGCCGGCGACGAACAACGCGTGTTCTTCGCCGTCTTCCGGTTCGAGAACGGCTTCATCGTTGAGCATTGGCGCTTCTCTACACCCCTATCTCCGTCTAACCGAAGTGGGCACACGCAGACCGACGGACCGACCGAGCCTGACCGCGGGCAGGACACGGACAGCGTCAAGGCCTTCGTGCGGGATTACTATGAAACCGTGCACATCGGCAGACGGCACGACCGGATTGGCGACTACATGGCGAACGATCTCCAGATCCGACACGAGCCCGGCGTCCGGGACGGTATTGCGGCTTTCCGGCAGGATCTCGTCATGCTGACCCGGGCGAGGATCATCGACGATATCGTCCTGCTACTAGGCCAAGGCGATCTGGTCTTCATTGCCGCGCGAGGGACGCACGAGGGCGAACCCTGTGCCTACCTCGACCTCTACCGTGTCAAGGCTGGCAAGCTAGTTGAGCACTGGGGATTCCCGCAAGCGATCCCGCCGCACGAGCGGTCAGAGAACGGCAACGGCATGCTGTGACTCGCGACCGTACATGCCATGCTGCGCGCCGTGAGAAGGACTGCTTTCCACCGATTTTGTTGAAAAACTCGGGTCTGAACCGCGGCGGCGCTGCGAACCGGGTGGGCCGGAGAAGGTCCTGCTATCGCACTGCCCGAAACTTGCTGCGGTAGTGGTATTGCATGGGCAATGAGAGACGAAAATTCTTCGAGGCGGCGCCTTGGATGACGCCTGAAGCGCTACCTCTGAGTTTTTCAACAAAATCTACCCCGAGCCGAAATTTCAAGACGGCCGACGAATGACCGCTTTTGGGAAGCGTCCGTGTCGATCCAGGCGGCTGGGTTGGGTCGAAGCCAGACGCGAACGGCGGTTCGCTAAGGGCGCACCCATAGCGGACCGATGGCGTCGGTTTCGATCTGCATACCCAAAACGAACCATGCGGATCGTTTACTATGGGTGGTGAGGGGACCATAGCGTTTCGCCCGGAAGCGGACGTCTCGCTTATATCCCGCTGCGCGTATGGCAATGAGCCTGACTATTCCCGGGAAGCTTCACAAGGGCCCAAGCGTCAACCCCACTCCATCGGTTGTGCGTCTTCATTATTTACAATTTTCAATTGCATGATATGGTTAGCGGCGCTGCCGGGCGACGATGATCGTAAACGACCGCCCGAAGGATCAAGTTGGTGTTCCACGTCATCGTGCTGAGGTCCAGCATCTGATCGCAGGGGGCATGACATGGTGGTAGTGGTTCTCGACCCTCGGACCGGAAAACTCATCCAGATCCGTGTACCGCCGCGACCACCGTCCAAGCCGGCAACGCAGTGGGCAAGATACTTCTGTCTTCAGTGAGATCCGAGGTTGCGATCACTCAGTTGAGCCGCAGCCGCGATCCGTCACTCCGGGCCAGTGCTTGGCCGATCTTAAACAAGGCGGCTTTCACCTCCCTCAAGCCTGACGTCGCATCGTGCTGTTCCATCAGCGAGTGCACGATGATGAGGTGGTCCGCGATGGTGTCGAGGGGTGACACGGCCTGCGTGGCTACGTGTGTCGGCGGCGGGATGAACCTCTCGATCCCACCGTATGCGGCGATCTCAGTTGCCTCTGTCGGTGCAAACTCAGTCATGGACCCGAGATAACCGAGGAACGAGCGCCCTGGCGGCCCAAACGAGGGAACACCTCCAGCCACGAGCCACCGCACCGACCCGTCCGCGCACCGAATGCGGAACCGGACACAGAATTCGGCCTGTGCCTTGGCCGCCTCCGAGAAGACGGCCCTGACAGCATCCTGATCGCTTTCCAGGACTGGTGTGGTCCAGCCGTCCCGGTATGCCATCTCGCGTGTCTGCCCGGCGTAAGAAACCCATTCGAGGCAGATGTACGTGATTTCGCCCTGGGCGTCGGTCGTAAAAATCACCGGCACCTCCCGCATCAGTCCGGTGGCGCCTACATTCCGCTACAACCTTTGAACGCACAAGCCGTTCAGGCTACAACCCGGCGGGATGGTATCTCCAGCCACCTCACACGATAGACAACCGTTGGAGGGCAACATGCTGTACGAGAAAGACGCTCGTCATGACAGTTTAAGGCGGATTGCAGACGCACTCCGTATTCCTGTCGATGATTTGTATGGAACGGGCAAAAATGCCAGACAATACAAGCAGACTGATCGCATGTTTAACTTGTGGGAGCAGCTTGAGACCGACAAGTTACGAGAGGATGCGCTGGATGCGATTAGATTGATAATTGCAAAAAATAGATAGCAAAATATTTGCTACGACGCGCACAATCGGCGATCATGATTGGTTCGCAGTCGCTTTCCAGCGGTAGCCAACGCTGCGGCTCTTACGATTGCACAAACTTCTTTCAAAACACGGTTGCAAGCGGACTCTCCCAGGGTCTGCAGCAGCTCGAAACCAGCCGAAAACGTCGGTTCGCTAAAGGCGCGTTCATAGCGGACCAATGGCGGCGGTTCCCGATCGCATACCCAAATCGTACCGCTCTGATCGGCTGCTACGGGCGAATTTGTGACTGTCCGTTTCCAAGAGGCAATGCTTAGAAGCGGACGTTGCGGTCCCGCCCCCTCACGACCCTCAAAGGACCCTGATCCGTCGAACGGCATTAGCCGCAATCAAGATATGGATGGCGAGCGCACCCGCCAACCCAAGAACGTGCTGAGCTATCGTCACCGAATTGCTTATGGAAACGCTGACAAGCATCGCCAAACTCAGGGGCAGAAAGATTACGACCCCCGTTACGACGCCAGGATTATAGCGACGGAACCGCCCCGCCATGATCAAATGCCCAATTGCGTTGACGAGCATCGCGTAGGGGGCGACCAGGGCGTATCCCGGCTCAGCGAAGATGCCAACGTACAGGGCCGCAGCGTTCACGGCCCACACGAGGCCCACGTTGATGACCAGCACGTCGTTCGGCGTCATCGCGAGGCGCCCACCGAACGCGATGGCGTTTATGAACGTTCGGAAGCGGTCTCCGGCGTGCTCTTCAACCTGATGGAGCATGTACGCGGGCGAGAGCAAGTACAGAAGCACTACTGGATAGTTTGCCGTTTGCAGGACTGGCGGCGCGACGATGAGGAGCGACGCAGCCATGAAAGCGGCGCCGGAGACCCAGTTTCTCCAGAGCCACGGTACGATCAATCTAAGAGCCATACTTCGCTTGTATCAGTGCTGGCAGAGGTTGGTATCCCATCCTGAGCCGACCTTGCACGGCAACCGGGCTATGATCGCATTGAGGAAGCTCTAACGCCTCTCTACATGCCCGGCTTCGGTCGGAAGCCGCCGCGAATGCCGGTCTGCTAAAGGCACGTCCATAGCAGACAGACAGCGCCGGTTCTCGTTTTCATACCCAAACCGTACCGTGGTGATCGGCTGCTATGAGTGGCTACCGGACTTCAACCTCTCGTCCAAAAGCAGACGTGCCAAGTTTAAGGCCAGCTTGCCATTGAAGTCGATGCGCGTTGTTGAAGGGAGCGGGCCAGAGGAGCGTCGTTCCATTAGGGCAAGCGCAGTGGAACCGCGCAGCTGGAACTCTGCCGTCTCGTTCGTATCGGCAAGACGGAGCCTAACGCTCGGTCTCATGCCGGTTGTGTCGCTATCGCCGGACCGTTTACGCGACCATAAGGTTTTCAGGCCGAGCTTGGCGTTCGTAAGCGAAGGCGCTACAGACCGCACGGATGACCTGGACCGCGATCGACAGGTTTGCGGCCGAGCCGGCGCCGTTCTACCCCGACCTCACGCCGCATGACCGCGTCCTACTTGGGATCAGGTCGGTCGCCCGTGTTTACCGCCGGCCGGGAGGATGGCGCTCACACCGAGAACCGGTCGGCCGGGTACCTCGATGTCCCTGACCACCCGCATCCTGCTCCTGGTGTTGCTCGCCCTCGCACCTGCACTCGCGATCCAGGGCTACAACGAGAGCCAACTGCGCGCCGCGCGTGATGAGGCCGTCCGCGCCGACACCTTGACCACCGCGCGGGTGGTCGCCGACGACCTCTCTCAAGTCGCCGAGGGCGCCCGTCAGGCCCTCGACTTCGTGGCGCGGGACCCGGCGGTGCGCGCGATGGACCTGGCCGGCTGCACAGCCGACCTGCGCGACGTCGCCCGCGACAACCCGCAGCTCGCCATCTTCTCCCTGAGCCGGCCCGATGGGGCGGTCATCTGCAACAGCCTCGGTTCGGCTGCCGGCTCCTACAATGTGACCAACCGCCTGTATCACCGACGCGTCATGGCCGAGGACGCGTTCGTCATGGGCTCGTACATCCGCGGCACGGTCTCCGGGAAGGACACCCTGCACTTCGCACGGCCCTTGCACGATGCCGACGGCCGGACGGTGGCAATCCTGGCCGCCGCGTTGGACCTCGTTTGGCTCGACCGCCGCCTCCGACGCGACCTGCGGCAGCCCAGCACCTCGCTCACCATCGCGGACGCCGACCACACCATCATCGTGCGCTACCCGGACGGCGAGGGCTTGATCGGCACGACCGTCCCCGAGGAGCGCATGCGTATCCTCTTGGCCCGTGGCGAGGGCGTCAGGGTCGCCACCGGCTTCGACGGCAGGGAACGCGTGCTCGCGAACGTGCACCCCATAGGCCCTACCTCCGCGGCGTGGGTCACGGTCGGGCGCGACCGAAACGTGGCCTTCGCCGACGTCGATGCGGCCGCGCGCCGGGGGGTGATGCTGATCGGCCTCGGGGCGGCGCTGGCGCTGGTGGCCGCCCTGCTCGCCGGCCGCCTCTTCATCCGCCGCCCGTTCGATCGCCTGCTGCGCGCCGCCGCCGCGTGGCAGACGGGTGATCTCACCGCACGGATCGGGATGACCCGCGGCGACGAGTTCGGCCAGCTAGGGCGAAAGCTCGACGCGATGGCCGGCACCCTGCAGCGGCACGAGAGCGAACTCCGCGACGAGATCGCCCGGGGGCGCGAGATGCAGGACCGGCAGGTCACGCTGCTGCACGAGTTGAACCACCGGGTGAAGAACACGCTCGCCACCGTGCAGTCGTTGGCGCGCCAGTCGGCCCGGGGCGGCGAGGGACAGGCGGTGCAGCTCGAAGGGCGCATCCTGTCCCTGTCGAAGACCCATGACCTGCTCACCCGCGATGATTGGAGCGGCGCCACCCTGAACGAAGTGTTGGAGAACGAGCTGTCACCCTATCGCGCCGGCTGCGACCACATCGTCCTCGACGGTCCCGAGGTGGCGCTGCCGCCGCGCCACGTCTTGGCTCTCGGCATGACCGTGCACGAACTAACGACCAACGCGGCCAAGTACGGGGCGCTATCGACGGCAGAGGGCCGGGTCGAGGTGAGCTGGCGCGTCGATCGAGGCGAGACGGGTGCGGCGTGGCTGCGCTTGACTTGGCACGAGAGCGGCGGCCCGGCCGTCGCCCCGCCGGAGCGCCGCGGGTTCGGGACGCGACTGATCGCCGGCGGCATCGGACGCGAGCTTGCCGGGGAAGTCGATCTAGCCTTCGATGTGGACGGCCTGCGTTGCCGGATCGACGTGCCGTTGGCTGAGGTAGGCAGCCGTATGCTCGCGCCGACGCGGTAGCCTCACCCCACCGGTGAGGGCGGTACGTCGCGGGATCGCAGTCCCGTGCCGCCCCGAGGGGTGCCTGCATCTGAAGCGATCACAAACAGGGTCAAATCATGCCGATGGGGCAGTAGCTTGGCGGGATGTGATGTCCAGGCTACAGCTCAACTTGGTCCATCGAGGCCGTGCTGAGCAGCCTTCAACCGTCGCCATCTCCAGACGCATGACGACCGCCCCTCCTGAGCCTGACCGCCTGCACGTCCTGGCCGCATACGCGGTCATGGGCACGCCGCCGGAGAAGGGGTTCGACGATCTCGCCAGGATAGCGGCACTGCTGTGTGGGGCGCCGACCGCGCTCGTGTCCCTGGTCGACGATCGGCGGCAGTTCTTCAAGGCGCGGGCGGGCTTCGACGGCGGATGCGAGGCGCCGCTCGACGTCGGGTTCTGTCCGCTGGTGGTCAGGGCCGAGGCGCCGCTTATCATCCGTGACACGCGCGAAGAGGGCCACGCCGACAATGCGGCCGTCACCGAGGCCGGGGTCCGCTTCTACGCTGGCATCCCGCTGCGGACCTCCGAGGGTGTGGTGCTCGGCACGCTCTGCGTGCTCGATCGACAGCCGCGCCCGGAGGGACTGACACCGGGTCAGACAGAAGGGCTGGAGCGGCTGGCCGAACAGGTCGTGGACCAACTCGAACTGAGGCGCGTCCTGGTCGAGCGCGAAAGGCTGCTAGCGGTACAGAAGACGGCGGCCCAGGAGCGCCAGGCCTACAGCCAAACGCACGATGCGATCGCGGCGAGCGCCGGCGATCTCGATGTCATCCTCGGCGCGGTGATCGACGGGGCGATGCGCGCCGTGCCCGCGGCCGAGGGGGGCGTCCTAGAGCTGATCGATGGCGAGGAGCTGGAATACCGAGCCGTCGGCGGGACCCTGACCCCGCACCGGGACGTGCGCGTGCCGCTGGACGGGAGCACGTCCGGCGCCTGCGCTCGGGCCAACGAGCCGATCTTGTTGACCGATGCCCTGCTCGACCAGCGGGTGAAGGCCGATCTGCGGGCGATACTAGACCTTCGCTCTGCCGTGCACGCGCCGGTCAAGCGCGGCGGCAAGGTGCTCGGCGTGCTCAAGCTGCAGTCGAGCAAACCGAACGCGTTCACCGGCCACGATCTCGAACTCGTCAGGAGCTTCGCCGGCTTGGCCACGGTGGGCCTGACCGAGGCGAGTGAGATCGCGGCGCAGGGGGCGGTTCGGGCGAGCGAGGCGCGCTACCGTGCCGTGTTCGAGAGCGCGATCGACTACGCGATCATCGTGCTCGATCTGCAAAACCGCGTCATCGACTGGAACGCCGGCGCCACTCGGATCCTCGGCTGGACGCCGCAAGACGTCTGCGGGAGCCCCGCCGACGTGTTCTTCACGCCCGGAGACAAGGAGGCCGGGATTCCCGCCCAGGAGATGCACAGCGCCCTGACGGTAGGTCGCGGCATCGACGAGCGCTGGCACCTGAGGAAGAACGGCGAGCGCTTCTGGGCCAACGGCGAGATGATGGCCCTGCGCAACGAGGCGGGCGCGGCCATCGGCTTCGTCAAGATCCTGCGCGACCGTACCGAGCAGCGCCGCGACGCCGAAGCGCTGCGGGACACGGCCTTACGGCTGCAGCAGGCGCAGGAGGCCGGCGGGATCGGCCTATTCTCGATCGGCATCGCCGACGCGATCCTGCGGCCGATCCCGGAGTTCTGCCGCCTGTACGGTTTGCTGGAGCGCGAGGCATACCCGTCGACGGCGTTCGAGGAACTGATCGTCCCCGAGGATCAGCACCTGATCTCCACTGCCCGCTCGCGGCGCAGCGGCGAGGCGCCCCGGGACGTCGCGTATCGTATCCGCCGGCCGGACACCGGCGAGGTCCGCTGGATCGCGCGCAAGGGCGAGATCGAGCATGACGAGGCCGGACGACCGACGCGTTTCTCCGGCGTCGCCCAGGATATCACCGCCCAGCGGGCCGCCCAGGAAGAGCTTCGCATCAGCCAGGAGCGCTTGAGCCTGGCGTTCGAGGCGGCCGGTGCCGTGGGCTGGTGGGACTGGGACGTCCCCAACGATCGCATCGTGGCCAATGCCCAGTTCGCCGAGCTGTACTCGGTCGACCCCGCGGCGGCGGCGGTTGGGACCCCGATCGCCAGCTACATCGACGGCATTCACCCTGACGACCGGGAGCGGGTGGGTGCGAAGATAGAACGGGCGCTGGCCACGGCCGGCGAGTTCGCCGAGGAGTACCGCCTGCTCCGGGCGGACGGCAGCGTGCGCTGGGTCTACGCCCGCGGGCGCGGCTATCACGACGCCGCCGGTCGGCCGCTGCGGTATCCGGGAGTGTCGATCGACATCACGGCACGCAAGCTCGATGCCCTGCGCCAGGCGGCTTTGGCCACGTTGGGCGATCGGCTCAAGGAGCTGAGCGACCGCTCCGAGATTATCGGTGCCGCGGCCGAGATCATGGGCCGTACGCTCGACCTGTCCCACGCTGGATACGGCGCCGTCGATCAGCGCCGCGAGACCATCGTGATCACGCGGGGCTGGAACACCCACGGTGCCCCAGCCATCGCCGGTCAACACAGCTTCCGCGACTACGGCTCCTACATCGACGATCTCCAGGCTGGCGAAACCGTGCTGATCGCCGACGTCAGCCGCGATGCGCGCACGGCGACCGCGGCCGACACGTTCGCCGCCCTCGGGGCGTGCGCTCTGGCCAATCTGCCGATCATGGAACGGGGCCGGTTCGTGGCCGTGTTCTTCGCGCTGAAGGCGACGCCGCACGCGTGGAGCGCGGACGAAGTGGTTTTCCTGCGCAGCATCGCCGATCGCACCCGCGCGGCCGTCGCCCGGATCGAGGCCGAGGACCAGCAGCGGCTCCTCAACCAGGAACTGAGCCACCGCATGAAGAACGTGCTGGCGATGGTGCAGTCCATCGCCACGCAGACTATGCGCACGGCCACCGACATGGATACCGCCAAGGAGGTGCTCGCCGGGCGGCTCGTCGCCCTGGGCAAGTCGCACGACCTGCTGCTTGGCGGAGCGATCGGCAGCACCGCACTCGATACCCTGATCGCGAATGCACTGGAGTTGCACCGGGATCGACCGGGCCGGTTCGTCATCGAAGGTCCCGCGGTCGCGGTGGGCGCGAGGGCGGCGCTCTCCCTCTCGCTGATCCTGCACGAACTCGCGACCAACGCGGCCAAGTACGGCGCGTTGTCGACGGCCGCGGGGCAGGTCAGCATCGATTGGCAGATCACGTCCGAGACGCGTGAGGCGGTGATCGTGCTACGCTGGCTGGAGGGGGGCGGCCCGGTGGTGGTCCCTCCGACGCGGACCGGCTTCGGCACTCGGTTGATCGAACGTGGTCTGGCCGGCAGCTTCGGCGGGGTTGTCGACCTCGCCTACCCGCCGACGGGGGTGATCTGTACGATCACGGCGCCGCTCAGCGGATTGCAGGCGGACGATCCGGGATCGCTCGCCTAATCAGCGGGAACGCCCGGGTCGAGGACCTGTCGACCCTCGGTGGCATCGAGCTGACGGAGCAGGGCGGTCAAGACGTCCGGCAACGGCTCGGCCGGCAACGCGGCGTAGACAGTCTGCAGCTTGCGGCCGAGGTGATGCTGGATCGCCCGGGGTGAGTAAGAATGGACGCAGTTGGTTTGAGGTCCTGGCATGGAGAGGGGACTTTCGAGGGCAAATATCGACGGCCCAACCGGGGGCGTTCGCTCTGTCACACCAAGTCGCTCCGATGACCGCAGGTTGCGAGGTTCTGCGTTAAAATAGATCGGCGCCGTTACGTTCCAGCCAACCAAGAAAAGCTTAAGCGTGTCACATGGCGAGCACAGCCATGTCGCGGCTGGCCGAATAAGCACTTGAGAACGGCCCTATACTTTTCATCAATTCGATGGAAGACGCCCTATCCAATCGCCCAAAGTTCGAACGAGCGGGGGAATGTCTCCGACACATAGACCGATTTCGAACCAACTTCGCCGTTTTCACGCCTCTCGCCTGATCTTGAAAGCCGTCATTCGAGCACGCGGAGGTTGGTGGATGCGGGTTTACCGGCGTGACCACCGAGCACTCCATCTCGGAAAATAGACGTAGCTAAAAACGCTTAACCAGCATATGTCTTGAAAAATCTTGTGTACCAGAGGCATGCGGCAAAATATTCAATTTAATAAGGTAAAATTCAATTGGAAAAAACAATTAATTATTAAAAATTGGAAAAGACAA
>NZ_JAKSYC010000230.1 GCF_022829585.1 Methylobacterium sp. J-026
TATGTGACTCCGCGCTCTGCCAGATCTACCCTGTAGCCTACACTCTTTCCCTGCACGACGCCGTCGCGACCTCGCTTGGGGTCGGGGGGGAGGAACCGCGAGCGCAGTGTCGATTCCGCGTGCAGGTAGTCGGCCTTGCGCCCGATCGTCGCGTCCGCGGGGGGGGGTTCGCGGCGGGCGGTGCCGCCGATGCTGCCCGATGCCCTCATCGTGTCGCCCGCAATAGAAGGGGAGGAAGGCCAAGCGTTGGGACGCTCGCGCGGGTTGCCCTCCCCCGCAGAGGGGGGAGGGGGAGCGGCCCGCCCGGTGATCGGACGGCAGGATGTCCAGGGTGACGCCGTTCATCATCGTGTCGCGTCCGCTGCCTTTGAAGTCGGATACGCTTTCAAAAAATCGATCAGCGTCCCGAGTTCGTCCGCCGGGATCCGGCCGGCGAAGCTCGGCATGACCTGCTTGCCGCCCCCGGCGAGACGGTCGCCGTTCGGGTTCAGGATTTTTTCGCGCAACCACGTCGCGTCGGCCGTGACGGTGCGGCCGTCCGCGAGCTTGACCTCGGATCCGTAGAGACCGGCGAGGCTCGGGGCCTTCACGGGGGAGCCGGGCTCGTGGCAGCCGGCGCAGCCATAGGCCTCGTAGAGGGCGCGCCCCGCCGCGACCTTGCCCTGCTGGGCGCCGGCATGGGTCAGCCAGTCCTGGTAGTCGCCGGGGTTCATGAAGGTGACCTCGCCGCCCATCACGGAATGGTCGGTGCCGCAATATTCCGAGCAGTAGAGGTGGAACGTGCCGGTCTTGTCGGCCTTGAACCACAGGTCGGTGTAGCGGTCGGGCAGAGCGGCGACCTGCAGCCGCACGGCCGGCAGGTAGAGGGCGTGGATCACGTCCTGGCTGATGATGTGCAGGCGGATCGGCTGGCCGATCGGCAGGTGCAGGTCGTTGATCTCGGACTGGCCGGTGGGGTGCTGGAACTTCCACATCCATTGCCGGCCGACCGCCTCGACCACCAGGGCGTCGGGGGGTGGGTTGCGCGACTGGACGAACAGCTTCGCACCCCAGACGAAGAAGATCAGCGTCAGCAGGAACGGGATCAGCATCCAGCTAATCTCGATGAGGTTGGAGCGGATGCCCGAGGGGCTCCGGTCCGCCGCGGAGCCCTCCCGGTAGCGCACGGCGAAATAGGTGATCGCCACGAAGACCGGCACGGTCAGCAGCAGCGTCAGCACCGTGAAGGCCAGGATGAGCAGGTCGGTCTCGCTCGCGACGGCCGAGACCGCGGCGGGCCAGAGCTGGAGGGAATCGTGGCTCGGCGTCATCGCGCGACGGGCTCCGCCGGGTCGAGGGGGCGGCCGACGATCAGATCCATGGCGCGCCCGATCGGGATCCGGGCCCGGGTGCGGGCCGCGTCGCGGTAGCCGTAGCCCGCCAGATGTGCCTCGGTCGCCGCCCGCTGGCGATCGATATCGGCATAGGGGTTCGCCTGGAGGTTCGGGGGCGGCGGCGCGAGGCGGGCGGTCTGCTGGGGCGTCAGCGTCGGCAGCGCCCGGCGCTGGCCCGCCGCGAAGGTGCTCATCAGCCAGATCATCGTGCCGATGACCGTCAGGGCCGCGAGCGCGAGGCCGGCCATGACCAGGGCGGTGTTGCGGACATTGACGTCGCGGACCTCGTGCCCCGGGTCGTCGGGGTCCCGCTGGCTGTTGGCGGGCGGGCGCGACGGGCGCCCGTTCAGGACAGAGCTGCCCCGCAGGGTCAGACCCGCCAGGATGGCGGGGATCAGGCCGGAGGGGCCGCCCGCGCTCATGCCGGCCTCCCGGCGCGGCGGGGGGACGCGGCCGCGCCGAGGCGCAGCGCGGGGCGGAGCGCGGCGGCGAGGCAGGCCACGGCACCGGCCGCCAGCCCGTCGCTCGGGCGCAGCACGAACCGGTCGCGGATCGCGGGAGTGACGAGCCAGAACATCTCGAGGGCGTGCACCGCCAGCGCCGCCCCGGCCAGGATCCGCGTGGTCGGCCGACCGGGCCGGAGGGTCGCGAGCCCGGCAAGCACCGCCACGGCGCCGGCCGCGATCGACAGGGCCCGCCCGAGCCAACCGCCGCGGGCGAAGTACCACGCCACCTCGGGGGGCAGGTTTGCCGACCAGACGATCAGGAACTGCACGAAGTGCAGGTAGGCCCAGAGCCCGAGCAGGACGACGAGGGGCACCAGCCGGCCGCGCCCCGGGGCCGTCCGACCGCGGCCCACCGGTTCCGGCTCCTCCCAGGCCAGCAGGATCGCCGCCGCGAAGGCGAGGCCGCTCCAGGCTGTCATGACCAGGAGGCCGAGCAGGGTCGAATCGAGCCGCGGGTCCAGGGAGGCGATCACGTCGGTGACGAAGAGCGTGCCGATCACCGCATGGAGGCCCACCGCCGGGACGGTCCGGCCCTCGCCGGGGGCGTCGAAGGGCCGGGCGAAGCGCAGCGCCAGCCAGGTCCAGGCGGCGAGATAGGCGATCACCCGCGCGGCGAAGAACGGCACCGTGAACCAGAGGGCGGCGAGCGGTGTGCGCGCCTGGGCGCCGGCCCACGGATAGAGCAGGGGCGCGGCCGCGAGCAGCGGCAGCGCCAGCACGGCCGCCACCGGCATCAAAGTCGTCAGGCGGCGCAGGCCGGCCAGCATCTCGACGCCGCCGCGCGCACGCACGCGCTGGCCGAAGCGCTCGGCCACGATGACCACCGGCAGGGCGCCGACCGGCAGGGCGAGGAGCACCAGCCAGGCGGCGAGGTACGAGGCCGCCGCCCCGCGCCAGCCGCCCGCGAGCCCGCAGCAGGCCAGGAGCGCGAGGCCGGCCAGGCCGAGGAGGGCGGGGCGCCTCACCGGGTCGCCTCCAGCCGGGCCCGATCCGGCTCCGGCAGGCTCGTGACCGGGGCGTCCTGGCTGAGCTGGAGCGCGCGGACATAGGCGACGATCGCCCAGCGGTCGGCGGAGGGGATCATCTGCGCCATGCCGAACATGGCCCTCCGGCCGTTGGAGATCGCGTCGTAGAGCTCGGCCGCGGAGGCCCGGGTGACCGGCTCGGCGGCGAGATTGCCGGCCTGCGGGAAGCCGCGCGCCACGATCATGCCCTGGCCGCGCCCGTCCTGGCCGTGACAGGGGGTGCAGAACACCGCGTAGCGCTGCCGCCCCCGGTCGAGCAGGTCGCGGCTGACGGTCTCCGGCTGCGGCGCCGGCCGGGCGGGATCGTTCCGCGGCACGGTGCCGGCCACCGGCTGGCGCATGGTGATCGCGCGGGGGAAGAACGGGTTCCGGTCCCAGGTCTTGGCCCGGGCCTGATCGGCCATGTCGGCATCGCCGCAGGCCGAGAGCGGCGCCAGGGCGAGGAAGGCGAGGGGGAGGGCGCGCCTCATCGCGGGATCCGCCGGATCTCGAGGGGGCGCCCGGCCTCGGCCGGAAGGCCGGTGAGCCGCCGCTCGATCTTGCCCGCGTCGAACCGGTCGCTCCGGGCCTCCGCGGTGAGGAAGAAGCGGTCGTCCGAGGCGCGCAGGAAGCCCGGGATGTTGAAGGCCGGGTGGTTCAGCCGCGGCAGGCGGTTGAGCACCAGGAGCGCGCCGTGGATCGCCACGCAGCCCGCCATCGTGGCGAAGGACAGGCTCGGCACCACGAAGGACGGCCAGGACAGGCGCGGCCGCCCGCCGATCAGGAACACGTAATCGTAGGCCGTGGCGTAGACGCACATCGCGAAGAAGCCCGCGCCGCCGAGCAGGGCCCCGGCCAGGGCGTAGGGCAGGATCGAGCGGCCCTCCAGGCCGAGCGGCCGGAGGGTCCGGGGCATCGGCACCGGGCCGTGCCCGTCGAGGCGGACGTGGTCGGGGCCGAGGCCGGAGACCGCCTGCAGGGCGGCGGCGAGGTCTCCCTGGCTCGCGAAGGTGGCCGACACGCCCCACAGGGGGGCCGCCACCGGATCCTCCTCCGGCCGGGCGGCGGTCCGGGACGTGGCCGCGCGCGCGGCCTCCTGCGCGGCCGGGACCTCCGCCAGGGCGAGGCGCCGGCTCTCGACGATCGAGACCGCCGGCAGGTAGCGCAGGAACAGGAGCAGCAGGGTCAGGAACAGGCCGATCGAGCCCGCGAAGGTGGCGATGCCCCAGGGATCGACCCCGTAGGGAAGCCGCGAGGAGGGCAGGAAATCCTGCGTCAGGGTCACGACCAGGACCATGACGTGGTCGGCATAGGCGCCGATCGCCACCAGCAGGCCGACCGCCGCGAGGACGAGGGGCGCCGTCCGGGCCCGGGCCGACCACAGGACCTGCGCCGGCAGGACGAGGCTGAGGATCGCCGTCCAGGAGACCAGGGCGTGGTCGCCGGTCAGGCGCCGCACCAGCACGGCGCGGCCCTGCGCGTCGCCGTTGAGAAACGTGTCGAACGCTTCGGCGGCATAGCAATAGGCGCTGGCGCAGCCGAGGCAGAGCAGCAGGCGCCCGAGCACGTCGAGGTGGCGCGGGGTCACCAGGGTATCGAGGCCGTAGACCAGGCGGATCAGCATCACGATCATCGCCGTGACGCCGACGCCGGAATAGACGGCGTTGATCAGGAAGCTCACCGGCAGCAGCGTGCTGTGCCAGCCCGGCATCAGCGAGCCCGCCAGCATCACCGAGGCGCCGGTCTGGACCGAGACCACCAGCAGCACGCCGAGCAGCGCCACCGTCCGGTAGGCCTGGACCCAGATCTGCCAATGGGCCGCCGAGCCGCGCCAGCCGGAGGCGACGATGCCGTAGACCTGCGCGCGCAGCAGCGCGAGCCCGCGGGTCGGCGCCTTGGCGTCGGCCTGGCGCATCGCCTCGGCGAAGGCGCGGTCGCGCAGGGTCGCGAGGTCCGGCAGCAGCCCGATGAACCACAGGCTCACGCAGATCACCAGGAAGGACACGATGTCGATCGCGTCCCAGAGCAGCGGCGAGCGGAACTGCGGCCAGAGATCGTAGGTGTTGGGGTAGGGCAGGTTCCAGAAGAAGAACCACGGGCGGCCCAGATGGATGATCGGGTAGAGCCCGGCAGCCGCAGTGGCGAGCAGCGCCAGGGTTTCGGCGACCCGGTTCACCGCCCCGCGCCATTCCGCCCCGAGCAGGAGCAGGATCGCCGAGACCAGGAGGCTGCCCGAGGCCACGCCGATCCACCAATCGTAGCTGGCGATGTCCAGCGCCCAGACGACGGCGTTGTTGTTCCCCCAGATCCCCGGGCCGGCATAGAGCAGGTAGGCGAGGGTGACGGCGAAGATGCCCAGCAGCGCCCCCGCCCCCGCGAAGGCGATCCACCAGCGCCGGTTGCCCGGATGCGTCAGCGGGATCGCCGTCACGGCGCCGCCGATGCCCTGGAGGGTTTCCTCCGGCGGGATCAGGGAACCGTCCACGAGGGCGCCGGCCATGCTCAGCCCTCCCGACCGCTGCGATCCGCGGCGGGCGCGAGCCCGGCGAGGTAGGTGGTGCGCGGCCGCGTGTTCAGGTGGCCGAGCAGCGCGTATTCCCGGGGATCCCTGCGGGCGGCCGAGACCTGGCTCCCCGGATCGGCGACGTTGCCGAAGGTGATGGCCCGGGTCGGGCAGGCGCCCTGGCAGGCGGTCTCGACGGCGCCGTCGGGGATCGGGGCGTGGGCGTCCTTGGCGGAGGTGATCCGCGCCGCGGTGATCCGCTGGATGCAGTAGGTGCACTTCTCCATCACGCCACGGGCGCGGACCGTGACCTCGGGGTTGCGCTGCTGCTGCTCCACCGGGGTCATGCCGCCGGTATAGTCGAGGTAGTTGAACCGGCGGACCTTGTAGGGGCAGTAGCTCTGGCAGGTCCGGGTGCCGACGCAGCGGTTGTAGACCTGCAGGTTCAGGCCCTCGCTGTCGTGCAGGGTCGCCTCCACGGGGCAGCCGAGTTCGCAGGGCGCCTGCTCGCAATGCATGCACGGCACCGGCTGGAAATGCGTGGTCGGCGCGTCGAGATCGCCCGCGTAGTAGCGGTCGACCCGCAGCCAGCCCATCCAGCGCCCCTTCTCGACCTCCGCGCGGCCGACCACCGGGATGTTGTTCTCCGCCTGGCAGGCGGTGACGCAGGCGTTGCAGCCGGTGCAGGCGTCGAGGTCGATGGCCATGCCCCATTGCGCGGCGACCCAGCGGTCCTGGCTCTCCGGGGGTGGGTAGAACGAGGCGGGGCTCGGCGCGCCCCTCGGGTCGCCCACCGGCGGGGCGCCGAGCGCCTGCACCCGGACGATGTCCTCCCCCTCCATCGTGCCGAGGTGCTGGGTGGTCGCCGGCATGCTGCGCCGGCCGGTCTTCGTCAGCCGCGCGCCGGAGAGCCGCCAGCCCGAATCGGCCGGTCGCAGGGGTGACGCGTCGTAGCCGAGACCGCGGGACAGGTGATCCGGCACGTCCCGGCCGTAGCCGAGGGTCAGGGTCAGCGTGTCGTCGGCCTGTCCCGGCAGGATCCAGGCCGGCCCCTCGACGGCGCGGCCGTCCGCCTCCAGCCGCACGATGTCGCCGGTGGCGATCCCCTCACGCTCGGCCAGCCGCGGCCCGAGGGCGATCACGTTCTCCCAGACCACCTTGGTAAGCGGCTTCGGCAGTTCCTGAAGCCAGGCGAGGTCGGCCGGGGTACCGTCCCAGACGGTGGGGTCGGGGCGGAACAGGACCTCCAGGGCGCCGGTCGATGGCGCTACCGGATTCACGTGTCTCCCTCCCCCCTCTGCGGGGGAGGGAGGGCGCGTGCCAGATCTGGCGTATCCGTTCCGTCAAAGGGTTCAGGCGGAGAGGTCGCCTCGGCCGGGGGGGTGTGAACATCGTAGGGGGAAATCGCAGCCACCTGCGTCAGCGCCACGGTCTCGGCCGGCCGCGCGCTGTCGGCCCAGAAACCTTGGCGCAGGGCCTCCGAGAAGCCGGCCTCGAACGCCGCCTCGTCCGTGCCCTGCTCCCGCCAGCGCGCCTTGAGCAGGCCGAGGGCGTCCTCGGCGCCGTCCCCGCCCGTGCCGTCCGCCAGGAAGGCCAGCATCTGCGGCAGGGTGCGGCCGTTGTAGAACGGGGCGATGGTCGGCTGGATCAGCCCCACGGTCCCGTCGAGGGACCGGACGTCGCCCCAGGATTCGAGGGGATGGGCCACGGGCAGGTGCCAGTCGGCATGGGCGGCGGTCTCGTCGGCGTAGAGCCCGGCATGGATCTTGAGCGGCACGCGCCCCATCCCGGCGGCTAAATCGAGGGCTCCGGGCGCCTCGTAGACCGGGTTGGCGCCGAGCACGATCAGCGCCGTGACGGTACCGCGCGCCATCGCGTCGGCGAGGTCCGCCAGCGTGCCGGCCCCCTGCGCCTCGGCGGGCTCGGTGAGCCGCAGGGTCGTGCCGGTGTTGCCGAGCGCGCCGTTGAGGCGGTGGACCAGATCGTGCAGCGCCGGACTCGCCGTGAGCCCGGCCGTGACCAGGCCGGCGCCCCGGGCCTCGGTCAGGGCCTTGCCGGCGCCCCGCGTCCAGCGGGCCACCGGATCGTCGCCGGACGGTGCCGCGCCGCCCTCGGCAAGCCCCAGCAGCGCCCGGGCGAGGGCTTCGAGCCGGGCAGCCTGGACGGGAACGGAGACATCCGCCTTGGCGCTGGTCAGCGTCGGCGTCGGCGCCGCCGCGTGCAGGGTCAGCAGCCGGCCCTCCGCGTAGGCCGCGCGCCGGGCCGCGCTCCAGCGCCGGGACAGCCCGACCTGGCCCGGGCCGAGGTCGAGGAAGTCGCCGTCGAGCGCCACGATCGTGCGCGCCCGGTCGAAATCGGGGATCGTCTCCAGCGGCCGGCCATAGGCAAGGCGGGCACCCTCGTAGAGCCCCGCGCGCCCGGCACCCGCGCCGACATGCCAGCGCAGGGCCGGATAAGCGGCCCGCAGCCGGGCGATCTGCGCCGCCACCGTGGGCGAGGTCACCGGGCCGGTGAGCAGGGCGAGGCCCGCGCCGCCGGTCCCGCGCCAGGCCGGCATCTGCGCCTGCAGGGCCGTACGGAACGCCGCCCAGGAACTCGGCCGGCCGAGATGCTGAACCGCCTGGGAGCGGAACGGGTCGTAGAGGCCGAGCACGGAGGCCTGGGCCAGGACGTCGGTGCCGCCGCGGCTCCAGGGATGGTCGGGATTGCCCTCGATCTTCAGGGGCCGGCCGTTGCGGGTGGTGACCAGGATGCCGTTGCCGAACCCGTCGAACAACGCCGAGGAGGCGTAAGCGAGGTCGGTGCCCGGCACGATCCGCTCGGGCTGGTTGACGTAGGGCACCTCGTGGTCGCGGCCGCCGGCCCCGCCGCAGGCGGTGAGCCCGCCGAGCGCGAAGGAGGCCGCCATCAGCTTCAGGAAGCCGCGCCGCTCCGGAGCGGCGGCGAGCTGGGAGGCCGAGGGGAACTCGGCGGCGAGGTAATCTCGGAATTCCGGGCTGTCGGCCACGGCGTCGAGGCTGCGCCAGAAGCGCGGGCCGTCGCCGCTCGCGAGTTTCGCACGCAGGGCCGGGAAATCGGGAGGGCCGGTCATCGGTGGCAGATCCCGCATTCGGTGAGCCGCGCGCCGCCGCGGATGTGGTACTCGGCCGCGAGCTTCGGCCCGAGGGTCGCCTGGTCGGCCGGCGGCGTCCAGGTCATGTTCCAGACCTGATCGGGCGGGCGGACATACTTCTCCGGCGCCCGGTGGCAGTCGAGGCAGAAGCGCATCTCGAAGGCGTTGGCCCGGTAGGTCATCTGCATCGCCGTCACGTCGCCGTGGCAGGTGGAGCAGCCGATCCCCTTCGTCACGTGGACGGAGTGGTTGTAGTAGACATATTGCGGCAGCTTGTTCAGCCGCTTCCATTCCAGCGGGATGTCCTGCGCGTAGCTGTCGCGCACGGGCTTGAGCATGTCGGAGCCGGTCCAGATCTGCGAGTGGCAGGTCATGCAGGTCTGGGTCGGCGGGATGCCCGCTGTGGCCTCCTTGTCGACGGTGGTGTGGCAGTAGCGGCAATCGATGCCGAGCTCGCCCGAATGGTGCTTGTGGCTGAAGGGCAGCGGCTGGGCCGGCGCCACGCCGACGCCGGTGACGTAGTTCGAGCGCACGATTCCGGCCGCCAGCACGGGCAGCCCGACCAGGCAGGCGACGCCGGTCATCAGGGCGAGGCGGTAGAGCGCGTCCGCGCCGGGCGTGAACAGCTGCGCCATCAGCCGCGCCCGCGGGACGACGGAATGATCGGGCGATCGCGTTCGATCGGCTCAGCTCCTGGCCACACGCGTCGCCCCACGTTCCGATCCCAGCCAGACCCATGCCGCAGTCCGGTCCGCGCGCGGACCGGGCGACCGAAGCGGCCGCGTTGCGCCGTGGCGGCGCCCCTATCGGGAGCCGTGCGCTGCGGTCCATAACCTAGAGCGCTTCCAGACCGGAACCAGAACTTGGATCAGGCTGGCGGACATGTCGCAGTGCGGCAGCGACAGGTCCCGCGCCCTGCGCCGGGCCCTGGGGCATCGTCGCGAGAGGGGCCCGCCGGCTTTCGGAAAAAGGCGATGCCGATCAAAAAGCTAGCGGATCGCACCGGTTCCGGTCTCCGGCGCGATGCGTTATGCCCCTGGCCGCGGAAGGCCCCCCGATCCCGCCCGGAGACGCATGGAATCCGATCCCCTCGTCCTGACCTGGCGTGCCGCGCGGCGTCTGCATGCCGCGGCGGCGGCCCTCGCGGTCGGGATCGGCGTGCCGCTCTGCGCGCTGGCCCTCCTCTGCCTGCGCGACCTCGTGGCACTGCTGCCCCGCGACGGGGCGGCGGCGCTGCTCTTCCTGCGCCTCGCCGTGCCGCTTCAGGGCGGCGAGCTCGTCCTGGCACCCGGCCTGCCGCTGCGTCCCGCCGGGCTCGAATTCGCGGCGTTCCTGTGCATCGCCGCCTGCGCGCTGATCCTGGCGGCCCTCGGCTGGTGGGTGGCGCGCCTGTGCTTCAAGGCCCAGAACCGGGCCGCCGACGCGGTCCGGGACAGCGTCCTGCGGGCGATCCTCGACGCCCCGGCCGGGGCGCGGGACGAGGCGCGCAGCCTCGCCCGCCTCGTCGGCGACATGCTGGCGCGGGCCGACCGACTGCTCGCCGCCGGGATCGTCCTGCCGGCGATGACGCTCGCCGCCCTGATCCTCGCCCTCGGCTTCGCCGCGCTGGCGGCGCCCCGGCTGGTCCCGGCGGCAATGGCCGGCCTCGCGGCGGTCGGCCTCGCCTACGGGCTGGTGCTGGAACGGGCGCGGGATCGGCAGGAGTTACGCCTGCGCACCGGCGCGCGGGCGGAGGAGAACCTGAACGACCTCGTCCGGCGCCTGCCGGCCGTGCGCAACCACGGAGCCGCCGCCCTGGAACGGACGCGCATCGCGGCCCGCGTGAGCGCGATGCGCGGCACCGTGGCCCGCGCCGAGGCGCGGCTGGCCTATGCCCGGGCGCCGGCCCTCGCCCTGGCGGTGATCCTGCCGGCGATCGCGGTCGGCACCGCCCTGTGGCGCAGCACGGCGCCGGGGGTGCCGCCGGCGCCGCCGGTGGATCCGGCCGCACTCCTGGCGGCGGCGGGCGCCTTCGGCCTCGCGGGCTGGCTCGCGGCGATCTGCGCGCGCCTCTGGACGGTGCGCCGGGCCGTGCGCCCGCGCTTCCGCGACCTCGCCCGCATCATCGCGGCCCTCGAAGGCCGGCGGGCACGGACCGGCGCCCCCGTGCCGCTGCCCCGGTCGGGGCTCCTGGCGACCCAGGGCGTCGGCGCCTTCGATCCGGTCACGGGCGAGCGGCTGACCGGCGTCGACGTCGCCGTCACCATGCCGGGCCATGTGGCGATCACCGGCAGCCGCGGCAGCGGCGCCCGGGCGCTGGCGGCGGTGCTGGCGGGGCAGGTCGAGCCGACGGCCGGCGCCGTCACCTATGCGGGCACGGACCTGCGCGGCTTCGACGCCGCCGAGCGCGCCCGGCGCATCGCCTTCGCGGCCGGCGAGGCGATCCTCATGGCGGGCTCGCTCCGGCAGAACCTGCTCTACGGCACCGACCCGGCCCGCGCCCCCGACGACATCGCGCTCATCGGGCTCAGCCGGCTGACCGGGCTCGACGGCTTCGTCTACGCCCGCGGCCTGACCGGGCGGCTCGACCCCGCGGCCCAGCCGCGGCTCGCGGCCGCGGTCGTCGCCGCCCGCCGGACCATGCGGGTGGCCCTGGCCGCCAAGGGGGCCGAGCGCCTGGTCGAGCCGTTCGACCCCGACCGCTACAACCATCAGGCGAATATCGGCGAGAACATCCTCTTCGGCGAGCCGGTGGGCGGCGCCTTCTCGCCCCTGCGCTTCGCCCGCCATCCCTACCTGCGGGCGGTGCTGGAGGCCGAGGGGCTGGTCCGGCCGCTGACGGAGATCGGCCTGTCGGTGGCCAGCAGCACCGTGGAGATCTTCGCCGACCTGCCCAACGACCATCCCCTGTTCGACGCCTACTCGCTGTTCCAGGCCTCGGAGCGGGGCTATTTCGAGGATCTCGTCGTGCGCCTGGCCGACGCCGCCAGCCTGCGCCGGGGGCCGGCGGGCCAGCGCGACCGCACGCGCCTGATCGGACTGGCCCTGCGCTACAGCGAGTCCCGCCACCGCTTCGGCCTGATCGACGCCGCGTTCGAGGCGCGGCTGGTCCAGGCGCGGCGCTCCTTCGCGCGGATGCTGCCGGCCCATCTCGCCGGCGCGGTGGAGTTCCACGATCCCGGCCGGGTCAACCCGGCCGCCAGCCTGGAGGAGAACCTGCTGTTCGGCCGGATCAGCCTCGGCGAGGCCAATGCCGAGCCGCGGGTGCGGGCGCTGGTCCGGCGCGTGCTCGCCGAGGAGGGGCTCGAAGCCGCCGTCTACGGGCTCGGGCTGGACAGCAAGGTCGAGATCCAGCCGAGCACCGGCGCGCTGGCGGACGGGGCGATCAACGCCCGCGAGCGGATGGCGATCGAGCTGGTCCGCTGCCTCGCCCGCGAGCCCGACATCCTGGTCGTCGCCCTCGCTCCCGACGAGCGGAGGGAGGACCTGCACGACCGCCTCCTCGGGCTGCGCCGGGCGCGGGCCGGGCGCGGCCTGATCGTCTGCCTGCCCGGGACCGCCGTGTCGGAGGGTTTCGCGCCGTTCGACGCGGTGATCGCGGTGGAGAACAGCGCGGTGGTGGGACCGGTGACGGTGCCCGCGGAGGCCGAACTCGCCCCGGCGGGTTGAGGCGGCCCCGGTCGGGAGATTTCGGGGCGCAGCCGTCCTTCGACGGGGGCGCGCTAACGCGGTCGCGCCGCGATCAGGACCTCGCGCTTTCGGAGGCGAGACACGGTCGCCCGCGTCCGGATCGAGCGAGGTGCCGATGATACTTTGTCCTGGACTTGAATAGCCGTCCCCTTGCAGAGACAAGCTCGGCAGTTCATTGATACGGCGCCTTGAGCGAGCGTCATGCCCCGAGATAACAAGATCAAGGCGGGTATCGCCGCAAGACTATCGCTCCGAAGAAGATGACGGCTCTTGCGTAGCCCAGCCTTCCTAGCCCTCTGCGCATGCGCCTACCTCGGCACCGATCACGCCGCCGCGCAGACCGGCCGACCCCGCGACCTTGAGGAGTTGTCCGTCGTCCTCGACCGCGCCCCCACGCCTGCCGACGCCGAACCGTGGGCCGCGCGCGGCGATGCGGGGCCAACCCCGCCGGGCGGCACAGCGCCCGGCGTCGGGATCACGTTCGGGGGGGCCGCGACGACGATCACCCGGCGGGACGCGATCGCCGATCGGCCAGCCGCCGACATAGGCTCGATCCTGCTCGACAGCCCCGGTGTCACCGTGCGCCAGGGGACGGGCGGCCGCGACGTCATCGTCTCGATCCGCGGCGCCAACGCCCGTTCCACCGGCGTGAACCGCTCCATCGCCGTGGTCGAGGACGGCTTCCCGCTGACTCAGCCCGACGGTGGCTCGCGCTTCGACCTCACCGACCCGCACGCCTACGCCGACGTCACCGTCCTGCGCGGGCCGCAATCGGCGCTGTTTGGCAACTACGCCACCGGCGGCGCCATCGCGTTCCGGACCCGCACCGGCGCCGAGATCGACGGCTACGAGATCGGTGCCGACGCCGGTTCGTTCGGGTATCTCAACACCTACGCCGCCGCGGGGCGGGCGAGCGGCCCGTTCGATCTCGCCCTGTTCCTCAGCGACGCACGGGCGAACGGCTACCAGGATCATGCGAGCTACGACACGCAGACGGTCAACCTGATCGCGCGCTACGCGCCGACCCCGGACGACCGATTCACCATCAAGGCCATCGACAACCAGCTGCACGCCGATGTCCCGGCGCGCGCGTCGCTGGCGCAGTACAGGATCAACCCCTACCAGCGCGGCTGCGCGGCGGCGGCCACGGCAGCGCCGGGCTGCACGACCTACGCCTACTTCGCCAACGGCGCCTACGGCGCGACGGTGGCCGTGACGGCGAGCGAGGCGGCGCTGCTGCGCGACGACAGGCGCACCGTCCTCGGCCTGCGCTACGAGCACGACCTCGATGCATTCACCACCTGGAGCGCGCAGGCGGTGCTCGATGAGCGCAACTTCTTCCAGCCGTTCTACACCGCCTCACCCCAGGGTTCGTACCCGTCCCAGAACCTCCTCACCGACGTGACCCGGCGCGCCGACCTGTTCGGTCTGCCGGCGACCGGCTACGCGGCGCTGTCCTACGACCGGATCGAGTCCCACGCCGCGATCTACACCCGCGCCCCTTACAGCGGGCCGCGCCTGGGCGCGCTGACCAGCGACCAGCGGGCGGTCCAGGACAACCTCGGCGCACGGGCTCGGGTGGAGCTACAGCTGTCCGAACGGTGGTCGGTGGCGGCCGGGCTCGGCGCGCAGGCGACCGGCGTCGCGGGGCGCAACATCTTCTACACGACGACCCCGGGCGGCACGGCTGGAGCTGGGGCCGGCGTGGACCGCACCTTCCTCAACGCCGCGCAGGACCTGTCGCTGACCTACCGGCCCAGCGCGGACTGGCGGTTCCTCGCCCGCGCGGCGACCGCCTACGCGACCCCGGCGGCCACCAGCCTGTTCATCACGCCCGCCGGAATACCGGGCAACAACACGCTGCTGAGGCCGCAGCGCAACCTCGGACTCGACCTCGGCGCGACCTGGATGCCGCTGCCAGGACTGCAACTGTCGATCACCGGCTTCTACGAGTTCCTGCGCGACGAACTCGTCTCGCAATCGCCCGGCGGCGGCCTCCTGCCGTTCATCGTCAACGCGCCGGCCTCGGAGCACCGCGGCGTCGAGGTCCGCGCGACCTGGGCGTCTCCGGACGGGTGGCGGGCGACGCTGGCCTATACCCACGACGACCAAGTCTACACGCGGTACACCGAGCAACTCAGCGCGGGGGCGAGGACCGCCACGTTCGATCGGGTGGGCCGGCACATCCCGGGCGTGCCCGTCGATGCGGGGCTGGTACGGCTCGGCCACGAATGGACGACCGGCCTGCTGCACGGCTTCGGGGCGTTCGTCGAGGCGGTCTCCCAGAGCGGTTTCCCGCTCGACAACGCCAACGTGCTGAAAGCCCCGGGTTTCGGGATCGTCAACCTCAACGTCCACTACGACCGAGCGCTCTCGGGTCGGGCGGATGCCGGCTTCGCCAAACGCGTGAGCGTCTATGTCGAGGCGCGCAACGTGCTGGGTCAGGTCTATACGAACGCCGCCCAGAACGTCGCCGACACGATCAGCGCGGTGAACGGACAGCCGAACGGAGCGCGCGTCCTGGCCCAGGCGACCGGCTCCGTATTCGCGGGTGCACCGCGCAACATCGTCGGCGGCGTACGCGTGGCGTTCTGACGATGAGGGCCGCGCGTCATACATCGGGCGATGGCCCGTTTCTGGAGCCGTGCCGGCCGCCGTCGGCTTCGACCGCGCAGCGCATGTCGCCAAGCCCCAGACGACGGCCCGAATCGGATCAGCCGCGCCCGTCCGTCGGTGCGGTCCGAGCCACAGCCTCACCGCCGCCGCAATGGCCCGGCAAGCCGATGGCCCGCGTCCGTCCGGCGCCATTCCGGCCGATCCAGTGCGGACGGTTCATGCCTCGAACGCTCCCGATAACGCTCGCCGCCGGTCTGGCGCTCCTGGTGGCCCATGGCGGCCCGGCCGCCGCGCAGGCCGGGAAGGCCGAGGCGCCGATCCCGGCCGCCACCCTGGCGCTGATGGCCCACAAGGGTGTCACGGCCGCGTCCCCGGTCCTGTTCCGGGCCTACAAGAAGGAATCCGAGATCGAGGTCTGGAAGAAGGGCCCGTCGGGCTACGTCTTCATCAAGACCTTCCCGATCTGCCGCTGGTCCGGGCAGCTCGGGCCCAAGCGCCGGAGCGGCGACCGGCAGACCCCGGAGGGGTTCTACACGGTGCCCCGGGGCCAGATGAACCCGAACTCGCACTACTACCTGTCCTTCGACGTCGGCTATCCCAACGCCTACGACCGGGCCCACGGGTCCACCGGCTCGGCCGTGATGGTCCACGGCATCTGCTCGTCGATGGGCTGCTTCGCCATGACCGACGGCACGGTCGGCGAGATCTACGCCATCGCCCGCGACGCCCTGAAGGGCGGGCAGGCGGCGTTCCAGTTCCAGTCCTACCCGTTCCGGATGACCGCCGAGGCCATGGCCCGGCACCGGCTGGACCCGAACATCGCGTTCTGGCGCGAGCTCAAGGCCGGGTCCGACCGGTTCGAGGCGAGCCGCGAGGAGCTCCAGGTCTCGGTGGCCGCCGGCCGCTACGCCTTCGCCCCGTCCCGGAATCCCGCCGTGGAGGCGGCGGTGGCGACCCGGCGGGCCGTGGAGGACGCGCGGATCGCCGCCCTGGCCGAGACCGGGGAGCCCGCCGTGCGCATCACCTATTCCGACGGGGGGCAGAACGCCTTCTGGGCGGCCTACACGGCCCGGGGCGGCACGGTCGGCGACATCAGCCGCCCGGAGGCCCTGGCCTTCGCCGGACAGGAGGTGGTGGTCGTGCCGGCGCACCGCGCCCCGCGCCCGGTGCCTCAATCCGTCTGGGCCGCCTGGGCCGCGGCGGATTCCGTGCTGTCCCCCCGGCGGATGGCCGGCTTCGTCCCGGTCTACGAGCGCGCCGCCGACCCGTTCGGGGCGCTGGCCGCCCCCCTGCCGACCCGCTACGGCGACGGTCTGCCCTCCTGGCTCGCCGCCGGCCTCGGCGGCCGGGTTCCCGGCTCCCCGAATCTGCCCGGCGCGACGCCCGGTCTCCTGGCCTCGGCCGAAGGCCCTTGAGGCATGCAAGCGCCCGGCCCGGCGACCCGTCCGTGTGCGAAGACGCACATCACGGGGGCTCTCGGCACACCAATTCATGGTACGGCAGGGGACGAACGGTACTCTCGTTCCGTCGGCCTGCCGTAATCAGAGCACTCTTCCCGGAACGGCGACGGGGTTTCGATCGTAACGGATCGGGATTGACGTCCGCAGATTCGTGATCGCCATGTCCAATCGTTTTGAGCCGGCCCTCCCGGCGGCCGACCAAGACCTCGTCCTCCGGTTCTGGGGCGTGCGCGGCTCGACCCCGGTCAGCGGCCCGCAATACGCCGAGTTCGGCGGCAACACGCCGTGCCTGGAGGTGCGCTGCGGGCAGCGCCTCTTCATCGTGGACGCGGGCTCGGGCCTCTACAATCTCGGGCAGGGCCACCGCACCGACCTGCCCCGGGAAGTCGACCTGCTGTTCAGCCACCTGCATCTCGACCACACGGCGGGTCTGCCGTTCTTCAAGCCCGCGGTCCTCGACTGCGACCGCGTGATCAACACCTATTGCGGCAATCTCGGCGGCGAATCGGCCGGGCCGACCCTCGACCGTCTGTTCGCGCCGCCGCTCTTCCCGGTTACCCTCGACAAGCTGTGCTGCACCTTCCACCACCATGGGTTCGAGGCGGGGCAGACCCTGACCTTCCCGGACGGGGTGCGGGTCGACACGATCCCGCTGAACCATCCGCAGGGCTCGGTGGGCTACCGGTTCGAGCATGGCGGCCGGCGCCTGTGCCTGATCAGCGACATCGAGCACAGCGATCCCTGGCCGGACCCGGAGCTCGCCCGGTTCGTCGCCGGCGCCGACCTGATGGTCTATGACGGCATGTTCACCGACGGCGAGTACCCGACCTGCCGGGGCTGGGGCCATTCCACGTGGCAGAAGGGCGTCGAGCTGGCGCGGGTCGCGGGCGTGAAGGCGCTGGCCATCATCCACCTGCATCCGGCCCATTCCGACACGGCGCTCCGCGACATGGAGGCCGATCTCCAGGCCGAGATGCCCACCGCCTTCATCGCCCGCGAATCGCAGAGCATCACCGTGGGCACACCCCGGACCGTGACCCGCCGCCCCGCCGTGGCGCGCGAGGTGCGCCGCCGGATCAAGGTCGCCTGAACCGCCTCAGACGGAGCGACCCGCCGCGCGGGCCCTGCGCGCCCGGTCGAACCGCCGGAATCCGAACAGCACGAACAGGGCGACGCCGATCGTCAGGATGCTCCAGCCGTAATTGCTGACGAGCTGGGCGTCGATCGGATGGCCGATCCAGCCGAGGGCGACAAGCAGCCCGAAGGCGGCGATCGCCGCTGAAACGAGCATCCCGACAATCATCGAATTCTCCGGCGAACCGCGCCCGCACCGTCCGACGCGGCGCGCGAGACCGGAAGAATGCGCGGGACCGGCAGCCGTTCCGTGCCTCCGCCGGGCATGTCCCCGGCACACCGGGACCCCGAAGCGGGAGCCCTAAGGCGTCAGGAAGCGGCGCAAACCGCGATCTTCGCACCGCACCTGATTGCAACGCCCTCGGGCCCCGCTCTAAGTAGGCGCCCTGACGGCGCCCCGGGGCGCGCGCGGAACCCGAGACCACGGCGATGACCGGCCACCAGAACACGACCGCGGGCCCGACCGCGGATACGGCGGCGAACACGCCCCAGGACAGCGGCCCCGCCACCATGGCCGGCCCCAATCTGCTGCGCCCGCAATCCCAGCTCGTGACGATCTACGGCGGCTCCGGCTTCCTCGGTCGGCACGTGGTGCGGGCGCTGGCCAAGCGCGGCTACCGGATCCGCGTGGCGGCGCGGCGGCCGGACCTCGCGCTGTTCCTGCAGCCCCTGGGACAGGTCAACCAGATCGTGGCCGTCCAGGCCAACCTGCGCTACCCCGAGTCCGTGGCCCGCGCCGCCGAGCGCGCGGACGTGCTGATCAACCTCGTCGGCATTCTGCAGGAAACCGGGTCCCAGAGCTTCGCGCGGCTGCAGGTCGAGGGCGCCGAGACGATCGCCCGGGCGGCAGCCCGGCAGGGGGCCCGGATGATCCAGGTCTCGGCGATCGGGGCGGACCCGGCCTCGCCGTCGCTCTACGCCCGCACCAAGGCCGAGGGCGAGGCCAAGGTCTTCGCCGCCTGCCCGGACGCGGTGGTGTTCCGGCCGTCGCTGATCTTCGGCCCCGGCGACGGCTTCTTCAACCGGTTCGCCGGTCTCGCCCGGGCCCTCCCGGTCCTGCCGCTGGCCGGCGGGCAGTCGCGCTTCCAGCCGGCCTTCGTGGGCGATGTCGCCGAGGCGATCGCCCGGGCGGTCGACGGCACGGTCGCGGGGGGCCGGGTCTACGAACTCGGCGGCCCGGAGGTGGGCACGCTGGAGCACTTCGTGCGCTACATGCTCAAGACGATCCAGCGCAAGCGCGTCGTGGTCGATCTGCCCCTGCCGGTCGCCAAGCTTCAGGCCCGCATGCTGGAGATCGCCGACACCCTGACCTTCGGCCTGCTGCCGGACTCGCTCAAGCTCACCCGCGATCAGGTGATCCTGCTCCAGAACGACAACGTCGTCTCCGAAGCGGCGAAGGCCGAGGGCCGGACCTTCGAGGGCCTCGGCATCCTCCCGACCGCCGCCGAGGCGGTGGTGCCGGGCTACCTCTGGACCTACCGCAAGGCGGGTCAGTTCGCCACCGATCGGGACGAGGAGCTGCTGTCCGAAGTGCCCGACACGCTGGCATCGAAGCCCATGGCGGCCGGCTCGCAGCACAGGCCCCAGACCGCCTCCGGCCCGGCGATCGGCGCCGATGCCGGCAGCTCGCCGGGGCGGGGCGGCGGAAGCGTGCGCTGGGGCACCCGGAAGCCGGGCTAGATGGCGCATCCCATCCCGAGCCGCGCGCAAGCGGCGCCCGCGCACCGCGAACCGGCGGTCCGGGCGTGAGGCGCATCCTCGTCACCGGCGCCGCCGGCTTCGTCGGCGGCCACGTCCTGCCGCTCCTGGCGGCGGCGGGGGATCGCGTCGCGGGGATCGGCCGGGGGCCGTCCCCCCGCCTGCCGGAGGGCGTGACCTACGAGACCGTCGACCTCCTCGACGACGCCGCCCTCGGCGGCTTCGTGGACCGGTTCCGGCCGACCGCGATCCTCCACCTGGCCGGCCTCGCCTCGGTGGCGGATTCCGCCAGCGGGCCCGGGCAGACCTGGCGGGTGAACGTCAACGGCCTGATGAACCTCGTCGCCGCCGTGGAAGCCGTGCCGGACTGCACGTTCTTCTTCGTCAGCTCCGGCGAAGTCTACGGCAGCGCCTTCCTGGCCGGCCACGCCCTCACCGAGGCGGCCGAGCCGCTGCCGCGCAACACCTATGCCCGGTCAAAATGGGTCGGCGAGCAGCTCCTGCACGACCTGCTGCCCCGGATCGGCGTGAAGCTCGTGGTGCTGCGGCCGTTCAACCATATCGGACCCGGCCAGGACGAGCGCTTCGTGGTGGCCTCCTTCGCGGGCCAGATCGCCCGGATCGAGGCCGGGCTGGTACCGCCCCGCCTCGAAGTCGGCAACCTCTCCTCGCACCGCGACTTCCTGGACGTGGCCGACGTAGCGCAGGCCTATGCCGACCTCATCGGCCGGGCGGAATCCCTGGCGGATGGCAGCGTGTTCAACATCAGTTCCGGCGCACCGCGGACGATCGCGAGCGTGCTCGAGGACTTGCGCACCCGGGCCCGCGTGCCCTTCGAGATCCGGATCGCCCCCGAGCGGGTGCGCCCGGCCGAGATCCCGATGGCGGCGGGCGATGCCGGCCGGTTGCGCGCCACCACCGGCTGGCAGCCGCGGGTCGCGTGGGACGCCGCCCTGAACCGGGTGCTGGACGATGCCCGGGCCCGGCTGGCGGCCGCGCACGGCGCCGGGTGAGGGCGCGCGTCGCCGCTACCGCACCACGCCCTTCGCGGTGAGCGCCGCCCACGCCCCCGCCGGGTCGTCCAGGCACTCCGCCAGGATCTCCGCACTCGAATCCCCCAGGCTCGGCGGCATCCGGCGGACCGGCAGCCGCCGCCCATCGAGGCGGTAGGGCGGGGCGATCACGTGCGCGTTCCCGGAGCCCTCGACCACGAGCCCGGCCTCCCGGGCCCGGTCGCAGGTCAGCGCCTCGCGCAGGCCCATCACCTCGCCGCAGGGGATGCCCGCCGCCCGCAGCCGGGCGATCAGCGGCGCGCGTTCCCACGTGGCGAGTTCGGCCTCCAGGATCGGGATGAAGGCGGCGCGGTTCTTCGAGCGGTCGAGATTGGTGGCGAAGCGCGGATCGGCGACGAGGTCCGGCCGCGCCAGGACCTGCTCGCAGAAGCGGCGGTACTGGGCGTTGTTGCCCACCGTGATCACCACCGGCCCGTCCCCGGCCTCGAACACCCCGTAGGGCACGATCGACGGATGGGCGTTGCCGTAGCGGGGCGGGTCAATGCCCCGGGCGAGCGCCTCCAGGCCGTAATAGGAGGTCAGGGCCACGCCGCAATCGAACAGAGCGAGGTCGATGGTCCGGCCGCGCCCGGTCCGCTCCCGCTGGAACAGGGCCGCGAGCACGGCCTGGGCGGCGTATTGCCCGGTGAACAGGTCGACCGCCGCGACCCCGAACTTCAGGGGCGCCCCCCCGGCCTCGCCGTTGAGTGCCATCACCCCCGATTCGCCCTGCACCACGAGGTCGTAGCCCGGCCGGCCCGCCTCGGAGCCGGCCGGGCTGTAGCCTGCGATCGAGCAGTAGATCAGGCCGGGATTCTCGGACGCGAGCGCCGCGTAGCCGAGGCCGAGCTTCTCGGCCCCGCCGGTCTTGAAGTTCTGGACCAGCACGTCGCTGTCGCGGGCCAGCACCCTGACGATCGCCAGCCCCTCCGGCGTGGCGAGGTCGACCCCGATCGAGCGCTTGTTGCGGTTCACGCTGTCGAAATACGAGGTGTTGCCGGGGGTCGTGGTCACCCCCCAGTCGCGGGTGTCGTCGCCGCGCTCCGGATGCTCGACCTTGATCACGTCGGCGCCGAGATCGCCGAGCACCTGCGCGCACCACGGCCCCGCCAGGACCCGGGACAGGTCGAGGACCCGGATCCCGGCGAGCGGGAGGTCGTGAGCCGGATCAGCATCCATCGGAGGGCTCCTCGGTGGGGGGTCGCGCATCATGAATGTCCCGAAGTCAAAAGGTTTTCGACCCTTTGGGAACCCGCTCGTCATGGGCTAAGCGCCCATCACGCCGTCGAGGCTGCGCACGGCGGCGATAAGTTTCGGACGCGCCACCTCCATGAGGAAGCGCGGGTCGGTGATGACCGTCGGGGCGCCGCAATTGACCGACATCGGCGGCAGGCCGCCGCCGGGATGGAACCCCACCGCGATGGCGCAGACCGTCTCCTGCCATTCGCCGAACGAGGTGCAGCAGCCGATCTCCCGGTGCTCGGCCACCGCCCGGTCGAGGCCGGCGCGGAGGGCGGGCCACGCCACCGGGTCGAGGGCCTTCAAGTCCTCGTAGATGCCCACGCGCTCGCGGTCCGGGCAGATCGCCACGTAGGCCCGGCCCATGGCGCTGCGGGCGAGCGAGATGCGCGAGCCGGTATCGAGGTTGAGGGAGATCGCCGCCGGGCCGCGCTGGCAGTCGACGTAGCGCATGCTCAGCCGGTCGCGGACCCCGAGCCCCACCGAGGCGTTGGCCGCCTCCGCCACCGCGCGCAGGACCGGCCGGGCGATGCCGCGCACGTCGAGCCCACCCAGCGCCGCCGAACTGAGGGCGATGGTCGCGGTGCCGAGCCGGTAGCGGCCGAGTTCGGGCATGTGCTGGAGATAGCCGAGTCTGGTCAGGGTGTAGGTGAGCCGCGACACGGTGGAGCGGGGCAGCCCGCAGGCCTCGGCGATGTCGTGGTTGGCGAGGCTCGTCCGCCCCGGGCCGAAGCAGGCCAGCACCGCCAGCCCCCGGGCCAGCGCCGTGACGAAGTGGCGGTCCTCCTTCGCCCCCTCGGCACCCGGCCCGGCCGGATCGGGCAGCACCGCCCCCTCCGCACTCATCGGCGCAGGAACGCCGCGAAGGCCGCCTGCGCCTCCGGGCTCCGGCGGAGCGCGTGGAACACCTGCGCCTCCTCGGCCAGCGCGCGGGCGACGCTGTCGTCGTGGCCCCGGCGCAGGGCCCGCTTGGTCGCGGTGATCGAGGCCGGGGGCAGGGCGGCGAGCGACCGGGCTCTCGCCATCGCGGTGTCGAGCGCCGCCCCCTCGGGCACCGCGGCGTTGATGAGACCGGCCGACACCGCGTCCTGCGCCGTGAAGGGCTCGCCGAGCAGGAGCAGTTCGGCCGCGCGCTTCGTGCCCGCCGCGAGGGGAAGCAGGTAGCTCGACCCGCCCTCCGGGCTGAGGCCCAGAGCCGTGAACGGCAGGCGGAACCGGGCGCCGGCCCCGGCATAGGCGAGGTCGCAATGCAGCAGCAGGGTCGTGCCGATGCCGACCGCGTGCCCCTCGACGGCCGCGAGCACCGGCTTCGGGCAGGCGCGCAGGGCCTTGAGGAAGGTCAGGCCGGGGCTGTCGCCGGCGGTCTCGACGTCCTGGAAATCCCTCAGGTCGTTGCCGGCGGTGAAGCAGCCGCCCGCGCCGGTGAGCACCACGGCGCGCACGGCCTCGTCGCGTCCCGCCGCGTCGAGGGCGGCGGTCAGGCCGGCATAGGCCGCCCGGTCGAGGGCGTTGCGCCGTTCCGGGCGGTCGAGGGTGACCAGCCGGATCCCGGGCTCCGGATCGGCGACGCGGACGCTCACGGGACGGCCGCGCCGGCATAGTCCCCGGAGAGGCCCGCGAGGCCGGCCCGGGCCGCCGCGTAGTCCCGGGCGAGCCGGGCCACGAGGTCGGCGGTGGCCGGCGCATCCGCGATGGTGCCGACCCCCTGGCCGGCGCCCCAGACGTCCCGCCACGCCTTCACGCTGGCGCTGCCGAAATCCATCGCGGTCTTGTCGCGCACCGGCAGCGCCTCGGGATCGAGCCCGGCGGCGCGGATGCTCGGCGTCAGGTAGTTGCCCGGCACGCCGGTGAAGTACGGAGTGTAGACGATGTCGGCGGCCGCGCTGCCGGCGATCATGTCCTTGTAGGCCGGAACCGCGTTCGCCTCCCGGGTGGCGATGAAGCGGGTGCCCATATAGGCGAGGTCGGCGCCCATGGCCTGGGCGGCCAGGATCGCCGCGCCCGAGGTGATCGCCCCCGACAGGATCAGCGGCCCGTCGTAGAAGCGCCGGATCTCGCCCACGAGGGCGAAGGGGCTGAGCGTGCCGGCGTGTCCCCCGGCGCCGGCGCAGACCAGGATCAGCCCGTCGACTCCGGCCTCCAGGGCCTTCTCCGCGTGTCGGACGGTGGTGACGTCGTGGAACACGACGCCGCCATAGGCATGGACCGGGCGGATCACCGCGTCCGGCGCCCGCAGGGAGGTGATGATGATCGGCACCCGGTGCCGGACGCAGGCCTCGACGTCCTGCGCGAGGCGGTCGTTCGAGGCGTGGACGATCTGGTTCACCGCGAAGGGCGCGATCCTTTTCGCGGGGTCCGCCGCCCGGGCTTCGGCGAGGGTGCGGGTGATCCGCGTCAGCCATTCGTCCAGCAGGTCGGCGGGCCGGGCGTTCAGAGCCGGAAACGACCCGACCACGCCGGACAGGCACTGGGCGATGACCAGATCCGGCCCGGAGACGATGAACATCGGCGCGCAGATCACCGGCAGGGCGAGCCGGCCGCGCAGCACCTCCGGCAGGCGGGCCCCGGAGACCCGTTCGGGACCGTCGCTCACCGCCCGCACTCCGCCGCCCCACGGGCGCTTCCGGGTCGCTCGCCCCGCTCGATGCCGCGCACCGCGATCCTCCCCGTGATTCCCGCGCTCCGCCCGCGACCCCAGCAGCGGTCGTGGCCGAGTCCCAGCCCGCCCAGAGCCGTTTTGATGGCATGGTCCCCCGGCGGCGGTCAAACGGCAGCCCGAGCGCGCTTCTGCAATGCGGAACAGGGGCGGTCGCAGTGTCGGCAGCCGGGATCCATCCTTGACGCAGACCCTCGCTCGGACCAACATTCCGCCAAATTGCAGACGATCATTCTGCATCGCAGAACGACAGGGAGGCTCGGCTTGGTTCGTCAGGAGGTCGACGGCGGCGTGGCCGTGCTCACGCTTGCCAATCCACCGGTCAACGCGCTCGGCGCCGCGTTGCGGGCGGCTCTGGACGCGGCCTTGGGCCAGGCCATCGCGGACGATTCGGTCCGGGCGATCGTGCTGGCGGCCGCGGGCAAGGTCTTCGTGGGCGGCGCCGACATCACCGAGTTCGGCAAGCCGCCGCAGGCGCCGAGCCTGCCCGACATCCTGGACCGGCTCGATGCCAGCCCGAAGCCCGTGGTGGCGGCGATCGGCGGCGCGGCGCTGGGCGGCGGCCTGGAGCTGGCGATGGCCTGCCACGGCCGCCTCGCGGCGCCCACCGCCACGCTCGGCCTGCCGGAGATCAAGCTCGGGATCATCCCGGGGGCCGGGGGCACGCAGCGCCTGCCCCGCCTGATCGGGCCCGACGCCGCCTTCCCGATGATGCTCACCGGCGCGCCGGTCTCGGCCGAGAAAGCAGCCGCGCTCGGCATCGTCGATGCCGTGGTGCTCGGCGACCTCGTGGCGGCGGCCCGGACCCGTGCCCTGGAGATCGCGGATTCGGGCCGGCTTCCGCGGGTGCGCGACCGGTCGGACAAGCTCACGCCGGAGGCGCGCGAAAAATTCGACGCCCAGGCCGCCGAGGCGGTCAAGCGTGACCCCGACGCCACCAACGTCCACGCCCTGGCCCGGGCCGTGCGCGCCGGCCTGGAGCAGGGTTTCGACGCCGCCGTGGCGGCCGAGCGGGCCGAGTTCCGGGCCCTGGTGGAGGATCCGCGCTCCAAGGCCCTGCGCTACGCCTTCTTCGCCGAGCGCGAGGCGGCCCGGGTTCCGGGACTGGCGAAGGACACGCCCCGCCGTCCGATCCACACGGCTGCTGTGATCGGCGCGGGCACGATGGGCGGCGGCATCGCCATGTGCTGCGCCAATGCCGGCATCCCCGTCACCGTGATCGAGACCGAGGCCGGCGCCCTGGAGCGCGGCCTCGACCGGGTGAAGGGCCTCTATGCCGGCTCGGCCAAGCGCGGCTCGATCACCGAGGCCCAGCGGGAGGAGCGGGTCGGCCGGATCACCGGCGCGGTCGGCCTGGAGCACGCGGGCGAGGCCGACATCGTCATCGAGGCGGCCTTCGAGGACATGGGCGTCAAGCGCGCGATCTTTTCGAAGCTCGACGGCATCGCCAAGCCTGGGGCGATCCTGGCGACCAACACCTCCTACCTCGACGTGAACGCCATCGCGGCGATGACCGGCCGGCCGCAGGACGTGCTCGGCCTGCACTTCTTCAGCCCGGCCAACGTGATGCGCCTCGTGGAGGTGGTCCGCGCCGAGAGGACCGCCCCGGAGGTGCTCGCCACCGCCCTCGACCTGGGCAAGCGCCTCAACAAGCTGCCGGTGACGGTGGGCGTCTGCTTCGGCTTCGTTGGCAACCGCATGCTGGAGCGCCGCAGCCGCGCGGGCGAACGCCTGCTGCTGGAGGGCGCGCTGCCCCACGAAGTCGACGCGGCGGTGACCGCCTTCGGCTTCCGGATGGGCCCCTTCGCCATGGGCGACCTCGCCGGCCTCGATATCGGCTGGCGCTCGCGCAAGGATTTCGGCGGCCGTGCGCCGATCGCCGATTCGCTGGCCGGGCAGGGGCGCTACGGCCAGAAGACCGGCCGCGGCTTCTACCTCTACCCGGACGGCGCCCGCACCGGCACCCGCGATCCCGAGGTGGACGCGCTCATCGAGAAGACCGCCGCCGAGCACGGCATCGCGCGCCGCAGCTTTGATTCGGAAGAAATCGTGGAGCGGCTCATGTACCCGATGGTCAACGAGGGCGCCCGGATCCTGGAGGAGGGCATCGCGGCCCGGCCCGGCGACATCGATACGATCTGGATCAACGGCTACAACTGGCCGGCCTGGCGCGGCGGCCCGATGCACTGGGCCGACACGGTCGGGCTCAAGACCGTCGCCGGGGCGCTGTCCCGGTTCGCGGCCGAGACCGGCGACGACAGCCAGGAGCCGGCGCCGCTGCTGCGGAGGCTGGCGGACGCAGGCAGCCGCTTCGCCGACTGGAAGGCGACGGCCTGATGGCCTGTCGGGCCGTGTCCCGGTTTCGAAAGGTCCGGGACCTTTCGCGGGTGCAGGGCAGCGCCCTGCTGGCGGCCGAGGCGACATCCGTCGGGGCATCGCCCCGACACCCTACCAAAGGGCGTGACGCCCTTTGGAAACCCCGGAGGATTTCGGCATGACCGACGCGGTGATCGTCGCGACCGCCCGCACGCCGATCGGCAAGGCGCATCGCGGCGCGCTGAACCTCACCCGCGGCGCCGACCTCGCCGCCCACGCCATCCGCGGCGCCCTGGACCGGGCCCGGCTGGAGCCGGAGGCGGTCGAGGAGGTGGTGCTGGGCTGCGGCTATCCGGAGAACGCCACCGGTGGCAACGTCGCCCGGCACGCCGCCCTGGTGGCGGGGATCCCGGTCGCGTCGGCCGGTGTCACGGTCTCGCGCTTCTGCGCCTCCGGGCTGGAGGCGATCGCCAGCGCCGCCCGCCGGATCATCCTCGACGGCGTGCCGGTGGCGGTGGCGGGCGGTGTCGAGTCGATCAGCCTCGTCCAGCCGAAGGTCCAGCGGGAGCTGACCCGCAACGCCTGGTTGGAGGCGCACCTGCCGGCGATCTACATGCCGATGATCGAGACCGCCGACATCGTGGCGGAGCGCTATGGGATCTCCCGGGAGGCGCAGGATGCCTTCGCGCTTGAGAGCCAGCGCCGCACCGCCGCCGCGCAGGACCGCGGACTGTTCGACGACGAGATCGTGCCGATGTCCGCCGTGATGGCGGTGACCGACAAGGCCACCGGCGAGACTCGGGAGGTCGAGACCCGGCTCGCCAAGGACGAGGGCAACCGGCCCGATACGACGCTCGAGGGCTTGGCCAAGCTCAAGCCCGTGCGCGGGGAGGGCGCCTTCGTCACGGCGGGCAATGCCAGCCAGCTCTCGGACGGCGCCTCGGCCAGCGTGCTGATGTCGGCCGCGGAGGCCGCACGGCGGGGACTGACCCCGCTCGGCACCTTCCGGGGCTTCGCCTCGGCGGGCTGCGGGCCGGACGAGATGGGTATCGGCCCGGTCTTCGCGGTGCCGCGGCTCCTGGAGCGGCAGGGCCTCAGCGTCGATGACATCGACCTGTGGGAGCTGAACGAGGCCTTCGCGTCGCAATCGGTCTATTGCCGCGACCGGCTCGGGATCGACCCGGACAAGGTCAACGTCAACGGCGGGGCCATCGCGGTCGGCCACCCGTTCGGCATGTCGGGGGCGCGGCTCGTGGGCCACGCCCTGCTGGAGGGTCGCCGCCGCGGGGCGCGCTACGCCGTGGTCACCATGTGCGTCGCCGGCGGCCAGGGCTGCGCCGGCCTGTTCGAGATCGGAGGCTGACCATGGATCTCCGCTTCACGCCGGACGAACTCGCGTTCCGCGACGAGGTCCGGACCTTCTGCCGCGAAGAAATCCCGGCGGACATTCGAAAAAAGGTCTCGGAGGGCCGCAGCCTCACCAAGGACGATTACGTCACGAGCCAGCGGATCCTCAACGCCAAGGGCTGGGCGGTGCCGCATTGGCCGCAGGAATGGGGCGGCCGGGATTGGACCTCGATCCAGCGCTACATTTATACGGAAGAACTGTTCCAGGCGGCGGTGCCGCTGCCGCAGCAGTTCAACTGCTACATGTTCGGGCCCGTGCTGGCGACCTTCGGTCAGGACGACCAGAAGGCGCGCTTCCTCCCCCGGGCGGCCAACCTCGACGATTGGTGGTGCCAGGGTTTCTCCGAGCCCGGCGCCGGCTCGGATCTGGCCTCGCTGAAGACCAAGGCCGTGCGCGACGGCGACCACTACGTCGTCGACGGCCAGAAGACCTGGACCACGCTGGGCCAGCACGCCGACTGGATTTTCTGTCTGGTCCGCACCGATTTCGAGGCCAAGAAGCAGCGCGGCATCTCTTTTCTTCTGATCGACATGACGACCCCCGGCATCACCGTGCGCCCGATCCTGACCCTGGAGGGCCGGCACGAGGTCAACGAGGTTTTCTTCGACGCCGTCCGGGTGCCCGTGGAGAACCTCGTGGGCGAGGAGAACCGGGGCTGGGATTACGCGAAATTCCTGCTCGCCAACGAGCGCACCGGCATCGCCCGGATCGGGCTCACCAAGGAGCGGATCGCCCGGATCAAGCGGCTCGCCCGGGAGATGCCGGCCGGGCCCGGCACGATGTGGGACGATCCCGCCTTCCGCGCCCGCGTCGCCGAGGTCGAGGTCGAGCTGAAGGCGCTCGAGATCACCCAGATGCGGGTGGCGGCCAAGCAGGGCCGGGCGGATTCGGTGGAGCCCGATCCGGCCTCCTCGCTCCTCAAGATCCGCGGCTCGCAGCTCCAGCAGGCGGCGACCGAATTGCTGGTCGAACTCGCCGGGCCGTTCGCGCTCGCAGCCCCGGCGCGGGGGGCGGGGGCCAACAACCTGCCCGGCGGCTTCGACTGGGTCGATGCCGCGGCGCCGAGCTACTTCAACAACCGCAAGGTCTCGATCTACGGCGGCTCGAACGAGATCCAGCACAACGTCATCGCCAAGGGCATTCTGGGGTTGTGAGCGGCGGGCCCATCCCATCCACACCCTCATCCTGAGGTGCCCGCATCAGCGGGCCTCGAAGGAGGGCTCCAGCCAGCCGTGCGATCCCTGGAGGGCTCCTTCGAGGCGGCTGCGCCGCACCTCAGGATGAGGGTGTGAGTGGGATGAGCGCCGCCGCCGCGACCATCCGCGAGGGAACACCATGGATTTCGACCTGAACGAGGACCAGTCGCTCCTGCGCGACAGCGTCGAGCGGCTCTGTGCCGACCTCTACCCGTCGCTGGAGAGCCGGCAGGCGCGGCTGAAGGCGGCGCTGGGATTCCCCGCGGAGGGCTGGGCGGCCTTCGCCGAGCTCGGCGTCGCCGGCCTGCCCTTCGCCGAGGAGGAGGGCGGGCTCGGCGGTGGGCCGGTGGAGACCATGCTGGTGATGGAGGCGGTGGGTCGAAACCTGGTGGTCGAGCCGCTGCTGGCGAGCCTCGTCCTTGGCTCGACGGCCCTGCGGCTCGGCGGCAGCCCGGCGCAGAAAGAGCGCCTCGTCCCGGGCCTCGTCGCCGGCGACCTGCGCCTCACCCTGGCCCATACCGAGCGCCAGTCCCGCTACGACCTCTCCGACGTGGCGACGACGGCCCGGCGCTCCGGGGACGGTTTCGTCCTGAGCGGCGCCAAGAGCGTCGTGCCCAATGCCGACGCGGCGGGCCTGATGGTCGTGTCGGCACGGGTCTCCGGGGAGCGGCGCGACCCGCACGGGATCGGCCTGTTCCTCGTGCCGGCCGATGCAGCGGGGGTGGCGATCGAAGCCTATCCGACCCAGGACGGCGGCCGAGCCGCCGAGGTGTCCTTCTCGGACGTGGCGCTCCCAGGCGACGCGGCGCTCGGCGACCCCGAGGGCGGCCTGCCGCTCCTGGAGCGGGTGGTGGAGCACGGCATCGCGGCGCTGGCCGCCGAGGCGGTCGGCTCCATGGACGCGCTCCACAGGCTGACCGTGGACTACCTCAAGACCCGCAAGCAGTTCGGCGTCAGCGTCGGCTCGTTCCAGGCCCTGCAGCACCGGGCCGTGGACATGCTGATCCAGCTGGAACAGGCCCGCTCGATGGCGCTCTACGCCGCCATGATGGTCGACACGCCTGACGCCGCGCCGCGGGCCGCGGCCCTCTCCGCCGTGAAGGTCCAGATCAACAAGGCCTGCCGCTATGTCGGCCAGGAGGCGGTGCAGCTCCACGGCGGCATCGGCATGACCCTGGAATATATCGGCGCCCACCACTTCAAGCGGCTCGCCATGATCGAGTACCAGCTCGGCGACACCGCCCACCACCTTCGGCAGATCACGCAGGGTGAGAACGGACTGCTGGCGGCGTGATCCAAGCGAATAAGGGTTTCCAAAGGGCGAGCCCTTTGGTGGGGCGTCGGGGTGAAACCCCGATGAACAGGTCTCCGACCCCCGGAAGGGGGCCGGAGACCTGTTTTGCAAGGCTCTGCCCTGCACCCGCCAAAGGACTCGTCCTTTGGGATTCCGTTTTCGGATCGTCGCGCGATCAGTTGAACAGCGAGCCGACCCCGCCCTGCACCCGGCCGAGGCCGGCGCGCGCCACGGCGTTGTTCGGGTCGATCGCCGAAGCGCGCTGGTAGTTCTCCATCGCCTCCTTGCGCTGGCCCGACTTCTCGTAGGCCAGGCCCCGATAGGCCCAGGACGTGGCGTCCTTGTTGTTGACGTTGAGCGCCGCGTTGTAGTCCTCGATCGCCTTCGGATACTGGTTGGTGGCGATCAGGCTCTGGCCGCGGGCCGCGTAGGGGGCGGACTTGAACGGGTCGCGGTCGATGGCGGCATCGAAATCGGCGATCGCCTGGGTCTCCTGACCCTGCTTCTGCCGCACGAGGCCGCGGGCATGGTAGGCCTCGGCCGATTCGGGCATCAGCCGGATCGCGACGTTGAGGTCGGACAGCGCGGCGTCGAGATTGCCCTGGGCGCGCTCGACATTGGCGCGGCCGATATAGGCCGGGCCGTAATTCGGATCGATGCCGATCGCCTTGCTGAAATCCTGCAGCGCGGGTCCGTCGCGGCCGATCTGGCGGCTGGCGAGCGCCCGGTTGTTGTAGGCGGAGGCCGAGTTCGGGTCGATCTGGATCGCCTTGGTGAAGTCGGCGATGGCGTCGTTGAACTGGCCGGCCCGGGCATAGGCGGCGCCGCGGGTGTTGTAGGCGGCGGCGTCGTTCGGGTTGCGCTGCACGACCTCGGTCAGCGACGCGATGTTCACGGTGGTGGCGCCCGTGGTGTCCGTCTCCAGCACCGCGTATTGGCGCGGGCCGGCGGCGCTGCCGACGGTCTCGCAGCCGGCCAGAGCCGCGGCCGAAACCAGGACCGCACCGATCAGTACCGTCTTCCGTGCCCGCCCGTTGCGTACGATCATCGCCCCACTCTCCCCGAGGCGCGGCGCGCATCCCGCGCGCCCGCCCCGCCCCTCGCCGTCCAAGTGCCCGCGCCGCGCGCCGGGCCCACCCCATCCGGGGCACCCTCGCGCATCACGGTGAAGGCCAGCTTAAGAAGCGCCGCGGGCTGACACGACCCGTCGCCCGTCCCGGGAGGACACGGGCGGCGCAGGTGAAGCGCGCGACGGCATCGGGCACCGGCCACGGCATCGTGGAAGCGGCGGGATGTGGCGAAGGTATGACCCGGAGGTGTCCCGGCGGGGCCTCGGGGTCGTTGTCCGTCACGCGGCGGCGCGGGTGTGCCCTCGAAGCCTCAGGAACCGGCCGGATCGGACCCCAGCCGGGTGACGTGCCCCATCTTGCGGCCGGGCCGGGCCTCGCCCTTGCCGTAGAGGTGCAGGTGGGCGCCGGGCTCGGCGAGCAGCGCGGCCCAGTCGTCGGCCTGGTCGCCGATCAGGTTGCGCATCTCCACCGGCAGCCCGCCGACCCGGGCCGGGTCGCCGAGCGGCCAGCCGCAGACGGCCCGGACATGCTGGGCGAATTGCGAGGTCCGCGCCCCCTCGATGGTCCAGTGCCCGGAATTGTGGACCCGGGGGGCGATCTCGTTGACCACGAGGCGCTCCGCCCCGTCCTCCCGGACGAGGAACATCTCGACGGCGAGCACGCCGACATAATCGAGCGCGTCGGCGATGCGCTTCGCGATGTCGAGGGCGGCGCGGCCGGTCTCGGCCGTCAGGCCGGGGGCGGGCACCCGGGTCAGCGCCAGGATGTGGTCGCGGTGCTCGTTCTCGCACAGGTCGAAGGCCGCGAAGCTGCCGTCGCGCGCGCGGGCACCGACCACCGAGACCTCGCGCTCGAACGCGACGAAGCCCTCCAGGATCAGCGGCGCGCCGCCGAACTCGGCGAACAGCGCGTTGCGGTCGCCCTCGGAGCGCGCGCGCAGGATGCGCTGGCCCTTGCCGTCGTAGCCGAAGCGGCGGGTCTTGAGCACCGCCGGCAGGCCGATGGCCTCGATCGCCCGGTCGAGGTCGTCGGGCGTGTCCACCGCCCGGAACGGGGCCGTCGGGATGCCGAGGCCGTTGATGAAGTCCTTCTCGGAGAGGCGGTCCTGCGTGGTGGCGAGCGCCCTTGCGTTCGGGTGCAGGGCAGCGTGCCGGCTCAGGATGTCGGCGGTGGCGTGGGGGATGTTCTCGAACTCGTAGGTGACGACGTCGACGCTCGCCGCGAAGGCCGCCAGCGCCTGCGGATCGTCGTAGGCCGCACAGGTGGTGAAGGCGGCGACGTCGAAGGCGGGGCTGTCCTGGTCGGGGGCGTAGACGTGCACCTTGAGCCCGTAATTGGCCGCCGCGAGCGCGATCATGCGCCCGAGCTGCCCGCCGCCGACGATGCCGAGGGTGGAGCCGGGGCCAAGGGTCTTGTCCGTCACGATTGCGCTTCCGTCTCCGGCCGCTCGGCCACCGATGCGGTCTGGGCCGCACGCCATGCCTCGAGGCGCTCCGCCAGATCGGGGTCGGCGAGCGCCAGAACCGATACGGCCAGCAGGGCCGCGTTGACCGACCCGGCCCGGCCGATCGCCAGGGTCCCCACCGGGATGCCGGCCGGCATCTGGACGATGGAGAGCAGGCTGTCCTGCCCGGACAGCGCCTTCGACTCCACCGGCACGCCGAAGACCGGCAGGCGGGTCATGGAAGCCGCCATGCCGGGCAGGTGCGCGGCGCCGCCCGCGCCCGCGATCACGACCTTGAACCCCTCTGCCACGGCGCCCTTGGCGAAGGCTACGAGGCGGTCGGGGGTGCGGTGGGCCGACACGATCCGCGCGTCGTAAGGAACGCCCAGCGCGTCGAGCGTCTCGGCGGCGTGCCGCATGGTCGCCCAGTCGGACTGGCTGCCCATGATGATCGCGACCGGAGGCGACGCCATCGTTGATCCCGGCAAAAGAGGGCGCTTACAGGCGGCGCGGGCCCGCGGCAAGGCGCGGCCCGGCGGCGTCCACCGGCATCAGGCGATGATGTCCGGGGTGATCATGTCCTCGATGTGGAAGATCCGATCGCGCAGGGTGAGCTTGCGCTTCTTCAGGCGCTGGATCTGGAGCTGGTCCCCGGCGACGCTGTGCTCCAGCGCCTCGATGGCGCTGTCGAGGTCCCGGTGCTCCTCGCGCAACCGGGCCAGCTCGACCTCGAGGTCCGGCTGCGCGCTCTCACCCGACTCTGCCGCCATCGTCACCCGCGGACCCGTAAACCGTTCATCGCCCCAGAGCATGCGTCACGCCCTTCCGCGGGACAAGCCGGACCGGCAAGCATTCACCAAGCTTGACCAGAGAAAACGCTTCAACAGGTGCGGCATCCTGTGTCAGTCTCGGCATGTCGAAACGATGACAGGAGATTCGACTCATGTCGCTGCAGACGCATCTGAGCCAACTCGCCCGGAAGCACGAAGCCCTCGAGCGCGAGATTCAGGAAGCGATCCACAGGCCTTCGGCAAACGACCTCCGCATTGCCGAGCTCAAGCGACGGAAACTCCTCCTCAAGGACGAGATCAACAGGCTGCAATCGGGCAGCGGCACGCTGCACTGAGGCGCTGATCCGTCCACCCGGACTGTAAACTCAAACACCACGGACGCCGCCGCATCGAGAGCCCCGGTGCGGCGGTTTTCCTGTGATGCGCGCTGAGCCGCTGCAGCCCGTCTCGACGGAGAGCCGGGGCCCACCGCGCGATCGTCAGGGTTGGGACCGAACCGGCCTCGCGCCCGCGCAGGAATGATCTACTCTGCGCCGACCGCCGGAGAGCGGCGGTGGGGGAACGCCGAGACGATGACGACCGCCAGCCTGCCGGGCCGCTATCCCGGGATCTACGAATCGGCCAGCCGCGATCCGGAGACGTTCTGGCTCGACGCGGCCCGGGCGCTCGCCTGGTCGCGGGCGCCGAGCCGAGCCTTCGCGGCGGAGTCCGGCCCCTACGGCCGCTGGTTCCCGGACGGGATGCTCAACGCCTGCCACAACGCGGTGGACCGCCACGTCGAGGGCGGCCGGGCGGACCAGGTGGCGATCCGCTACGATTCCCCCGTCACCGGCACCAAGCGCAGCATCACCTACCGGGCGTTGCGCGACGCCGTGGCGGCGCTGGCCGCCGTGCTGGCCGGGCTCGGCATCGGCAAGGGCGACCGGGTCATCCTCTACATGCCGATGGTGCCCGAGGCGCTGTTCGGCATGCTGGCCTGCGCCCGGCTCGGTGCGGTCCACTCGGTGGTGTTCGGCGGCTTCGCGGCGAACGAACTGGCGGTGCGGATCGAGGACGCGGCGCCCAAGGTGGTGCTGGCCGCCTCCTGCGGGATCGAGCCGAACCGGGTGGTCGCCTACAAGCCGCTCCTCGACGCGGCCATCGCCGCCTCCAGCCACAAGCCGGATGCCTGCCTGATCCTGCAGCGCCCGCAGAGCCCCGCGACGCTGGTGCCGGGGCGGGACCGCGACTGGGCCGAGGCGGTGGCGGCCGCCCAGGCGGCGGGGGAGCGGGCGGATTGCGTGCCGGTCGCCGCCACCGACCCGCTCTACATCCTCTACACCTCGGGCACGACGGGAAAGCCCAAGGGCGTGGTTCGCGACACCGGCGGCTATCTCGTGGCGCTCGCATGGTCGATGCCGAATCTCTACGGCGTCGCCCCCGGCGAGACCTATTTCTGCGCCTCCGACATCGGCTGGGTCGTCGGCCATTCCTACATCGTCTACGCGCCGCTGCTCCACGGCTGCACGACGGTGCTCTACGAGGGCAAGCCGGTGGGCACCCCCGATGCCGGGGCGTTCTGGCGGGTCGTCGCCGAGTACGGGGTCGTCTGCCTGTTCACCGCGCCGACGGCGCTGCGGGCGATCAAGAAGGAGGACTCTTCGGGCGCCCGGATCGCCGACTACGACCTCTCGGCCTTCCGCAGCTTGTTCCTGGCCGGCGAGCGGGCCGATCCGGATTCGGTTGCCTGGGCCGAGCGGGTGCTGAACCGGCCCGTCATCGACCATTGGTGGCAGACCGAGACCGGCTGGCCCATCGCCGGCAACCCGCTGGGGCTCGGCCTGCTGCCGGTGAAGCACGGCAGCACCTGCGTGCCGATGCCCGGCTACACGGTCGCGGTGCTCGACGAGGGCGCCAAGCCGGTCCCGGCCGGCACGATGGGCACGATCGCGATCCGCCTGCCCCTGCCCCCCGGCTGCCTACCGACCCTCTGGGGTTCGGATGCGCGGATGCGGTCGAGCTACCTCGCCACCTTCCCGGGCTACTACGACACCTCGGATGCCGGGGTGATCGACGCGGACGGCTACATCACGGTGCTGGGACGGACCGACGACATCATCAACGTCGCGGGCCACCGCCTGTCCACCGGCGGCATGGAGGCGGTGCTGGCCGGCCATCCGGACGTGGCGGAATGCGCGGTCATCGGCGTCCGCGACGCCCTGAAGGGCGAGGTGCCCTGCGGCTTCGTGGTGCTCAAGGCCGGCGTCGACCGGCCGACCGAGGCGATCGAGCGGGAACTCGTCGCCAAGGTGCGCGACGAGATCGGCCCGGTGGCGGCGTTCAAGCTGGCGCTGACCGTGCCGCGGCTGCCCAAAACCCGCTCGGGCAAGATCCTGCGCGCCACCATGAAACGCATCGCCGATCACGAGCCCTGGACCATGCCGGCGACGATCGACGATTCCGCGGCCCTCGACGAGATCGGCGAGAGCCTGAAGGCGCGCGGGATCGGCGCCGACTGACCGCCGACGGACGCCATCGCCCCGCCGGCCCTTGTAAGGGCCGCGCCCATAGCCATCTCTAGACCATCCAATCGGATGGCCTGGAGAATCCAACCCGATGAGCGAGCCGGTAAACGCGCCGCGCCCGAAGGTCCCGGACAGCGAGAAGATCACCGTCAATCTCGGCTTCGTCGATCTCGGGCGCGTCGACCTGATGGTCCGCGACGGGTTCTACGCCAACCGCGCCGACTTCATCCGCACCGCGGTGCGCAACCAGCTCGACCGCCAGAACGAGGCGGTCCGCCAATCCGTGGCCCGTCGCCAGCTCCGCCTGGGGGTGGCGCACTACACCCGGGCCGATCTGGAGGCGGCCCGGGATGCCGGGACGCCGCTGCACATCCAGGTCCTGGGCCTCGCCACCGTCGCGGGCGACGTCACCCCCGAACTGGCCCGCGCCGCCATCGCCGCCGTGGAGGTGCTCGGCGCCTTCCAGGCCAGCCCCGCCGTGAAGGCCGCCCTGGCCGACCGGATCACCTGACGCCCCCCGATGCACCGGTCCCAGAGACGGATGAACCGTCCGGCCGCGTCCGAACCGCTTCCCGAAGGATCGGCCCCATGTTCCGTTTTCCCAAACTCGACTTCTCCAAACTCGATCCGTCGAAGCTCGAAGGGCTGGATCCCGGCCGCTTCGGCTCCGGTGCCGACCCGACCGGCCGGTTCACCGACGCGATGGCCAAGCTCCGGCGCGAGCAGGCCGCGGCCTTCGCCCGGTGGAAACAGAGCTACGGGCAACCGGGCGATCCCCCCGCTCCGGCGGGCGGCGACAGCGCGATCATCGACATGGAGGCGCCCGCCGCCCCCGGCGGCGCCTGGACGGCGCCCCGGCCGGACCGGACCGGCACGGCGGAGCCCGAAGCCGGTTCTAAAGCGCGCCCCAAGGCGGGGCTCGACCTGTCGGCGATGATGCGCGGCCTGCGCGAGGGCCACCCGGCGGGAAGCGGGGGATCGCCGGCCCCGGTCCCGCCCGGCGCCCGGTTCGAGGAGCGGGTCTTCACGGGGGCCGCCGGCAGCCGGCGTTACAAGGTCTACGTCCCGAGCGGCCATGCCGGGCAAGCGCTACCCCTGGTGGTGATGCTGCACGGCTGCACCCAGAATCCGGACGATTTCGCCGCGGGCACGCAGATGAACGCCCTGGCCGAGGCGCAGGGGTTCCTGGTGGCGTATCCGGAGCAGTCGCAGGCCGCCAACATGCAGCGGTGCTGGAACTGGTACGCGGCCGGCGATCAGGCCCGCGCGGGCGGCGAGCCGGAACTCATCGCCGGCATCGCCCGGGCGGTGCTGGCGGAGTTCTCGGGCGATCCCACCAAGGTCTACGCGGCGGGACTCTCGGCCGGCGGCGCCGCGGCGGCGATCCTGGCGGCGACCTACCCGGACCTGTTCGCCGCCGTCGGCGTCCATTCCGGGCTGGCCTGCGGCGCCGCCCGGGACATGCCGACGGCCTTCGCGGCGATGAAGGGCAAGGCGGGGGTCACCGGGCGCAACAGTCAGGCGGTGCCGACCATCGTGTTCCACGGCGACGGCGACCGCACGGTGCACCCGGCCAACGGCGATCAGGTGATCGCCCAGGCCGGCGCAGCCCCGGGCCTCGCCGAAACGGTCAGCCGGGGCACGAGCCCGGGGGGCATCGCCTATACCTGCACGACCCGCAGCGATGCGGATGGACGTCCGGTCCAGGAATACTGGGTCCTGCACGGGGTCGGGCATGCCTGGTCGGGGGGCAGCCCGGCCGGCTCCTACACGGAGCCGCGGGGCCCGGATGCGAGCGGCGCGATGGTGCGCTTCTTCCTGTCCCACACACTCCAGCCGCGCCCCCGGACCTGAGGCCGGGCGGCGCGGCCCGGACGCCGACGCCCCTCAATCGGCGTCGGCATCGTCGTCCGGCGCGAGGCCGGGCTCGGCCTCCGGCATACCCCGGGACAGGACCGGCGCGTCGGCGCCGGGCCGCATCGTGGCGGCGAGGGCGGTCGGCGCGCGCTGCGGGCCGGGCTCGGACGGGATCAGGGTCGCGGTGGCCGCGACGAAGCCGGCCATCGCGCGCAGATCGTCGGTCTGGCGCGGATCGCGGGCGATCAGCGCGGCCTCGCGCTTGAGGCGGAGGTTGCAGGCCAGCGAGGGCATCCCGCCCTCCGGCGTGCAGGCGTCGTGGCGGGCGCAGGCGGCGTCGAGGGCGTCGATCGGCGGCAGCGGGGCGTTGTTGCCCGGACCGCAGTAATTGCCGTGGATCAGGATCTTGGGTCCGCCGAAGGCGGCCGGCTGGGCTTGGGACGGCGCCGCCAGGACGGCGCAGCCGGCGGCCAGGAAAAACGGGGCGGCGTGTTTCGTGAGCATCATCGGAACCTCGGGCGATCTCACCCCCTCAGGCGGTTCGCGTCGTGGTGACAACGTTAAAAACCGGTGGCCGCGCCGGCAGGTTCCCGGCACGCCGTCCCGATGACAGGCTCTTGAACGCCCCACGGCTGCGCGACGGCGCCGTCATGGCTGCCCTGCCGGAGCGCACTGGCCGGCGGGTCCGTCCTGCGCCAGATTGACACCACGCTTCCGGAGCCGACCATGACCGCCGCGACGACCGCCCGCCTGTTCGAGCCGCTGACGCTGGATGCGCTCACGCTCGAGAACCGCATCCTGATCGCGCCGATGTGCCAGTATTCGGCCCGGGACGGTGAGGCCACCGACTGGCACATGATGCATCTCGGCCATCTCGCCGCCTCGGGGGCGGGCCTGCTGACGCTGGAGGCCACCGCGATCTCCCCCGAGGCGCGGATCACCGCCTGGGATCTCGGCCTGTACTCGGACGGATGCGAGCGAGCGCTCGCCCGGGTGCTCGACGCTGTGCGCGAATACGCCCCGATCCCGATCTGCATCCAGATCGCCCATGCCGGCCGCAAGGCGTCGAGCGACGCCCCCTGGGCCGGCGGGCAGCAGATCCCGCCGGAGCACCCCTACGGCTGGCGCACCGAGGCGCCCTCGCCGGTGGCGCACGGGGAGGGCGAGGTCCCGCCCCACGCCCTCGACGGCGCCGACCTCAAGCGTATCCGCGACCAGTTCGTGGCCACGGCCAAGCGCGCCGTGCGCCTCGGCATCGAAGCGGTGGAGCTGCACGGGGCCCACGGCTACCTGCTGCACCAGTTCCTGTCGCCGCTCGCCAACAAGCGCACCGACCAGTACGGCGGCAGCCTCGAGAACCGCATGCGTTTCCCCCTGGAGGTCTACGCCGCCGTGCGCGACGTCGTCCCGGCGGGCAGCCCCGTGTGGCTGCGCGTCTCGGCCACGGACTGGGTGGAGGACGGCTGGAACCTCGACGAGACCGTGGCGCTGGCCCAGGCCCTGAAGCGGGCCGGCTCGCCCGCGATCCACGTCTCCACCGGCGGCGTCTCGCCCAAGCAGGCGATCACCCTCGGGCCGGGCTACCAGGTGCCCTATGCCGAGCGGATCAAGGCCGAGACCGGTCTCATCACCATCGCGGTGGGGCTCATCACCGAAGCTCAGCAGGCGGAGGCGATCTTGCAGGAGGGCCGGGCGGACGCGATCTCGCTGGCCCGCGCCATGCTCTACGACCCGCGCTGGCCCTGGCACGCCGCCGCCGAACTCGGCGCCCGGGTGCGGGCGCCGAAGCAGTACTGGCGCTCGCAGCCGCGGGAGTACAAGGACCTGTTCACGGATACGGCCTTCGGGCAACGCTGAGCGTTCGTCTCAGCGGGCCACCGCCCCCACCAGCGGCCCCAGCGGCCGGCTGATGTCGGTGCGGCCGAGATTGGGCGCGTAGAGGCTCGACACCGAGCCGTCCAGGAACAGGGCGTTGCGGCAGCCGAGATCGTCCCGGAACAGCCGCGCGAAGGCCCCGAAGGTCACCGGCCGCTCGGAGATGGCGAAGATCGCCACGTGCCCGTCCTCAGCCATGCCGACGCCGTTGCGGATCTTCTGGCTCGGCCCGTCGACGGAGATCTTCGGGTGGATCTGGCCGTCGATCACCAGCATCGGGCCGGATTGCGTGGCGTAGTCCGGCCGGATCTTCGCCCGGAGATAATGGGCGGTGTCGAGCACCCCGGCCCGCTCGCCCTTCACCCAGAAGACGCCGTTGGGCTTGAGGTGGAAGTTGCCCGGACCGTCGGCGGTCGAGACGTGCTTCATCTCGTGCCCGCCCTCGACGTAGAGGCCCACCGGCGCCTGGTCCTTGTCGTACATGCCGGCATTCATCGCGAAGCTGAGGGGCTTGCCCTGCGCCGCGGCCAGCGTCCCGAGGGCCCCGTAGGGCCGCCCGTCCGCCTGCAGCCAGAACAGCTGCAGGCGCTGCCGCCGCAGATCGATCGTGCAGACCGTGAAGCTCTCGCCCTGGGCCTCCATCGCCCGGCAGGGCTCCGGGGCCGCCACGGCCCGGCCGGGTACGGCCAGGGCGAGGAGCATGATCAACAGGGCGTGAGCGGGGCGCATCGTCATCACTCGGTCCGTGCCGGCTTTTCAGGGGCTTGAGGGCGCTGGGGGCGCCTGTCACCCCGGAAAGCGGCGATTTTCGAGTCCGGAGCCGTGCCGGGGCTTGCCGGCCAGCGTCGGCAGGTCGCGGGCGCCGCCTGAACTGTTTCACGCCTTCCACGTTTCTTGCCCCAGAGGGCGGTTTTCGACGGAGATGACGTGATGAAGGGTGCAGTGCTCGGCTCGGCCCTGCTGGCAGCGGGTGCCTTGGCTCTCGCGCCGGCCAGCGCGGATGCCCGCGGCTTCGGCGGCGGCGGCTTCCATGGCGGCGGTTTCGGCGGCGGGTTCCACGGCGGCGGCTTCGGCGGCTTCCGGGGCGGCGGCTTCGGTGGCGGCTTCCGCGGCGCCGGCTTCCGCGGCGGATACGGCCGCGGCTTCTACGGCCGCGGCTACGGCTATCGCGGCGGCTATGGCTACGGCCTCGGCGGCCTGGGTCTCGGCGTCGGGCTCGGACTAGCGGCCGGCGGCCTCTACGGCGGCTACGGCTACCCGGGCTACGGCTACGGTGGCTATGGCGGCTATGGTTACGGCGGCGGCTACGCCCCGGTGGGCTACGGCTACGGCGGCGATTACGGCTACGGCGGCGGCGGCGGCTGCTACACGGTCCCGCGGGTGCGCTGGACCCCCTACGGCTACCGCCGGGTCCTGGTCGAGCGCTGCTACTGAGCCGCGTTTCGACAGCGAAAAGACTGGAAAGGCCGCCTTCGGGCGGCCTTTTCTTTGCTTGATCCCCCCGCGGCGTTGGACAGCTCCGTCCCGGACGCCGATACACGTATCGGGCGGCGGGAGAGGGCGGATGAGCATGGCAACCGGGCAGGGGCATTCGGGCGTGGACGCGGTCGAGATCCGCGACGCCAGCCTCATGGCCTTCTACCGCTCCATGACGCCGCCGGAGCGGCACACCTTCTGGGCGTGCGCCGCCGGGTGGTGCCTCGACGGCATGGACTTCATGATCTACCCGCTGGTGATCGGGACGATCATGGCCCTGTGGCACGTCGATTCCGGCACGGCCGGCCTCGCCGCCACGGTGACGCTGCTGGCATCGGCGCTGGGGGGCTGGCTCGCGGGCTTCGTGGCCGACCGGATCGGCCGGGTGCTGACCCTGCAGATCACGATCCTGTGGTTCTCGGTCTTCTCCCTGCTCTGCGCCTTCGTACAGAATTTCGACCAGTTGCTCATCGCCCGGGCGATCCTGGGGCTGGGCTTCGGCGGCGAGTGGGCAGCTGGGGCCGTCCTGATCGGTGAGACGATCCGGGCCGAGTATCGCGGCCGCGCCGTCGGCTCCGTCCAGTCCGGCTGGGCGATCGGCTGGGGCCTCGCGGTCCTGTCGCAGGCTGTGCTGTTCTCGCTGCTGCCGCCCGAGACCGCGTGGCGCTGGATGTTCGGGGTCGGCGCACTGCCGGCGCTGCTGGTGTTCTACCTGCGCCGCTACGTCGAGGAGCCGCAGGTCGCCGCCGAGACTCGCGCCCGGGCGGCCGCCTCCGGCGACCGGCCGCAGATCTGGGAGATTTTTTCGGGGCCGATCCTCAAGACCACCCTGCTCGCCTCGCTCGCGGCGGCGGGCTGCCAGGGCGGCTACTACGCGATCACCACCTGGGTGCCGCGCTTCCTCACCACCGAGCGCCACCTCTCGATCGTCTCCTCCACCGGCTACCTCTCGGCGCTGATCGTCGGCTCGTTCACCGGCTACCTCGTCGGCGCGTGGCTCGCCGACCGCCTCGGGCGACGGCCGCTGTTCCTGATCTTCTCCGTCGGCGCCATCGCGGTGGTCGTCGCCTATACGCAGATCCCGCTCTCCAACGGCATGCTCTGGGTGCTGGGCTTCCCGCTGGGATTCTTCGCCTCGGGCTATTTCTCCGGGATGGGCGCTTTCCTGACCGAACTCTACCCGACCCGCCTGCGCGGCTCGGGGCAGGGGTTCTGCTACAATTTCGGCCGGGGCGTCGGCGCCTTGTTCCCGGCGCTGGTCGGCTACCTGTCGGAGCGCGCCGGCCTCGCCTCGGCCATCGCGATCTTCGCGGCCATCGCCTACGGGGTGTTCTTCCTGGCGGCCTTCGCCCTGCCCGAGACCCGCGGCAAGGTCCTGCACGCGGATTCCTGACCATGCCCGAGATCCGAGACTGCCCCGCCCCGGACCCGCATCCCCGCGGCCCGACCCGCTACGCCGTGCCACCCGGTGCGGTCGACACCCACGCCCACGTGATCGGCCTGCCGCCGGCCTACCCGCTGGTGCCGGACCGCAGCTACACGCCTCCGGCGGCCCCCGCGGACCGGTATCTCGCGATGCTCGACGGGACCAGCATGGAAAACGGCGTGCTGGTCCAGGTCAGCGTCCACGGCACCGACAACCGGCTGATGGTCGAGACCCTGCGCGCCAACCAGGCGCGCCTGCGCGGCATCGCGGTGATCCCGCTCGGGCTGCCCGATACGGAACTCGCCGCCCTGAAGGAGGCCGGGGTGGTCGGCCTGCGCCTCAACGTGCTGTTCGGCGGCGGGGTCGGGCTCGACGCGGTGGAGTCCTACGGGGCGCTGGCCCGGGAGATGGGCTGGCACCTCCAGTTCCTGCTCGACGCACGGCACCTGCCGCCGATCGCCGACCGCCTGTCACGCTTGGCCGTGCCGCTGGTCTTCGACCATATGGGCCACATGCCGGCCTCGGCCGGATTGGACCATCCGGGCTTCCAGGCGCTGCTCGGTCTCGTCGCCGACGGCCATTGGGTGAAGCTGTCGGGCGCCTTCCGGGATTCCGTGACCGGGCCGCCCTACGCCGACACGATCCCCTTCGCCCGCGCCCTCAACGAAGCGGCCCCCGAGCGCTGCCTCTGGGGCTCGGATTGGCCGCACGTGGCCGCCTGGGACGGGCCGCCCCGGACCGCGGCGCTCCTCGACCTGATGGCCGATTGGGTGCCGGACGACGAGCGCCGCCGGATGGTCTTCGTCGACAATCCGCGGCGGCTCTACGGCTTCGGGTAGGGCGCGCTCAGACCCGCAGGTCGACGCTCTGGCCCTGTCCGGCGGGCGCCGGCAGGCCGGCGCTGGCTGCGCTCTGGGCGCTGTCCGCCACGAGCCCCGCGACCGCCTTGTCCGATGCGACCTGCTGCCGGGCGACGGCGATGCCGATCTGCTGGTTCTGGGACGACGCCAGCATCTGGACGGCGGCGGTGGCGGAAACGGGATCCATGACGCCGATCCTACATCGCGGACCTGAATCCGACGTTAGCCGGATCCGGGGCCTTTGAGCGATCGGCGCTCATCCGTCGAGGAAGCCCCGCTGCCGAGCTCGGTAGCCGCCGATCAGCGTCACGCAGACGAAGGACACGCCAGCCAGCACCGTGCCGAACGCCGCGATCGGCCACCAATGGCCCTGGAAGCGCTCGGCCAGGACCGTGCCGACGATCGGCGTCAGACCGCCGGCGAGCGCGCCGCAGAACTGGTAGGCGATCGAGATCGCCGTGTAGCGGATCCGGGTCGGGAAGGCCCCCGCGAGGTAGCCGGCGATCACCGCGTAGAAGGTCGCGCTGCCGATCACGTTGAGGGCGAGGCCGAGGACGATCAGCGGCACCGACTTGGTCTCGACCAGCCAGAACAGGGGATAGGGCGCCAGCATCGCCCAGATCAGTGTCCCCTGCAGGAACAGGCGCTCGTTGCGGATCGCCTCCGCGATCCGGGCGCCGACCGGGGTCATGATCAGTTGCACGACGGCGGCGATCAGCAGGGCGTCGAGGATCGTCCCCCGGGCGATGCCGAGATACTGCGTGGTGAAGGCAATCATGAAGGTGTTGAACAGGTAGACGGAGGCGATCGCGAAGGTGTTGGCGCCCGCCGCGAGCAGCACCGGCTTAAGGCAGGTGGTCAGCACCTCGCGCACGGGGGCCGGCGGCGGACCGCCCGCGGCCCGGGCCTTTTCGAAGGCCGGCGATTCCGCGACGCCGAGGCGGATCGCGAGCCCCACGGCGAGCAGGAGGATGCTGATGAGGAACGGCACCCGCCAGCCCCACGCCAGAAAGCCCTCCTTGTCGAGGAGTCCGGCGAGGCGGAAGGCCAGGAGCGACAGGATCTGCCCGGCGGGGCTGCCGAGCTGCGCGAAGGAGGCATAGAAGGTGTTGCGCCCGGCCGGCGCGTGCTCGGCGGCCATCAGCACCGCCCCGCCCCACTCGCCGCCGACCGCCAGCCCCTGGATCAGCCGCAGGACGACCAGCAGCACCGGCGCCCACAGGCCGACGGCGGCGTAGGTCGGCAGCAGCCCGATCCCCGAGGTGGCGATCCCCATCATCACCAGGGTCGCCACGAGGGCGCGCTTGCGCCCGAACCGGTCGCCGAGCGTGCCGAAGATCAGGCCGCCGAGCGGCCGGGCCAGGAAGCCCACCGCGAAGGTGCCGAAGGCCGAGAGCGTGGCGATGTAGGGCGATTCCGCCGTGAAAAAGAGCGGCCCGAACACCAGGGCCGCGGCGGTGCCGTAGATGAAGAAGTCGTACCACTCGATCGTGGTGCCCACGAAGGCCGCCAGCGCCGCCCGGGCGGACTGACTCTTTCCGGGCTCCGCGACCGGTGCTGCGGTGGTGACGGCCATCGATCCTCGCGTGGCATTATGAATTCAAGCGGAAGTCCTCATGCCCAGCCGGGCAGCCCACCGCAACGCCTGCACGCGACAGGGCGGGTGTTTCAACCGGACGTGGAGCCGCCTGTCGCGGTCTTCCAAGGTTGCATCTCCACGACGAGCCGGCACCTCCATCCAATCCCCTCATCCTGAGGTGCCCGCGTCAGCGGGCCTCGAAGGAGGGCTCCAGGGATCGCGCGGCTGGCTGGAGGGCTCCTTCGAGGCCTCCGCTGCGCGCCGGCACCTCAGGATGAGGGGATTGGATGGGAGTCCTGGCGCCTGCCATTTTTCAAAAACTCGGCGGCGTGCAGGCGCTCACCACCTCGCAGGGGTTGGGCCCAACGCAGCGGAAGCGGTGCGGGCGGCGGCTGTCGAAGCTGTAGGCGTCGCCGGGGCCGAGGATCCGGCGCTCCGCGTCCACCGTCACCTCCAGGCGGCCGGAGAGGACGATGCCGCCCTCCTCGCCCTCGTGGGAGAGGGGCACCCGGCCGGTATCGGCGCCGGGCTCGTAGCGCTCCTTGAGGATCTGGAGCTTGCGCCCGAACAGGCTGTCGCCGACCTGGGCGTAGGAGATCGCCCCCTTGGCGGCGCGCCGGCCGATCTCGGTGAGCTCCTCGGCCGCGAAGAACACCTTGCGCTCGGGCTCCGGCTCCAGGGCGAAGAACGCGGCCATGCCGATCGGCACCCCGTCGAGGATCCGCTTGAGGGCGCCCACCGAGGGGTTCACCCGGTTGGCCTCGATCAGCGAGATGGCGGAATTCGTCACCCCGGCCCGCTTGGCGAGCGTCCGCTGCGACAGGCCGTGGCGCGCACGCACGAAGCGCAGCCGGGCGCCGACATCGATGCTCATCCGGCGTGGCCCCGTTTCAGGTGTTGCGGATCCCGCAACAGTGCCGCCGTCGGCCCCGTTCCTGCAAGGGGTTGCCGGCGGCCAGAAAAGGACTTGTTGCCGGATCGGCGAAGGTGTCCCCTGGCCCGGTCGCCCGATCCGCGCCGTCCGCCCCGGAGAGCCGCCCCATGACCGATCATCCGCTCCGCAACACGCCCGCGATGGACGCCTTCTGGATGCCGTTCACCGCCAACCGCCAGTTCAAGGCGGCGCCGCGCCTGCTCGTCTCCGCCGAAGGCATGCACTACACCGCCGACGACGGCCGCACGATCCTGGACGGAACCGCGGGCCTCTGGTGCGTGAATGCCGGCCACGGGCGCCGGGGGATCGCGGCGGCCGTGGAGCATCAGCTCTCCACCCTCGACTTCGCCCCGACCTTCCAGATGGGCCACCCCATCGCCTTCGAATTCGCCGAGCGCCTGGCCGAGATCGCCCCCGGCGGCCCCGCCAAGCGCCTCGACCGGGTGTTCTTCACCAATTCCGGCTCGGAATCGGTCGACACGGCCCTCAAGATCGCGCTGGCCTACCAGCGGGCGATCGGGCAGGGGACCCGCACCCGGCTGATCGGCCGCGAGCGCGGCTATCACGGCGTCGGCTTCGGCGGGCTGTCGGTCGGCGGCATCGTGTCGAACCGGCGGGTGTTCCCGCAGCTCAACGGCACCGACCACCTGCGCCACACCCACGACCCGGCCCGCAACGCCTTCGTGAAGGGCCAGCCCGAGCACGGGGCGGAACTCGCCGAGGATCTGGAGCGGCTGGTGGCGCTCCACGGGGCGGAGACCATCGCGGCCTGCATCGTCGAGCCGGTGGCCGGCTCCACGGGCGTGCTGGTCCCGCCGAAGGGCTACCTCGAGCGCCTGCGCGCGCTCTGCACCCAGCACGGCATCCTGCTGATCTTCGACGAGGTGATCTCCGGCTTCGGCCGCCTCGGCGCGCCCTTCGCCACGGATTATTTCGGGGTCGTCCCGGACCTCGTGACCAGCGCCAAGGGCCTGACCAACGGCACGGTGCCGATGGGCGCGGTCTTCGCGAGCCGGGCGGTGCACGACGGGCTGATGAACGGCCCGGACGGGATCGAGCTGTTCCACGGCTACACCTATTCCGGCCACCCGATCGCCTGCGCGGCCGGCATCGCGACCCTCGACATCTACCGGGACGAGGGGCTGCTGACCCGCGTCGCCGACATTGCCGACGACTGGGCCTCGGCGATGCACGACCTGCGCGGACGCAAGGGGGTGATCGACATCCGCACTATCGGGCTGATCGCCGGCATCGAGTTGGCGCCGCGCCCCGACGCACCGGGCAAGCGCGCCTACGACGTGTTCGTGGACTGCTTCGAGCGCGGCCTGCTCACCCGGGTCACCGGCGACATCGTTGCGCTGTCGCCGCCGCTGATCATCGAGCGCGGGCAGATCGGCGAGATCGTGGACGTGCTGGGCGCGGCGATCGACCGGGCCGCCTGAGCGGTCTCCGTCCGGGTTTCCAAAGGGCGTGCCCTTTGGTGGGTTGTCAGGGCAAAGCCCTGACCGTCTCGGGCGCAGCCCGACACCAGGGCTCCGCCCTGGACCCGCGAAAGGTCTCGCCTTTTCGAGACCAGGACGCGATCCCACCGCATGGGTGTCCGCCCTGCACGGTGGGGTTGTCGCGACACCGCCCATGCCCATCTGCCCCGGACCCGGATTTGGACCGGGCACGAGGCTTTGCATGTCGAACACCGCCCTGATCGTCGGCGCCAGCGGGATCGTCGGCAGCGCCACCGCAGCGCTGCTCACTGAGGAGGGCTGGCGGGTGGCCGGCCTTGCCCGTCATCCGGTGGACCAGGCGGGCGTCGAGCCGGTGGCGGGCGATCTGCAGGATCCGGCCTCCCTGGAGCGGGCGCTCGCCGAGGTCGCACCGACCCACGTGTTCCTCGCCACCTGGCAGCGGCGTCCCACCGAGGCGGAGATGATCCGCGTCAACCGCGCCATGGTCAAGAACCTGCTCGACGCGCTCCGCCCGAAGAAGAGCGTCCGCCACGTCACCCTGGTGACTGGGCTCAAGCACTATCTCGGGCCGTTCGAGGCCTATGGCAAAGGCAGCCTGCCGCAGACCCCGTTCCGCGAGGACCAGGGCCGGCTCGACATCGAGAATTTCTATTACGCGCAAGAAGATGCGGTGTTTGCCGCCGCCGCGCGCGACGGCTTCACCTGGAGCGTGCACCGCCCGCACACGATCATCGGCAAGGCGGTGGGCAACGCCATGAACATGGGCACGACGCTCGCCTGCTACGCCACCCTGTGCCGGGAGCTGGGGCGACCCTTCGTCTTCCCGGGCTCGGCCGCGCAGTGGAACGGGCTGACCGACATGACCGACGCGCGGCAGCTCGCCCGCCACCTGCTCTGGGCCTCCACCGAACCGCGGGCCGCCAACGAGGCCTTCAACGTGGTCGACGGCGATGTCTTCCGGTGGAGCTGGATGTGGGGCCGGATCGCCGCGTGGTTCGGGATCGAGGCGGTGCCGTTCGACGGCACGCACCGCCCCCTCGAACCCCGGATGGCGCAGGACGGGCCGGCCTGGGCCGAGATCGCCCAGCGCCACGGCCTCGCCGAGCCGAACCTCGAAAAACTGGCCTCCCCCTGGCACACGGATGCCGATCTCGGCCGGCCGATCGAGGTCGTCACCGACATGAGCAAGAGCCGCCGCCTCGGCTTCACGGCGTATCAGCCGACCGACGACGCGTTCTACGATCTGTTCGGGCAGCTTCGGGCGGACAGGCTGATTCCGTAAGCTACATCCATCCCGGCGGCCGCGGGGGAAGTTTCCGCGCCTATGCCGCCGGGGGCCTCGCCGTCGTCCTTTGGGACACGCTCCGCGGTCACGATGGTGGCCGCGGGGGACCGCTCGCCCGGTCCCCCGCGGCTCCTGTTCGCAGCGGTGTCGGTGCTTCCGATCGTATTCGTTCTCAGAGCGACCTGCCGCGAAGCCCGGTCGATTGAAGCGCTGGCGGTCTACGGCTCCGGCGTCAGCGCGTCCTTCCTCCCCCAAGGGCCCGGCATCGCCCGGAGGGCGTTTCCGTCAGAGCACGTTCGGATCCGAAACGTCCCCCTCCGGCGACGGCTCCAGAAGGTCGATGAGCTGCGCCAGGGCCCGCGATGCATCGTGACGCCACATGGCGTAGGCCACCCCGAGGTGGTCGCCGTGATGCTCGAGGCCGAGTGCGCACCAGGACGCGTCTGCGGCCACCTGCAGTTCCATGATGCGCAGCCCGTCCCCGGCCGGCCAGACCTGTTCCAGACGGTCGCGCAGGGGCTGCCCGTCCGCCGCCCCGGCGCCGGCCGGCGCCTCCGGCCCGCAGGCTCGCCCCGCCTCCGGGCGCCAGAGGACCACGATGCCCCCCCGGGCCTGGGCGAGGGCCCGGCGGGCCGCGCGCAGCGGCGGCAGGGGCGCCACGTGCGTCAGGATGGTCGCGCCCGCGAGCCGCCCGAGGACGTGATGCGTGTCGTCGATCGCGGCATTGTCGACGATCACGACCTCGCCCGACGCGCGGCGGCGTTCCGCGAGGACGCGGATCAGGTGCAGGAACCGCGCCGGGCGGCCGTCGAGGACGGCGAGGACCGAGACGAGCGGGGCCGCGCCCGGCGTCAGGTCGATCGTCGCCCCAGCCGCCAGGAACGCGTGCATCTCGGCGCGGATGCGGCGCTCTGCGTCGTCCCCGGCCCCCGCCCGGGCGAGTTGCGCCAGCGTCGCGTCCGCCGGGGCCGTGTCGTAGCCGCGCATGGCCATCTCGGCGCGCCAATCCGTGGTCTCGACGTCCGGGACGAGGGCCCGCGCCGTCCCGACCTTGAGATAGGGGAAGCCGGCCCGCAGGAGCCTGCGCCAGTTGTGCAGCGTCGCATCGAGCCAGTCGGGCGTCGGGAACAGGACCTCCGCGCGTAACCCGCGCGCCGTCGCATGGCGTGCCAGTTGCGTTTCGTACTCGTTCACGACGTCGTTCTTGTGGGTGTACGCCACCACGCCGGCGAAGAACGCCCGCCCCGCCGCGGATCCGAGGAAGCGCTGTTTCAGGGCGAGGAAGTAGCTCTGGACGTGCCAGCCGCGGTCGGCGTTGTCGGTCAGGCCGACGAGGTCGGCCGCGCTCGTCCGGATCCGGGCGACCACCCGCTCCAGCGCCTCCGGGCTCGTGGGGCCGAAGACGCTGTCGTTGACGAGGTACAGGATCTCCGCGCCGAAGAGTTCGGGATGCCGGCGCAGCACGTGGGCCCAGGCGGCGAAATCGAAACCCGCATTCGTCCGCCGGAAGACGTGGTCGGCCCGGTCGAGGGCCGGGCCCGTGACCGGCGCGTCACCGTCATCGCAGACCACGATCAGGGCACAGGCGATCCCGCATCGCTGCAGACCCGTGACATGGTGGACGACATGCGGCTTGATCGCGCCGTCGCTCGTGTGCGTCACGAACAGGGCGACCTCGGCGGCGAATGCGCCGCCCCTCAGACGATCGAGCCGCGCCGCCGTGACCGGCTCCGACGCGAGGACCGCGTGCGGGTTGGGGCGGCGGCGGTCGACGAGGCCTTCCGTGAGGAAGTGCTCCAGGGGGTCGAGCCCGCGCCGGGCGACATCGGGATTGCGGGCGCGGTACCAGTCCGGATCGAAGATGCCGTGCCATACCGCCCGATCCTCTTCGGCCGCATTGGCCGCCCGGCCCTCCAGGAGGCCGATCCGTCGGAAATGCTCCAGGGGGTCGTCCCGGTAGGGACCGAGATCCGCGTTCCGCGCCCGGTACCAGGTCGGATCGAAGCGGGTGTTCCAGACCTCCCGCGGCTCGCGATCGGCGTTGGGAAAGCGGCCCTCGGCCCGACCGTAGAGGAGGTAGTGCCGGACCGGATCGGCGCCCGTGGCGGCCACGTCCGGATAGCGCGCGCGGTACCAGGCGGGGTCGACGCTCTCTCCGAGAGCCCTCATCTCGGCCTCGGGATTGGGATACCGCCCCTCCGCCTGTCCGTGGGTGGCGTAGTGCGCGCCGGGATCGACCTGCGCCGACGCGACGTCCGGGTAACGCAGGGTGTACCAGTCCCGATCGAACGCACCGTGCAGATCCGCGGCGGGACCTGAGCGTGAGTCAGCGGCGCGGGCATCCTCGGTCAACGATCTGGTTCCTGTGCCTGACTACGGATCGGTGTCCGGCCGGGCCGGATCGTCTCGCTCCAGCCCCGCGCCGGCATGGGTCGGCGCCGGTATGGCGGAGGAGACGGGGCGCGGCGCGGGCTCGGCCGCAGACCGGTTCCTTAGCCATGACCCTACGCCGGGCTCTTCGGCAAATCGACACCGCCGCACCGTCGAGACACGGTCGGCCATTCCGGCTCGGATCAATCCCCCGCGTTGATCCTCCGGGATGCGGACAGCCACACCATCCCGGCAGCGCCCTGGCTCGCGGTGTCCTTTCAGCGCGAGAGCCGCAACCAAACGCGGGCTCATCGGGCCCTACGGGCGACTCACGGCATAGCAAAGAATGATTTCGCGTCAGCTCTGCTTCGCCACGACGTGTTTGAGCAGCAGCAATCCCACCGTCATGCATGTGAGGGAGAACATATACACGTAGAGATAATCGACTTGCAGATTAAACGCGGGATAGTAAGCCGATCTGACCCATTCCACGACCTGAACGGCGGGATTGAATTTCATCCAATAGTAGACCCGATCCGGCATGAAACAGGCCATGAACATCACGCCGCTGGACACGTACATGATGATGCTGAACAACGCGTAGCCGATGATCCATCCGGGGAAGAAGCCGACAATCGCGACGTTGATCGTTCCGATGCCGATGCCGAGCAGGATGGCCGCGCTATACCCGCCCACGGCTGTGAATGGATCGATGGGAAGCGGATTATCGCCGATCGCCACCAGGATGAGGGATACGACGACCAGCCCGAGGAAGCCGGTCACGATTTCCACCAGCACCCGGGCAAAGACGATGTCGAACAACTTGACCTGTGGATAGTAGGTCAGCGGCCTGTTCATAATGACCGCCTTCATGACCTCTCTTGATATGTACTGGAATATCAAGACCGGCACGGCGCCGCTGGCGAAAAACACCGCGAAGCTGCCGTCGACCGGGACGGGGAGATGCTGAAAGCTGTAGATCAGAATCAGCATGAACACGTGGACGCATGGCCACAGCACGACCACGCCGTATCCCCACAGTGATCCACCGAAGCGCGTCCGCATATCGCGCAGCATCAGCGCGTACAGCACATGCAAATACGACTCTACTGCGCTGCGCGGCAGGCGCTCGGTGCTGGACATCGATCAGGACCCACCTTCCACACAATGGCCATCGCGCCGAACTTCGGCCAAAATACGACCTCTCCCGAACGGTAAAGTCGGCTGCTGCGGGCCTTCCCGCCCTTTGTGGGCCGGATCAGTCTCCTCAAGACCGGCGCGCGAGCTTGGCGGATCGTACGGCGGAATGGCGCCTTCCGACGCTTGGCCGAGGCGAGCCGCCCTCGGACACGACCCTTGAAGATCAAGCAGCACCGCGCCTGGCAATCTCCGATCGAGTCCCCCCCATGAATGCGCATACAGGGTACGCCACGGGTATTTGACGATCGTACGGACCGAAATCCCCGGCAAACAATCACACTTGGACGGTAATCGCGTGGGCCGCCGTTTGGCAGCCGCGAGCCTCGCCCCTTGCTTGGGGGAACAATACAGATGACATATGTCGCTGATCGAGCCTCATCGCAGGGCAGCGATCATCCACTGTAGGGACGTTGTACCTTGGCCGCCACGGACTGCACTTCGTCCCAGTCGCGGATCAGAGTGACTGCTTCCACGCGCATCCGTGCGGCGATTTACCCGAAATAATTCCAAAATTCTTACTTCAGATTACGATCGCATTTATCGAACTTTGCGATCAGTATTCCCAGTATTAGCTCAGTCGCAGCGAGTTTCGGAGCCACTTTATAATCTGGAAGAAGACCGATTGTCGGTCCCTCATCCATGCCAAGCTCTACTCGCATGCGAAAAATAGCACCGAGAAAACCGCCAAGTTACGAAACATCGCAGATAATCGGTAGCAGATCAAAGCCGGCAACTTCGGCCAGGGCCGCCCCCAAGAGCGGCAAGCCCGGAGATCCGCGGGGCGAACGCGCGCCGCTCGGGCATCGCGCGCCAGGCAAACATGGCCCCTCCGTTCCGATCGCGCCGTAACGGCCTGTAAGCAGGTGGCTAAGTCGTTATGCCGTCTGTCGATCTGTACCGGCGACTCGTGGCCCAGCCCGATCGCGCATGGCCGGCCGACCTTCGAAGCCGATTATTTCCAGCACGCTCGGATGGCGACCCGGGTGTCGCCGTCGCCCGAGCAGGCCGGACTGTCGTCTACGGTGCGCTTCGCTGTCCCCGCCGCCCTCGGCTGCGTGAGGCGAGGACAGGTCTCGCAGCCCGACCGCCGCGCCGACCGAGCTTGAATCCGCCGGGGCCGACCGGCGCGCCATTATCACAGACAGCCTCGAAGACGGCCGCCCCGGCGACCCGCAAACCGAGCACCAGATCCGCGTCTTCAATCTGGAGGATCCGGCGGTCTTCCAAGGACTGACGATCGATTATTTCGAGGGCCCTTCTCGAAAGATCGGCGTCAAGGTGACGTACGAGCAGTTCTGCGCGCCTCCTACGGCGGTGCTGCTCAACGACCTGATCTTCCACGACTACTTCATGATCCGTGATCCGCGCGGCATGGCCGCCTACAAGCGCCTCAGCAACGTCCTGAAAGCCATCAAAAAGGCATTCCTGATCATCGTCGATGATTACGTCAATTATTTCAGGGCCCGATAGCAGTTTTTTTGGGCTCAATCCGAAATTCATGCGTGATCCCAGCGCGGAACTGCTCGCCTGCCGTTTCCAACGCTACACCTGGGATCAGCATCTTCATCCCATTCGCGTCATTTCGCTTCAGGAAGCTGCCGCGAAATCGAGGGATCCTTGGAGCAGCTGTCGTCGTATCTCGGCGCCCCGGCCTTCCGCGTCGCGTTCCAAAACATGAAGGGACGAAAATCCGCCGCATGAGAGTACGTTTTCGGCGCCTACGATCCGGGATGCGATCTCTACGTAGACGAGGAGGTCGGCTTCGATGAGGCCGGGGTTTAGCGCTCGCTCGGTGGATACATAGGGGCGGACGTGAAGACACTGACCCGCGCGAACGACGCCAAATACTTACGCTACACGATCAAAATATTTCGTTTTGTGTCGATCTTATTAGCAACCGAAAAATAATACCTTGATCGATTGTAACGACCGTTTCTTGACCTAGGGCGCAAATTCAAGCCTGTTATGCCTCCGCAATGAAATCGAGAAAACAGGAATCTCCTACGTGGAAATCAAGACCTGGGAGACGGAGGGTGCGCCATTTGTCGAATATTTTGATTGTTTTGTCGAAAACGGCAGATGGACACCCTCATAAATTCAGGGCGAAATATCGATCTACCACTTATATTTTTCTGAATATACTGAAATTCTGAATACGCTATAGGATGATGCATGCTAGTGCTACAAACACTTTGAAACAAATTTAATGTTACAGACCACGATGGACAATCTGTTGAGGGACGCTACGCCTGAGGCGGTTTTGAACATGTACGATAAATTCACACACGCGGCCCTCAATTAACTGATCGCAACTGGCAACCAACCGTCCGAATTTTCGCCGCGCCTCTCCAGTCCACAGGCCGGCAGAGGGTTCGGACGTCGGTACAGATGCACGCGTTCAAGCCCGGCATCGCGCGCGGACTGGCTCTGCGCGGGCCGAGTCGCTCAAACGGCCAGAGGCATGCTCAGCAGACCTGAATGGTGCTGGCCGCCGATCAGACTGAGCAACACCGCCATGCGGCCTAATGGTCCACTGGTAAGCAGACGGCCACTACGTCGCGTCGACAGTTCGCCATAACACTGAACCCGACACAGACGCCGCCTCGTCGAGGGCATCAGTATCAACCAGCTTTTTTGATACTGAAAATCAAGCCCGTCGTATAATTTGATCCCTCGCCGGCGTCCAGATTGATCGGCTTCAACCTGTCCGGGAGCTCATGGCTGAAAAATATCCGATCGACATGCGGAGTGAAGAGCTCTAAGTAATCGTCGATCTTACTGAGCTGCTTTCCAAGCGCCCCGACCGCCGCGATGCCCGTCTCAGGTATCGTATCCTGAGAAATGCAGATCAAACCGCCAGACTTGGTGACGCGGACCATTTCGTCGCACGCCTTCTTCGGATCCGTGGAATACACCAAGACACAGCTCGCGATCACGATATCGAATGTATCGTCTTGGTAGGGCATCGCATGCATATCGCCGAGATCGATCATGGGGCTGTAGGAGATAAGATCTAGACCGCGAATATTCGGCATCCGGAAGCCGTATGCCATCAACGAGAAGAGTTCGCCCTCCGTGCGTGGCCCAATGTCCAGAACCATGGCCGTACTGATGTAATCCTGATCGTATCCCCGGCTCGCAGCCGGCATGATGGATAAGGGCCGATAGGTCTCGATAACGGACAGCGGTCTGATGATGCGAAGCCCGCGTATCCCTCTGATATCGTGCAAACCTTCGAGGTTGTGTTCGATCGTCGATAGCCCGGATTTCATGATGGTCATCCGCCGATTGTCGCCATCCCAGACCCGCAAAGCGTTTTGCCGCTCGATGAAGTACCGCTTTCTCCAGGCGACGACCAGTTCGCGAAAATAGTCAACCCGCAGAAGAGTATACCAGCGTGTCCACTCCATCTTGGCCCACATCTTGGCCGAGATGCTCATGATTAGATGGTCGATCAAACGCATATCAGCTTCCGGTATCCGTGAAGCTCGGAGACCGAGCGGAGTCTTGCAAACCTTATATAGAGCGCCGGACGATTTTGGATCCCGTGCATCGGCCTGGAAATCGAATTTCGGCTTTCGGTACATGACCGCGGCCGGATCGCGCCGGTCGGCGCCGTGCGGTGGGGCCGGACATATGTCCGTTCGCGACGGTCCGAGCGCCGTCGTTCCGCGAATCTACCCCGTTCAGAGGGCCTGTGCCACGGACGGCGAGGCCGCGCCGAACCGGGTGATCAGAAGCGGGTCTGTCGCGATGGCCCACCGTTTTGCCCCAAAGTCCGGCTTTGTATAACGCCGCCTTTATCGAAGCCCGCCGGGGCAATCATGTCAGGACACGTCATGAGCGAACGTACGAGTTGGTCCCAAAGCGCCAACGAACTCTATCCGCACATCCGTGCCGTCGCTGCTGGCATGCTCGCTCACATGCGCGGCGAACCCAATCCGCCCGAAGCCTACCAGTCCATGATCATTCTGCACGGCCAGACGCAGGGACGGTCGACGCGTCTGATCTCGACGCTTCTGTCGGCGCACCGCCCTTACGTGCAGGGCTCGATGAAGTCCGGGATCTTCGGCGATGTCCCGTCCGATCTCGCCCCGTCCATCGCCAAGGAGGTTCGCGAGACCGGCTTCGCCATGCTGCCGATGAAGCTTCCGCAACCGATGATCGACCGGCTCACGGATTTCGCCCGGACGAACGAGGCGAACTTTAAGGGCGGCGATGTGGAGGGACGCGGGCTGTTCGACGCCGCCACCCCCCGGGCACGGATCTACTCCTTCCCCGCCCGCGACTGCCTGCGCTCGCCCGACATCCAGGACGTCCTCGGAGACGAATTTCTTCTCTCGCTGGCCGGGCGCTACCTGGGCGTGACGCCGATCGTGGATCTGCTGACGATGTGGTGGAGCGCCGTCTTCGAGGAGGGGAACGCCTCCGAGGCGGCGCAGCTCTTCCACTTCGACATGGATAAGCCGCGCTGGCTCAAACTGTTCATCTATCTCACCGACGTTGACGAATCCGCCGGTCCGCATGTCTATGTCGAACGCAGCCACCGCTTGCGCAACGACAAGGTCGGCAGCCTCCTCCGTCGCGGCTACACCCGCATCCCGGACGCCGATATCGTCGATGCCTACGGCGCGGACTCGCTGCGCTCGATCGGCGGGCCGGCCGGAACGATCTTCGTCGCGGACACGATCGGCTTCCATAAGGGTCTCCCACCGACGGGCCGGGAACGGCTCGTCCTGCAGCTGTCCTACGCGACGACCCTGTTCGGCGGCGCCTCGACACCCGTCCCGATGCCCAGCCCCGTCACGCCGACGCTGGCTGCCGCCATGAAGCGCCGGCCGAAGACCTACGCGCTATTCAGGGGCTGAGGCGGCCTCACGCGTCCGGGCTGCCGCCCGACACGTCCTCCCAGGAGAGGGCATGCCCGCGCGCGAGCGCGCGGGTTGCGCGCCGGCCGAGAATGGCCAGCAGGTATTTCGGCGACAGGCCGTAGCCCGGGCGGATCGAGCGTAGCGTCTCGGCCGTGAAGGGCGCGCCCGGCGCCATGTCGCGCACCACGTAGAGCGAGCGCCGGAAGACCTGGCTCGCCCGCTCGGCCTCCGAGCGAGCGTAGCCGAGCCCGCCGAGCGAGAGCCAGGCGTCGCGGCACTCGCTGACGAGGCGGGTGAACTCGTCGGGTTCGAGGCTGAAGGTGGCATCCGGCCCGCCCGCGCTGCGGTCGAGGGTGAAGTGCTTCTCGATTACACAGGCGCCGAGCGCCACCGCGGCCACCGCGCAAGCGGTGCCCGGCGTGTGATCCGAGAGCCCCGCGATCACCCCGTAGGACGCCGCGAGGTCGGGGATCGTGCGCAGGTTAGCCTGCTCGTAGCGGGCCGGATAGCAGGACACGCAGTGGAGCAGCACGAGATCCTCGGCGCCGCCCGCCCGGGCGGCCTCCACCGCCTCGCCAATCTCAGCACGGTCGGCCATGCCGGTGGAGATGATCATCGGCTTGCCCTCGGCGGCCACGCGGGCGATCAGGGGCAGGTCGACCGCCTCGAAGGAGGCGATCTTGTAGGCCGGCATGCCGAGCCCCGACAGCAGGGCGACGGCGGTCTCGTCAAAGGGGGTCGAGAACAGGGTGACGCCGCGCTGGCGGGCGCGCTCTACCAGCGCGGCGTGCCATTCGTAGGGCGTGAACGCGGTCTGGTAGAGTTCGTAGAGCGTCTGTCCGTCCCACAGGCCACCGCGGATGCGGAAATCGGGGCCGTCGTGGTCGATGGTCAGGGTGTCTGGCGTATAGGTCTGGATCTTGATCGCGTCCGCGCCGGTTGCGGCGGCAACGTCGAGCAGCGCGAGGGCACGCTCCAGGCTGCCGTTGTGGTTGGCCGACAGTTCGCAGATGACGTAAGGGGGATGGTCGAGCCCGATTGGACGGCCGTCGATCGTGATCGCGGGGGATGTCATCGTCCTGTCTCCGTCTCGGCCGGGCGCTTGCGCAGGATGATCTCGTAGACGAATCCGTCCTTCTCGAAGAAGGCCGGGAAGCGCTCCGGATCGGCGACCTGGAGGATCGGGAACTGCGACCGCAGGGGCTGGTCGATGTCGATCCGGCTGTCCTCCGGGGTGCGCCTGCGACGGTAGCTCGCCCCCGTCTCCGGTTGCGGCACCGGAACGACGGTGCCACACCGGGCGACCGCGAAATCGAGCAGCTCCAGCTCCACGGCGAACAGCGCCGCGTTGATCTCGTCGTGCAGTTCGTGGCCGCCCAGGGTGAAGCTCCGCTTGGCCCACACCGCTCCGGTATCGACGGGCTCCACGGCCTCGAGGAGCGAGACGACGATCGTGCGGCGCCCTTCCACGATGCTCCAGATATGCGGGGACCAGCCGCGCCCTTCGGGCAGGTCGCTGGCATGCAGGACCAGGGCGTGCTCGTAGGCGGCCAGACGATCGGCCTTCACCACCTCGTGCGTCGAAACCAGGAACAGCAGGGTCCCGCCGCTTAGGTCAGCCGCGCGGGTCACGAACTCGCACGCATGCCGCGCGCGCGTTCGCTCCACCCAGGCCGCAACGTGCGGGAACACCGGATGGGCAGGATCGGAGCAAAGGACCGAGATCCGCATCGCTTTGCCTTCAGTCATGGCGTGGAACACTGCGCCGGCGCCCAAGGATCTCAAGACCATCCCATCGCGTCCGTCACATGGTCGGCGCCGCTGCCGTTGCAAATGTCGGCGGCACGGTCACTCATGCGCATCACTGTATCCGGCGACAGGCGCCGGAGAGTTTCAGCTATCCGATCGCCCCCAGCTTCCGCGTGCCAGCCGAGGTCGAGCGCGGCGCCCGCATCCGCAACGCCCTGCGCGAGCGCGACTTGGTTCGGCGCGAGGCTGACGATGAGGGCGGGACAGCCCAGCACGCAGCGTTCCCACACGCTGGTGCCTCCGGCGCCGATGGCGAGATCGGCCGCCGCAATCAGCGTCTCCATATCGGCCCGTTGGACGTGGAGCGTGGCGCCGGGCAGGGTCCGGCAGAGCGCCTCCACCGTCTCCCGGTTCCTGGTGTTCCGGCCGATCACCACGTCGACCATGAGGTCGGACCGGTCCAGAGCCTGCAGGCCGCGCAGCGCCGTCGGCGTGTAGTCAACCGGGTCGGTGCCGCCCATCGACACGAGGATCCGTCCGATGCGGCCCGTCCGGCGCCCGAGGGAGGCGGCCCGCAGAGTGCCGAACCCGGGACGGATCAGAGCGTAGCCCGGCCCGAGGAGCGCGCGGCCCGCGAAACCGCGATAGCCCTCGTGGAGCGGATTCGCCAGGTTCTGATCGAGGATCAGGTCGGTGGCGTGCGCGCGTCCGAGATCGTCGATCGCCAGGAGCGCGCGCGCGCCGGTGCGCATCCGCGCCTCCCAGGCGGCGCCCAGGTCGTAATGATCGACTACGACCCAATCGACGCGCCCGCCGGCCGTCAGGGCCAGGCACCGGTCCGCGTCTTCGACCTCGCTCGCCGCGCCGGGCAGGCGGATCGCGGAGAAGCCGCGCGCCTCGATCTCGGCGATCAGGTCGCCCTCCGCCGGCCGGGTCAGGAACAGTGCCTCGTGCCCCCTGGCGACCAGGCGATCGGCTAGGCACAAGCACCGCATCAGGTGGCCGGCGCCGATCGACCATGACGAATCTGTCCGAAAGACGATGCGCATTCTTCAGCCGCGTCAGCCGGAGGTGCGGCCGCCGGCCAGCACAGCATGCCGGATCTCCGCCTCCGCCCAATCCTCCGGCGTGTCGATGTCGACGACCCGGTGGCGCGGCAGCAGCACGAGGCGAGAGCGAGGGCCGAACAGGGGCGTCCCGTCTGCGAAGGCCGAAGCCCGGCCCCAGTAGAACTGCCCCGCGTCGTGATAGGCGGGCTCAAGGTCCTGCGAGCGCGTCATCAGCGCCTCCGGCTGGAACATCCCGACCGCGCCCGCGGCGTCGATTTGAAGCGCCCGCTGGATCGGGAAGGCGTAGTCGGTCGCCGAGAACGCAAAGGCGACCGCCGGGTCGGCCATCATCGCGAAACCCCGCCGCAGATCGTCGGGCCGGATCAGCGGCGCGGTGGCGTAGAGGCAGCAAGCGAGCTCGACGGCCTCTCCCGCCTCGGTGAGCCACGCCAGCGCGTGGGCGACAACCGCGTTCGTGCCCGAATGGTCGTCCGCCAGAGCGGCCGGACGCAGGAACGGCGTCTCGGCGCCGTATTCGCGGGCGACCGCGGCGATTTCGGGGCTGTCCGTCGAGACGATCACACGGTCGAACAGCCCGGTCTCGCGGGCCGCAGCGATCGGGTAGGCGATGATCGGCCGGCCGGCGAAGGACCGGATGTTCTTGCCCGGGATGCGCTTGCTGCCGCCGCGCGCCGGGACCACCGCGACCCTCACGCGGCCACGCTCCGGCGCTGCTCCGGCGAGAGCGGCAGGGACTCGATCACCCGGTCCTGCTCCTCCTCGGTCAGCGTCGCGTGCAGCGGCAGAGTGATGGCCCGGGCGTAGTACGCCTCTGCGTTGGGGAACTGCCCCGGCCGGAAGCCCTGCGCCCGGAACAGCGGCTGCAGGTGAACCGGCGCGTAATGCACCTGAACGCCGATGCCCGCGGCGCGCAGGTGCTCGAACGCCGCGCGCCGGCCGATCCCGGCGCGCTCCGCGTCCCAGCCGATCACGTAGAGATGCCACGCGGAGTCGATCTCGGGATCGACAGGCGGAAGGGTGAGACCCGTGCCGGCGAGCCGGCGGGTGTAGCGCGCCGCGAGTGCCGCTCGGCGGGCGACGTAGCCCTCCAGGCGCTGGAGCTGGCTCGAACCCAAAGCCGCCTGGAGATCGGTCATCCGGTAGTTCCAGCCGAGTTCCAGGGCCTGATAGGTCCAGGGACCGTCCGGCGGGCCGTCCATCTCAGCCGGGTCGCGGGTAGTGCCGTGCGAACGCAGGCGGCGCATCCGGGCGGCCAGCTTGGCATCCCCGGTCAGCGCGGCGCCGCCCTCGGTGGTGGTGATGACCTTGACCGGATGGAAGCTGAACACGGTCACGTCCGCGTAGCGCCCGCTTCCCACGGGATCGCCCCGGTAGCGGCCGCCGATCGCGTGGGCCGCGTCCTCGACCACCGCGAACCCGTATCGCCGGGCCAGCGCGTGGATAGGCTCCATGTCGCAGGAGCGGCCGGCGAAGTGCACCGGCACCACCACCTTCGGCAGGCGCCCCGCCAGCTCGGCGGCAGCCAGCGCATCGGCCAGGGCGGTCGCGCTCATGTTGCCGGTCGCGGGCTCGATATCGACGAAGTCGACCGCGGCGCCGCAATACAGCCCGGCATACGCCGAGGCCAGGAAGGTGTTGGGCGAGGTCCAGAGCCGGTCGCCCGGTCCGAGGCCGAGGGCCGCGCAGGCGACGTGCAGCGCGGAGGTCGCGCTGTTCACGGCTACCGCGTGGCCGGCCCCGGCCTGGCGGCAGAGATCGGCCTCGAACCGCTCGATGGCCGGCCCCTGGGTGAGCCAGTCCGAACGCAGCACGGCGGTCACTGCCGCCACGTCGTCGTCGGTGACGTGCTGGCGTCCGTAAGGGATCATGCCGCGATCCGCGGTCCCGAGGTCAGGGCGGCCCGATTGGCCTCGATCCAAGCCTGCAACTCCTCGACGCTCATCCATTCGTCGTTGGTGTCGGAGGCGTAACTGAACCCATCGGGCACCTTCAGGCCGTTCTTGATACGGCTCGCATGGCCCCAGGGGGCGATCGCCGGCAGGATCTTGTAGTAGCCGTCGTACGCGTAGGTGTGGGCCGCGTCCTCGGCGCTGATCATCTGCTCGTGCATCTTCTCCCCGGGGCGGATCCCGACGACGTCGATCTCCGCCTCGGGGCAGACCGCGCGGGCGATGTCGGCGAGCCGCATCGAGGGGATCTTGCGCACGTAGATTTCGCCGCCCTCGGTATCGAGGAGCGCGTGGCACGCCAGGGCCACACCCTGCTCCAGCGTGACCATGAAACGCGTCATCCCGGGATCGGTGATCGGCAGCCGGCCGGCAGCGCCCAGCGACAGGAAGTGCGGGATCACCGATCCGCGCGAGCCCATCACGTTGCCGTAGCGCACCACCGCGAAGCGCGTATCGTGCCCGCCCGCGTAGGAATTGCCGGCGATGAACAGCTTGTCGGAGACGAGCTTCGTCGCGCCGTAGAGATTGACCGGGCTGCTCGCCTTGTCGGTCGAGAGCGCCACCACGCGCTTCACGCCCTTGTCGAGGGCGGCGTCGATGACGTTCATCGCCCCGTCGATGTTGGTCTTGACCGCCTCGAACGGATTGTACTCGGCCGTGGGGACGATCTTCAGGGCAGCGGCGTGGATGACGTAGTGGATCCCGTCCATCGCGCGGGCGAGGCGGGCGCGGTCCCGCACGTCGCCCACGAAGAAGCGCACCCGGCCCTCGCCGTCGAAGCGCCGGGCCATCTCCCACTGCTTCATCTCGTCGCGCGAGAAGATGACGATCCGGCGCGGTCCGTGCTGGAGCAGCATCTGCGCGACGAAGGCATTGCCGAACGAGCCGGTGCCCCCGGTGACGAGAATATTAGCGTCCTTCAGCACAGTCATCGATCAGCCGTTCGCCTCAACCGAGCTCCAAGGATCACACCGTGGGATCGCGCCGCGGGTCGGCCGATTCAGCGAGATGCCGCGGACGCGTTCCGCATCCGACCGGGAACCAGGTCGCGCACCTCAGAAGCCGCGCTGCGCCGCTGGAGGTCTGCGGCTGTCCCGGAACCGCGAGCTACGGTCGGTGGCGCGCCGATGTCAAGGATGACGTCGCGGATCGACCACGGCCATGCGGCTGGACGACCTGTCCAGCTTGCGCTACTGCGCTTCCCGATGCAGGGCACAGGCCGGTTGGCTGAGGCTGATCGCTTCGGAGCAGGTCCCCGGGTGACGGGACGCTGTTCGATCAGTCCCGACCGGGGCGATCTCGTCGGCCTGGCGCCGGCTGACGGATCCTGCCGCCGGGCGCGCCGCAGCCTCAGAGCGGCCATCCGCCGCGCGATGTCCGCACTGGCTCCTCAATCGGCGCAATGGGACTCACGATGGCGCAGGACGACCTTCACACGCTGCTCGATGATACCTTCGATCGCTTGTTTCCCATCCTGCGCAGCATCTCCGGCCCCGGCCTCGAAGCGAGCTACCGTGTGCTGGGCGAGCATATGCCGCTCGATTACTTCGGGGTGCCGACCGGCCAAACCGTCTTCGACTGGACGACGCCGCCCGAATGGCATTGTCGGCGGGCGACGCTGACCGACCCCGACGGCATGGTGGTTTGCGATACCGACGTCAGCAACCTCCACATCCTCAACTATTCGGAAGGCTTCCACGGCACCGTTCCGCTCGACCGGCTGCAGAGCCATCTGCACAGCCTGCCGCATCTGCCCGACACGGTCCCCTACGTCACCAGCTACTACAACCGGACCTGGGGTTTCTGCCTCGCGCACAACGTCCGGCAGAACCTGAAGCAGGGCGATTACCGCGTCGCGATCGATGCGGAGTTCAAGGACGGGCAGATCCCCCTCGCCCAGGCCGTGCTGACGGGAAGCACCGACCGGGAGGTGCTGATCAGTTCCTACCTGTGCCATCCCTCGCTCGCCAACAACGAGCTGAGCGGCCCCCTCGTCCTGCTGGCCCTCTACCGGGCGCTTTCCAAGTGGGAGCACCGCACCTTCACCTACCGCTTCCTCCTGAATCCCGAGACCATCGGCAGCCTGTGCTATCTCTGGCTTGACGGGGAGCGGCTGCGCACGACAATCGAAGCCGGTCTGGTCCTCACCTGCCTTGGAGGGCCGTCGAGGCGGCTCAGCTTCAAGGCGACCCGCCGGGGCGACACCCGCATCGACCGGCTCGCCCGCTCCTGGGCGGACCGGGAGCCCGAGACCCTGGAAATACGACCGTTCACGCCGACCAGCGGCTCGGACGAGCGGCAATTCTGCTCGCCGGGCTTTAATCTTCCGGTCGGCCAGTTCGCCCGAACGATCTACGGGGAATATGCGGGATACCACAACGCCCTCGACACCAAGGCGTTCATGCGGATCGAGACCCTGGTGGAAAGCGCGGGCCTCATCGAGCGCTTCCTGAAGGAGCTGGACGCCGCCGGCCCCTACATCAATCAGGCCCCGTTCGGCGAGCCCCAGCTCGGGCGGCGCGACCTGTACCCGACCTTGAACTCGGCCGCGACCTGGCAGCATTCGAGCGACGCGATCTTCGACGGCCGCACCATCTTGGAGCGGGTGCTTACGATCCTGAACTACAGCGACGGGACGTACGATCTCATTGACATCGCCGGAAAGTGCAGGTGCAGCGTCACCGAATTGCTGCCCGCCGTGAACAAGCTGAAGGCCGGCGGGCTGCTGAAGGATGCCCGGACATGAACGTCGTCTTCCTCACCGGCGATCACCCGCGCCACGCCCAGCTCGCCCAGTCGGTCGCCGCGAGCGGCCATCTAGCAGGGCTTGTGATCGAGACCCGCGAAGCTTTCGTCCCGTCGGCCCCGGAGCGGCTCGCGCCGGAGACCCGCGCGCTCTTCGACCTGCATTTCGCCCGCAGGCACGCGTCCGAGAGCCGGCATTTTGGCGCCTCCCTCCCGGACGTCCCCCGGCTCGACGTCTCGATCGACACCCTGAACGCGCCCGCGACCGCGGACTTCATCAACAGCCTGCGCCCGGACCTCATCCTGTCCTACGGCGTGCACAAGCTGACGCCTGAGACCCTCGGCCGGATCGCCTGCGCGCGGAAGTGGAACATCCACGGCGGATTGTCGCCCTGGTATCGGGGCGTTACGACCCATTTCTGGCCGAGCTACATGCTCGAACCGCAGATGACCGGCATGACCGTCCACCAGCTCACGCAGGACATCGACGGCGGCGACGTGATCCATCAGACCCAGGCGACCCTGGTCCGCGGAGACGGGCTGCACGACCTCGCTTGCCGGGCCGTCCAGTCGCTGTGCGACGACCTGCCCGAGCTTCTCGACCTGGCCGGGCGCGGAGCCGACAGCCCGGCGCGCCGTCAAGGTACGACCGGACGTATCTGGCGCTCCGTCGACTGGCAGCCGGCGCATCTGCACCTGATCTACGAGACCCACGGCGACCGCATCGTGGACGCCTACCTCGACGGGCGGTTCGCGGTCAGGGATCCGGTCCTCGTCCGCCAGTTTTGAGGAATTCGCTCCCCATGTGGCTCCGGGATCTCAAGCTCCGGGATCTCCTGCAGGGCCATGCGGCCCCGCGCAGGATTGTCGCCTTCGCGCCCAACGCCTTCTTCCCGTCGATGATCGCCGCGCCGCTCATCGTCGGCAAGGTGCTCGCCGAAGCCGGGCACGCGGTCACCCTGGTGACCTGCTCGGCCGAACGGCAGAGCTGCACCATCATGGACGGGCTCGCCCCGACCGAGCCGCGGCCGACCCGGGCGTTCTGCCCCGACTGCCGGGCGCGGGCCGAGGAATACCCGAACCGCTACGGGATCCCGGTGACCACCGACGGCGCGCTCCTCACGGCGGGCGACGAGGCCGAGGTCGCTCGCCTGCAGGAGACCGTCGTCGACGATCCGCGCCGCTTCGCGATCGACGGCATCCAGATCGGCCTGCTGGCTGCCGGAAACCTCTCGGCGATCTGGAAGCGCGACATCTTCGCGAGCGCCGATCCGGACGTGCTCGACCGCGTGCGGGTCATGGTCAAGGACGGGCTGCGCTCCTACGTGGCGGCCAAGCGGGTGGCCACACTCTACCGGCCGCAGATCTTCGTCTACTACGCCGAGTACTACACCGAGATCATCTACGGCTCGGTCCTGGGCCGACGCGGTGCCCGGGTCGTGCCCGTGGTCCACAGCGGCCTCAACGGCAACGACTTCCGGCGGATCCAGATCATCGACGCGATGCCTCAGGTGCTGGACATGCAGCGCCGGCTCCCAACCTGGCCGCAATGGCGTGACCTGCCCCTCGATGCCCGCGAAGTGAGCGACGTGACCGACGATTCGATCACGCGCATCCTCGGGCGCTCGTCGATCGTGTTCTCGCCCGGAGCCCGCGAGATCAGTGCGTTGACCGAACGGGTCGATCCGGCGCGGCGGACGCTCGTGGCGTTCACGAGCAGCGACGACGAACTCAACAACACCAAGCAGCAGCGGCGCCTGTTCACCACGGATTTCGACGAGCGGCCCGAGGCCTTCGCGGACCAGATCGACTGGCTGCGGACGATCGCGCGTTACGTCGCCGAGCGCGAGGATCATCAACTCGTGGTCCGGTTCCATCCCCGGCTCGCCGCCAATCATCGCTCCAGCGTGCGCTCGGAATACGGTGCGCAGGTCGATGCCGTGATGGAAACGGGCTGCCCGCGCATTCACGTCGTCCTGCCGGAGAGCGACGTCTCTTCCTACGCGCTGGCGCAGCTCGCCGATCTCGTGCTGACGAGTTGGACGTCGATGGGAGTCGAGTGCGTCCGTCTCGGCCTGCCGTCCCTCCAGGCCTTCCGGGGCGTCGACATCTTCCCGAAGGAGGACGTGCTGAACTACACCCGGGACCGTGCCACCTACATGGCCTGCCTGGCGGCTCCGCCGAAGGTCTCCCCGCAGCAGTTCCTGTGGGCGATGCGCTACACGCAGATGTTTCTGTGCGGCTTGGCCGTCGATGTCGGCGACCTCGTTCCTGCCTTCGACGATCCAACCCTTCCGGACTATCGAACCCCGGCCAGCACCCCAGAAATCGTCGACACCATCATCAAGGGACGGCCGCTATCGGCGCAAAGGCTGCGCCGGAGACGGCGGATGGCGGGCCGCCCGTTCCTGGACCGCGAGCGGACAGCCGCCCGCGGCGCGATCGGACGCCTCATCCACGTCCTCGCATTCTGGGCGGATGCCAGCCCGTCGAGCCTCGTGATCGAGGACCGTCTCGAAGGCGAGACCGGATCGGCGGATCAAGCCGCGCTGCGGGTTCGGCACGCTGGGAACGGTCAGTTCGACGTCCGTTTTGGCGAGAGCCAGACGATGCTCAGGTCGCGGGCGATCGAGAACCTGATTGATCTCCATGATACCCTGGGTCAGGAATCTGCCGCCATATCGTGACGGGCCGTTGTCCGAGGCCTGAGGGCCGCGGTCGACACCCCATACGCCTTCCTCGATGAGCCTCTCACTATCAAGTCCCGCTACGCCGGCGCGGCCAGCGGAAGGGCTCCCAGGCATTGGGAGTGGGACGAGGCTCTCTGGGGAGAAGGATAATCGCAACCGACTATGACGCGCGCCCGGCCGGCCGGACCATCCGCCATTCCCGCACCTACTTCGATGCGCGCTACCTCTCGCGCGCGCTGGCGCTGTACCGCTCGCTCGTCATTGCCCGTCCTTCCGGCTCCACGCCTTCTGCCTGAACGACACCTGCTACGACGCTCTCGCCAGGGCGGCCCTGCCGCATCTCGTCCCGATCCAGCTCCCGGATCTGGAACGGATTGATCCGGCGCTCGCCGCGGTCCGGGCGCGACGCGGCCGCGGCGAGTAGTATTTCACGCTCACGCTGACCCTGCCGCTGTTCATCCTGGCGAGCGAGCTTGAGATCGAGCTGATTACTTATTTCGATGTGGATCTTCTGTTTTTCAGCAGCTCAGAGCTCCTGTATTCGGAACTCGGCGAGCGGTAAATCCTGATCAGCGGCCACCGTTTCTCCGAACGCAACGCCCACCACGCGCAGTACGAGCGCTTCAACGTCGGATGGCTGACGTGGCGAAACGACCGCCAGGGGCGCGCCTGCTTCAACTCGTATCGCGAGCGGTGCCTCGAATGGTGTTACTCCTTACATGGAGGACGAGCGCTTAGCCGATCAGCGCTACCTCGATGTGTAGCCGGAGAACTTCAGGGGTCTCGTCGAGGCCCGTCATCGCGGCGGCAATCTCGCGCCTTGGAAAATCGACACGTATCCACTCCCGCTTCGGAACGGCCACGTGTTCGTCGGCGACGATCCGCTCATTTTCGACCATTTCCACACACTGAATAGCACGACCGAGCTCAGTCTGTCGGCCACGGGATCGACGAGTATGTGCCCGATCTGGTCGGCCTCAACCGGGCATTGATCTTCGAGTCGATCTACCTGCCGTATCTCCTCGCACTCGTCGAAGTGGAGGCGGAGGTCGCGACCTTCGGCCTCGAGGCGCCCGAGAACGTCGGAACCTTGGTTCAGGTGCCCCCGTGGCGCGATAGCTTCGCCTGGGTGCATCAGGTCTCCGAGACGTCGGCGTGGAACCGGCCGCCCGCAATCGACGCACACCGCGGCCTGGTATGCCGGGCCGACGCCAGGGCCGAGGCCGAACGCGACGCGGGCGCGGCGATCCCAGCGGCCGACTCCTCGAACCCGACGCTGTGCGCGCGTTGATCATCGACCATGTCTTTCGCGATGCCGCGTCCGATGGCCCCCTCGACATCCTCGATTGGGGGGCCGTGCCGGGCTGCCGGCCCTGTCGCTGGCGCGCAAGCGCCGGGGAGCGCGGACGCTGCGGCTACCGCCCGCTCGGTAAAGTTCGGCGTTCGCGCTGGTCTCCAGCCCGTTCCCGGGCTCGGCGGTCAACCGGTAGCAGCCCGCCGCGATCCGGCAGCCGAAGAGGCGCACGAGCAGCACCTGGGGGTCGTCGCCCGTCACCGACTTATGCGTCCGATGCGGGGCCATCGCGCCGCAGGTGGTGGAGGGGCCGGGCTTTCAGGCGCATGTGCGGGTGCCCTGCAGGGATTGCCCGGTCTTTCCGCTCTGAAGGCGCCGATGCTCTTATCGTTGATGCAGTTGATGAACGCGATGAAGATGTAGACCTCGGCCTCGGATTGATAGTCGGCCCGTACGATCGCGTTCATCGCGTCAACCGTGCGCCAGAGCGCCGCGAAATCGATCTGAACCCAGTCCTGGATCTCGGCATCCGTGGGCGGCTCGACCGGCTTCGGCGCCGCGGCGATGACGGCCCGGAAGGATGCCAGCGGGTCGTCGGACGTCGTCCCGGTTGCGCAGTCTCTGTTCGGATGCAGAGTGAAGCCCGGCCCATGGGCGTCTCAGTGGACACGGCACGCTCGCTCGGCACCGGATCAGACCAGGCGGTCAAACCTCGGCGGCTGCGCCTGGGGCCAGATACCACGTCGCGGCGTGGTTCATCACAGTCAAACCATGCTTGGCGGCGAAGTCCTGCACGGCCTTCTGCACCGGGTAGGCGTCCGGCTGCCCCTCCGGCGACCACCACCAGTCGTCGCCGCTGATGATAGCCGAGGGCCACGACGCGCGGCAGACATCGAGATCGACCAGTTCCTTGTCGCTGTCGAAGTAGACGAGGTCCGGGACCACGCCGAGCGCCGCGACCGTGTGCAGCATCTCCGGTGAGCGGCCGCGGATGGGCACGAACCGATCTCGAAAGTCCCAGAGATTGCTGATCGTCGCGAAATAAGCAGCTTCGGGCCGCAACAGCTGATTCAGAAACGCGTCGTCGGACAGGCCACCGGCGTCCAGATTGTCGATGCCGTAGGCGTGGCGGTTGCCCCACCAGTATCGAACTTGGTCCGCGTCGAACGCCCAGGGGTCGATGCCGATCAGGGTTAGATCGGTCTTGTGGCGCAGCCATTGGAGCGCTGAGCCGCCGTAGAGCACGCCGACCTCTATCATCACCCGCACGTCGCGCGACGTGATCAGATCGAGGATCAGGTCCCGGCCACCGCCGTCCAGCTTCCATGAGAAGGGGGCGAAGTCCGGCCGCTCGGCGGGCAGGGGGAATGCGTCTCGGATCCGGCGGTCCAAAATCCGTGCTCCGCTTCTGTGCGACCGCGGCGCGGCCTGGATTTCGGCGCGGGCGGCTCGCCCGGCCCCCGCGAGCATGGGGTGACCCATGTGTAAAGTCGTGCCGTTCCGGTCAGGGATGGCGCCTGCGAGGCGGCCCTTCTAGGCTGCGGGAGGCCCGGCGTGTCAAGAGGGCGCGGTGCCCGCGATCCAGCGCGGACGGGCCCGATCCTGCCCGTCCTCCGGCGCGCAGAGCCGGCCGGATCTCGGGGTGGCCGCGCTTATCCTGCCCGTCCGCGGCAGGGTAAGAGCGCCCCTCGCGGATGGCGCATCGAGATCTCGATATCCGTTCGAAATCGGGGCGAAACCAATATTAGGTGCCCTTGCGTCCGTCCCGGCTGCATGGCCCTCGGAACCTCCCCTATGACGAGTTTGCCTCCGCCGCAGCCCCTGGATTGGATCGGACGGCGCGTGCTGATCACCGGCGGGGTCGGGTTCGTCGGATCGAACCTCGCCCGCCGGCTCGTCGATGCGGGCGCGCAAGTCACCTGTTTCGACGCGTTCGTGCCCAACGACGGGGCGGAGCTGTTCAACCTCGACGGTTACCTCGATCGTCTGCGCGTCGTGCGTGATACCGCCGCCGTCGAAGGACAGGAGGTCCTGTTCAACCTCGCAGCGCAGACCTCCCACGTGGAATCGATGCGCGATCCGCACCCCGGTGACCTGACCGGCTGGCTTTGGACCGGGCCGATTGAGGGGATCGGCTTGGACCAGAGGCCTCGGGGATGAAGCGAGGACGAAGGCTTCGGAGCACGGTGGGAATTGAGGTGGCGAAGCGGCAGCGGGGCTTCCAGGCTGTGGGGGCGCCGCGCCCATTTCGGCTGGAGTGTCGCGGTGAACCGGACCCAATCCTCGGACCCACGCGACCGGCACAGGACCTATGCCGGTCTGGATCGCTCGCTCCGGCCCGTGGCCGTACCGCACGAGCCGGACGCGGCCGTCCGACAGCCGCAGATCCTGCCTCTCGCCCTCGGGAAGACGTCCGCCTCCATTGCGACAGCCTGAGCGAGCGAGCGGGCGGCGGCCGCCGGCACGCAGCACGTCCGTCAGGGGATCGTCGATGTCCTCGGGCTGACGAAGCCGAACACCTTTGGGCGGTGTCTCGATGGTGTATCGCACGCGCCGAGAGGTTCCGGCAGGCTCGACACGCTATCTCATCTGCGCATCCGCGGTGGGCCCGAGACAGTCGCGCTTCACCCACTCCCAACCAGGCAGATTGAAGGACCGACGCGGTGGCCCTCGACCGGGACATTCACAAGACGCCCCGCGATCGGATCATCGCCAGCGAAGGCGGCATCGAGGCAGCGCCGGCACAGCTCAGCGTAGACCATGCGGCGCGAGTGCTGTCCGCCGACATGGATGCCGGTTCGGCGCAAGACAGTAGGTTCGCACACGGAGCCAGAGCCGTTCCCTGTAGCAGCGCGACCGGAAACGGCTCCGAGGAGTGGAGGAGACTGATCGGTCCCGGCCCCCGTGATTCGTCGCGAACGGGCGGAGCGCCGCGCCGTGTCGGTGCTTCGCTCGTGACGTCTCACGCCGAACCGGCATCCCCCGCGTGGGGCGACGCGTCAGCGCGGGACGAAGATCCCCGGAATAATCCGCCCGGACTGGCCGAACAGCGCCTCCGCACGGGTGCAACTGCCCGGCAAGTCCTTCTGGTACGCGACGAGATAGCTCCGCGCCTGGAGCATCAGGGCACCGCGGTCGAGCTCTGCCGGATCGACACCCATCGCCCGGATCGCCCCCTTGAAGCGCTCGCCGTCCGTGCGAAGCGTGTCGCAGGAGACGTTCACGAAACCGGCAAGACCCGCCAGCTTGGCCGCGCTCAGCGTCTGCGGCGGCAGCGCGGCCGGCTCCTCGGCCCGCAGGATCGATCCGGTCACGGACAGGGCGATGGTCACGACGACGAGACCGAGAGACCGCATCACGCTCTTCTCCATTCGAAACACCCCGCCCTCATCAATCGCACTGGTTTTCCGCGGGAGCACCACGCCGGGCCGAAGGACGCCGGATCGCGCCCGGACGTCCTCACCGGCCGCGGCCGGTGGCTACTCCTGGTCCGAAGACGCCGAGCCTTGCAGCACGCCGCAGGTGCGGACCCTATCGCTCAAGGTCAATTCCCGGGTGTTCCCGATAGCGGCCAAAGATATCATCGCCTTGCCCATGCGGTTCGTAAAATCGGTCTTGTCGGACATCGGGGCTCTCGGCCAGAGCGCGGCCCGATGTCTATCTTCAGTTGGTCCGAAGCAAGACCCGATGACAGGACACACTAAGATCATAAGAAGACCGCAACGCGCATCATCGACCTCCCATTCCTGCAGGGGAAATACTTAGCCGGACGGTAGGTGTCCAGTCCGTATCGACTTGCGCCAAATGGAATGCCGGGTGTCCAACCGGGCACTGGGCGGCGATCGACGCGATCGCGGTCGAGATCGGGGGCTCGGGCGGGCCGCTCCGGAACGGGAGCCGGCAGCGCGAGGAGGGGACAGCGATCCGCGGGGCGATCCTTGACGCGCCGGGCGTGCGGCGCCAATCGGCCTGACAGCGCCCGGCCGCCGGCGAAGCCCGGCGCGGGACCGTCCCGATCCACGGACGGAGCATCGGAGAGCTTCCATGACCCCACCGCTGTACCATCCCGCCTGCGGAGGCCTTCCGGCGCAGACGAGCCTGATGACCGGGCGGGCGGTGTTCACGGAGGCCTACGCGGTGATCCCCAGGGGCGTGATGAGCGACATCGTCACGAGCTTCCTGCCCGGCTGGGAGGGAACCCGTGCCTGGATCCTGGCACGCCCCCTGTCGGGATTCTCCGAGACCTTCGCCCAGTACCTGATGGAGGTCGCCCCCGGCGGCGGCAGCGCGGCGCCCGAGCCCGACGGCCAGGCCGAGGGCGTGGTGTTCGTCGTCGCGGGCCGTCCGAGCCTGGAGCTCCACGGCCATGCCCATGCCCTGCGCCCCGGAAGCTTCGCCTACCTGCCGCCGGGCGCGCCCTGGCGCCTGCGCAACGGCGACACCGAGCCGGCGCGGTTCCACTGGATCCGCAAGCGTTACGAGCCCGCGCCGGGCCTCGACGTGCCGGAGGCCTTCGTCACGCACGAGGCCGAGGTCGCGCCGGTCGGCATGGTCGGCACCGACGGCGCCTGGGCCACGACCCGCTTCGTCGCCCCCGATGATCTGCGCCACGACATGCACGTCACCATCGTCACCCTGCAGCCCGGCGGGACGATCCCGTTCGAGGAGACGCACGTGATGGAGCACGGCCTGTTCGTGCTGGAAGGGAAGGCCGCCTACCGGCTCAACCGCGACTGGGTCGAGGTCGAGGCGGGCGACTTCATGTGGTTGCGCGCCTTCTGCCCACAGGCCTGCTACGCGGGCGGTCCGGGCCGGTTCCGCTACCTCCTGTACAAGGACGTCAACCGGCATCCGGCCCTCGCGCCGCGCGGGCTCGCCCGATGAGCGCGCCGGCGACGCCCCCCGCGGCCCGATCGGTCCTCGCCCGGCCTCTCACGGCGGAAGCCTTCGCGCCGTTCGGCACGGTGATCGACGGGGCGGGTGCCGCACCGCGCCCGATGAACGCCGGGCTGGCCCGCCGCTTCCACGATCTGGCGGAGGTCGAGGTGGTGGGCGAGGGCGCGCGCACGGTGATCGGCCTGGTGGAGGCGGAGCCCTACGCGCTGCCCCTGCGCCTGAGCCTGGTCGAGCGCCATCCGCTCGGCGCGCAGGCCTTTGTCCCGCTGAGCACCGCGCCGTTCCTGGTCGTGGTCTGCCCGGACGAGGGCGGGAGACCCGGTCCGCCGCAGGCCTTCGTCACCACCCGGCCGCACCAGGGCATCTGCTACGCGCGGGGCACGTGGCACGGCGTGCTGACGCCGTTCGGGGCGCCGCAGGATTTCGTGGTCATCGACCGCGGCGGCCCGGGCGGAAACCTGGAAGAATACGTGTTCACAGACCCCTGGACGGTCCATCTCCAGGAGTAGGCTCCGGACGCGGGTGCCGGGCCCCGGGGAGACCCGGCTACAGATCGACGGTCTCGGGCTGCCGCTCGGTCAGGGTGAAGACGACTTCACCGGTCCGCTCGCAGGTTACGCTCACGGAGGTTACGCCGCTCAGTGCCTGCTGGTGCGGAAGCTGTGCTCTGGCGTGGGCGATGGCGGCCTCCAGATCGCAGGGCCAGAGCTTCGTCGCGCTGATCCGCTTTCCTTTTCGAAACGTGATCTTGTAGGCCATGACTCCCTCCATTTCGGGCCATGATACACCCGCCGCCGGGAGGGAGCCGTCCCCGTGGGGCATGCCAACGATGCGCGGCGAGCGGGGAGGGGGCCGGACGACGGCACCGCGCCGTTCCTCACCTGTGGGTGCGCGCCGGCAGCCGCCGGGTGTCCGGCCATCGCACCGTATTCGTGTCGCGGACAGGATGCCCGCGACACGGTCGGGACACCGCCGGCATCACCGCGTCGGCGCGGCGGCGGCTACGATCCGCGGAGCCGCCGGGGAGGCCGGGACGAGGCGCGGCGTCGTGGCGAGTTCGGATGCCGGACGCACGGTGGCGATAGCCCGGGCCTGCTCGCGGTAGAGCGGCGGCGTCAGGGTGACGGTATCGTCCGCCAGCGCGGCACCGGTCATCGGGATGGCGACGAGGGCGGCCAGAATGAAGGTACGAACGGTCATGATACGCGATCCTCTCGATGTCCGGGCTCGGGCCCGGCTTCGAGGGGATATCTACGCTGCGGAGCAACATGATCCAAACAGATTGGATCGATAGCCGATATTGATGACATCGCTTTTGGCGGCGGCCACGCCCTCGGCCTATCGGTCAGCGGCCGAGGTCCACCGGGATGCTGAGATCGGCCATTCCGGAGCCACTTAGCAACCCGGCGGGCGGCGCTGTCAGCAGGCCGACGGCCTGAACGGCGCGAAGCGCCCGCCGATCGAGCGCCGGCGAGCCCGAGCTGCGCTCGATCTCGGCCTGCTGCACCGCACCATCGGCCGCGATCTCCATATGGACCACCACAGTGCCGGCCCTCCGGCCGGAACCCGTCCGCCGCTCGGCGCGGTCCGCGGCGTCGATCCGCGTGACCAGATCGGAGAGCCAACTGCGCGCCGCCGGCCCCGGCATCTCCCGGGCCTGGGCGGCCCAGGGCCCCAGGAGCAGGCCGAGAACCGTGATCCGGTGGACGAGCACTTGCAACGGCATGCGGGAACGGGGGCTGCGTGAGGGTCGAGGGATCCTACGCGCCCGGGACGGCCCCTGCGACACCGAATGATCGCGCTCAGGACAGGATTGCGGGCATCCCGCCCGCGAGACCTAGCGGCGGCGGCATCCACGTGCCGATCCGGCACCGCAAGTCGGCGATGGCCGGAGGAGGATGTCCGGGAGGATGGGAACCTGTGCGGCGATCTTATCGCCATCGGACGCGTGCAGACGCATGACGGCCGATCACCGGTGGGGGACAGGACCGGCGGTTCGGCCATCAGCGCGCGGCCCCGAACCCATGTCTGCAACATAGATCAGCCAAGACCGAGATCTTCGAATTGATCGATGACACCCTGGCTGATAGCCTCGACAAATCTGCGCGTCGGTCGGACGGTTTCGATACGCATGTCCGGATCGAAGATCTGTCCCCCACCCCGGCGCATCTTCCGGACAGGACGGAAGATCATCGCGGCGGCGGGCCGAGAAGCGCGACCGTGCCGCCCTGATCGCACGCTGAACCCGGGACCACGCGCATGTCACGATTGTCGGACCTCGAAGACGACCCGGCATTCCAGGAAGCCGTTCGCGCGGTGCGCGGCGCAGCCAGCACGTTGAGCGGGCGGGCCGTGACGGCGGACGAGGCGCGCTTCCTGGTCGGCATCGCGCTGACTACCTTCGCCCATGCCGGCGGCCTGAGCGAGCCGAGCCGCAGCCGGCTGGCCCGGTTCTCGGAGACGATCGGGCCGGATGCGGTGGTCGAGACGCTGACGAAACACTGAGGCCGGCGGCCGGCGCGCTCTGCGGCCCGAGGGCGATCACAGCAATCCGGTCCTCCGGGCGAGCATCACCCCGAGGGCGAGGCAGGCGGCCACACTGACGATCAGCATGGCGACGTTCGTCCAGAACCGGACCGGCCGGCTCGATCCGTCGATCCCGCTGGCGCGCAGACGCACCCAGGGCACGTAGAGGTAGAGCGCGATCAGCGTCAGGATCAGGAATGCCAAGGTCGGCAGCCGGCCGCTCACGAGGGCGGCGCCGGCCAGGAGGGCCCAACCGAGAACGAGGCTCACCATCGTGAACAGGGCTGTCGAATTCACGTCCGCACGGTCCCTTCAGCGGATGATCGCGGTGCGGTGCTGGGGCGCAGTCACGGACCCCGTCCATCGCTCCGCCCGAACACGGAATCGGCGCCGGGCCGGCGCGCGGGTCTCGTATTTCCTGTGGTTGCACAGGCACTTGGATGCAACGGTACGCGCTAGTGTGGGAGCGTTCGGCACGCGCGTCAACCCGGCGCGGCGGCCGATTCGGGCGCCGTTGCGGATCGCCGCAGCCCTCATCGCGACCGCCGATCCCGGGAGGCCCGGACATGCTGGGCACGCGGTCGCGGCACGATATAACCGGGTCTTCGAGGCCGTTCCGAGCGCCGCGGCGCAGGCGTCGGGCGATCGGAACGCAGGACAGGGACGGTCGTGACACGGAGATCGCCGCACGCATCGCTCGTCGCAGCCGCAGTTGCAGCGCTGGTCCTGTCGACGGCGGGGCAGGCCGGCTGGCAGGGGCCGGAGGCGCAGGCCCTGTTCGTCAACGAGGCCAACCCGAGCGGGTACAACTACGCCCCGAGCGTCATCACCGAAGGCGGGACGACCGACATCTGGTGGTGCGGACAGGGCAAGACCGACGTCATCTTCCACCGCGCCTACAGCGCGCAGGCCGGGTTCTCCCCGGCGCAGGTCGTCTTCCAGCCCACGCCCGGGTCCTGGAACCGCCAGTATGTCTGCGATCCGAGCGTGATCAAGGGCACGTTCCGCAATCCCGTCGACGGGCGGTCCTACGCGTACGCCATGTACTACTCGGGATCGGACAATTTGCCGGGCCACAACAACCAGACGGGCCTGGCCTTCTCCAACGACACGGTGACCTGGGTCGATTACCCCACGCCGGTCATCGCCCCGATAAACCCGGCGGTCGCGCAGGGGAATTACGGCACCGGGCAACCGGCCACGATCAACATCGACGGCCGCTCAAGCCTGTACGTGTTCACCACCGATCTGACCGGCCCGCAGGGGGTGCCGGGGTTCGGCGATCTCTACGTGCGCCATACGGCAGACGGGGTGCATTTCGACCCGCCGGTGCGGGTGCCCAACGGCACGACCGACGGCGCGACCATCAACCCGAATTCGGATTTCGCCTACGACCCGTCCTCGGGCGACGTCTACGTGATCACGGGCCTGCCGGGGCGCGACTGCCAGCGGGTCGCCTGCAAGGATCCGGCGCGCAACCCGGATCGCGAGACCTTCCAGATGGGTCTCTACAGGATGCCGATGACAGCCCTGATGGGCGGCAGCCCGGCGAAATGGAGCCCGGTCGGCTACCTGAACGCGGATGTGACGGGCTTCTATCTCAATCACAGCCCGGGCTTCCAGCGGGACGCCTTCGGCAGCATCGGCCCGTTCCTGCCGAACATCACCGTCTACTTCTCGGGGGGCGACCCCTATCCGGGCACCTGGCGAATCGCCGCGGCGACCGAGACCCGGGCCTCCGACCGTGCCCCCCTGAAGCGGGCGCTCGGACCGGGCGGCCACTGGGTCACGACGGGCTACATCGCTCCGGATTACCGGATCGAGCACGCGCTCGGTGCGCTGTTCCTCCTCCCGAGACCGGGCACCGCCATGCTGATGAGCTGCATGGCCGGCGCGGATCATTTCCTCAGTCGCGATGCGCGCTGCGAGGGCCGGACCCCGCTGGGACAGACCGGCTACCTCTACGACGCGCCTCGGCCGGGCAGCCATCCGATCTTCCGCTGCCTGGCCGGCGGCCGGGATCACTTCGTATCGACCGACGCGCGGTGCGAGGGTCAGGCGACCGAGGGCCTGCTCGGCTACGCCCTCGACTGAGATCCGGGGACCGCATCCGGGCCTGGCGCGGCCTCGGTGCGGCGTTGCGCCCAGGAACACGGCGGGGCGCGTCGCCTTTCCTGATCCTGCGGTCGGCTGCGGCCGGACCCCCGTCCAGGAGATGCCTCGGATGCTGAATTTCTCGCGGGGCTCGGCGGCCCTCGTCGCGCTGCTCGTCGCGGGGCCGGCCTTCGCGCAGGGCAAGCCCCTCCCGCCTCCGGCAAACGACGCGATGCCGCCGGTGGAGCTGACCATCAGCATGAAGGACGGGAAGCCGGTCTGCGATCCGGCCGAACTACAGCTCCCGGCGGATACGAACGTCGCGCTTCACGTGGTGAGCAGCGCCGACGCGCCGGTGACGCTCACCGCGCCCGGTCAGTTCGAGAACGGCCTGGTCCTGCACGCGGACGGCGATCTGGTCCACGTGGCGAGCGAGAAGGGCTACACCGTCAAGCAGAACGGCCAAGGCACCCTGCGTCTGCACACGATGAAGGCGGGCCAGGAAGAATATGCCTGCACCAGCACGCGGAATGCCGACGCCCCGTTCAAGGGCAAACTGATCCTGATCCCGGCCGCCAATTGAGGACGGGCCCCGCAGGCGGACAGGGGCCGATGATCGAGCTGGGAGCTTCGGTGCAGGCATGAGCGACGGCGCATCGGGGCAGACGCTCCAGGTCTTCTACGACGGCGATTGCCCGCTCTGCCGCGCAGAGATCGACCATTATCGCGGGTGCGCGGGCGCGGATCGGCTGGCCTTCGTCGATGTCGGCCGGACCGTGGCCGCGCCGACGCTCGGACCGGACCTCGATCGCGACACGGCCCTGCGGCGCTTCCACGTGCGCACCGCGGATGGGGGGCTGGTCTCCGGCGCGGAGGCGTTCGCCCGCCTCTGGACGACCCTGCCGGGCTGGCGCTGGCTCGGCCGGCTGCTCGACCGGCGCGTCTTCGGCCGCCGACCCGCGCTGATGATCGCCGAGGTGGCCTACCGCCTCTTCCTGCCCCTGCGACCGCGCCTGGCGCGGCTGATCGCGCGGCGGTCCTGACGGGCGGCGGCGGGTGGCGCGCTGCGTCCATTATGTCGGCTTCCGCGACGACCGCTATTGGAACGCCTTCCGGATCTTCGGGGGACCGCGGGTCATCCATCGCCGGTGGGATTTCTACGCCACCCGTGACGTCGGCCCCGACGATATCGTGGTCTTCGCCGAGGGTGACGACACGCAGCCCATCGCCGCGCGAAACGCCACTGACCTCGACGAGCGCTGGCTCGCACGTGCCGCCCCGGGGACCGGAACCGAGACGCTGGGCTGAGCCCCCGCTTCGGATCGTCCCCGCAGGGACCGGCCGGGCCATCCCTTCGCACCGCGCTGCAGGGGCTGCACGGCGCAGCGGATTTCAGGCTCGGAGAGCGAAGACGCCTCGAAACCGGAGCCCGGTGCCGTGTCCTATCGCGGCGGGCGCATCCCCGGCCGCGGAGCCGGTCCCGTCCCCGGCCGGGCGCCGCCACGGGGCTTGGCTGTTGACGACACGCGCATGCGGCTCGCCACGGTTCTGGTTTAGCTCTACAAGTCGTTTCAGTGGTTACACCATTCGATCCTCTTTCGGGACGATTTAATGGCTTGTTAACCAGTGTTGGTGCTGTTTGGCTCGATCGAATGGAGCCTGTGCCGTGATCTCAACAAGTCTCCTCGTCGTGATCAGTGCCGCGCTGAGCGCAGCCGCAGCGGGCGCCGTCCGCGATCCGAACGCGCGCAGCCGATAACGCCCTCCGGTCGGCGGGTCCGTGATCCGTCGGCCACGCGCGGTCTCGCGTCTGTCGGCTCGGGGACGGTCCTCGAACGGACCCTTCGGCGTGACGGCCCGCGACCCCTGATCCGTCGACCGCCGCCGAGAACCCTTCGGTCCGCGGCCTCCGTCAAACAGGCGATGCGGTCCAGCGCCCCGCGGGGTAATTCGGCACTTCCCAAACCCCAATGGCGCACTCAAGCCCGTCCGGTCCGCCGGAACGGGCTTTTTTTCCATGCGGCGGCCCCGCGGGGAGCGGGGTCTTTGCAAGGTGCTCTGAACTGGCGCATCCTTGCGATCGCGGATGAAAATTATTCGCTTCGAAAGAACAAGACCACGATCGGGAGGACGCGGCGATGCTGTCGAGACGAGGCTTCGTGAATTGTGCGCTCTGCGCCGTGGCGACCGGCTTCGCGGCCGTCGCCGTCGAGTCGCAGGCACAGCCGGCGGGACAGACCTCCGGCGTCACGCGCAAGATCCTCAGCACCGAGGAGCTCCCGGACGGACGCTACGTCGTCGTCCAGGTCGCCGCCGAGATCGCGCCGGGGGCGACGGTCGCCCGACACACGCATCCGGGCATCGAATCCTCGGTGATCCTGGAAGGGGAGGCGGAACTGCTCGTCGACGGCCAGCCGAACCGCACCTTGCGGGCCGGGGACAGCTTCCAGATCCCGGCCGTCGCCCCGCACAGCCTGCGCAACGGGTCGGGGGCCACGCGGGTGGCTGGGACCTACACGGTGGAGAAGGGCAAGCCCCTCGCCTCGCCAGCCTGAGCCGTTTTGGCGGACGTCTCTAGCGGCTTCGCATCGACGCCCGAGCCCGGACGCGTTCCCCCGTGCAGCGGGTGACCGGGCCGGTTCAGTTGCCGGGGCCGAAGCTCGGCCTCTGCGGCGGGAGCGGGGGACGCGCGATGGGGGACCGAGGCGGGACTGGTCCGGGATCGCCCGTGGCTGGCCCCTCGGATCCGGGCCTCGCGGCGGCGGACAGCATCGGGCCCGGCGGCGGGGGCTTGCCGGAGACCTGCTGCGGGCTTCCGGCGCCGCCGGGCGCGGGCAGCGTGCATTGCTCGCCGCAATTGCTGACCACCGCCGGGTAGGCCTTGCCGGCGATCGTCGCGGAGACGATGCAGCGTGCCGGATGGTAGACCAGCTCGTACTGGAACTTGCCGCCGTCGTCCGACTCGGTGCGGAACTGGCCATCCAGAACCACGGGCATGTGCGGCTGATCGGTGGTGCCGACCACGTAGAGCCGGCCCGTGGCGATCGCCGCGATCGTGATGTCGGAGGCCGCCCGCGCCGCTCCGCAGCTGAGCAGGGCCGCCGTGCCTGCCGCGGCGGCGATCGAGATCAAATGAGCCAACCGGCCTCCCTCCTGACGGACGCGCTCAACCCGGAGGCGCCCGCCGACATGCCGCCTGCGAATGGCGGACGGCATCGATGCACCGGCCCGGACCGGCACCGGCGCGGGCCACGATGCCGCCTGCCTCGCCCACCGCAACGAAGAACCGGCCGGCTTTGCTCCATCGCCGCACGGCCGTTCCGCGCGGCATCCCGGCCGGCGCACGGCGTTCCCACGTCGCAGGGGTCGGCCGTGACGGTGAGGCCGCCACGAAGGGAGCCCCGCCGCGGCCGGGCGTGATCGCGGGCCGCCCCCTCTCCACGGATGGTCACGACCGCTTCAAGGCGCTCAGAGACCGTGTCAGATGCACGACGACATCGTCCCCCTTCGGTCCCGGAAGCGCCTCGGCCGACGGCGCCTCAGCAGCCTGCAAGCGCTGGGCGACCTCCATCACGACGTGCTCGACGGATGGTGGCCACGGCACCTCATTGTCCAGAAGCATGCGGGCCGCGCGGACGAGCATGCGGAACTGCTCGGGCGGGATCGACGTCCCGGCCGCGTGCTGGTCGAGGATGCGATCGGCGATCGCGGCCGCCAGCCCGGCGACTTCAGCCATCTTGTCTGGCTTATCGCCGGACTCTGTCATGCGCCTCAGCCCTTCGCCTTGGGTGCCCGGTGCGGATCGAGCCCCGCTCCGGAGCCGCCGATGCCTCGGCGCCATCCCGGACCGGTGCGCGCCGGAGGCGGCCGTCTCTGCCCGGCGGCCGATCGGACCCGAGCCTGTCCCAAGGCCATCCGTCCTGGCAAGTGGCCACGCCGATTGGTTATTACGGGGCGAGCCCTCCGCATATTGTTCCGTTAGCAATAAGAACAGGCCGCGCGGAAGAGTTCAAGCGTCCGGCCGGCGCCCCGCCCGCTCCCTCTTCATCGCGGCTGGAGCGTGGCCGCGATACCCGCCCGCCCCTCAGACAGAGGAGGGGGGAGATGCGTGCGGGGCGGGCGTGGCGTTCGGGATGGCGGCCCGTCACCTGCCGGGAGCGAGGACGATGCACCTACCGCCGCCCCGCGGCCCGGGGATCGCATGCGCCGGTGTTGTGAGACGCGCGGGCCTGCGCAAACAGGCGCTCATGGCGGGGGCGGACGCGTCCGTATCCCGGCCATCCCACCCCATCCTCCGCCACCGGCCGGCGTCGCTCGGGGGCCGCAGGTTTTGCCGGCGCTGCCCTCCGGATCCCGAGGCGACCGCCGCCAGCCCCTGCTTACCGGGACGATCGGCCACCAGACGACGAAGCCGCGTGTTCCTGCGCGCCAGATCCGTCATCCTCCCGGCCTGATCGCCGCATTCCTCGGCGCCAGCGGTCGGAGCTGTGCTCGAAGACATCCGCCTCCGTGCAGGCGACGGCGATGCTCTTGCCATGCGCAGTCTGTATCTCGATCCGGTGCGGCATCCGCACAGCCCGCGTCGCGCTCGGGCTCCGTCAGCGCTGTATCCCAGCTTTTCCCGTCCGGGCCGATCTCGCAATCAGCCCGGCCCGAATCCGGCCGCTCAGATGGCAGACCTTTGTATACCCAATACGTCGTCTTTATAATCAAAGATTTTATAATCTTGCTCAATCAGCATATGTTTTGCCTCTGCGGCATCTTCAGTCGATAAATGTTTTTTCTCGTACAAAACACCTGTCGGTAAGGAGGTTGAAAAATCCATCGTTTTTAAGACAGCAAGATCGGCCCCTTCGGTATCAACATGAAGGAAGTCGATTTTATCCACCTTATGCTCGACTAAGATTTCGCTCAGCGTTGAGCATCTCACCTGATCTTCGATGATATACGGCTCAAGCTTCCCATCCAGATGCTTAACGATATGATTCCTGTCGAAGGACCCCAGCTGGTTCCACCATTCAGGGAGATTGGGTATCTCTTTTTTGGCATCGCTGGAAACGTAATAAAATTTTCTACTCGGACCGTCCGAAACCGCTCTATTGCAAAATATAAATCTGTCCTCATTGCCGTAATTCGATTTTAATTGCTCAAACGCATACTTGACTGGTTCTATTAATATACCTGTGTACTTCGAGTTATATCTGGCCAATTTATTGAGTGGATCCCCATGCAATCCATCGTTTGAACCAACTTGAACAAAGAAAACCTTATCCTTCTTCGAGAAAATCCCCTCGATCCGTCGTGTGATGAAGGGCTTGTCGTTTTGCACCGTATGCAATAATCGCAATAACCCTGGTGTTTTCTTCAAAATATTTTTTGCCAGGGCTTTCATCACCGGCTCCTAATAATTGAAAGGCCAAAGCGTGACCGTAGCGTATTCGTGGCGCTGTATAGGTCAAGGCCGTTTCCGGGTCGATTGTCGAAGGGGGGAACCCTTTTGAATCAGCTGGGTGCCTGCGTAAATTCTTCGTGGGCCCGGTGGCCGACCGTTAGAAAAGCGGTGGTTCGATAGTCTAACCGCAACGGCGTTCGAATCGGCACGGCCCTCTCAACGACGTTGCTATGAAGTCCGGCGCCGTCTTTGGATGAAGGCACCTTTTTTCAATCACATCATAGATTCTCGACGTTGAATCCGATTCTTAGATCTCATCGTTCGACTCTATCACGCGGATAAATATCAACATGACCTAGTTCGAAAAAATGTTAAGGCACGTAAGTCCATTTTTTTATCACAAATTAGTTCGTCAAGATACGAAAAGATTTTTGTAGCTGCCCTGATCGGGGTTTTTATTGGAAATAACTGTAGTTGGCTCCGCGGTTCGTGATACAGGTCCAGGGACAATTCACGTTGCTCTCAGGTCGTCCGAAGATAAACCGCCGAGTTCGGGGCGGTGGCCCATCCTCGGCACCGGGCAGGGAACGGACGTCGCGCAACGGCGCACGATCGACAGGTGGTTCGGGTAGGTAGAACACCGCAGGTGGGACACGGCGCTCGTCTGCAACGGGCGAAACTGGCCAGTCAGCCCGTCGTCGCTGTTGCCGTGCTCCCAGGCGTCTGAATCTGACTCGCAGCAGCTTCACCGATCGTGTTCGGTGCCCGCGTGTCCGTCCAGTTTGAGGCTCAACGTTCGAACCGATCCCCCACGGTCGGGGCGGGGGCGGTGATCGTGGGCGGCGAGGGACCGTCGATGGGAGCGGGTTCAGGTTCAATGGGGGAGATGACGGCCACCCCCACTCTCATCCGTGTGGTGGATGGGTCACGCCTGCGTTCGGCGTTCCAGATCCGTTTCAGGACACCATCCGCGCGGCATGTCGGACCCGTGCTCCCCGTGGCTCCTGAGTCCTCAAGAGGCCTCGGCGATGGGACGAGCGACGGTTCGCCCTTCGACCATTCAACAGGGTCGATCGGGGTGCATTGACGTCGGTCCCAGACCCCCGGCTTCGGGTTCTCCGATGGTACGGCAATACGAAGCGACAACCTGTGAGACCGCCCTGTAAGAGCGCGGTCATCGCCGGCAGGTCGCTTAAACCCAACCTATGGAAATCGTTGGAAGATTACTGGTGCTGCGAGACAGGATTGAACTGTCGACCTCTTCATTACCAAACATCTGCCGGGGCCAAACAGCCCCTAACAGATCAGGTAATTGAAGCCGGGAAAAACCGCAATTAGCACTGGCACTTGGCGACATTGCGAGCCCTTGTTAATATCATTGGGTAACAGGCCATAACGGGCCGATCGCGTTACCCAATTGATACCCAGGGCTCACGACAGATGACCGCGAAGGTGCTGACCGTGCAAGCCGTTGAACGCCTGAAACCGGACCCACTTGTCCGCCGCGAGATCCCCGATGCGGGAATGCCTTCGCTCTACCTGATCGTGCATCCGACCGGCCGGAAGGGCTGGTGCGTGCGCTACCGCTTCGGCGGCCGTCCGCGGAAGATGATGCTTGGCCCGTACCCAGCCCTCGACCTGCCGGCTGCACGCGACCGAGCCCGGGAGGCAGTGCGCACCCTGTCCCTCGGACGGGACCCCGGTGCCGAGAAGATCGAGACGGCTAGGATCAACCGGGCTCGGCCGGTGGATCATGACCTCGTCTCCAGCGTGGTCGAGGATTTCCTCGAGCGGCACGTCCGCAAGCACAACAAGCCGAGCACCGCGGAGACGGCCGCACAGATCTTACACAAAGATGTCGTGCCGGTCTGGGGTCGCCGAAAAGTGGAGAGCATCAGCCGACGGGACGTGCTGGACCTGCTCGACGGCATCGTGAATCGTGGGGCGCCTGTAATGGCGAACCGGGCGCTGGCGACCGTCCGGAAGTTCTTCAACTGGTGTGTCGAGCGCGCGATTATCACAGCCTCGCCCTGCACGGGCGTGAAGGCGCCATCTCAGGAGACCACGCGCGACCGCGTGCTGACCGACGCCGAGCTGCGCGCGGTATGGCTGGGTGCCGATAGGGTAGGGTGGCCGTTCGGGCCCTTCGTGAAGCTGCTGATTCTCACGGCGCAGCGGCGCGACGAGGTGGCCGGCATCACAAAGGGCGAGCTGCACGAGCGGGGCACTGAATGGCATCTGCCGGCCGCCCGATCCAAGAACGGGTCATCGAGCATCGTTCCGCTCAGTGAGCCGGCTAAGGCGATCCTGAAGGCGCTACCGAAGATCCAGGGGGACTTCCTCCTGACCACGACCGGGGAGGGGCCTATTCGCGGCTTCTCGCGCGCCAAGACGCGCTTGGATGCCGAGATCAGGGCTGCCAACGGTGGCAGGAGCCTGGAGGGCTGGACTTTTCACGATCTGCGTCGAACCGGATCCTCCGGCATGGCCCGGCTCAAAACCGACCCGCACGTCATCGAAGCAGTGCTGAACCATCGATCCGGCGTCATCAAGGGCGTGGCTGCGGTCTACAACCGATACCAGTACCTCGACGAGAAGCGGGCCGCGCTGGAGACGTGGGCGACGTATGTAACGACAATTTGTGGAGGCGGTTCGTGATCGCCGTCCCGTCAGGCTATGCGTCCCTCGGCGAGCTATTGGATTTCGTTGAGAAAGAGGTGCTGGGCGATGAGTTGGACAAGCCCATCCGCACCAAGAGTTACAGTCACGTGATTATTCGAGTTCTTGAGTATCTTGAGACTGGAAAATTCGTTGCATACACGGTCGATCCAACGTCCGGAGACATGCATGGTATCGACAGGAAGTATTGGCGCACTGTGTTCGGCAAGCCTGCGCTCCATGAAGGACTCAAGTGTTACGATCTTGAGGGAAAAACCGGCCTTCCGTTCGTAATCAAAATCCCTGCCGGGATGCAGTTAAATTTTGGCGCAGCTTCTCGCGAAATCTCTTCAGGCAACACCTGGAAGTCTAAAGGTGGTCGACCGCGGGAGCATGACTGGGATGGCGCGTTCATCGAGATGGCGCGCGTCGCAATTTCTGGGCAGGACCACTCACCGGCTGCGCTGACCCGCGCTGTGACGGAGTGGTTCGCGAAGACTTATGACCGCGAACCTGCCGACAGCCAAATCCGCGAACAAGTTGCGCGATTTCACGACGCACTCTGGCCGCCGAAAACCTCATAGTTGGCGGTCGCGGAGGTTTTCGGCGGACGTCACTTAACAATTGGGCCCACTATCGAGCGTGTTCCACAGAGGAGCTACGCAATGCCCCTGGCTGTTCCAAGATCCGGCGACGAGTTGCTGCCGGCACCACATCTGTTGGCCCGTTACAAGGTCAGCGACATGACCTTGTTTCGTTGGCTCAAGGATGAACGTCTGAGCTTTCCACAGCCGATCCGTATCAACGGACGCCGCTACTGGCGGCTGGCCGACCTGCAGGCCTTTGAGGCCAGGCAGGCTTCGAAGGAGGCCGCGTAGCACGATGGCCCTGAAAACAGTTGAGGGACGGAGCGCGTGCAGGCGCTCACGTCCCTCGGATAGTGTCGCTCGGCAGACCGACCCATCCGATATAGCACCCCACCGGCACACCGCCAACGTGCGGCCCTTCGTTTTTGATAGCCGCGGTTGCTTCCTCGGCTTCGTGACCGGCCGCGCCGAGGCTCGCGCCCTTGTTCGGGAGGGCGTGTGATGTCGGGATTTCTCACTCTCGCCCTCGATGAAGTGGCCGAGCGGGCTAGTTTGGCCGCCCGCTATGCCGAAGCCGCTGCCGCGCTCGCGGCGGCCGGTGATGTACCCGGCATGACGCATAGCCTGGCTTGCGCCGCCCGGGTGATCTTGGCCGCTACACAGGCGGCCGAGACCCTGCGTCCGGCAGCACAGGAAGCGGCGCAATGATCGCGCGTCCCCTCCTCCAGCGCGACGACTTCCTCTGGTGGCTGGACAACAGCCGCCGCCACTACCGCGTGCGCCCGACCCGGCTCGGGGATCTGACCTTCCGGTTCGGGGAGACCTACCCCGACTTTATCACGGTCGTGCCGCTCGACGGCCGGAAGTCGGCAGTGATGAAGGCGCAATGCGAACTCTTCCCGGACGACTGGGAAGATACCGATCGCTACGCCTCAGCCAGGCTCAACGCGATCGCAATCCGGGCCGCGGCTCGCCAGCGTGGGGGGTGCGCGATGAGCGCCGACCTCCTCACCTTCCCCCGCAACCGCGTGCGCCGTGTCGAGGCCGACAGTGTCCGGCTCAGCTACGACTTTAACCGGTGGTGCTCCGAGCAGTACCGGGGCGAGCGGTTCCTCCGGCGGTTCCACTTCGACAGGCTCCTCGACGCCCGCGCCGAGGTCGAGCGGCTGGTGGCCAACGGCTTGCGACGTCTGCCCGACGCCCGGCCGGACTGGACGGATGTCGCCTACGGCTCTCTGAGCGACGGCGGCCTGGATGACGATCCTGATCCTCGGCTCAGCGATCTCCTGGACGAGGGAGGCGTTGCGGTATGACGGCTGGAACCGCAACTTCCGAGCGGCCGCCCAAGCCGCAACTCCCACCCTTCGCCGGTCTGCCCGACCTGCCGGCGCTGCGCGAACTCCAGGGCCGCCCGAAGTGGGTGGCCTGGGAGTATACTTGGAACGATGTGCGCGGCGTCTGGGACAAGCCGCCGCTCAATGCCAAGAGCGGTGGTGCGGGCAGCACCACCAATGCCGCGACCTGGGCCCCCTATGCCGCCGCGGCCGCCTTCGCGACGCGACGCGTGCAGGCTGGTGTCGGCTACGTGCTGTCGCCCGACGATCAAGAGAGCGGCATCGACCTCGATGATTGTCGCGACCCGGAAACCGGCAAGTTGCAGGCCTGGGCCCAGGTTGCTGTCGATTTCGGTGAGACCTACGCCGAGGTGTCGCCGTCCGGCTGCGGCCTGCGGTTCTTCGTGCGCGGCATGGTCGATGGCCGAAAGGTCGATGCCGCGCAGGTCGAGATCTACACGGGCGGTCGATACCTGACCGTCACGGGTCGGCATGTGCCCGGTACGCCGACGGAGATCCGGGAGGCACCCCGTCTAGTCGCCTACCTTCAGGAGCGGGCCGACCAGATCCGGGCCGCTCAGAAGATCGCTGCCGACTTGGCTCGAGAACAGGAGCGGAAGAAGGCCGAGAAGCGAGCCGAGTCCGGGACGCAGGAGCCGCGCAGGCAGACCACGAGCGAGCGGGCTTCGGCCAGCGCCCGTGAGCGCGGCCCGCGCGAGGGCTCGGACTTCTGGCGGACCGTGAATGACCGCGCGCTGGCGAACCTGGGAGCGTGGGTGACGAGCGTGTTCCCCGGCGCCCGCTACCAGTCCGGGACCGGAGCTTACCGAGTCGACCAGCGCGACCTGGGCGAGGGGTATGAGGAGGACCTGTCGATCCACCCGGATGGGATCCGGGATTTCGGCTCCGGCGACATGGGCGATTCCCGCGACGGGGCCCGAACACCCCTCGACGTCGTGCGAGACTATCTGCCGGCCACCGACCCCGCGGCGGCGGCCATGTGGCTGTGCGAACGCCTTAGCGTCCGGCCGGAGGATATCGGCTGGAAGGGCGGGCAGCGTCAGGACGGCGAGCCCCCGCGTGATGGGGCTGCCGCCCAGGGTGAGCCGCCGCCGGAGCGCAAGCGGATCCGGGCGACACCGTTCGTCTATCGTGATCCGTCCCTGATCCCGCCGCGAGAGTGGATCTACGGCCGACACCTGATCCGTCGGTTCCTGAGCACCACGGTCGCGCCCGGCGCGTCCGGCAAATCGAGCCTCGTGCTGGTGGAGGCCATAGCCATGGCAACAGGCAGGTCGCTGCTCGGGGTAAAGCCGCCCCAGGCAATGAAGGTCTGGTACGTCAACCTCGAAGACCCATTGGAGGAGACCGAGCGCCGGGTCGCCGCGATCTGCCTTCACTACGGGATCGATGCGCACGAGCTGGAGGGCCGACTGTTCCTCGACAGCGGACGCACGGCCGAGATCATCATCGCCACCCGTCAGCGTGATGGCGTGAAGATCGCCGAGCCAGTCGTCGAGGATCTGATCGCCAGCATGGTCGAGAACGCGATCGACCACATGGTCGTGGATCCGTTCGTCAGCTCGCACAGGGTCACCGAGAACGCCAACGACGAGATCGACATCGTCGCCAAAGCCTGGAACCGCGTCGCGGAGATCGGCAACGCCTCGATTGAACTCGTGCACCACGTCCGGAAGGGCCACGTCGGGCAGGGTGAGTACACGGTGGAGGACGGCCGTGGAGCCGGGGCGTTGCTCGCTGCCGCACGCTCGGCCCGGGTGCTCAACCTCATGACGAAGGACCAGGCCGAGAAGGCTGGGATCCCGACCAACCGGGGCTTCTTCCGTGTCGACAACGGCAAGGCCAACCTCGCCCCGCCCCCGGATAAGAGTGACTGGTTCCAGCTCGTGTCCGTTTCGCTGGGCAATGGGCCGCCCGGCATCCTCGACTACGGAGATCAGGTGGCGGTCGTTGATGCTTGGGAATGGCCAGACCCCTTCGAGGGCGTAGGCGCTGATGACCTTCGCGCGGCTCAGTCCGAGGTGGCCGGCACGATCGCGGCTGGCGCCCGCTGGCGACTCAACGTCCAGTCCCCGGACTGGGTTGGCATCCCGATCGCCCGGGCCCTGAGGCTCAACCACGACGACAAGGCGCACCGCAGCAAGATCAGCCGCATGCTCCGGGTCTGGATCGAGACCGGCATGTTCGCGGTGGTCGAGGGCAAGGACGGCAAGGGCAAGCCGCGGGATTTCGTAGAGGTCGGCACGCATGCCTCAGATGCGGGCGAATGAGCCATTCTCCACCCTGCAGGGTGGAGTGGAGACAGGTGGAGAAAGTGGAGGCAAAACCTTCTCCACCACCACCCCTTATAGGGTGGGTGGGGGTGGTGGAGGTGGCGCGCTACGAGGTGGAGGTGGAGAGCTGTTCCGCGATTGGGTGGCAGAGGCCAGAGACGGAACCTAATGCGAGCCGACGCGGCGAGTGCGCAGCTTCCAACAGAGTGGACTGCTAAGGGCTCGAGAGGCTGCGATTGGGGCGAAAAAGACCGCAAACCGCTTCTTCTCAAGCGATGCCCCGGCGGACCCGTGCAAATTGCCGAGGTTTCAGGGGCGCTGACGGGCGATTTCCGCTCTTTCCCGGCGGAGGTCATGCCAGGGCGTGCACAGAATGGCACGGGCGTGAGAGTCTGCATCTCGGGGGCTGATGCGCTAACCGCGACACCGCATCGGGAAGGTGGCAAGCTGCCGGAGCGATAGTGGCGGCAGCAGACCGTCAGGCTTCTTCGGAGGAAACCGGCGTGTTTGAAGTTTACACCTTCAGAGCCAGAGACGGTAGCGGGATCGGAGCTTCGATCGACGGGATTGGCGCGAACCTACCTGGTGGGCCGAGCGCTTGGATCCATGAGAGGACGCTGTGCCCGGCCGACATGGCAGCATGGCACGGTGTGGCAGGAGCGGGGACCGGCGCTGAGATCTGTGCTGAGGTGTGCCGCTCCGGTTTCTTCTGCGTGTGGAACCGAGGCGTGCACTTCGAGCCGCCGCCTGGCGAAACGGACCTTTGATCGGCTAAGGCGAGCTCCACGGAGATAGGAGGGGCACGCTGCGCGTACCCTTCACTTCCTCGAAAGCCACTGCTGCCGGCGGCGGGCCGATGGTGCGATGCTCTGACGAGTGGGATCCGCTCAACGGGTGAGATGGGCTGAAATCTCAGCCGGTCTCGGGTGCCCCCCAAATCTAGAGATACCCCTGTGCCGGCGAGGCCGCCGAGGCGAGCGCAGAATAGGCACTTTGTGCCGACCCTCTGGCGCGGTACAGCACCGCGCTAATTCCAATGCTGATTGCCATCGTGAGGCATGCTTGACCTCAGACTGAGACGTGTTACAACAGTGTCAACGACGGCAGACGTTGGCGTAACAGCATGGCTCAGGGCAGCTTCGTCGCCTACTACCGCGTCAGCACCCCTCGCCAGGGGCGTAGCGGCCTCGGCCTTGAGGCACAGCAGCAAGCGGTCCGCACTCACCTGAACGGCGGCAACTGGGAGCTTGTCGCCGAGGTGATTGAGGTTGAGAGCGGTAAGCGCAATGACCGGCCCAAGCTCGCTGAGGCGCTGCGCCTGTGCCGCCTGCACAAAGCAACCCTCATCATCGCCAAGCTGGATCGGCTCGCCCGTAACGTTGCGTTCGTCTCGACCCTCATGGAAGCTGGCGTTGAGTTCGTGGCGGTAGACTTCCCGCAGGCCAACCGGCTGACGGTCCACATCCTAGCCGCCGTAGCCGAGCACGAAGCTAAAGCCATCAGTGACCGAACCAAATCCGCCCTGGCCGCCGCCAAGGCCCGCGGGACTGTGCTAGGTGGCAACCGAGGCGCGATCATCACGGCCGACGCCAGGGCCCGCAGTGTGGCGTCTCGGGCGCAAGCTGCCGAACGGCGTGCTGGCGACATCCTGCCAATCGTCGCCGAGATCCAGGCCGGTGGTGCCGTATCACTGCGCGAGATCGCGACGGCGCTGAACGCCCGGCATATCCCTACGTCTCGCGGCGGTACGTGGTCGGCGGTTCAGGTGCAACGGGTTCTTGCCCGTCTCGATGCCTAGCGCGACACGATAGCGTTCTGATCGCTCGTCCCGACTACCGTCTATGCGTTTCGGCAGAATGCGAACGTTCCAATCGGTGAGCAAAAGAAAAGGGCCCCCGAAGGGGCCCCGTTTTACTGGGCTACTGCCCGGTACCGGACGATCCCGCAGCTATTCAAGAGATCGACCCGCTTGTGAGCCTCGATCTTGCTGACCCGGCCCAGGACGATGTTGCCGGTTTTGATGTCGATGATCTTGAACATTGTCTCGCTCCTTGCTTGCTGATGACTTAGTTGTACTTCGATATACTTGCCATGTCAACAGTCATCAGAAGGTTATTTGCTGTTTTTCAAAGTATTCGATAAAAACGCGCCAGAGCAACATGCTTGCCTGCCGCATCTGATCTCGCAACCGGAGAAATCTGTATGTCACGTCACAGCGACTTCCTGGACGATCCCGCGTTCAAGCGGGCGGCGGACGGTGCCCGCGCGGCGCTCGCTCTCGTGGCCGCGCATCACAGCGAGGATCCCGGCGCGGCGGGCGAGCTGGTGGCGATGTGCGTCCTGACTGCTTTCACCAACGCGGACGGGCTCACGGAGCCGCACGTCGGCATTCTTGCTCGGTTTGCTCCTGACCTCGGGCAGGGCACTGGTGCCCGCATAGACGATCATTGAGGCTGCCATGGGCGATGTCGTCAGCCTGAAGCCAGACGGGCCGGACATCGCCGATGCGGTCGCGCTGGCCGCGCTGTATCTGTCGCCCCAACCTTCAGACGGTGGTAACCATGGTGCTGCATGAGCGTTGTCGAGTATTCTCAACCGCTCGGTGTCGCCATGCCTCCGCAGTCCCTGGCCTTCAGCGCTTGTTGCCCTGTCGACATGAGTGAGCCGAGCCGGCAAGAGCTGGTGAGCGAGGCAAGGCGCACGTTCGGTGAGGCGGCCGCCCGTGAACTGGCTAGGCATCTCGCTGTGTCTTTCGAGACTTGCGGGGTGACCGGCGACGGGCGCGGCCGCGAGGGCCACACCGGCGTATCGGCCTAGCCGTTCCTACAGCAGCGTCACGAGACCGATGACCGCCATGCCCCCGGTGATGATGGCGGTAGCGGCCAGCAGCTCGCCCATCACCGTGCCGTTCAGCGGAATTCTGCACCCGAGACGGCGCACGATGCCAGCGGCGATGCTGCCGAGGCGAGCCGGGGTAGTCTCGAGCTCACTGTCAGCGGCAACGGCGGTCGGCCACAAGCTGCCGCCGAGAAGCATCGCCAAGTCCGAGCCCCGCGCTAGGGCGATGTCATAGGACGGCTGGTAGCTGTCGGCGAAGTCTCGCTCCTCCGTCAGCCACCACCGCAGGTGCGTCAGCAGGCAGATGGCGCCGTGCTGCGTCTCGCACCCGGTGGATAGGATGGCCTCTAGCGCCGCCTCCATGAAGGCTTCGGCTCGCTTAGAGTGCTCACCTACGGGAGCGATCTGGAAGGCATCCCACGCCGCGCGGTGAGCTGCGATGACGGCATGGACCGGATTGGAGGGCATTGGGGCGTGCGTCGTCGTTCCCATGGTGCGGGCTCCTAGGTGGCGATGGGGAAGGCGGGGAGGGCAGCGGCGGGCGGTGCTCAGCGGCGGTGCTGAGCAGGCCGGGGAAGCGGTGACGGAGCACGCGGCAGTGGTTGAGCGCCCAAGCGTGCTGTTCACGCAGGCCACGTTCGCCGCGAGTCATCCGCACCCGGTAGGACGCGGCGAGGGTGAGGCATTTGGCGTGATCCTCCCGGGCGTGAACGAGGCACTGCGTCGGTGTGCGCAGGATCAGCGGCAAGGCATGGGGCGAGCGGGCAAGCATGGTCGTTCGGGCTCCTGGCGGCAGGGCAGCAGTGGGAAGGGGGTGAGTCGCTAGCCGATCGAATCCCGGCTTAAGTCGTTGACGTTGCTGGCCGAAAGGGTGATTCCCTAATGGGCCTCAACGTGCGGTCGGCGCTTTCACGAAGGCCCGGGTGACGGGGTGGCGCCAACGGCGGGTGCGCTCGCACCAGATCGGGGCGGCAACGGCGGGGATCAGGGCGGTGGCGCTGGGGGCCGGGGCGAGAGCCGCGCGGCGCAGCGTCGGCAGCTCTGGGAACCCGTTCTCCTCGACGTAGGAGGCGAGGAACGCGGAGCCGGTGGCGAGGCCGGCGACGGTGAAGGCGAGGAGCGCGGCGAGCATGAGTGCGGCTCCTCAGTGCGCGGCGAGGTGGCGGGCTACCTTCGCGGAGTTCCACGCGGCCTTGAGGCAGACGGACATCGCCTCGGCCCAGGTGCCGCCGAACCTCTCCTGATGAGCCTTCGCGGCGAAGGCAGCAGCCCCCATGATCGCCGAGCGGTCGAACGCGCCGGCGGAGGTGACGAGACGGCGGCGGTTGATGCGGGCGAAGCCCTCGACACGGGCCTTTGCGGACAGCGCGCCGGCGGCGATGACCGGGCGCGCGTCGTGGAGGCTACGGGAGAGTGCGGTCCAAGATACGGTGCGGTGGGCCATTGGTTTTGCTTTCCGTCTCTAACCTTCGGAAAACATAACCTAGCTCGCATGTGGTTGCAAGGGGTAACTTGCGAAATTCGTAACCTGCCGCTATGCCTCGGGCATGATTTCGTCAGCCCAATGCCGCGCGGCCCGCGCTCTTCTCAACTGGACGCAGGACGACCTGTCCAAGGCGACGGGCCTCAGCTCGGTTACGATCCGGGCCTTCGAGAAGGGTGGCGAAATGCGGGAGAGCAACCGCAACCTGCTGCGGCTGTCATTCGAGAAAGCTGGGCTGATCCTGATAGATGCCGACCGCGAGGGCGCGGGGGTCCGGTTCAGATATCCGAATGGCGACGGCATACCATCCGTATGAGGCAGGCGTAGATAGCCTCTAGGATCGCGCAGGATGGCTCAGGAGCGGCGTCGCTCGAAATCCGGCCCGTGACTGCGGATGGGCTGTGGCTGCGGCTGGCGGCCGTTTTGTGGGCAATTTATAACCAGCGCTGTGCAGCGTCTTGCCGCGGCCCTAACTAGCGACCTAGTGGTCAAAATCTCACGGTTGGTACCCATTCGCTAGGGGCCGCAACGGGTGGTTTCCGGCTCGTCCGCTTCCAGACGGCGGATGCATCGAAGCGGACATAGCCGCTGGTACCGCTCAAGACCCTTCTAGGACGTCGAACGTCTCGATTGATCGCGTCCGTGATCGCCTGAAAGCAGAAAAACGGCCCTTCCTCAGCGATGAAGCTGTAGCCTCCCGATCCAGTCGCACCGTCGTTCGCAGCCGGGGCAACGCTTTGCCGCTGCTGGCCGGATCGCTTCAATTGCGGTAGCGTCCTCGCATGCTTAGGTCGCTCAACTTTCTCCGGCGAACGGCACTTCCTTCGACACTCATTGCCGGCTGCGACGAACACATCACCCTCGTCGGCGGGGGCGTCGATTACGCCAAGCCCTGGCACTGGCACGACGGCCTCATGCTGCTGCTGCCCTGTCTCGGCGTGCTCAACCTCAAGCACGAGGCGCGGCGGGACGGCGTGTGGGTGTCCCCGGATCGCTTCGCCGTCGTCCCCGCCTCGCACCCGCATGACACCTCAGCGCTCCAATCCGACCAGACCCACGTCGCCGTGTACCTTCGGGACGAGGCGTTCCAGCGCATCGAGAGGCAGCTCGGCTCGCTGAGCCGCGTCCGAGCCCTGATCCGGACCAGCGCGATGTTTTCGGTTAACCCGGACATCCGTGCGCTCAAGGCGCTATGCCGCGACGAGACCGGCGACGCGATCGGTCAGGGGGCCGTCCGCGCCCATCTCTCGGCCGCTCTGCTCATCCGCTGCCTGACCGCGATCGAGAGGGGGCAACCGCTGGGCACCGGCTCACGCGACAGTCATGCGACGATCTTGATCGACGAGGTTAAGGCGTTCGTCGCGCAACGTGCGGACCAGACCCTCTCGATCGACCTCCTGTCGGAGCGTTTCAACGTCTCCCGCCGGCACATCACGCGCCTGTTCCGAGAGCGGACCGGCCTGTCGATCGGCGCGTTCCAGCAGGGCGTGCGCCTCGCGGAAGCGCGGCGGCTGTTGAAGACCACCGATCTGCCGATCGATGAGGTCGCGTTCCGGGTTGGGTTCGAGAGTGGATCGGCCCTGGCGCGGGCGCTCCGACGCCGAGACGGGCTGGCACCGCGTGAGGTCCGCGCGCGATCCGCTGCGATGGCCCGGACGGTCGCGAGATAGGGCCCGGACGGTCGCGCGGACGGAGGCCAACTCCGCCATAACCCACCGAATTTCACCAACCGGCACTGAGGCCGGTCAGGGAAGTTCGGCACTGGGTTCACGATCATGGCACGCGTCGAAGTCGTCAACGTCTTCACCTGCGGGGATGTGGGCGGAAATCCATGCCCTGTCGTCGTGGACGCGGCCGGGCTCGACCCCGCGGCGATGCAGGATGTCACCCGCCGGCACGGGCACGAGAGCGGCTTCGTCCTCCCCGCCGAGGACGATGCGCACGACTTCCGCTTCCGCTTCTTCGTGCCCAACCACGAGATGGAGATGTGCGCCCACGCCACGGTCGGCGCGCTCTGGGTGCTGGCCAAGCACGGACGGCTGCCGGGATCGCCCGTCCGCATCGCCACCGCCAGCGGCTCGGTCGCCGGCTTCGTGTCCACCGCGGAGAGCGGAACGGTCTCCGTCGAGATCACGCAGCCGGCGGGTCGGGCGGTGCCGCTGTCTCCGGAACAGGCCGGCGACGTGCTCGCGGCACTCGGCGTGGGCCGCGAGAACCTCGCGGACCTGCCCCTGCACAACGCCGTCACCTCGCGCGTGAAGACCCTCGTGCCGATGCGTGACCCCCAGAGGCTGCACGCGCTCGTCGCCAACCCAGCGGCCGTCGAGGCCGTCTGCCGCCAGATCGGCTCGACCGGTCTGTACCCCTACGCCGTCGTGGACGGTGAGGCGCGCGTTTTCGAGGCGCGGCAGTTCCCGCGCTCGTCGGGCTACCCGGAGGATGCTGCCACCGGTATCGCCGCCGCCGCGCTCGCCTTTGGTTTGCTGCACGATCGCACCGTCGCTGCCGACGACCGCCCGATCCGCGTCTACCAGGGGCGAGCGATGGGCAGTCTGTCCGAGATCACGGTGCGCCTCGGCTTCGCGGGCGACCGGGCGATCGGCTGCCTGCTGGGCGGGGCGGTCGCACCGGCTGCGAGCCCAGTTCCGGCAATCACGGAGGACGGACGCCGATGAGCGACGCTGCGCTCGCTCGCCTAAGAGCAGCCGGCCTGACGCTGCCCGAGCCGTCCCGGCCCGCGGCCAACTATGTGCCGTTCACGCGCGCCGACCCGCTTCTCTTCATCGCCGGCCAGACCCCCGTGCTGCGCGGCGAACCGCAATATCTCGGTGTCGTCGGCGACGACGTCTCGATCGAGCAGGCGCAGGCCGCCGCCCGCCTGTGCGCGCTCAACGTCCTAGCCCAGGTCCACGCGGCCCTCGACGGCGACCTCGACCGCGCGCGCTGCCTGCGCCTTGGCGGTTTCGTCCGCTGCCGAGCAGACTTCACGCAGCAGCCGCTCGTCCTGAACGGCGCGTCGGACCTCATCCTGCTCGCCCTTGGCGAAAACAGTCGCCACGCGCGGACCGCAGTCGGCACGAACGCGCTACCGCGCGGCGTGCCGGTCGAAGTCGAGGCCGTCTTCACAGTGGGCTGATCCGTCCGGCCTCGCGATCCACGCAAGCACCCAAGCTCGCCCGACCGCCGCATACGTGCGGTGGGACCGAACCGCTTAGCAAAGGAGAAGGCATACATGTTCAGGGGTGGACGCGCGGCCCTCGTTGCCGCGATCACGCTCGTCGGGGTCGCGACCTCGATGCCGGTCTCGGCGGACGAGCTGACCGGGACGCTGAAGAAGGTCAAGGAGACCGGCCGCATCTCGCTCGGCTTCCGCGACGCCTCGGTGCCGTTCTCGTTCCTCGACGCGGACCAGAAGCCCATTGGGTACGCGATGGACATCTGCCACGTCATCGTCGACGCGGTGAAGGAGAAGCTCGGCATGCCGGGACTGGAGGTCCGGCTGACCGGGGTGACTTCCGCCACGCGCATCCCGCTGATCGCGAATGGAACGATCGATCTGGAGTGCGGTTCGACGACTAACACCGCAGAGCGTCACAATCAGGTCGCCTTCACCAACACCGACTTCCTAACTGCGACGCGCTACGTGTCGAAACGGTCGGCCGGGCTACGCACGATCGAGGACCTGAAGGGCAAGACCGTCGTCTCGACCTCTGGCACGATCAACTTGAAGCAGATCAACGAGGCGAACACGGCGCGCAAGCTCGGGCTGACCATCCTGCCGGCGGTCGATCACGCCGAGGCTTTCCTGATGGTGCAGACCGGCCGGGCCGCCGCGTTCGTGATGGACGACGTGCTCCTGGCCGCGCTGGTGGCCGGTTCACGCGACCCGTCGAGCTTCGAGATTTCGACCGAGGCGCTGTCGCACCCTGAACCCTACGGGATCATGCTGCGCAAGGACGACCCTGCGTTCAAGGCGGTCGCGAACGCCGCGACGACTAAGCTCTATGCTGGTCCCGGCGGGCGGGCCTTGTACGATCGGTGGTTCACGCAGCCGATCCCGCCGCGCGGCATCAACCTAAACCTGCCGATGAGCGAGGTGCTCCAGAATGCCTACGCTCATCCAAACGACAGCTTCGATCCGAGCGCCTACTAGCGGCACCAAGGACGGAAAAGCTCTACCAGCAAAGCTGCACACTAGGGAGTGATATGGCGTCCGCTCCACATGCGCGAGCAGACACGGGGCGACGAGGCTACGAACGACGACCTCCCACCCCGAGCCGAAGTTGCTGGATAGCCGGCGAATGGCCGCTTATGGGACGCGACCATGGTGACCCGAGCGGCTGGGTTGGGTCGCCAGCGGAACGTCCGCATCTGCCTGCCGTCTCCAGAGCCTCGGTTCGGGTGTCTCCTCGCCTTGTCGGCGTGGGCCGGCAAGGAGACAGACGATGGGACACTCTGCACACGATCCAGCCACGAAAGGGCGACCGGCCTGGAACGCCGGCCGCAAGCTTGGCGCCAA
>NZ_JAKSYC010000232.1 GCF_022829585.1 Methylobacterium sp. J-026
GCGATCCGCGAGCAGGCGGAGGCTGTGGCAGGCAACATCGTCGGCCTGTCGGAGAAGACCCAGACGATCGGGGACATCATCGAGACGGTCAACGACATCTCGGAGCGCACGCACCTGCTGGCGCTCAACGCGGCCATCGAGGCGGCCGCGGCCGGGGAGAGCGGGCGCAGCTTCGCGGTGGTGGCCTCGGAGATGAAGCTTTTGGCCGACCAGGCGAAGGCGGCGACCGGGCAGGTGCGCGGGCTTCTGGGGGAGATCCAGCGGGGGATCAACACCTCGGTGATGCTCACCGAGGAGGCGGTCAAGCGGGCCGCGTCCGGCAAGACCCGCTCGGACACGACGCAGCGGACCATCGAGGAGATCACCGCCCGGGTGGAGGAGAACGTGCAGACCTTCCAGCAGATCGTGGCCTCGACCAACCAGCAGCAGCTCGGCATCGAGCAGGTCATGGGCGCGCTCCAGAACATCCGGCAGGCCAGCCAGCAGACCGCGGCCGGCACCCGCCAGGTCGAGACCGCCTCGGCCAACCTCACCGAACTCGCCCAGGCGCTCATGGCGCTCGCCGAACGATACCGCCACTGAGGTTGGCCGCGCCTTGCCCGA
>NZ_JAKSYC010000247.1 GCF_022829585.1 Methylobacterium sp. J-026
TCGCAAGCCCCGTGGCCGGCATCGTCGGCTCGCCCATCTCGGCGGCGCTGCTCGGGTTTGACGGCTGGCTCGGCCTCTCGGGCTGGCAGTGGCTGTTCATCGTCGAGGCGATGCCCGCCGTGGTGATCGGCCTCGTCGGCCGGTCCTACAAGACCCTGAAGCGGCACCTCACCGCCCACGGCCTGTCGCCGGATCAGTATCGCGAGCGCTACGGCCTACCGGAGGATTACCCGATGACGGCCCCGGGCTACGCCGCGCAACGCTCGGCGCTCGCCAA
>NZ_JAKSYC010000270.1 GCF_022829585.1 Methylobacterium sp. J-026
CGATGCGATCGGTCGAGCACGGACCCGGGCTGGTCGAGTAGAGAACCTGCGCCGAGCCGCGGCGATCGCCGGCCGGCCGGCAGAGCAGCGCGAGGGTATGTTCCTGGTCGCGGTAGACGTAGCCGACCACGACGGCATCGCCGAGATCGAGCATGCCGCGCTGAGCGAGATCGCGGCCGCGCTCCTCGTGGACAAGGCGGCATTGCTACGGACGGCTCCAGTCCGAACGGTGGTCCGGCGCGCGGCGATATAGGATCACCACCGCGTTAGGGGCGCTCCGATACGCCGCCGTTACGACGGGCGGTCGGAGCCGGCGTCGAGCCAGTCTTGCAGGTGTCTGTACGCCGCGAAAAGACCGGCGAACTGGGCTTGCCCATCCAGAGCACGGATGCGGTGGTTGTGGGCGACGACGCGCAGGACTTCGGCTTCACCGAAACACCCGTCGCGCTCGACCTCCGCGGCCGTCTGCGCGACCGCCGACGCCAGTGCCTCGTCGGCCAGCATTTCGTTAGTCAGCCTGCGCATCAGTTCCAGGGCTGCCGTTCGCACCGTCGATGCGGACGCATCCATCTGTAGCTTCACGCACGCAGGTTCTGTCGCTCGACGAGTGCCAGCACCGCGTCGGCCAGATCAGGCCCGGTCCACGGTTTGGCCAGGAAGCCGACGCCGAGCGGAAGCTCGCCCGGCTGCGGCCGGTCCGCGCCGGACACGATCAGGATACGGATCTGCGGCCAGCGCACCGCGATCATCGCCGCAAGCTGATAGCCGTTCACCGTCCCGGACGGCATGACGATGTCGGTGACCAGGACGCGTACCGTCTCGCGCTCGGCCAGGATGGCGAGCGCCTGGGTGGCGTCGCTGGCCTGGATGACTTCGAGCCCAACCGCCGAGAGCGCTTGCGCCGCCGCCATCCGAGCGAGCGGTTCGTCCTCGGCGAGCAGTATCTCGATCCGCTCGGCCTCGCGCATGATGGCATCATCGACCACAGGTAAACGCTCGCGCCATGATCAGCGGATGGATTGGCCGAGATAGGCCGCGACGGTGGTGACGCGGGAGCCGACTATGCGCACGGCCTTGCGCAAGCGCTCCTCGGTGACCCCGAAGCGGTACGCCCAAGCCTCGCGGGCGGAGCGGTCAAACACGTCGATGTGGGTCCGGTCGTGCAGTTCGGTCGGCATGGGTTTGGGTCCCGAGGGGGGTGCGCCCGGCATACCCGGGCTACTCACCGGTCAACCGCAGATCGATGGGGCCGGTTGCTCGCCCCGGTTGCATCGGATCGGTTCTGTTGGGGAACCGCGGCACCGGGGGCGCGTGTTGGCAGAGGTCGAGCCTAGGCGCCCGACGCGGAGGAACCTGACTATGGCTAGTCCCGGTATGCCAAACCCCGACGCACCCGATCTACCGACGCCGGGCGAGCCACCGGCGGAGCCCATGCCCGGAGATGTGCCGCCGTCCCCGGGGCCGGAGCCGATATCCGATCCCGTGCCTGGCGATCCGGTCGGTCCGGACGTCTTCCCGGGGGGCCCGGTTGGGCCCGGCACGATCATGTAGCCGGCACGAGCGCTCCCGCATCAGACCTGAGCGGCGGGTGAGGCCGCTCAGGCCTAAGGCCGAGCTGACGGTACCTCTGGCATGTAGCGTTGGTGCGTCCCTCTCAATGGCCGGAAACAACCGGGGTAGTGCGTTGTGCGCGGGTAAACCGACCCGCACACGAAGAACTGCATATGCGCTTCATCGATCGCACAGCCCTCGCATTCGTGTCCGTTTTCGGCTTGATCGGATTCTTGGCCGTGGTGAGCGGGCTCGCTCACGCCAAGGAGGATGATGAAGAGCGAGAAGGCCGCCGAGGCGCAGGAAATGCGCGAGGCCGACAAGGACATGCGCATGGTGCTCACCAAGCTGAAGAAGCTCGGCGCCAAGCCGATCGGCACCCAGTCGGTCAAGGACACCCGCAAGGGGCCGACGGCCGCCAACGCGGTCAAGGCCGTGCTTAAGGCCGCGGGCAAGGATCCCATGGCGTTGATGGCAACGATGAAGGTATTCGAGAAGGACACAACCTATCCGACCGCCGGCGGCAGTCAGCCGGCCCGAATCTACACCCCTGAGTCCGCCGGCTCCAGCCCGCTGCCGGTGAGACGATCTAACAGAAGCAGCTCGGACGTATTGTGCACGGCACGACCCGGGTGCGCTTAGCGCGATAGGCGAGATACGACATCGCTTGCCGGCACGCTGAGAACCTCGGCCACTACGGGGTGCACGGTCGGCGGGTTTCAGGCGAGACCGAACGAGATACAGTGGAGATGCTCGCGTAAGCTGCTCCAAGCGATCCAGTATGCGAGCCGAACGTGGGCGCCTCTGGCATGAGGCCGGTCCGATATGCTGAGATGCCTTGCTCACGAACGGCTTCAAAGGCATGAGGCGGGACGGCCGCGAACGAATTTTGATGAACGCATTCAGGCATGAAGGTCGGGTGGGAGTTTCCCTCGAAGAGGGGATCGAGGGCCGCCATCGACGTCAGCTCGCCCTGAGCCGCTATGATATTCTCGACACCGAACCCGAGGCCGAGTTCGACGCTATCGTCGAGGCGGCGGCTGCCGCCTGTGGCATGCCGCTGTCGTTGATCAACCTGATTGACAAGGGTCGTCAGTGGGCCAAGGCCGTGGCCGGTGACGGGCCCAAGCAGCTGCCGCTCTGCACCTCGATCTGCGCGCTCGCCATCGAGTACGACGAGGGGTTCGAGATCCCGGACGCGACCCAGGATGCGCGTGTCGCTGACAACCCGCTGGTGACCGGTGAAGCCCATCTGCGCTTCTACGCCGGCGTGCCGCTGAGGACGGCCGAGGGCATCGCGATCGGCACCCTGTGCGTCGCCGACGACAAGCCAGGCCGGCTCACCGACGCGCAGCGCCTGATCCTGCGCACGCTGGCGCAGCAAGTAATGACGACGCTCGAACTGCGCCGGATGCTCCGTCAGCACCGCCGGAGCGATCATCGCAGCAAGGCCATCCTGGAGAGCGCGATCGACTACGCGATCATCGCGATGGACCTCACCGGCCATGTCACGAGCTGGAACGTCGGCGCCGAGCGCATCCTCGGTTGGACCGCGGCTGAGATGTGCGGGCAGCCCGCGCACGTGTTCTTCACCGACGAGGACACCCGGGACGGCATCCCGGAGCGGGAGATGGGCCAAGCCCTTCTGCACGGGCGCGGCAACGACGAGCGCTGGCATCAGCGCAAGGATGGCAACCGGTTCTATGCCCTCGGCGAGATGATGCCCCTTAATGATGAGGATGGGGTACCCGAGGGCTTCATCAAGATCCTGCGCGATCGCACAGAGCAGCGCCTGGCCGAGGAAAAGCAGCGCGCCGACGCCGAGTTCATGCGCGGGGTACTCGCCTCCTCGGCCGACTGCATCAAGGTGCTCGATCTCGACGCCAAACTCACCTTCATGAGTGAGGGCGGACAACGGGTGATGGAGGTGAGCGACTTCAACGCGATCGAAGGGTGCCCGTGGCCGGATTTCTGGACCGGCCTGGGTAACCGCGACGCCCAGGCAGCGGTCGCCGCGGCCAGGGCCGGAAGCGTCGGCCATTTCCAGGGCACGGCCAGCACCATGGCCGGCAACGCGCGCTACTGGGATGTCCAGGTCACGCCGATCTTCGATGCGCACGGCAAGCCGGAGAAACTGCTTTCCGTCTCGCGGGATATCACCGTGCAGCGCCTGGACGCAGAGGCCCTCGAGGCGGCTGCCCTGCGCCTGCAGCGCGCGCAGGAGGCTGGCGGCGTCGGGGTGTTCTCCGTCACCATCGCCGACGACATCCTGCATCCGACACCGGAGTTTTGCCGCCTCTACGGCGTACCGGTGCGCGACAGCTACCCGACCGCGGAGATCGAGGCGCTGCTTCTGCCCGAGGATCGGATGCTTGTATCCAGCCGGGCCTCGCGCAGCAGCGGCAGCGCCCAGCGGGATGTCGAGTACCGCATTCGGCGCCCGGATACCGGGGAGATGCGCTGGATCGCCCGCAACGGTGCGATCGTCTCGGGAGAGGACGGTAGGCCCATTCGGTTCGAAGGTGTCGCCCGTGACATCACCGAGCAGCGTGTCGCCCAGGAGGCTTTGCGCGCGAGCGAGGAACGCCTGAACCTCGCCTTCGACGCGGCCGGTGCCGTCGGGTGGTGGGATTGGGACATCCCGAACGACCGCATCGTCGCCAGCGAACTGTTCGCCCGGCTGTACTCGGTCGATCCGGTCGAAGCCGCCGCCGGCACACCGATCGCGCGCTATATTGACGGCATCCATCCCGACGACCGGGGCTGGGTGAGTGCCAAGATCCAGATCGCCCTGGCGAGCGCCGGGACGTTCGCTGAGGAGTACCGCCTGCGTCAGTCGGATGGATCAATCCGATGGGTCTACGCGCGCGGGCGCTGCTACCACGATGAGGCCGGGAAGCCGCTCCGCTATCCCGGCGTGTCGATCGACATCACCGCCCGGAAGACCGCCACCCTGCGCCAGGCCGCCCTGGCGAGGCTCGGAGATCGGCTGCGCGACCTGAGCGATACCGCCGCGATCATCGCCGTCGCGACCACGATCCTCGGCGAAAGCCTCGAGCTCACGCAGGCCGGCTACGGCGCCGTCGATCTGCCGAGCGAGACCATCGAGATCGCGCCGGGATGGCGGGCTACCGACGTTCCGGCCATCGCGGGGCTGCACCGGTTCCGCGACTACGGCTCCTTCGTAGATCAGCTCAAGCGCGGCGAGACAGTGCTGATCCGCGACGTGACGTGCGATCCCCGGACCGCCGATCAAGCCGCAGCGTTCGTCGCGCTCGGGACGCGGGCGCTGGCGAACCACCCGATCATGGAGCACGGGCGCTTCGTGGCGACCTTCTTCGCGCTGAAGGCGCAGCCGCACGACTGGGGGGACGATGAGGTCGCATTCATCCGCGACGTCGCCGACCGCACGCGGGCCGCCATCGCGCGGATCGAGGCCGAGGAGCAGCAGAGAACCCTCAACCTCGAACTCAGCCACCGCATGAAGAACATGCTGGCGATGGTGCAATCGATCGCCACGCAGACGATGCGCGGGGCTGGCGATCTGGATACCGCCCGGGACGTTCTGGCCAATCGGCTGATCGCCCTGGGTCGATCGCACGACCTGCTGCTCGGCGGTGGCCTATCGCGTGCTCCGCTGAGCGGCCTGATCGAGAACGTGCTCGATATCCACCGTGATCATCCGGATCGCATCGTGCTGGACGGGCCGATCGTACCGATCGGCTCCAGAGCCGCGCTGTCGCTGTCGCTGATGCTGCACGAGCTGGCCACGAACGCGGCCAAGTACGGTGCGCTCTCGAACGCGAACGGTCGGGTCACGATCACCTGGCGCATCGACGGCGACGGCGCGGAGGCCCCGGTCACGCTGCGATGGTCGGAAGCAGGCGGACCGCCGGTCGTCGCCCCTCAGCGCACTGGGTTCGGCACTCGGCTGATCGGTCGTGGCCTCGCCGGAAGTTTCGAGGGCGTGGTGGATCTGGCTTACCCGGCGACGGGCGTCGTATGCACCATCGTCGCGCCGCTGCGATGTCTTATTGCGGGTGAGGGTACGGATCCCGCTTGAGAGACGGTGAGCGTTCAGTCTGCGACGCCGGCGCCGTCCAACTGGGTGAGCAATTGCGCGAATTGATCCGGCACTGGTGTCGTGGGAAGAGCGGCGTACATAACCTGAAGCTTGCGCCCGAGATGATGCTGGATCGCACGGGGCGAACCGGGTTGGATCCACGAGCTGAGTGATTCCAAAGCGGGTTGAGCGATCTCAACGCCACCGGGACCTCTCCCGATGGCGCGGGTGTTTTCATCCATCCGAATAGGTCCTCCCCACTCCGCTTTGCGTGATGATAAAGACAAATACTCCGACGGTGTTGAGTTCCTATTAAGGCGTGGATCGAACGGAAGCGTGGTATCACGGCAACACCGGGATCGATGGGTACCTAAACTCGAGGAACACGCTGTGAACCGCGCGAAATTATTAATTGGGCCTTCTACATAGACGTCATTGGCAGCCAAATTGGAACGTGTAGCCGCGCCGGCCGTACCTCTCGTGATGTTCCGGACGCGGGCTATTATGGCCAACCCTATAAACAACGCGGTGCGCTTATCAGCTGAGGGGTCGGACACCCCCATCCTGCCTGCTCACATCGAGGACACAGTCCGGGCGATCGCGCAGCTCCACGCAGAGCACCACCGCCGCGCCACCCCAGTCCAACGTGCCGTCGCCCGCATGACGAGCGCCATCGGTCGCCCGCGCTTCGTCGGCGTGCTCACCCTGGCGATCCTGACCTGGATCGGGCTGAACCTGCTACTTCCGGCGATGGGCCGTGTGAGCTTCGACCCGCCGCCGTTCGCGTACCTGCAGGATGTCGGAGGCCTGCTCAGCCTGTACATCACCAGCTTGATCCTGATCACCCAGCGCCATGACGAGCAACTCGCCGAGCACCGAGCTCAGCTCACCCTCGAACTCGCGATCGTCACCGAGCAGAAAAACGCCAAGATCATCGCGCTGCTGGAGGAGATGCGGCGCGACCATCCCCACCTCGTTGACCGCGTCGATGAGCAGGCCACCTCCATGGCGCAGCCGGCCGATCCGCAAGCCGTGCTCGACGCGATCAAGGACACGCACGGGGACATACTCACCATCCACGATACGCCCTGATCTGTACCGTGATCCAGGTCCGTTGACGCGGGGGACGATGCCAGATCCGGGCACCCTGCCCCTCACGTGTCCAGATGCCTAAATCCATCAAAGCTGAGCAATGCAGAGCGCGCAATTCAACACCATGCCCGTCTTTTAGGCATGCGAATTATGCATGCATGCGCTGCGACATTTTCGACTGTTTTTTACTTAACGGGGCGCCACTTCAAACCTACAGCAACACAGTGAACAGGCAGAAAGGTCGGCCAATGCAGATCAGGGCAGGGTTTAACATCAGCTTTCACACCTTCGGTCCCACCCCGATCAACCTCCTGCTGTCTGTACAGCCCGACCGGCAAGCCGATCTAATTACCCCTGAAGTGATCACCTTCGACCCTCCGGTCCCCGCCACCCAACACATCGATGCGTTCGGAAACGTCTGTACTCGTATCGTCGCCCCCGGTGGTTCGATCACGATGGCCGCCGACTTTCTGATCGAGGACAGCGGTGAACCCGACGCCTATGCACCGGAGGCACGCCAGCACCCGATTGAGGAGCTGCCTGATGACGTGCTGCCGTTCCTATTGGGTTCGCGCTACTGCGACACCGACAAGCTCTCGCAGCTTGCCTGGAACACGTTCGGTCATACCCTCGAGGGTTGGGCGCTGGTACAGGCGATCGTCGAGTATGCTCACAACCAGCTGCAGTTCGACTATCAACGGGCTGATTGCACTCGCAGCGCCAGCGAGGGGCATTCTCAACGGGCCGGCGTATGTCGTGATTTTGCCCACCTCGCGATCACCCTGTGCCGGTGCATGAATATCCCGGCGCGCTACGCCACCGGCTACATGGGCGATATCGGTGTGCCGGTCGATCCTAACCCAATGGATTTTTCAGCCTGGTTCGAAGTCTACCTCGGTGGGCGCTGGTACACGTTCGACGCCCGGCACAACACGCGCCGGATCGGCCGCATCGTCATGGCGCGGGGCCGGGACGCCACCGATTGCGCCTTGACAACCAGCTTTGGCCGGGCGCCGCTGCTGAACTTCACGGTGATCACGGAAGAGTTCACCGATCAGGTGACATCGCTGGCCCGGGCTGCTTGACCGAGCTGCACCTCGGCTCAGACTGCGATCGATGGAAGGGATTGTAGTTAACGGTCTCTTTCTGTCGTCAGAGCAACCTCATCGATAATTGGAGCGGGGCGCACACGCGTATGGTGATGCCTTGCAACTGAGTCCCTAGGGGGCGAGCGAATAGGACTCACAAGTGGAGCGCCCAAATCGAATTGAGATGCAGACAGCCCCCGCGACGGGCGCCTGTTCGTGACCGGCCTGTAGGTTGGTGAAGCGGCCGCAGCCCGGGTCAAGATGCACATCGTCCGTGCGATCCGCATGGCCGCGAGAGGCGTCCTAAGAATGATCTCTGCTGGGCATGGTTGGACTACACCCACTGGACCTCGTTGCCTGCGACCCCGGAACGAAGCAGCCAGCTTGGACGGCATGGTCGATCTGCCCTAGCTTCCGCGTCGAAGCCCACCAGCCGGCTCGCCCGCGCTAAATCTCTACCTGACAGGCCTATGAGCTACACGGTATCTCTGTTCCGAGCACCCGGTAACGGCAGCTCGTCCAACCGCTCCGAGCTGCGCGACATCGCCACCCTGGATGAAGCGATCGAGATCGCACGCTGCGGCACTGAATTGGTGTCGCCTGAGTCCACGCAGATGACGTTCGAGATCCACGATGATGCCGGGCAGTTCGTACTGTCCTTCACCGGCGAAGAACGCTCGCTCGCTGACAATTAGGCGTTTGGCGTGGCAGTGGCAGCTCTCTAACTCGATCTCATGTACGATCCGATGATAGAACTCATGCGGACCTTGGCCGAGGGGGTCGAGGTGGACGAGACGTTCGCTACGGACTTGGCTACCTTAGCCAGGGAGGCCGAGGCGGGCGGATACAGCGCATTCGCGAACGCATTTATCGCCAACAGCCGTCTGCACCGTATGAAGGCGATCCAATGGCGCGCGACACTCGGTGTGCTGATGGAATTGTATGATCCGTACGAGCAAAAGTTAAAATGAAGATCACTTTTTACGGAAAATCGAGGTAGCTGAAAACCAGCTGCGTCCCATTTTCTCTATTAAACCGGAATACTTGCACTGATTCGATTGAACAATCTGGCAATTATTGTCTCTGTTAGGGAGTTGTAAGTGATCAGTGTGGCTGATTTTCTGCCGTGCCATTACATCAATTATGCCTTATTAAGACTCAACTTCAGGTAGCTCGGCCTAATGGGTCGGAAAAATGATCGTTTAACCGACGATCGCTGGCCACGCGTGTTGGGCCGCCGAAATGGCTTTGAGCCTGTCGGAAAATCGTGTCGGCTATTCTCAGGTCGGGAAAACGTATCTTTCTCATGCAGGGGCGAGAATGCTCCGGTGTCCGGTTTAGCGCATCGTGCAACCGAAAGCAGACCAGCCGCTTGCGGCCAAGATCTGCCGCTCCAAGCCGCCGCTTCGCGCCATGAACGGACATCAGCTCGACGCCCGGTAGCGGACGTTAAGCTGCACGAAGCCACCTGTCCGGCATCGACGATAGCCGTCCCCGCCGGCACCGTGCAGGCAGCCAGCTGTGCCGTGCAGGTATGGACCACCTACCAGGATCTCCGCACCGCCGGTCTGCAGCCCGAGCTGCAGTTCTGCCGCGTCGCCAGTGGAGAGCAGCACGTCATCGCCGTGGCGGACGGCTTGGCGCTCGATCAGCGGTTCCGAACGCCGATCAGGGTAGCGGACATGGAATTCAATAAGTAGAAGAAATTCTTGGCCGGAATTAATCCGCAGCGCGCCTATTTTAGTAAATATATGCCGCCAGCTATGAGCGCAACGACTGCGACGCCACAAAACATCCTGAACGATAGTGGCCACATATCCTTCCAAGTAAAATTTTTCTGCTCATTGATCCAGTCGATCTGCTGCTGAGCGAAAAACTTATAATGGGTATACCAATCGCTGAATAGTATTTGCCTGCTTATCGCAATGGAATAGTATTTGGACTCGATCTCCTTCAGGATCGTGGCCGATTCGATCAAATTGGCGCCGCCTTCTACCGAGCGGTATAGGTCGCGGAGTTGATTGAAGAGCTGTGTAAGCTGCCGGCCAACCTCGTCATACTTTTTGCTGCGATAGAAGCTGATGTATAGCGCCGATACACCAAGAAAAGTCAGCGTCGCCGAGGGCAGCTTTGCCGAAAGGGATTCGTAGACCAAACCGAATATGCCAAACCCGGTGGATATGAAGCCGATCCAGCCTGGCGCCTTTTCAACGATATCGAACGTCGCGTAGTGTTTCTTCGCGCCGAAGCCGACGTTGTAGCCGGTTTCGGCGATGGACTTAAGCAAGCCGGCCTTATCCACCTTAATCCCTCGTCGTGCTGATGGGTACGTGGGTGCGGTCGGTGGCGACGACCACGCCGTCCTTGACGGCATAGCATTCCACGATGTGATCGCCCATGAAGTCCGAACTCTCCTTCCGTTCGTGGTAGCCCCCGTCGCGGGTTATCTGCCCGCGAATGCACTTGCGCTTGACGGCTTGCTTGCCCCGATTCAACACTTTCCAATAAAGGTCGTAAGGCTTCGGAACCTCGCTACTCTTGACGAAGAAACGCAGGCTCTTGTTCGCCAATAAGGGCATGCGAGAGGAGATCATCGACCTCAGGAAAGTCGGGCGGAAGCCTCTCTGTGTGACTTCGCAGTCCAGCTCAATGTCGTAGCGAACATCGACGGGAAAACGATCCTCGATAAATTCCTCTGTGTTTGGTGCTGCATAGGCATCCATAGCCACCACGGCCTCGGCGACCCTCGAATCAGGCCGCGGAGGAAAGCCCCGGCCGTAGACTCTACGCCAGCGCTCGTTGCGATAGGTCTCGCCTTCCGCCTCGATGGCTGAAAGGCACAGCTCGTAGGCTTTCTTGGCCTTGCTTCTGAAGTCTTTTTTGACGCGCACGCGCTGACCGCTTCCGAGGGCGGCGTAATAATCCTGCTTAGGCTGCTCTGAAAGATACTTGAAAAAATCCCGACTCATCCAGTCATAGTAGAGGTAGCTTTTACAGTCATATTCAATCATCTGTTTTAGGAAGTTATATGATAAAGTGTCAATCAAAAGGCCGCCCATCGCCACGCCGTGCTTGTTCTTCCAGGCGCGGGCCATCCGGCAGAGACGCCGCAGGTTCTTGTTCTTCTGCAGCTCGAACTCCGCCATCGCCGCGATCTCGTCGCGCGGCTTCGTGATCTTCCAGGCTCCGTCACCGTAGGTATCCGGGTATTTAAACGAGCCGTCAGCCTGCTCGAACACTGGCTGCACCTCGACGTGGAAGTCCCCGTAGCGCACCTGCACAACGAGGCGATCGACCTTCACCGGCGTGCGGGGATAACGCGCTCTGATTGCATCTGCGGACTTCTTCAGCAGCGCATATTGGCCGCCGTCCTCATAATCCGCCCAGCGCCAAGCCGGCATGATGTAGAGCATATCAAGGTCAGAGACGCCTTTAATCGCGGTCCATCTGCCATAGGACCCGATCCGAAGCCGGTTCGCAACCTTCGAGTCCGTACTCCTGAATTCTTGATTCAGCGCTCCAGTTATCTCTTCGTAGCGAAGCCCAATCGTGTCTGAGTTATCAACCTTGATGTTGCCGATAAAAGTTCGGAACGCATCAGAAATACTCATCTTCAGCCTTCGCTGAAATCCGTGCGCATAATAAGCGCATCCTATTCTCGGAGATGGTAGCTGAGCTGTCTGATTTCCAGCCTTCCGACGCTGAGCGGCAGTTTTATTCAGGTGCACAAATATGTTTCAATAATGTGTGTGACCGCATAGACGGCGGTTCGTAGCGTCATCAGGGCGCTGCGCGATGAACGGCTTAGGGTCGCGACTCGATCAGCACCAGAGGGCGATGACGGGGGCCAGGGCTGATGACAAGCACCCGGCGGAGGGCACCATGATATCCGAATTTTTGGTATCGTTTCGCTCTGAGGGTCAGCCGTTTACGCCGAAAAGCGGACATCCTGAAGTTCGGCTTAGGGTCCAGGCTGTGTGAAAACGTGCTGATCTGATAGGGTAAATTCCGATCTTGGAGGTCGGGATGAAGCGCTTCATCGCAGGCGAGGACCGTCAGCAGATCACGCTGCTTCCCGATTGCCTGGACGACTATATCACCGCCGACAATCCGGTTCGCCTCGTCGAAGTGTTTGTCGATGAGCTCGATCTGACAACGCTCGGCTTCGCGGGCGCCGTGCCGGAGGCAACGGGCCGTCCCGCCTACCATCCGGCGATCCTGCTCAAGATCTATCTCTACGGCTACCTCAACCGCGTCCCGTCGAGCCGGCGCCTCGAACGCGAGAGCCAGCGCAACATCGAGCTGATCTGGCTGACCGGTCGGCTGATGCCCGACTTCAAAACTCTGGCCGACTTCCGCAAAGACAACGGTTCGGCCATCCAGGCCGCCTGCGCGCAGTTCGTGGTGCTGTGCCGCAGGCTGAACCTGTTCAGCAAGGCGGTCGTCGCGGTCGACGGCAGCAAGTTTAAGGCGGTCAACAACCGCGACAGAAACTTCACCGCCGCCAAAGTCGAAGCTCGACTTGCCCAGGTCGAGGTGAGCATCGGCCGTTACCTCGCAGCGCTGGACCGGGCCGACCGCGAGCCGAGCGACATCGCCGAGGCGCGCACGACGCGGCTCAAGCAAAAGATCGCTGGCTTGCGCGAGCAGATGCAGGTTCTCCAGGCGAGAGGCCGGCAGGTCGAGGCCGCACTTGACGGCCAGGTCTCGCTGACCGGTCCCGATGCGCGCTCCATGGCGACCAGCGGCAAGGGCACCGGCATGGTCGGCTACAACTCCAGGCGGCCGTGGATGCCGAGCATCACCTGATCGTGGCGCACGACGTGACCAACATCGGGAACGACCGGGCGCAACTCGCGCCGATGGGGCTTCTGGCGCAGGCGGCGACGGGATGCGCCACGCTCACGGTGCTGGCCGACCGGGGCTACCTCAACGGCGAGCAGGTCCTGGCCTGTGAAGGCACCGGCGTGCTGCCCTGCGTGCCAAAGACCCTGACCTCGGGCCATGCCAAGCGTGGCCTCTTCACGGGACAGGACTTCGTCTACGACGCCGGACGTGACCATTACACCTGTCCCGCCGGCCAGCACCTGACCAAGGGGCCGGCCCGGTCCGACCGCCGAGCCGAGGGCGACGAGATGGACCACTACCGCAATCTGACGGCCTGTCTCGATTGCGCGCTGAAGCCCCGCTGCACGCCGGCTGAGACGCGGCGTGTCAAACGCTGGGTGCACGAGGGCGTCCTCGACACGATGCAGGCGCGGCTCGACCGGATGCCGGACGCGATGAAGATCCGTCGCCAAACGGTTGAGCACCCATTCGGCACACTGAAGGCCTGGATGGGAGCGACCCACTTCCTGACCCGGACCTTGGCCAAGGTCAGAACAGAGATGAGCCTGCAGGTTCTAGCCTACAACATGAAGCGGATGATCCAGATCCTCGTGGTCGGTCCGCTGATGGCGGCGATCCGAGCCTGAGGGCCACCACTTCGCTTTGCGACACTCTCAGGACATTCGCCTTGAACCTGAGGGATCTGCGTTCTCACACGGCCTCGGTCAACAGCTTCCGTCAGCATGTGAGCAGTGGATTGCTGCGAGCAGGGCCAAGCTCAATCGGCAACGTGCGGGACCTGCCCTGGACTGTGCCGGCGAAGCACGCATTGCTGTGGGGGTGACAGGCTGATGATCCGCAGCCCGGTCCGACCCCGCTGGCCCACAGCCACTCGCGGGGTCCGCTCAGTGACAGCGCTACGCTGCCGCCAAAAACGGATCATGCCATGTCCCGCAAGCCCAAGTCCGACACGCTCAGCCCGATCCAGCACCGCATCCTCACCGCCGCCATCAGCCATCCCGGACACCAGCTCGCCCGGCCCGGAGACATCAAGCCGCCGACCTACCGCTCTGCCCTTCAGGCCCTGCGCCGCCGCGGCCTGGTCACCGACAGTGTTTCAGAGGATGGTTCGGGACGCCGGTCCGCCGCTCCCGTTTTGTCGGAAGCCGGCTTCGCCCACGTGGCTCCCGCAACTCTGGAGGTCGAGACGGTCGCGAAGCCCGAGCTGTCCTCGGTCCGCGCCCCACGGGCCGGCTCGAAGCTCGATCGTCTCGTCGCCATGCTCGCCCGCCCGGACAGCGCGGGCATCGACGAGCTCGTCGGTGCCCTGGGCTGGCTGCCACACACCACCCGCGCGGCGCTCACCGGCCTGCGCAAGCGCGGCTACGCTCTCAGTACGATACGCACCGCAGACGCCCCAACCCGCTACCGCATCGCTTCCAACGAGCCGCATGCCAGCGACACCGCGGCGCCGGCCGCCAGTGAGATCGCCACCGTCACCGAGGAGGCCACGCGATGAGCAGCGACCTCGTCGCAACCTTGGCTGCCCTGCCAGGCCTCAGCACCATCGAGCTGCGCGCTGAGTGGCGCCGCCTCTTCCGCGCTACGCCTCCGCTGCTCAGCCGCGACCTGCTCGTGCGCGCGCTCGCCCACCGCGCCCAGGAACTCGCCCACGGCGGCATGACCAAAGCTACCCAGCGCCGCCTGCGTGCCCTGGCGGAGATGGCGATGGTTGCAGATCCACCATGCTCCGAGACGGCTCATCCCGCCCCCCGGCCAGTCACGCTGTCACCGGGCGCGCGGCTCGTGCGCGAGTGGGGCGGCCGCACCCACGTGGTCACCGTCACTGCGGACGGCTTCGAACATGACGGCCAGCGCTACCGCTCGCTCAGCCACGTCGCCAGCACAATCACCGGCGCGCACTGGTCCGGTCCGCGCTTCTTCGGTCTGACCGGGATCAGAGGAGCTACACGCCATGGTTAAGCCGAAGCCAACAGTTCCCGCCCGCAGCGGCCAACCGCGACTGCGCTGCGCGGTCTACACCCGCAAATCCAGCGAGGAGGGCCTGGAGCAGAGCTTCAACTCGCTCGACGCCCAGCGCGAGGCTTGCGTGGCCTACGTTGCCAGCCAGCGGCATGAGGGCTGGCAGCTCCTGCCTGCCCTCTACGATGATGGCGGGTACTCCGGTGGCACCATGGAGCGGCCCGCCCTCAAACGCCTGCTCGCCGATGTCGAGGCGGGTAAGGTCGACGTGGTCGTGGTCTACAAGGTCGACCGCCTCACCCGCGCACTCTCGGACTTCGCCAAGATCGTCGAGGTGCTCGATCGCCGCGGCGCCTCGTTCGTCTCGGTGACGCAGGCGTTCAACACCACCAGCAGCATGGGCCGGCTGACGCTGAACGTGCTCTTGTCCTTCGCCCAGTTCGAGCGCGAGGTCACCGGTGAGCGCATCCGCGACAAGATCGCCGCGAGCAAGCGCAAGGGCATGTGGATGGGTGGCCTGCCGCCGCTCGGTTACGACGTCGCCGAGCGCAAGCTCGTCGTGAACGAGGCCGAGGCCGAGACGGTGCGGCTGATCTTCCGCCGGTACTGCTGCCTGCGCTCGGTGCGGCTGCTGGCGGCCGAGCTCGCGCAAACGGGCGTCCTCAGCAAGGCGCGGCGCGCAACCGATGGCGGCACCTTCGGCGGCCAGCCACTCGGGCGGGGCGCGCTGTACGCGATGCTGGCCAACCGGCTCTACCGAGGTGAGGTAGTGCACAAGGGCGACGCCTATCCCGGTGAGCACGCGGCCATCGTGGATGCGGAGCTGTTTGCCGAGGCGCAGGCGATCCTGTCGCAGAACCGGGTCGAGCGCGACGAAGGTGTGCGGGCGGAGGCGCCGAGCCTGCTGGCCGGGCTGGTCTATGACGCCGCTGGCCAGCGGCTGACGCCGACGCACACCAACAAGCGCGGGGTGCGCTACCGCTACTACGTCTCGCGTCGCCTGATCACCGGCGCGGCTGGTGCCGACAAGGACAATCCACACGACGCGACAGGGGAGGATGCGAATCCCGGTGTGGTCGACACCCAGCCGAAGCTCGCTGGTCAACGCATCCCGGCGGCCAAGCTTGAGGCGGTGGTGACGGATCGCCTACGCGCGCTGCTCACGGACGCGAGCGCGCTGCAGGATCTCGCGCGCGAGCGGTCTGCCCCGGAGCAGCACGCGATGGTGGTGGCAGCCGCGCGGCTGGCGGCGGAGTGGCAGGCGCTGCCGGAGCTACAGCAGCGTCAGCTCCTGCAGGCAATCCTCACCCGCATCGACGTGCACGCCGGGCGGATCGAGATCGCGATCGACAGCGCTGCCCTGCTGCATCGGCTTGGCCTGCGTAAGCTGGAGGTGGCAGATGACTCGACCGCAGCTGAGTTGCCGCTGCAGCTGGCGGTGCCGGTGGGGCTGAAGCGTGTCGGTATGGAGATGCGGCTGATGCTGCCGGGCGAGGCGGCGGGTCCCGATCCTGATGCGAGTTTGGCACGGCTGCTAGGCCGAGCGCATCGCATCCGCGAGCGGCTGACAGGCGACACGCCGATGTTGATTGACGAGGTGGCGCGGGCCGAGGGTCTGACGCGCTCGTACACCACGCGACTGCTGCGGCTCAGCTACCTCGCGCCCGACATTACGGCCCGATTGATCGCGGGCGATCACCCGCCCGAGCTGAACGCGGCTCAGCTGATGCGAGACACCCGCCTGCCACTGGACTGGGCTGCACAGCGAGCGAGCTTGGCTATGGCCTAGGCCGCCGGCTCGATCAAACACTCCGCTCCCTCATATCATCGTCTGATGCGATCGAGAAGAACGAGGCCCTCCGGGGCCTCGACGCGTTCGCGCAGTCATTAAGTACGAACATGACGAGGCTGTGCGCGGGCGCAGAGACTGCTGGCGGGCAGTCTGCCTAGGGCGCAGGCTGAGACGGCGGTACTGGCGACAAGCTAAAGCGAGACGGCAACGCGAGAACGGCCTACAAATCCGCTCGAGGTCGTCTCAGCCGCTCAGCTCGGATATCCGGCCGACGCAAAGTGCCGCCACGACCGGGGAAATTCGGCGTCTGGCGAAACGCCAGCTCAATGACTAGCTAGAAAAGAAAATCTGGCGGAGACGGAGGGATTAGACGCCAAGGTCCACTTAACCGATTCTGGCATAAGCAACCCACGGCGCTTGAAGGCTTTTGCGGTTCGCGGTAGCGGTACTTATGCGGTACGCGCCGCCCTCCAGGACCTCCGACAGTGCCCCGCAAGCCCGGCTCAGACATCCCCTACGTCGCCGCCTACAACGGGTTCTACCGCGTCACGATGGCGGTGCCCAAGGAACTGCGCGGGCAGCTCGGCAACCGCCTCGTGCGTGGCCTCGACACGAAGTCGGTAGTGCTGGCCAAGACCCGGAGCGTGGCGGTCGTCGCCGAGTTCAAGAAGCGGATCGCCGATGCCTGGGACGCCCGGGGCGGCCGGAAGCATTCGCTCGTCGCGGAGGCGTTGGAACTGCGCCGCGAGATGAAGACCGCTCAGGGCTCGTTCCTGACCCTCATCGACCACCAGATCGAGGCGCGGGCCGCGGAGATACTGAACGCCGGCCGGCGGGAGGAGACCGTCATCGACGACGAGGAGGGACCGATCATGGCCGAGTTCTTCACGGCCGAGGCGCGGCGCGAGGCCTCCGAGTACCGCCGGATCGCCTACGGGAAGCTGACCCCGATCGCGGCACCGCATCCCGACTTCATGCGGAGCCTCAAGATCAAGGAACGCTCCAAGCTCGACGAACCGCGGGCTCTGAACCTGCTGCTCGACTGGATGGAGAGCCAGCGCATCCCCCGGCACGTCGAGGCCTTCGACCGGGACACGGCCCTGGCCTTCGCCGACTGGCTCCAGGAAAGCTCGGACCTGAGCTGGGCGTCGAAGGTCAAGTATTTCGGGCGCTTGAAGGTTTACTGGGCCTGGCTGTGCAAGCGCGGCATCGCCAAGGCGAACCCGATCTACGACCTGACGATCAAGCGGGAGGTCGTCGAGGGGGAGCAGGAGGAGCGCGCCTATACCGACACCGAGGTCCAGACCTTGTTCATGGGCAAGCCGCTCGAAGGGGAGAGCATGCTCGACGTGATGGCCGTCGCTGCCTTGACCGGGGCCAGACTCGACGCGGTCATCGACCTGAAAGTCGGCGAGTGCGCCGAGGGGATCTTCGCGTTCAAGCCTCAGAAGAAGGAGACGGACGAGAGGCACGTGCCGATCCACCCAGACCTTCGCCCGATCGTCCTGCGGCGGATCAAGGGCAAGCCCCCGACGGCGAGCCTTTTCGAGGACTGGCCAGGGCCAAAGGCTCCGTCCAAGAAGCCGCGCTCCTCTTACTTTAGTAAGCGTTTCACGAGGTATTCGAGAGAAGTTGCGGTAAGAGATGAAGTTGAAGGGAAAAGAAGGTCTCTAGTTAACTTTCACAGCTTCAGGAGATGGTTCATCACGAAGATGGAGCGTGCCGGCGTCAACGGTGACTTGATCGCAGCGATCGTCGGGCACAAGAGGTCCGGCCTCACCCTCGGCCGGTACAGCTCCGGGCCCGAGCTGCAGGCCGCACTCGACGCGATCAGCCTCGTCAAGTTGCCACCGCTCGACGGCAGCCCCGTCGTCGAGTCCCGCGGGCTCAAGCCCCTGAGGGAGAGGAAGGCATGAGACCGGCTGGCCGTTCGAATCCCGACCCCTCCGCCAAACCCTAAGCGAGCCTGAGGAACAGCGGCTCGTACGGCAGAGGAAGGGCGGGGGCGGCCCCGTCTAGCGCGGGAGCGGGACGTGGGCGTACGTCTGGACGAAAGTGTCCACGAAGGCGCCGATGTCGAACTCGGGCTCGTCGGCGCCGGGCGGGGAAACCGGAGTGTCCATCGAGAACTCGAAGGCCTCCCCGGCGCCACCGGCGGCGCCCTGGTCAACGGTGGATCCGGTTTCGACGGACGAATCACCAGTTCCCTCGGGCTCGCCGGGGGCGCCGGGCGGGGCGTCGCCGCCAGCGGCGATCGCGTCGAGGACCAGGGCGCGCTGGCGCAGCTCGGCGGCCGCCTCCCGGGCGACCGTCTCGATGACGGGCAACATCCAGCCGGGAACAGGCTTGGCGCCGTTCGCCCATTGATTCAGGCGGACGCGGGGGACCGCGACGGGGCCGCGCTTTTCCAGGCGCGTGGCCAAGGCATTCTGCCACGAAGGGCCGTAGAGATACTCGCCGACCGTCATGAGCCGGCGCTGGCGGCCGGCCCGCTCCTCCGGTGTCAGGCGCTCGCGGGTCTCTGTCATAGGGCACTCCTCAGGGTCACTCGATAGGGTTACTCAGGATAACCCGTATTGCCGCCAGGGAAAGGGTCCGGGAAGAAGCGCTGGCAGGATGTGATCCCCGGGTCGCCGGACGTGGGCTGGTACACGGACACGCACCGGACGTCGCACGGATCGCCGACCGGGCGCTTGTAGTGGAGCGTGGCGAACCACCCGGGCTCGCGGCCGACATGCTGGTGGTATCGCACGCGTCCCTGATCCAGGGGGATCACCAGGGTCATGTCGTCCTCGTCGTCATCGCTCGCCGGGACGATCGTCGGGAAGGGGATGATGGAGCTGGTCCTGGGCATGGTGGATTCCTTTGTGCGAGCGCGTGGCCCTTGTCGGGACCGCCCTGGCCGAGGGCGGTCCGGAGAAGGGCCGGGGCGTGGGAGCCCCGGCTCTTGGCGGCATCAATCGAGGCGGGTCTCAAGCGATCTCGCGCTCGGAGGCAAGCTCGGCGTCGACCCAGGCGAGGTCGACCTTCCAGTCCGCGAGAGCCATCCGGAGGTCGGCGGCCCGGGCGTTGTCCATGTCGGACATCGCCCCGATGACGGATCGATGTAGGCGGGTGGCGCAGTTGTCCCGGCCCTCGATGACGTAGTCACGGTAGGCCTCTAAGCTCCCGTACTCAGCGATGACGCCAGCGCGTCTGATGGCACTCATGATGATGGTTCTCCCTGTGGATGGGCTGGGGCCCGTGCGAGGCCGGCGTTATCCGCGAAGCGCGGCGCCGGCCCCGAGGCGGGTCTCAGGCGGAGAACTTCGTCGTGGCATACGTCTCCGCATCCAGCTTGATCCGCTTGGTGAACGCACCGTAGCGCGAGCCGCAACCGTCCTGCCTCCTTGCGGCAGAGTTCGCCTCGCCGGCGGTCCGGTAGATCGGCGCTCCGTGCCTGACGACGCCGCTGAATCCGACTTGCCAGGCGTAGCGGCCAGGCTTGCTGGTCGTGGTCTTGGTCATGATGGTGGTCTCCGATTCTCGGGTGGATGGGTCACTCGGTCTGAGGCCCGTGCGAGGGAGCCAGAACCCGCGGTGCGCGGTGGCTCCCCCGAGGCGGGTCTCAAAGGACGGTGGGGAAGGGCACCATCACCGCCGGCTCGGGGAGCTCGATCTCCTCGGCGTTCTCGGCCTCGACATGAGCGACGATGGCGTCGAGGAGGGTGTCAGTGGTGGTCTCGGTGGGCTGGGTCATCGTCGTCTCCCGCTTCTTTAGGGTTACTCGCTATAGTTACAAAATAGTACCGTCGTTCTGACGGGTCAAGGCCGTATTGGCACTATTTTGTAACTCAGCGCCGTACCCCTGGGGCGGCGTTCGTGGCGGCCTGTCGCAGCAGCCTCCGGGTCTGCGCGCCCCGACGCGCGGCCTCCCGTCGACGCTCGCGCCTGGCCTCCGCGTCGGCGTCGCGTTCGAACGGATCGCGATCCGGCGGCTTTCCGTCATCGGGGTAGCGCCGCCATTTGCCGGCCCGGTCGTCCCATCCGAACGGGAGCGCGGCGGCGTCCGCGTGCCAGCGCATCCCCAGCCAGGGCGGCAGGGCGAGCGTGCCCCGGAACTCGACCTGGACGCGGCCCCCGTCGAAGACGACGACGTCGGCGAGGCAGCGCGCCGGACCGTGCCACTCGACATGCACAACGGCGATGATGGGATCCGGGATTCCCGGCCCGGTGAGCGCCCGCAAGCGCTGGCGCACTGCCTCCTCGTCGTCCGGGGAGGCTCGCTCGTATGGGATCGCCCCGTCGAGCAGGGGCACTAGGGACATCTGCGTCATGACGCGTCCTCAGCGGCGGAACTTGAGGACGGTGGCGGGCGCAGCCGCCGCGAAGGGGCCGTCCGAAGCTGGCTGCCAGGCCAGGACGCCGCGCGGACCCACGATCTCGATCATCGCGCCGCTCGCGACGAGCCGCTCCGTGTCGGCGGCAAGGTCGCTGACGAGGCGATCCAGCTTCTCCGGGGGGACAAACTTCTCGACAGACTGACGGAACCGCTCGATCGCGGTCAGGCCGTCGCCGAGGACGCGCCTGACGAAGTCAGGGTCGAGGTCGTCGACGTGGATCGTGCGCCGGGTGGGCGTCGGGGTCGTATCGGGCATTACGCTACTCGCTCGATGATGGCCCGAAGGCCGGGGGTGGACTGGGAAAGGGGGTGTCAGGCGTCGGGATCAGCTGGCGCCGAGGCCAACAGCAGGAGGCCGTAGATCCCGGCCACAGACCCCCACCACACCATCAGGATTTGAAGGGTGTCGGAGGCCTCGACGTGGGCGAGGGCGAGCCCCATCGGGCCGAGCGTGCCCGCCGCGGTGATGCGATCCACGACGAGCGGGAAGGCGTCGCGGAGGCACACGCGCAGGAATCGGACGGCCCGCTTCATGGCCGGTCCTCCACGGATGCCGGGACGTAGGCCGGCGGCAGTTCTCGCAGCCCCAGGAGCGACAGGACGCGATCGCCGGGCGCGCGCTTGCCGGCGATGAGCTTCGCGACGTGGCTCTGGTTCAGCCCGTGCCGGGCCGCCCATGCCCGCTGACCACCGGCCGCCAGTACCGCCGCCTGCAGGCATGTCCGGACGTCGTCGCCGGAGAGGGGGACGGGACGCCGGCTCACGACCGGTCCTCCCGCAGCGCGAGGCGCCCGCGCCGGTCCGTGGGCAGGCCGTAGCGCTTGGCGCCCCGGGCGATCGCCTGAGCCTGACAGGCGAACAGCTTGGCGATGGCCTTGAGCGTCAGATCCGGCTGCCGCAGCGCAAGGCGCAGCAGCGCCTCGCTCGGCATCTCGCCCTGCGGCTGCGTCGTGCCGCGAAGGCCGAGCTTCGTCGCGCGGTACCGGACGCGATTCTCATGGACGCCGTGTAGCCGCCCGATCGAGGCGTAGCCCTCACCCTGGTCGAGGAGCCTCCGAAGCTCCGCCTTCGGCGCCCTGTAGATCTCTACTGCCATGTCCGCCACCTGTCCGCGTGAGTCCACTATCGGCTTCACTGAGTCGCTAAACTGCGGTACTAAAAGCTCGCAGGCAAGGGGTAAAAGCGGTGAACGCGATTAACGATGAATCGGGAGTGAGTCCAAATGGGACCTACTGATGAGACGGTGACCGTGGTGGTACGCGTCGGCGACCACGTGAGGCCGTTGGTCGTTTGGGCAGGCGACCGGACGCAGACGGCCGACAAGCTCGTCGCCGGCTTCGAGCGATTCGAGCGGCGGCAGCATTTCCTCGACGAGGAGCGGACGCGCTTTAAGGCCGAGATCGACGTCCCGATCGGCCGAGTCGTCATGACGGGTACGTGCCGCTGGCCGCTCGACAAGGAGATCTTCTTCTCGACGCCAGACGGCCTCGTCCCGATGTCCTATGCCGACGCGATGGACCACCTCGATCCCAACCCGGTTCGCATCGCAGACCGGGCCGCCCAGCGCGTCTTGGACGCCCACGCCGACGAGGCCGGCCTGCCTCGCACGCTCACCCGATTCGTCGGCCCGCACACGCTCGTCGCGGGGGTCCAGGCGGTCGGGAATTCCCTTGCGTATGCAGAGAGATGCACGGCGCGGCAGGCCTGGTGGCGGCGGGCGACGCTGGCGGAGGCGAGGGCCTGGGACGCAGGGCGCACGTAACGCACTTTGTGCCTTGCGTGGGGCCTTGGCAGTCTGCGCTCAGAGGGGACGGCGATCGGTCGAGCCCCCGAACAGCAGCAGCACAGGTGTTACCATGGTTCGTCGTTTCCTCGCCGCCCTTTTCGCCGCCCTGGCCCGCGCCAACTCAGCGCTCCGCGGTGCCTACGGATTCCTGCACGACGCGGTCGAGGAGGCTGTCGCGCCGGTCGCGGACGCACTGCCGTGGCTGCGGGACCGCGCCGCGGATGCGGGTCAGGCCGGGGTGTCCCTCGCCGCCGGGATCCTGGCTCTGCCTGGGGCCGTCCTCAGCGGCATCCTGCCCAGAGCCACTCCGGGCCCGCAGGCCGTCGCGGACGATGCCGTCGCCCGTGACGAGTGCGGCCTGGGAAATGGCGGCGTGCACACCGCCGACCAGATCTTTGCCACCCATCACCGGGCCGCGGCCGCGGCCCTGCGCGACGGCGGAGAGGCTGCCCTCAAGCCGTTCCTTCCCTACGTGCCGGAGGGCGTCGTCACTTGGCTACGCAGTCTCGATCGTCGGGACCTCGACGTCGCCTGCCAGATCCCGCCGGCCGCGCTCGTGCGCCACGCCAATGCCAATCGCCTGTCCGAGTGCACACCGATGCTGCCGCCCCCGCTCCACCTGCAGCCTAAGGTGCCGGCGTTCGACGTCGAGGCAGTCGTCCGGGAGGCGAAGAAGAAGCTCGCCGGCCAGGCCCGCGAGATCGAGGCGATGTCCAGGCGGAACATCCGCCCCCTCGCCGAGCCGACATGGGACAACGAGCCGTCCTACACGGCGCCCCGGCCCGCGATGCACTGATAGGGGATAGCCCTGGAACGACGAAGGGCCCGCCGGGATGACCGGCGGGCCCTTTTCGTTACGCGGTGCCCTGATTGCGTCAGACGCCGATGGCCTCACGCAGGCCCGCGGTCAGGCGCTTCTCGTCGCGCAGGGCCTGACGCAGGAGCCTGAGCTCGGCCAGCGCGTCCCCGAGCTGGCCCTCGGCCGAGGCGGCCCGGCGCTCGGCGGCGCGCTGGGCCCCGCGGGCCTCCTGCAGGCGGATGGCGAGCTCCTGGACGCTGTCGACGGCGCGCTCGCGGCGGACGCGGATCCCGTCGAGGGTGCCCTGGATGGCGGAATGCATGAGGAGGCCGCCCCGCGCGAGGTTCCCGCCCACTTCGAACCCAACCTCGCTCGCGATGCCCATGTCCGCTCTCCCTCGATCCGTGAGCCCAGGAGAATCGATGGGGAGTCCCCGGTCAACGGGCGATCGGCCCCGAGGGTTAAGGCATCCCTGGCCTGTGCGCCCTTGTGCGCCCGACGTGCGCCTGTGTGCGCCCGACGTGCGCCCGAAAAAGGCTACCGAGAATTATGTATTCAGATTTCGGAAGTGATTCACACGACTCGGGAAATCGGCATTTTCCGGGAGAGCCGATTTTCAAGAAGCGCGTTACCAGGTCCCCGAGTGTCCACGGGAGTGTGTCGTCCTCAGTAGATGGGATGCTCCGGGTCTGCTGTGGAGAAATGCGTTGCATCACGGCGATCCCGCGCCGTTACGTTCTTTCAGTACGGCGCTACAGTGAACGGAAGTAACGGGGGGAGAGTTCACTATTGGCGAGGCAGCTCACCCTGGGAACGCGAAGGCGTGGACGCGCTCAGGTCCGATGCGCGATCCGGGGAGCTAGTGGCTGACCGCCGGCGTATCCTCGGCCTGGAGGCCTTTAAGCGGTGCATCGATGGTGCACGCCAATCCCGTCGCCGGGCAGGCCGGTCTCAAACTGCGGCTTATGCGAATGCCAAGCGCGTTGTGTCGGGATGCTACGAACCATCCTCGGGCTTCTGCATCGCATGTGCGAGTACCACGGGCTCGCCAGACGCCCGCATGTTGCCGCTCAGGCTCCGCATCAGGGTCAGCACCGACCTCGACCGGAGGCCGCGTTTCAAATCCCCATGGGTGTTTACTTCTCGTGCGGCAACCTCAAAGAAATAGCTTGGCCGTATGAATTTCGTATGCAACCATAAGGCGATTGAAGGATAAATCGCTTGTAGGTGCGATGGTTTGGCCTCGTTTACGCCAGCTGACGCTTTGCTCACTGCATGCGATGATTGGCGCAGGCGGGTGGTCGGGCGATTCGTCAGATGCAGTCGAATTCGGTAATACATGTCGACCCCATAGAAGATCATCTGAAGCGTAAGCTGCGGCAGCACTTCCGGGATCTTGGATTTTCGAAAGCTGACGACGGATCACTCGTCCTTCCTGGAATTGAAAAGGAACATGTGCGCCGGCTTCACGCGGCGCAAAGGAACGACCGTGTTTCCGGCAACCTTCGCTTCATTACAGAGCGCGGCGAGAAACTGCTTCCGCATTTCGCGGACGGTCGGAATATAGATCCGGCAAAGATCAAGCTTCGGCTTATTAGAGTGCCGCAACGCGGCGTCCATGCCGAAATTTTCCGCCTAGCTTCCCTAACCTGGTCCGTGCCGGTTTCGCTCGGGTTCGGCCGCAGAATGAGATATCTCGTATGGGACGACCACCACGACAAGCTCGTTGGGATCTTCGCGCTTGGTGACCCTGTCTTCAATCTAAGCGTGCGCGACAGGCTTATCGGTTGGACGGCAACCGACCGGAAGGATCGGCTCGTCAGCATCCTCGATGCCTACGTCCTCGGTGCGGTCCCACCCTACAACATGCTGCTGGGCGGCAAGGCCGTCGCATGCGCCATTCGGTCGACGGATGTATTCCAGGATTTCGCGAAGACCTACGGCGGCAGTACCGGGATCATTTCTGGCAAGTCGAAGATCGCCAAGCTGCTGGCGGTGACGACCAGCTCTTCGATGGGCCGATCGTCAATCTACAACCGCCTCAAGCTCAGCGATGAAACGTATTTCAGGAGCATCGGCTACACGACGGGGTGGGGCCACTTCCATATCAACGACTACCTGTTCACGGAGATGCGCAAGTTCCTGCGTCTCCGTGGACATCGATACGCCGACGAGCATGGCTACGGCCAAGGCCCCAACTGGCGCCTCCGTACCATCAGGGCGGCCATCGGCGAGTTGGGGCTGAACGAAGCCGTGTTGAAACACGGCATCCGACGGGAAGTCTTTTATGCACCTTTCGGCGCCAACGCCGCCGAGATCATGCGGACCGGGCAAGGCACTCTCGACACCTCGAACCTACTCACGGTGGCGCAGATCGGCGACCTCGCCCGTGAGCGCTGGATGGTGCCTAGGGCGGAAAGGCGGGACGAGTTCCGCGCGTGGGAGCGACAGGGCATCCTCGACCTGGTCCACGGTTCGGGCCGTGTCACCGCATCCGACGTAACCGACATCGCGGCAGCGGGGTGAAGGAGACCTCGATGCTGGCAGACATCAACCGTCGGCTCGACAAGCAATTCGCTGCCCTGCGCACCCAGCGCGCCGCAAGTGGACTGCCGGTCTTCGCATTGGAGCACGGCTTGAGCGAGCCGGAGATCCATTCCCTAAAGCTCTCCCTGTCCGGTGAGTTGAAGAGGAAGGGCAAGCTCGACCACACCCATTGGCTCTGCTGGATCGCCGCAGCCGCAGAGGTTGGCTACTCCTTCGACGGCGTCGAGTTCTGGACCTCCTTCGAAGGGGCGGTTCCCGGCTGGTCGACGATGGGCAGCCGCACGACGATCCGCGACTGGTACAAGCGCTTCGGCGAGCGGTTCAGTGGGATCCGCCCTGAAGGACCTTGGGCGAAACACTTTTCCATCATCGCCTGGCCGATCACACACTCTATCCTGCCGAAGGATCTCCAGTCCCAGTTCGCGCGACTCCTCTACGAATGCAGGTATCGACTCGCCAGCATCCAGGACCAGGGCGCTGACAAGATCGGCGAACTCCTACGCAAGGCTGGCCCCGATACGAATACCCGGTTCGGGAATTTCCTTGAACAGGTCAACCTGACCGGCATGCTGTTCATCGCGCTGCGCGACGAGGGCATCGGTGAAAGAGTTTTGCCCATCGAGAAGGCGACCCTCTCTCGTATCATCGGCGACCTTGAGCAGCGACAGGTCGCCAAGGAGTGGCTGCGTGAGGCCCGACGGGTGATCCGAGATGCCTGCCTCAAGCAGTCCCGTCATCTCGCGCCGGCGCCCGCCAAACCCAAACAGGGGCAGGAAAAATCCGTCGAGGCGGTGCCCATCGAGAGGCACGCTCTGCTGACCGCACGTCGTGCCGGCAATGGGGCATGGGCCCTGAGGCTGCAACTTCCCGACTTCAGGCCAGCCCTCAAGGCAGCGAAGATCGGCAATCCCGAGCTCGACAAGACGAGGATTCGGTTCTTCGACGAGAAGGGCACGTGGCGCCCCGGACGTTCGCTCATCAACCTTTCAAAGTCCGAACCCGCGATCACCCGCCTTCCGCCCACGGAACGGATCATCGACTTCGAGACCAAGACACCGACCGTTGAGCAGGCTCTCCACCGCGCCATCTCGATCCCTGGACCATCGCCGTGGCTTTTGAGGGTGCAGGCAGATGGTGTTGCCCGGCAGGTCATGGGACATCACGTTCGCGTCGGGCAGACATACGTGCTGGCGTCCACGCAACCCCTGGCCCGCACGGCCGTCGAGGAGCTCAAGCTCTGCGTCATCCGTGAGGCCGAAGGATCCAACCTCTACGAACTGAACGTACCCGACGCGCTCAGCGGCATCCGCTTGGCTGCGTTGGAGAAGGTCGGCCTCGGTTACAGCCTCGGAGCTCGCATCGACCCTGTTGGCATCGTGCCGAGCCTCGATCCCTCCACGGGCCAGTCGATCTGGTCGCCTGACGACGAAATCGTTCTCAGGCTATCGGCCGACTACGCGGTACGCGAATATCAGGTGGCCGTCGGCTCCTCGCCGGCCGTCAGAATACCCGGTGACGGGCGACCCGAGATCCTATGCACATGCGGACGCCTTCCACTCGGCCCGAGGACGGTCACGGTTTCCGCCGTGCCGATGGACAAAGGCTTGGCGGAGCGGGTTCAGACCGAGATACTTCGAACGCTCGTGCGGGCACCTCGTCCATGGTCGAAGGCACCTTCCGAGCGCTGCGGGCTGAAAGTCTCCGTTGACCCGCCCGAGGCTAGGCTCGGCGAACTCCTGGCCGGGCAGGCGCGGATCACCCTTATCGGGCCGCCGCGTAGGAAGGTTTCGGTCAAGGCGGAGTTCTTCGACGTCAACGCTCACGTTCAGGCAACCGAGCGTCTCGGAGAGCGGGAACTACCGGCCGATACGGGCTGGTTCAGGCGCGCCGTCGAGCCGCTCAATAAGGAGAAGTGCTGGGACCTTATACAGTCTTCGCCCAAGGTCGACATCGTCTTCGATGCCGGCGAACTCGGCTCCGCCCGCGTATCTTTCCGCAATAAGGTCGAGCCGCTCCGCTGGAAGGTTTCGCGCGAGCGCGGGGGTATCACGGTCCGCCTGATCGATGAGGCAGACCGGCCCGAAGAGCTTTCGGTCGAGCGTTACGACCTGACCGCGCCCGACGTGAAAGTCGCGATGTCCTCCGACGCGTGCATGGCCGGCATTCCGCTCGCGGCGGCGGGATCACTGTTCGTCGCCTTGCTCGATGGCAAGCGCTACCGCACGGTCATCGCCCTCTCCCCATCGGGGAAGTCGACGTCCCTCGGTGACTTGGCCTTAGACCCGCTCCTTGATTTCGTAGGTCAGGATCCTCGCCGGATCCCACGGCTGGTCAACCTGCAGCGCCTATGGAACGGCGCGAACTGTATGGGCCCCCTCGCAACAATCCGAAGGTGGCGAACCATTCAGGCCTTGGACGCCAGGTTGGTCGAAATTCTCTGCGGTTCCCACTGGCTGCGGGCCACCCGCGAGTTCACCGAACGGCGGGTGACGAGCGACCGGGCCCTGCAGCAAATGGTAGGAATTCCCTCGTTCGCCAGAGCCCTAGCCGAGGCGTTCGCGGGCAGGCCCGATGCCATAAGGGGGGGGCTACCGCACTTCCAGCAGGCTGCCATTCGGTATCAGGTCTGCTCTGATGCGGATGCCATCAAGACAGCGTGGCAGATAGCCATGGAGCCTGCGGCTTTGTCCTTCGCGGATCCCCGCAGGGGACGCGATCTCTTCGCGGGCATCGCCGCCAACAAGGGTCTCGCCAGGGGTGCATTCCTCGTGCGTGCGGTGACCGCCTTCGGTGCGGATCCGGTGTCACCGAAGGACGTGGCCGCATGACGATCGCCGTCCTCCCGCCCAAGGATGCGTTCACCCGGATCGCTTCATCCCTCTCCGTGCCGGATCCCGGTCAGGACGCGGAGCGAACCGTGGCCTTCGTCTGCCAGGTGATCCGCCGCGCGGCGCTCGCGGTCACGCCTTGCGGTCGCGCGGCGCTGGAAGCTGTGGCCGTCGAGGCGCTGAAGGGCTTCTGGCCCGACAGGTCCACGCTCGCCTTGGCGGTTGAGCAGGCCACCGAGGAATTGCTCGTCTATGGCGACCTCCTTGAGATGCAGGTGCCCGTGGAAGGCTCCGTACGCGCCTCGTTCGTCATACGGGCCGCCCCGCCGCACCACGTGATGCGGGGCGCGGATTCCTGCGTGATCCTCGGTCTCGGAAACGAGGAGATCACGCCGCTTCCCGCCTCGACCTTGGCGCGTGTCCATCACATCGGGGCCTTGCGCTTACTAGAGGGAGACGGCGCCTCGGAGCTAAGCACCTATCTCGCGGAAAACGGGTTTCCCGGTCTCGACCTGAAGGGCTGGCTTCGCCTGCCCCGTGAGGAAACTCCGGGGGCCTTCCTCCGGGTCTGGTGGGACAAGCTGGCGGCCCAGGACCGAAGCGGCGAGATCGAAGGGCTTCGGGTCATCTCGGTCGAGAGCAGCGTCCGCTACTACAAGGGTCGCTGGGTGGAGCCCGCGAAGATGTCAGGTCGCTTCGTCGCTCGCCGGCCCCAGGCCTTTGGGGCGGATCTTTGGTGCATCGTGGAGCTCGACGGCGGCCGTCCGGTGCGCCTCCTCGACATCACGTCTGCCGGCGATCTCCAGAGGCCCTGCGACATCGCCTGGCGGATCCAGATGGCCCAGGACGCCCTGGTCGGCAGGCGGCAGGTGTTCCGGGTGGTCCGGAACGACGACGGCACCTTCTTGGAGTTCCTCTCGCCGCTTCCCTCTTGGGCACAGCGTCGCCTGCTCGTCTCGGGTGCCCGGGCCCAACGTCCCCGGTGCCTAATGGCGTTCGCGACCAGGCCCGACGAACTGCCGAACGTCCTGCACTTCCTGAAGAACTGCCTGTGGCTCGAAGAAACGACGCACTGAGCGCCCGATGACAACCACGATCCAGCAGACCGTCGACGAACTCCGTCGGACCTTGACCGAGTATATCGAGGCCACCTACCACATCGGCCATCCCGGCATGGTGGACCAACGCCGCCGGCTGCTCGGCGAGGTCGGCAACATCCACCAAGTCCCATTCCTCGAAAGCACGCCGCGCTACGTCCCCGGTGGTCGATACGAGGACATGCAGGGCGTGCCGGCAGCGGCCAAGGAGGCTTACTGCAGGCTGGCGGACGCCTCAGATGGCGATCCCCTCGTGTTCAACCCGCCTTACAGCCACCAGGCTACAGCCATCCGGGAGACGCTGGGCAACGGGCGCAACCTGATGGTCATGACCGGGACGGGGTCCGGCAAGACGGAGTCGTTCCTTCTGCCCATCCTCGGCAAGCTCGCCATCGAGGCGCGCGACAGGCCTAAGTCCTTCCGTCGCTACGACGCGGTGCGCGCCATCGTACTCTATCCGATGAACGCGCTCGTAAACGACCAACTTGGCCGCTTGCGCCTGATGTTCGGCGACACCCGCACCGTCAAGATGTTCGAGGAATGGGCAGGGCGCCCCGCCCGGTTCGCCCGTTACACCAGCCGCACCCCCTATGCGGGCGTCCGGACCTCCGCAAAGGACGGCAAACGGCTGGCGACGATCGGAACCTTCTTCGGTGCCATCGAGGACGCCGCCAAGGCCCTTCCCGGTACAGAGGGGCCGACCAGCGAGGAGGAGAACGAGCGCGCCGGCCACCTGCACGCCGAACTATCGAAGCGGGGCAAGTGGCCGTCGAAGGAAAGCGTCTCCGCCTGGTTCGGCAAGCCAGGAACCCACTGGCCGGGCAAGAATAAGCAGTCCAAGCGCGGCGTGCTCCGCCCCCACGATGCCGAACTGATCACCCGACACGAAGTCCAGGAGAACCCGCCGGACCTCCTCATCACGAACTACTCGATGCTGGAGTACATGATGCTCCGGCCCATCGAGCGGCCGATCTTCGACAAGACCAAGGAGTGGCTGCAGGACAACCCCGAGGAGAAGCTCCTGATCGTCATGGACGAGGCGCACCTCTACCGTGGTGCCCAGGGCGCGGAGGTGGGGCTTCTCCTCAGGCGCCTGCGCGAGCGCCTCGGGATCGGTCCGGACCGGCTGCAGGTCATCTGCTCGACAGCCAGCTTCCAGGACACAGAGAACGCCGACCGCTTCGGCGCGGCGCTCACTGGCGTGCCGAAGGAAAGCTTTGTTCCCGTGACCGGGACGCTGAACCACCGCAAGCCCGCCCATACGGGCAACGAGGCCGACGTGGCCGCTCTGGAAGGCGTCGTTCTGGACGACTTCTACTCGGCCGACCGCGAACTCCAGCGGCAGACCACGGCGCCGTTCCTGAAGTATCGTGGTCGGACGCCGGAAGGTGATCTGGAGCCGAACCTCCATGCAGCCCTCAAGGATTTCGCCCCGTTCAACATGCTCGTGAACGAGACGATGAAGGTCGCGCGACCCCTGGGCGCCCTCGGCGAGCTTATCTTCCCGGGCATCAACAGTCTCAGGGCGGACACGGCCATCACTTCCCTCCTCGCGCTCGGCAGCCGGGCTAAGCTGGCTCCCGACCAGCCGAGCCTCCTGCCGTGCCGCATCCACACGTTCTTCCGTGGGCTCGCCGGCCTCTGGGTCTGCATGGACCCGGAATGCTCGGCGCTGCCGCCCGCCGAACGCGGCGGGCCAGCGGGGCACATGTATGCCCAGCCCCATGAGAGATGCGACTGCGGCGCGACCGTCCTTGAATACTTCACCTGTCGGGATTGCGGGATTTCTTATGCCCGAGGCTACGCCACTCGCCCTGACCGTCCATCGGACACCTGGGCCGCCCCAGGCTCCTTGATCCACAACGACGAGGGCGGGGCCGAAGCGCTCCAGCCGTTCGACCTCATGTTGGAGGAGCCGCCGGCTCCGGAGAAGGTACGCCCGGCCGTCTATGACCTGATGAACGGCAAGATCGATCCCGACATCCCCGGCAACCGGGTGCGGTACGTGTATCTCGCTCCAGAGGTCCCGACGAAAGTTGACGACGATGACGAGCCGAGCAAGGCGACGCCCGGCCAGTTCGTCCCGTGCGGCTGCTGCGAAGGCAGGGGGGCCTACAACAAGTCCACCGTTCAGGACCATCAGACGAAGGGCGACCAGCCCTTCCAGGCACTCCTCTCGACGCAGATCCGCATCCAGCCGCCCGGACCTCAGGATGCCTCCGATTTCGCGCCCCTCCGCGGACGAAAGGTCCTGATCTTCTCCGATTCTCGTCAGATGGCGGCCCGCCTCGCCCCGACCTTGCAGACCTTCTCGTTGAGGGACACCGTCAGAGCGCTCGTCCCGGCCGGCCTCAAGATCCTGGGCGATGCCGAGTTGCTCGGGAACAAGGTCACGCTGGATAGCGCCTTCGCGGGCTTGATGGTGGCGGCCCAGCGCCACCGCGTTCGCATCCGGCCCGAGTTGGCCGCTGGCGAGACCATGCCGACGGTCGGTTCCGGCACCTTCGGAAGTGAGGTGGACAAGGATCAGGTCTACGAGTTGCTCGATGAGACCTGCCCCGAGAACCTCCTCTCGGCCATCGTCCGGGTGATCCGGGATCACCACCTCGGCTTGGAAGCCCTCGCCGTGGCGAGCGTCCGCGAGGCCGACAAGCACAAGCCCTTCATCGCGACCCTTCCCGACCTGCCCGGATTGGCCACTACACCCGAGGAGAAGGTCCAGGTCGTAAGGGCTTGGCTCCGGTGCTGGGTCCGCAAACCGGGGATCTGGTTCAAGGGCATGCCGGGGGTCTGGTGGCAAAAGGAGGTCAAGGGCCACGCGGGCAAGTTCGCCCCAATGGAAAAGGTGCTGGTCGCGAAAGGCACGCGCGCCGCGTTCGACGGGAAGTGGCTCCCCCAGTTACTCCAGAAGTTCACTGTGACCGCCGATGACGGCGGCAGGCGGCTTCTCGCGAGGAACCTCATGCTGGAATTCGAGGGGGACTGGCGGCGGTGCGAAACCTGCCGTTCGGTCCACCGTCCGATCAGCCGCGTCCAAACCTGCATCGACTGCAGTTCCTTGAACATCCAGTCATTTGACCCCGGTGACGACAAGGTCTTCGAGGCTCGAAAGGGCTTCTATCGCAAGCCAGTTACTACCGCGATGGAGGACGAGGCACAGGCCCCCTTCTCTCTGATCGCGGCCGAGCACACCGCGCAGCTTAACGCTGCCCAGCCCGACGACGCCTTCTCCCAGGCCGAGGCGCACGAGATCCGCTTCCAGGACATCAACCTCGCATGGAGGGGGACGGATCGGTCGGAGCCGGCCATCGACGTACTGTCGAGCACCACGACGATGGAGGTGGGCATCGACATCGGCGCGCTGTCCGGCGTTGCCTTGCGCAACATGCCGCCGGGCCGGGCAAACTACCAGCAGAGGGCGGGCCGTGCCGGTCGCCGGGGCAACGCCGTCGCGACCGTCGTGGCCTTCGGGAGCGTGGACAGCCACGACGACCATTACTTCGTCAAGCCGGACGAGATGATCACTGGGCCGGTCACCGACCCTCGCCTGACCCTTGAGAACGTCGACATCGCCCGCCGCCACGTTCGCGCGTTCATCATCCAGCGCTACTCCGAGGATCGCATACCCGGTGTCGATCCCCTCACCAATGCGAACCTGTTCTCGGTCCTAGGGAAGGTCGACGAGTTTCGCGGCGGCGGGGTTCTCAACCGCAATGACTTCGCGGCGTGGCTGCAGGAATCGAAGGGGAAGCTTGAGAATGCGCTCGACCGGTGGCTACCCAGTGAGCTTACGCCGGAGGACCGCGCCTTGCTCATCGCCACCCATGGCGATGACGTCCTCAAGAACGTCGAGGACGCGATAGACTGGACTGGCGACGCTGCCGCGGACGATGAAGGCCCGATCCTTCCGATCGAGGCGCCGCCCCTGGAGGGAAGCGAGAAGGACCCCGAGGAAGTTGTTGAGGTGCCCAGCGCGGATGACGAACTGGCTGACCCCGGTTCGGACAAACTGCTGGATCGATTGCTCTACCGCGGCAAGCTTCCGCGATATGCCTTCCCAACGGACGTGGCCTCGTTCCACGTGTTCGATCCGAATTCCACCTCGTACAAGGCCAAAACATTGTTCGCGCCCTCACAGGGCTTGAACATCGCCCTCTCTCAATATGCGCCTAACAAGCAGATCTGGATCAAGAACAAGCAGTACACGTCAAAGGCGATCTACTCACCATTCGAGGAAGAGCGCAAGAAAGCGTGGCGAGGGCGTAAACTCTACTACGAGTGTGACGTCTGCCACCACGCGAAGACCACGGACTTCGACCGGGAGCGGCGGAACGAAAGCATAGCCTGCGAGGCCTGCGAGACCGAGGGCTCGTTCGGGCCGGCCGTCAGTTGGATCCGTCCGCCGGGCTTCGCCCATCCCTTCAGCATGGTCGCGACCTCGCAGCCGGACGAGAAGAGCGAGACCGCGTACGCGACGCGGGCCAAGCTCGTCATGTCCACTCCGGGAGACGCGGATGGCTGGGTAGCCGTCAACGACCGCGTCCGGGCATTCCCGACGCGAAGAAACCTCCTCGTCTCGAACACGGGCCCCGGGGAGGATGGGTACGTCTACTGCACGGCCTGCGGTCGCATCGAGGCAGAGAGGGATCAGGACGAGAACCTGGGGCAGCCCCACAAGCCTCCCTATCCGGACTCCGACGAGGAACTCTGCCTGGGAAATCGGATCGCGAGGCATGTGGTGCTCGGCACCGACTTCATCGCGGACATCTGCCTCTTCTCGATCCGGCTGGAGATGCCCTTCCAGTTGCGGCCCGGAAATACGGAGACGGAGACGGCCCTGCGAACCGTATGCGAGGCGATGGCCAAGGCCGCCTCGAAGCTTCTGGAGATCGAGAGCGGGGAGATCCTTGCGGAATACAGGCCGGCCCTTACCCCTGCCGGGGCTCATGGCAAAGAGGTCGAAATTTTCCTCTACGACACCCTCGCCGGTGGCGCCGGTTTCTCGCCCCAGTTAGCCCATCGCGCCGGAGACCTGTTTAAGACGACGCTCGCCATCCTGAGCGACTGCCCGGAATGCTGTGACGCGTCCTGCTACCGGTGCCTGAGGAGCTTCAAGAACAAGTTCGATCATCCATTGCTCGACCGCCAACTTGCGGAACAGCTCCTGCGCCATGCCCTGCTTGGGGGCATTCCGGACTATTCGCCTAAGAGAGCCGCCATCTCGTTGGACGTCCTGTACTCGGACGTGACGAGGCAACTCTCTGATAGGTTCATGTTCGAGCGGGATGTCGAGAGACTTGCTGCAGGCAGGAAGGTCTCCGTACCGATCCTTGCCACGAACCGGGAGACGGGTGCGGAGCATTGGATTGCCCTGGCCTCACCCATCGCTATTAAGATCCCAGCCGACAGGGCTCTGAGGGAGCTCCCCTACGCACAATGCGAGCCGATCATCTGCGTGAACGACCTATTGGTGCGGAGGAATCTTCCGTCCGCCGTCAGGATGGTCGAGGAGAGGCTTGGGTAGCGATGTACGTTTGCCTCTCGTCGGCTTCACGCGTCCGGTACCTTGAGGACGTCGCCCGTTCGGTGTCCATGCCGCCCGGTGCGATCATCCGTTTCAGGTATGCGACCAAGATCGTCGATCCGAAGGTTCTGGCCGTAGCGTCGACGGGGAAGCTCAATGGGCAAACGGCACTCATCTGCTTCCTGGACGCCTCGAAGATGGAGCTGTTCCCCAGCATCGTCCCAACTCGGTTCGCACGCATCGAGAAGGTCGAGGTAGTCGGAGGGTTCATGACCCTCGACCTCGGGCTGTCAGCCTTTCCCGACATCGCCGAGGACGTCGACGTCCAGAGCAGGTTCGAGGGATTGAACCGAGAAATCCCTGTCCCCAGCGGGCAGTCTGCGTCCAAGTGGGAGAGGGTGAGATACTTCTTCGGGAAAATCGATGACCCGAAATTTAAGTCGTCGAATTCCGATGATACCTGGCAAAGGATCGTCACCCAGCTGGGAGGCTCTGACGGCTTCAAGGATGCCAAGTACGGCCGCTTTTTTCGAGTGTATGGCGTAAGCCAGGACGATGCCGGGCATCAGCAGTACACAACGGGCATGTCACTGAGCGCCGGCGTACCTTACTACATCCACGTCAGCTACTTCTCCCCGTCTGCAGTCGAAAACAGTGATGTTCTCAGCATTTCTGCCAGTTCCGATGCCATCAAGGTCATTTCGCAAAGCGCGATGACCCTTGATTCTGACTATGATAAGCAGGCTTTTATCGTGCAAGGCACAGGGCCGGACGTGCAAACGCCTTCTTTCCTGAGTTTCTTACATGAACCTTCACTGAGCACAGACGACAAGCGCAAATGGAAGCTTCGTTTCGAGTTGCCAATCACTTCTGAGGCAGATCGGCGTAACCGTATCATTCAAGCCGCCCTGGTAGCTGCTCCACCCGCAGGCGCTGCACTGCTTGGTATATATGCCGCCGGAAAGTTCACTTGGAAGTATATTTTGGCGGTGGTAGTCGTCTACGTTGGCGTTGGAGTGCTGAAGTTTATGGTTGTGAAGCAGAAGTAGCTCTTGCAAGGGAGATAATTTTCAGTTTTGTCATTTTCTCTACTCAGAAACAAGTCGCTTTATGCGCGTTTAGCCAGCCAATCGCCAAGAACTAGTCGAACGGACACCTCGAAACACCCCCTTCCGTACGGTGCGGTGTCGTGATTCCCTGATGCTGTCGGCGTTGGGGAGGCTCGGATGGGTCAGCCAGGGGTCTTCGATTTGGATGAGCGCTATCAGCGTCTGTCGGAGAACGGCGACCCGCTGGTGAAGCTCGCGGCCTTGATCGACTTCGAGGCTTTCCGCCCGAAGTTGGCCACCGCACTGAAGCGGTCCGATGGGTCGAAGGGGGGCCGCCCGCCCTACGACCCGGTCCTGATGTTCAAGATCCTGGTCCTTCAGACACTCTACACGCTCTCGGACGACGCCACCGAGTTCCAGATCCGGGATCGGCTCTCGTTCATGCGCTTCCTCGGTCTCGGCTTCGAGGATGGCGTGCCCGACGCCAAGACGGTGTGGCTGTTCCGGGAGCACCTGACCCGGGCCGGCGCGATCGACGAGCTGTTTGCAGCCTTCGACGCCTGGTTGAAGGGCAAGGGTTACCTCGCGATGTCGGGGCAGATCATCGATGCCTCGATCATCGCAGCTCCGCGTCAGCGCAACACCGATGCGGAGAAGGCGGCTCTCAGGGAGGGCAAGATCCCTGACGCGTGGGCGGCCAAACCGAAGAAGCTGGCGCGAGATGAGACCGCGATGCCCGCTGGACCCTGAAGCGGGCCAAGGCGCGGCCCGCAAAGGCGGACGGCACCAAGGCCAAGGTCGAGATCGCCGTTCCGATGTTCGACTACAAGACCCACGTCTCGATCGACCGCAAGCACGGGTTCGTCCGCCGCTTCACCGTGACCAGCGCGGCCGCCCACGACGGGGCACAACTGGCCAACGTCCTCGACGCGACCAACACGGCGAGCGACGTATGGGCCGACACCGCCTACCGCTCGAAGACTAACCTGCTCGCCGCGCTGCACCAGGACGGCGTTCAGCGGCCAGTCGAATGCGTCCGGCGCTAGGAACATGTCGTCCAGCCATTCCGCCCGAAGCGCTGGGTCCGCATTGTGAGCGAGCATTGCCGTCGGAAGGGGCAAGACCCCATCGCTGACGACCAGCACGTCGATCTCGCCGATGCGCACCGCGTATCGTGACGGCACCAACTCCTCCGAACTTGGACGCGCTCGGTGAGGATCTCTCGTATCGGTTTGGCCGGTCATTGAAGTGTCCATGGTCGCCCCTCGATGGGATGCGCGGACATCCGGCTCACCAGGATCCGGAAACGCGCGCCTCCACACAGGGACGAGACCGGGTCCGCGAATGTGACATGTGCTGTCGGGGATTGAGGCCGGTGGATGACCGCTTCGGTCGAAACGCAGTCAAGGATACGGTCTCCCTTCCACTCCTCTTGGCCGTGGCGCAGACGGGCGGGTCCCGACCCAATTACGCCTGAGCAGTTGACCCAATCGCACGACAGAAGCAGGCGTGTGAGTGCTTTAGAGATGCTTCAGACCAAAACTCTCAAGTAGAGGAAGAAGCTCGTCGCGGGCGCGCAGTCGGTGATGATGCGTAGAGTTCTGCGCCTGCATCGCATTGCCAATCCGGATCGCATCGATGATCTCACAGTGCTCGGCAACAGATGCTCCAAGCTCCCGTCGAAGCTTGAGTGTTAGCATGCGGGCGCGATGTGACTGATCGTTGATCGTCTGGATGATGCGGTTCATTCGCCCGTTCCCCGCCCGCTCGACGAGTAATCGGTGGAAACCGGCATCTGCCTGCCCCCAGGTCAGAAAGTCTCCGGTCTTCCACGCCTCGGCCATGGCCTCGGTCTGGTCGGCGAGTTCCCCACAGATGGCCGCACGCTCGGCGTCAGACCGTTCGGCGAGCAGTTCGGCCGCACGTCCTTCAACCGCGATGATGACGTCGTAGATCTCCCGCATGTCCTCCGGAGCGAGGGCACAGATCAGGACGCCGCGGCGCGGCAGCACGCGGACGAGACCGTCCTCCTGAAGGCGAATCACCGCCTCGTGGACGGGGGTGCGGCTCATCCCGAGACGCAAGGCGATCTCCTGCTCCGACGCCTGGTAGCCCGGCGTAAAGCTCGAATCCTGGATGGCCTGCTTCATTGCCAGGTAGGCGTCGTCGACCAGTGATGGTCGACGCTCAACCTCCTGATCGTCCTTTGTTTTCGCCGCTGTCCGTACCCGGTTCATCGCACTCTCCACTGCCAACTGTCGTACCATCTTCCATGCAAGCTGCAATATGAGAGTTGACAGCCTTGCACGATAATGCGCATCTCATCCCACCTTGCATGCAAGTTGGCGCTCAAAGACCAACGCAGGCTGGCCATCCCAGGAGGAAACGATGGACGCTTCGCTTGAGCGGGCGACCATGCGCAGGGTCGCATGGCGCCTGGTCCCCTTTATCTGCCTGCTCTACTTCATCGCCTTCATCGACCGGGTGAACATCGGGTTCGCCGCACTGACGATGAACAAGGATCTCGGCTTCTCCTCATCCGTGTTCGGGTTCGGGGCCGGCATCTTTTTCTTCGGGTATTTTCTCTTCGAGGTGCCTTCCAACATCGTCCTCGACAAGGTCGGCGCGAGACTTTGGATCGCCCGCGTGATGATCACCTGGGGGATGCTATCGGGTGCCTTCGCCTTCATCGAAGGCGAGAAAAGCTTCTATGCCCTGCGCTTCCTGCTCGGCGCGGCGGAGGCCGGCTTCTTCCCCGGCATCATCCTGTACCTGACCTATTGGTTTCCGGCCCGGTACCGCGCGGGTGTCGTCTCCCTGTTCATGGCGGCGGCTCCCGTCTCGGTGCTGATCGGCTCACCCTTGTCAGGTGCCTTGCTCGCGATGGAAGGCGTCCTCGGCCTTCACGGCTGGCAGTGGATGTTCATCATCGAGGCCATCCCCGCCGTCATCCTCGGCGTGGTCGTGCTGTTCTACATGACGGACCGTCCCGAGAAGGCGAAGTGGCTGACCGCGGACCAGCGGACTTGGCTCGTCGCGGAGATGAACGAGGAGCACGCCCGCAAGAAGGTGGTCGCCAGCCACGGCATCCTGGCCGGCATGACCGACATCCGTGTGCTGGCACTCGCGCTCGTCTACTTCGGCACATCGGCCGGCCTCTACACGCTCGGCATCTGGGCGCCGCAGATCATCAAGAGCTTCGGGCTGTCGACGATGGCCGTCGGATTCCTCAACGGTGTGCCGCCCACCATCGCGATCGTTGCCATGATCCTCTGGGCGCGCCACTCGGACAGGACCGGTGAGCGCACCTGGCACGTCGTGATCGCTTGCCTCGTCGCCTCGGCCGGCCTGCTGCTGGCAGGCGGTGCGGCCTCGGCCGTTACGGTCGTCGCCGCGCTCAGCCTCGTCAACGTCGGCATCAGCGCGGCCAAGCCGCCGCTCTGGGCCATGCCGACGATGTTCCTGTCCGGCTCCGGAGCGGCCGTCGGCATCGCCACGATCAACTCGGTCGGCAACCTCGGCGGCTTCGTCGGTCCGTGGGCGATCGGATGGATCAAGGACCTGACCGGCAGCTTCACGGGCGGTCTCGTCTTCGTCGCGGCGCTGCTCGTCCTCTCCGCCGTCGTCACCCTCGCCGTCGCCCGCTCGGGTCGGCGCGCCGAGCCTGCCAGCGCCATCGCGCGCTGAACCCCTGCCTCGTTCCCACACCCCAACGTCCCAACGGAGACCTGTCATGACCAAGACCTACAACATCGCCGCGATCCCCGCCGACGGCATCGGCGTCGAGGTCATCGCCGCCGGCATCGAGGTGCTCGACGTGCTGGCCGAGAAGGCCGGCAGCTTCACCTTCAAGTTCGACCACTTCGACTGGGGTTCGGACTACTACAAGAAGCACGGCGTGATGATGCCCGCCGACGGCCGTGACCAGATCCGCAACCATGACGCGATCTTCTTCGGCGCGGTCGGCGCGCCGGACGTGCCCGACCACATCACCCTCTGGGGCCTGCGGCTCGCGATCTGCCAGCCCTTCGACCAGTACGCCAACGTCCGCCCGACACGCATCCTGCCCGGCATCACCTCGCCACTGCGCAACGTCTCGGGTCCCGAGCTCGACTGGGTGATCGTGCGCGAGAACTCGGAGGGCGAGTATGCCGGCGTCGGCGGCCGGGTCCACCAGGGCCACCCGAACGAGGTCGCCACCGACGTCTCGATGATGACCCGCTCCGGCGTCGACCGGATCATCCGCTTCGCCTTCAAGCTGGCACAGTCGCGTCCGCGCAAGCTCCTGACCGTGGTGACGAAGTCGAACGCCCAGCGTCACGCGATGGTGATGTGGGACGAGATCGCGGCCGAGGTCGCCGCCGACTTCCCCGATGTGACCTGGGACAAGATGCTGGTCGACGCGATGACCATGCGCATGACGATGAAGCCGCAGACGCTCGACACCATCGTCGCCACCAACCTGCACGCCGACATCCTCTCGGACCTCGCGGCGGCGCTCGCCGGTTCGCTCGGCATCGCGCCGACCGCCAACCTCAACCCGGAGCGCACCTACCCGTCGATGTTCGAGCCGATCCACGGGTCGGCCTTCGACATCACCGGCAAGGGCATCGCCAACCCGATCGCCACCTTCTGGACCGCCTGCCAGATGCTGGAGCACCTCGGCGAGAAGCCGGCCGCCGACCGCCTCATGCGCGCCGTCGAGCGGGTGACGGCCGATCCGCGCCTGCACACGCCGGATCTCGGCGGCAACGCCACGACCCGCATGGTGACCGACGCGGTGATCGCGGCCGTTCAAGGCGACAACGAGTAGGGCCGTGGTCGAGCCCGGGGATCTCCTGCGGCAGCTATTTGCGGCTGCCGTGGCCGCGGCCGATCCGGCCGTGAGCCTTGCCCGGCATTTGCCGGAACCGCCACGAGGACGCACCGTCGTCGTCGGAGCCGGCAAGGCCGCCGCCTCGATGGCCCAGGCCGTCGAAGCGGCCTGGCAGGGCGAAATCTCCGGGCTCGTCGTCACGCGCTACGGGCACGGCGCACCCACCAAGCGGATCGAGGTGGTCGAGGCGGCCCATCCCGTTCCGGACGCCGCCGGCGAGGCCGCCGCCGGACGCATCCTCGACCTGGTCGCCGGGCTCACGCCCGATGACCTCGTCCTCTGCCTGATCTCGGGCGGCGGCTCGTCCCTGCTCTCTCGACCCGCGCCAGGCCTGACTTTGAGCGACAAGCAGGCAGTGAACCGCGCGCTCCTGAGATCCGGTGCCACCATCGGCGAGATGAACTGCGTTCGACGGCACCTCTCGGCGATCAAGGGAGGACGTCTCGCAGCGGCCTGCCATCCGGCCAAGGTCGTGACGCTCCTGATCTCGGACACGCCCGGAGATGATCCCCTGGACATCGCTTCCGGGCCTACCGTTCCCGATCCGACCACCTGCGCGGACGCGCTGGCGATCCTCGCTCGGTACCGGATCGAAGCCCCGGCGGCCGTGCAGGCGGAGCTGGAAAGCGGTGCGGGAGAGTCGGTGAAGCCCGGGGATCCGGCCCTCGCGGCACCGGACCTGCGCATGATCGCGACGCCGCTCATGGCCCTCCGGGCCGCTGCGGCATGCGCGCAGGACGTCGGCGTCGCAGCGTGCATCCTCGGCGATGCCATCGAAGGCGAGGCGCGTGAGGTCGGCCGGGTCATGGCCGGCATCGCGCGAAGCGTTGCCGAGCATGGCCTGCCGATCTCGGCGCCCTGTGTCCTGCTCTCCGGCGGGGAGACCACCGTCACCGTGCGTGGGCAAGGGCGCGGAGGCCGCAATGTCGAGTTCCTGCTGGCACTCGGTGTCGAACTCTGTGGCCACCCCCGGGTTCACGCCCTCGCCGGTGACACGGATGGCGTGGACGGCCTGGAGGAAGTCGCCGGAGCGGTGCTCGCACCGGATACGATAGCCCGGGCGGCCCGCCTCGGCCTCAGCTTGGATGCCAGCCTCGCCCGGAACGATGGTCACGGCTTCTTCGAGGCGCTTGGGGACGAGATCATCACCGGTCCGACCCTGACCAACGTGAACGACTTCCGCGCGATCCTGATCGTCTGACCCACTCTTGCAGAGGCGGCCTTCGGGCCGAGCCCATCATGCGCCGTCACCGCTACGCCAAGATCGTCGCCACCGTCGGACCGGCCTCGTCCTCGCCCGAGATGCTGAAGGCCCTGTTCCTGGCCGGCGTCGATACCTTCCGCCTCAACTTCAGCCACGGCCTCCAGGCCGACCACGCCCGGGTCCATGCCGCCATCCGCGCCCTGGAGAGCGAGGTCGGCCGACCGATCGGCATCCTGCAGGATCTGCAGGGCCCCAAGATCCGTGTCGGGACCGTCCTGGGTGGCCGCCTCGACCTTATCGCCGGCGAGCGGGTGCGCTTCGTCCTGCAAGGCGCCGAGGGGGCCAAAGATGCGATCCCACTGCATCACCCGGAGATCTTCGCCGCCGTCGTGCCCGGCCAGGACCTGCTCATCGACGACGGGCGCGTGCGGGTGCGCGTTACTGGCATCGAGGCCGCGGCGATCGAGGCCGAGGTGATCACCGCCGGCGCGATCTCGAACCGCAAGGGCGTAAACCTGCCGGGCACGCTCCTCGACGTCTCGCCGCTCACACCCAAGGACCGCGCCGATCTCGCCTTCGGCCTCGAACTCGGGGTGGACTGGGTGGCGCTCTCATTCGTGCAGAAGCCCTCCGACGTCATCGAGGCGCGCGGGTTGATCGGGGACCGGGCCGGCATCATGACCAAGGTCGAGAAGCCCCAGGCCCTGGAGCGCATCGACGACATCATCCGCCTGTCCGACGCGGTGATGGTGGCGCGCGGCGACCTCGGGGTTGAGATCCCGCACGAGGACGTGCCCGGGCGGCAGAAGGAGCTGATCCGCGCCTGCCGGCTCGCGGTGAAGCCCGTGGTGGTGGCGACCCAAATGCTCGATTCGATGGTCTCGGCCCCGACACCGACCCGCGCCGAGGCCTCGGATGTGGCCACCGCCATCTACGACGGGGCGGACGCGGTGATGCTGTCGGCCGAATCCGCCACGGGGCAGTACCCGGTCGAGACGGTGGCGATGATGGATCGCATCATCCGTAGCGTGGAAGGCCACAAGCTCTACCGCTCGATCATCGCGGCCACCAGCCCCGGCGAAGAGGAGACGCCGCCCCACGCGGTTGCGACGGCCACAGCCACGCTCGCCGAGGCCGTCCACGCCACCGCGATCGTCACCTACACCGCGAGCGGCACGACGGCTGCCCGCGTCGCGCGCAAGCGTCCCGCGGTGCCGATCCTGGCTTTAACGCCGAACCTTGATACCTCACGCCGCCTCTGCCTGCTCTGGGGAGCCCACAGCGTGCACACGGACGACGTCGACTCATACGAGGAGATGACGGCCAAGGCCTGCCGTCACGCTCAGGAGGAGGGCTTTGCCAAGCCCAACGACGCGATCGTCACGGCGGCCGGCATTCCGTTTCACACCACCGGCAACACCAACAACATCCGGCTGATCCAGATCTGAACCGAGTCCCGGTGCATGACGCCTATCGATCTTGCACATCACGCGTGTTTCGAGATCGCGCTTGTTGATCAGGCCCAGACACCGCGGCGCGAGCGCTACGTAAGGTTTAAACCTCCATCCGAGAGAAGAATCTCCCCAGTGAGGTAGTCCGACGCCACCAGCAATGCGACGGCCTGGGCGATGTCTTCCGGCTTGGCAGCCCGGCGCATGGGCGACCGCTCCCGCCAAAGCGCCTGGGCTGCAGTCCAATCGGCTGTCAAGGGTGTATCGACCAACCCGGGAGCGACGGCATTCACCCGAATGTCCGGAGCCAACGATACGGCGAGCAGCCGGGTCATGTGGTTCAACGCTGCCTTCGATGCAGCATAGGGGATCGATGCACCCTTGGGTCTAACCCCGGCGTGCGAACTGACATTGACGACACAGGCTGGACGACCTCGCCGCGCGGCGTCCCGCAATGCGGTCTCGGCTTCCGCCACGAGGCGAAACGGCGCCACCACGTTGACCTCGTGCAACGCGTGCCAGACCGCCGGCGAGGCGGCCTTAAGGTCGGCGTGAGGGATGACCTGGCTGATGCCTGCGTTGTTGACCAACACATCAAGGCGGCCCCACCGGGCGATGGCGTGCTGCACCAGCCGGACCCTGTCGGCGTCATCGGCGAGATCGGCCTGGATGTATGCGGCCTTCCCGAGTTCGGCGGCTAGAGCGTGTCCCGCCTCCGCGGAATTGCGCGAGTGCAACACGACCGCGTAGCCATCGCCGGACAACCGACGAGCTATTGCCGCCCCAATGCCGGACGTGGACCCGGTCACGAGGGCGACGGGCGGCTCATCATCGGGGACTTTGCTCAAGGACTATCCTCCATTCTGCGGCCATACGGACTCAGACCCGATGGCGAACGCGCGATGGCCGAAATAGCTCGACGCACGGCGCCGTGGTTGGCATCAGATGCCCTGTCCCTTCCTCGCCGACATGCGATGTGGCATCCTCCGTCCGTGACCTTCTGGCTCGCCCTTCGGCGGCTGCTCCCGCTCCTGGCGGTGCTCGGCCTCGCCCTCGCGCCGGTGACCGCCTCCGCGGCCGCCGCGGGCATCCGCGCGCCGACGGCCGTTCAGGGTCACGCCATGGCGATGCCCGACGAGGCCATGGACGACATGGCCGGGATGGCCATGGACGAGATGCCGTGCTGCCCCAAGGAGCGGCCGGACATGCCCGACTGCTCGAAGGGCTGCCCGCTGATGGCGCTCTGCCTGGCGAAGGTCGTCACCGGCCTGCCGGTCGCCGTCGGACTTCCGGGCCGCGTTGCCGGCGTCGAGGGGCCGATTTGGGGCGTCACCGCCTCCTTCGACAGCCTGTCGCAAGGACCACCCACCGAGCCTCCCCGAGCCTGAATTCGATGCCGCCGGCGCCTGCGCCGGCCGATCCCGCGCGCCTGAAGGCCCGGGTCCCATCGTTTTCAGGAGATCATCCACCGTGTCCAAGACATCGTTTTCGCGCGCCCTCACGGCTGCGCTGCTCGGCCTCGCCCTGACCACCGCGGCCCGGGCCGACACCAAGGACTACGAGTTCCAACTGGTGAAGGACGAGGCCAGGCAGGGCGAGGCCATCCTCGACGTCCGCCTCGTCGACAAGCGCACGTCCAAGCCCGTGCCGAACGCCGTCATCTTCGCCAAGCGCATCGACATGGCGCCCGACAGCATGGAGGAGATGACCTCCAGGATCGAGCAGATGCCGTCGCCGGAGCCGGGCGTCTACCGGTTCAAGGCGAAGCTGACGATGGCCGGCGGCTGGCGCCTCTCGCTCGGGGCCAAGGTGCAGGGCGAGACCGGCACCGTCGAGAACAGGCTGGTGTTCAAGGCCACCAAGTGAACCGGTCGGCTTGGGCAGCCGGGACCCTCGCCGCGCTTGCCGCGGGGGTTTTGGGATTTGGAGCGGGGCATGAGGGCAGCCCCGTGCCGGCGCTCGTCCGGCAGGCGCGGACCGGCTTCGCCCATTGGCTGCCGGGCACACCCCGGCCGGCTTCCCCGATGCAGGCACCGGTCGCGGTGAACGCGACGGGACCGGTCGTCTACTACCGGGACCCGGACGGGAGACCGGACTACGCCGCGGAGCCCAAGCGCACCGCGGACGGTCGAGACTACCGCGCCGTCCACGCGAGCGAGGACGTGCGCTTCGACGAACCCGACGAGGCGGAGGCGATGCCCGACGCTGGCCCCGGCGACATGGCCATGGCTCAGGCGACGCCCCCTGCAAGCGCCCGCAAGGTGCGCTTCTATCGCAACCCGATGGGCCTTCCCGACACCTCGCCGACTCCGAAAAAGGACTCGATGGGGATGGACTACCTCCCCGTCTACGAGGGCGAGGACACCGACGACGGCACCGTGAAAATCTCGCCGGGCAAGCTCCAGCGCACCGGGGTCCGGACGGCGGTCGCCGAGCGACGGGTCCTGTCGATGCCGGTGCGCGCGCCGGGCGCCATCGAGGAGGACGAGCGCCGGATCTCGGTCATCGCGATGCGCACCGACGCCTTCATCGAGAAGGTCGAGGCCGTCACCACCGGCGACCACGTCCACAAGGGCCAGCCGCTCCTGCGCCTGTTCTCGCCGGAGATGAACGCGGCCGCCGCGCAGTACCTCACCGGCATCGGCTACGAGGGCGCCCGCCGGCGCCTGGAGAACCTCGGAATCCCGCCCGAGGTCATCGACGAGATCGAGCGCACACGGAAGGTGCCCTCGACCATCACATGGTCGGCGCCCCGCGACGGCGTCGTGGTCGAGCGCAACGTCTCCGACGGCATGCGCGCCAAGTCCGGCGACACCCTGTTCAAGCTCGTCGACCACTCGCGGGTCTGGGTCCTGGCCGACGTCACCGAACGCGACCTGGCGGCCGTGGCGGAGGGCCAGACGGCGACCGTTCGCGCCCGGACGTTCCCGGACCGCGTCTTCACCGGCGCGGTGACCCGGATCTACCCGCACCTCGCCATGGGGACCCGGACCGCCCGCCTGCGGATCGAGCTGCCCAACCCGAACGGCGACCTGCGCCCGGGCATGTTCGCCGACGTGACGATCGCCACCGGCAGCGACAAGCCGGCGGTGGCGGTGCCCGACGACGCGGTCATCGACACCGGCACGAAACAAGTCGTCTTGCTCGACAAGGGAGATGGTCGCTTCGAACCGCGACCGGTTAGGCTCGGCGTCCGCGGCGACGGCTACGTCGAGATCCGCGACGGCATCGCCGCGGGCGACCGCGTGGTCACGTCGGCGAACTTCCTCATCGATGCCGAGAGCAACCTGAAGGCGGCCCTGCAGGGGCTTTCCGAACCCAAGCTCGATCCCGGGCCGCAGGCTGCGGCCGAAGGGAAGGCGCCATGATCGCCCGCCTGATCGCATGGTCGGCGAGGAATCTGGTGCTGGTCCTGATCGGGACGGTGTTCGCGGTGGGAGCCGGGCTCTACGCCCTCAAAACCCTGCCGCTCGACGCGATCCCGGACCTCTCGGACGTCCAGACCATCGTCTACACCGAGTACCCCGGGCAGGCGCCGCAGGTCATAGAGGATCAGGTCACATACCCCCTGACCACCGCGATGTTGACGGTGCCGCGGTCCAAGGTCGTGCGTGGCTTCTCGTTCTTCGGGGTCTCGTTCGTCTACGTGATCTTCGAGGACGGCACCGACCCGTACTGGGCCCGGAGCCGGGTGCTCGAATACCTGAACACCGTGGCCAAGCGCCTGCCGGCCGGCGTGACCCCGACCCTGGGGCCCGACGCGACCGGGGTCGGCTGGGTCTACCAGTACGTCGTGGTCGCCAAGGAGCGGTCGCTGGCCGAGCTCCGGTCGCTGCAGGACTGGGTCGTCCGCTTCGGGGCGTCGCGCGCCGAGGGCGTGGCGGAGGTCGCCGGCGTCGGCGGCTTCGTGAAGCAGTACAACGTCGTGGTCGATCCGAACCGCCTGCGGGCGCAGGGCATCACCCTGTCCAAGCTCCGGGAGGCGATCCGGTCGAGCAACGCCGACGTCGGCGGTCGCACCGTCGAGCTCTCCGAGTTCGAGTTCGTCGTCCGTGGCCGCGGCTACCTCAAGAGCGTCGCCGACATCGAGAGCATCGTCCTGAGGACCGAGGCCGGCACGCCCCTGCGGGTGAAGGACGTTGCCCGGGTCGAGCTCGGTCCGGACGAGCGCCGCGGCATCACCGAGATGAACGGCGACGGCGAGGTCGCCGGCGGGATCGTCCTGCAACGGTTCGGGGCCAACGCCCTGAACGTCATCGAGAACGTGAAGGCCCGGCTTTCCGAGGTCGCCGCCAGCCTGCCCAAGGGCGCGGAGATCCTTCCGGTCTACGACCGCTCGCACCTGATCGAGGCGGCCATCGAGACCCTCAAGGGCACGCTGATCGAGGAGAGCGCCATCGTCGCCCTCGTCTGCGTCGTGTTCCTGCTCCACGTGCGCAGCGCGCTGGTGGCGATCCTGATGCTGCCGGTCGGCATCCTCATGGCGTTCGCGGGCATGAAGGTTTTGGGGCTCGGGGCCAACATCATGAGCCTCGGCGGCATCGCCATCGCGGTGGGTGCCATGATCGACGCGGCCATCGTGATGATCGAGAACGCCCACAAGCACCTGGAACGGGCGCCACCGGACAAGCCCCGGGTCGAGATCCTGATCGAGGCCGCGAGCGAGGTCGGGCCGTCGCTGTTCTTCTCGCTCCTCATCATCACCGTGAGCTTCCTGCCGATCTTCACCCTGGAGAGCCAGGAGGGCCGTCTGTTCGGTCCGCTGGCCTTCACCAAGACCTTCGCCATGGCCGCGGCGGCGGTGCTGTCCCTGACACTCGTCCCGGCGTTGATGGTGCTGTTCGTCCGGGGCCGGATCATCCCGGAGCACCGCAATCCGGTGAACAGGTTCCTGATCTGGAGCTACCGGCCGCTCATCGCGGGCGTCCTGCAGGCGCGGGTGCTCACGATCCTATTGGCCCTCGTCGTCCTGGCGGCGACGGCTTGGCCGGCGAGCCGGCTCGGCTTGGAGTTCATGCCCGATCTCGACGAGGGCACCCTGATGTACATGCCGACCACCCTGCCGGGCATCTCGGTGACTAAGGCCGGGGACCTGCTCGCGACCCAGGACAGGATCATCAAGTCGTTTCCCGAGGTCGCCTCGGTCTACGGCAAGGCCGGACGGGCCAACACCGCGACCGACCCGGCGCCGAGCGAGATGTTCGAGACCATCGTCAACCTGAAGCCGAAAGCGGAGTGGCGGCCCGGCGTCACGACGGCGAGCCTGAAGGCCGAGATGGACGCCGCGCTCCAGTTCCCCGGGGTCTCGAATGCCTGGACCCAGCCGATCCGCGCCCGGATCGACATGCTCTCGACCGGCATCCGCACGCCGGTCGGGATCAAGGTTCTGGGGACGGACCTGACCGAGATGGAAAAGGTCGCCCGCCAGGTCGAGGCGGTGGTGAAGGCGGTCCCGGGCACGTCGAGCGCCTACGCCGAGCGGGTCCAGGGCGGCTACTTCCTCGACATCACCCCCGACCGCGATGCGCTGGGCCGGTACGGGCTGACGGTTGGCGACGTGCAGGACGTGATCGGGATGGCGCTCGGAGGCGAGAGCGTCACCAACACCGTCGAGGGCCGGGAGCGCTACACCGTCAACGTGCGCTACCCCCGGGCCTTCCGGTCCGACCCGCGGTCCATCGCGGACGAGGTGCAGGTCCCGATCCCGGGCGGGGGAACGGTGCCACTCGGCGAGGTGGCCAAGGTGCAGTTGAACCGCGGCCCGACGCAGATCCGGACCGAGAACGGGCAACTCGCGGTCTTCATCTACGTCGACGTCGCGGGTCGCGATCTCGGGGGCTACGTCGCCGAGGCGCGGGCGGCGGTGGCCAATGAGGTCAGGCTCACCCAAGGCACCCTCGTGCAGTGGAGCGGGCAGGTCGAGTACCTCGACCGCGCGACCGCCCGGCTCAAGGTCGTGGTCCCGCTGACGCTGCTGATCGTGTTCCTGCTGCTCTACCTCAACTTCCGGAGGCTCACCGAGACGCTCATCGTCATGCTGTCGCTGCCCTTCGCCCTCGTCGGGGGCGTCTGGCTGATGTGGTGGATGGGCTTCAACCTGTCGGTGGCGGTCGCCGTCGGCTTCATCGCGCTGGCCGGCGTCGCGGCCGAGACCGGCGTGATCATGCTGGTCTACCTCGACCACGCGCTGGTCGAGGTGCGGGCCGTATGCGATCGCGACGGGCGGACTTTCACCCGCGACGACCTGCGCCGGGCCATCATGGTCGGCGCGGTCGAACGGGTCCGCCCGAAGATGATGACGGTGGTGGCCATCATGGCCGGGCTCCTGCCGATACTGTGGAGCACGGGCTCCGGCTCGGAGGTCATGCAGCGGATCGCGGTGCCGATGATCGGCGGCATGGTCTCATCGACCGTCCTGACCCTCGTCGTGATCCCGGCGGTGTACGGCCTCGTGAAAGGATGGGGCCTGCCGCGGTCCGAACCGAATGCCATCGACCCCGAGGCCCGACTTGTAACGTTATGAACACACAGGGCGGAAAACCCCGAAGCGACATTGACGCCGGGCCATTCCCTCAGGTCCTGTATGCCCGACGGTTCCTCCCCGGAGGATCAAAAGGGAACGCGGTGAGGATGAGGTCCGAAAGGGCTTCCCCGAAGCCGCGGCTGCCCCCGCAACTGTAAGCGGCGAGCCCATCATCAACACGTCACTGGGTCTTTGGGCCTGGGAAGACGATGAGAGGGCGGTGACCCGCGAGCCAGGAGACCTGCCGTCAGTCGTGGTCACACGCGAAACGCATCGGGCGGGGTGTCCTGATGGGTGTCGAGGCGTTCGGCTGTCCTAACGGCAGGCAAGCGCCCAGGCCTCGTTCGCGGTGACGTGCCACAGACGTCGCCCGAGGCTTGTCCCGTGTCCTTCCCCTCCCGATCCGCGTGCCTGCGCACGCTCGCGCTCGCCTGCGCCTCCCTTCCCGGTCCTGTACTCGCGCAGCAGACCGCCGCGCCCTTCGCCGACGTCCCGCGCGGGGCCGAGGCGGCCGTCACGCTCTCCGAGCTTTCCGTCTCCGCCACCGGCGTCCCGACGCCGGTCGATCAGGTCGGATCGAGTGTGACGGTGCTCACCGCCGAGACCCTGGAGGCCCAGCAGCGCCGAACCGTACCGGACGCCTTGCAACAGGTGCCCGGCCTCAACGTCGTGCAGACCGGCGGCCCGGGCGGCCAGACCTCGGTGTTCATCCGCGGCTCGAACTCGAACCACGTGAAAGTGCTCATCGACGGCATCGACGCGACCGACCCGTCGAACCCAAACGGCTCCTTCGACTTCGGACAACTCCTGACCGACGACCTCTCCCGCATCGAGGTTCTCAGGGGGCCCCAGAGCGGGCTCTACGGCAGCGACGCCATCGGAGGCGCGATCTCCTTCACGACGAAACGTGGCGAGGGACCGGCCAGGGCCAGCGCGCGGATCGAGGGCGGCTCGTTCGGGACGTTCAACCAGAGCGGCCGGATCAGCGGGTCGGAAAACGGCTTCGACTACTCGGTGTCGATCCAGCATCTCCGGGCTGCCGCAACGCCTGTGACGCCGCCCAACCTCGTCGCCCCAGGAACGACGACCCGCCCGAACTACTACGACAACGAGACCGTCTCGGCGAAGTTCGGCTACCAGTTCACCGACACGTTCCGGATCAACTCGATCACGCGGTTCATCAACTCGAAGCTGCTCTTCAGCGGCGACGACTACGGCACCTTCCCGGTGACGCTGGGCGGCCTGCGCAGCCAGGCGGACGTGCAGCAAGTCTTCACCCGCAACGAGGCCGAGTGGACGCCGTTCGCCGGTTTCCACAACGTCTTCGCGATCAACTACTCGAACCTCTACAACCGCCAGGTCCAGAACGCGTACGACCCGTTCAACCCGCTCCCGACCGCCGGCCTCGGCGAGCGCACGCGTTACGAGTACCGCGGCGACTACCAGCTCTCGCCCGGCAACCTCGTTCTGTTCGGCGCGCAGCGTGACGACGAGAGCCTGTCGACCACCGATCCGAACCCGTTCGGTTCCGGCAACCTGCGGGCCAGGAACGGCAATACCGCCGGCTACGGCGAGATACAGCTAACGCCGTTCGACCGTGCCTCTTTCGTCGCCAACGTTCGCCACGACGAGAACGACGCCTTCGGACCGGCCACCACGTTCCGCGTCGCCCCGAGCTACATCCTGCCGTTCACCGACACGCGGATCAAAGGCAGCGTCGGCACCGGCTTCAAGGCGCCGACGCTGAGCCAGCTGTTCCAGAGCTTCCCGGCGTTCAACTTCTTCGCCAACCCCAACCTCAAGCCGGAAGAGAGCCTCGGCTACGATGCCGGCTTCGAACAGCCGCTCGGCGAGCGCGTTCTCGTCGGCGCGACCTATTACGCCAACGACTTCAAGAACCTGATCAACACCAACGCCAGCTTCACCTCGAACGAGAACGTCGGGCGAGCCGAATCCTACGGGGCCGAGGCCTTCGTTGCGGTCCGGTTCACCGACACGCTCTCGGGCCGGGTCGACTACACCAACACCGTGACCAAGAATGAGATTACCAACCAGGAGCTCCTGCGCCGGCCCCGCCACAAGGGCAGCGCCACCGCTCAGTGGACGCCGATCCCCGGCCTGAGCTTCAGCGGGACGGTGATCGTGCTTGGCCACTTCGTAGACGGAAACCGAGACTTCTCGATCCAGAGGCTGAAGAACCCGGGCTTCACCCTGGTCAACCTCGCGATCAACTACGACGTCAGCGAGACGGTGAGTGTGTTCGGCCGGATCGATAACCTGTTCGACCGCCGCTACGAGAACCCCACCGGCTTCCTCGGCCCGGGCCTCGCCGTGTACGGCGGCGTCCGCGTGACGACGTTCTGAGGATTGCGATGTCGATGCGATGGACGCTGGCTGCGCTAGCGATTGCGGTCTGGCCTGGTCTGTCAGGTGCGGGGTGGGCGGCAGACGAGCCGGCGCATCCAGTCTACGTCGTCTCGATGAACCTCTGCGCCGACGAGCTGGTCCTGCGGCTCGCCGACCGCGACCAGGTCACCGCCGTGACCTACCTCGCCCATGACCCGCGCGGCTCCACCGTCGCGCGGGAGGCCACCGGCATCGCGGTGACCCGTGGCCTGTCGGAGGAGATCGTCGCGCTCCGGCCCGACCTCGTCGTGGCCGGTGCCTTCACGACGCGGACCACGGTGGGCCTGCTCAAGCGCGTCGGCTTCCCCCTTCTCGAACTCGGCGTACCCAACGACTTCGAGGGGGTGCGGGCCCAAATCCGGACCGTCGCCGCGGCCCTCGGGCACCCGGCGCGCGGCGAGGCGATGGTCGCGGACCTCGACGCGCGGCTGGCGCAGGTGGTGCCGGCGGCAAAACCGTTGCGGGCACTCGTCATGCGCCCGAATGCCTTCACGGTCGCACCCGGCAGCCTTGGCGATGCGATCATCCGCGCCGCCGGCCTCGTCAACGTCGCGGCCGAACTCGGTCGCGACCGCTTCGGCCAGGTCCCGCTGGAAGCGGCGGCCTTGGCCAACGCCGACCTCATCGTCCTTGACGAGGGGGAGCCCGGCGCGCCGTCGCTCGCCGACGCCCTGTTGCATCACCCCGTCCTCGACGCCCTGCGCCGACAGGGTCGTACCGTCTCGATTCCGAACCGGCTCTGGACCTGTCCAGGTCCCCAGGTTGCCGAGGTCGTGGCCTTGCTCGCCGCCGCCGCACGCGAACGGGCAGAGCCATGAACGCACCCATTCCACCTCCTGCCCGGATCGAACGCGCGGTCGTCGGACCCCGCAGCATCGTCGTTCTCCTTGGCCTGCTGGTTCTCGTTTTGACGTTGGCGTCCATCGCGGTCGGGTATGCCCCTTTCGACGTCCCGGCGGCGGCTGGCGACATCATCGCCGGACGGGCGACACTGCCTGCCCTCGTCCTCTGGGAGCTGCGCCTGCCCCGCGCCCTGCTCGGGGCCCTCGTCGGCTTCAGCCTCGGGCTGACCGGGGCGGCGATGCAGGGCTACCTGCGCAACCCGCTCGCCGATCCCGGCATCCTCGGCATCTCCTCCGCGGCGGCCCTCGGGGCCGTGGTTGTGTTCTACGGCGGGTTCGCGGCCTCCGTCAGCCTCGCCCTCCCGCTCGGCGGGATCGCCGGCGCCGCCGTGGCGGCGCTCGCCCTGAACCTTGTCGCCGCCAGAGGCGGCACCACCCTGGGATTGATCCTCGCCGGCGTCGCCCTGTCGAGCCTCGCCGGTGCCATGACGGCGCTGGCGCTCAACCTCTCACCCAATCCCTACGCGGCCTTGGAGATCGTGTTCTGGCTGATGGGGTCGCTCGCGGACCGCAGCATGGACCATGTCTGGCTTTGCCTGCCGCTGATGGCAGTGGGCTGGGGCCTGATGCTGTCCACGGCTCGCGCGCTCGATGCCCTGACGCTCGGCGAGGACACGGCCGCGAGCCTCGGCTTCCATCTGGTCTCGGTGCGCCTGCGCCTCGTCACGGGCGCGGCGCTGGCCGTTGGCAGCGGCGTCGCCGTCAGCGGCGCCATCGGCTTCGTCGGCCTCGTGGTGCCGCATCTGGTGCGACCGTTGGTTGGCGCGCGTCCCGGCGCCAGCCTGCTGCCGAGCGGACTGGCGGGGGCGGCCCTGGTGCTCGCAGCGGATCTGGGCGTGCGCCTCCTGGCGACGCGCCCGGAACTCAAGCTCGGGGTGGTCACGGCACTGGTCGGGGCGCCGTTCCTGATCGTGCTTCTCATGCGCGAACGGGGTCGTGGCGCATGAGCCTCGCGACCGCAGCTCTCGATGTCCGCCTCGGCGGGCGTGTCATCCTCTCGGATATCACCCTGTCCCTGGAACGCGGGATCCTCGTCGGTCTGGTCGGTCCGAACGGCGCTGGCAAGACCACCCTCCTGCGCACCCTCGCGGGCTTGGTCGCCCCGACCAAGGGCCGCGTGGATCTCGACGGTATGCCGCTCAAGGGCATCTCCCGCGACGCGCGCGCCAAGCGCATCGCGGTCCTGTTCCAGGGCGCGGGGGCCGGTTGGCCGATGCAGGTGCGTGACCTCGTCGCCCTCGGCAGGCTGCCGCATCGACGCGCGTTCGGTGGCCTCGATGGCACCGATCACGCCGCAATAAACCGAGCGATGACACGGACCGACGTCGCGCGCTTCGCCGAGCGGACCGAACCGACCCTGTCCTCGGGCGAGCGGATGCGCGTGTTGCTGGCGCGGGCGCTTGCCGTCGAAGCGGAATGGTTGTTGGCCGACGAACCGATCACCGCCCTCGACCCTGCCCACCAACTCGACGCCATGACGTTGTTGCGGAGCGTGGCCCTGGCCGGCACCGGCGTCGTCGCCGTCCTGCACGACCTCTCCCTCGCGGCCCGATTCTGCGACCGGATCGTGGTCCTGGGCGAGGGACGTGTCACTGCCGATGGACACCCGGACGTTGCGTTGACCGACCGGCTGCTCTCGGACGTCTTCGGCGTCACGGCGTGCCGAGGGGCTGGACCGGACGGAACCGCCTATATCCTGCCCTGGAGCCGTTCAGGGCCACATCCGGAGGAGATCGATGCAGCCTTCCCCCACCAGCCCTGATGCCACCGTCGCCCTTCTGCGCGCTGCACTGGCCGATCCGACCACGGCCTGGAGCCTGGGCAGCTTCGGTGCCATCGCCGAGTTCATGCGCGATCCGGACGAGCCTGTCCTGGCCCTCCCTGACGATCGCCTGGGACTTGCGACCGCGCGCGGGGCCATCGCCCTGACCCCGAGCTCCGACCTGCGGCCCGTCGCCTACGAGACGGCCGTTTCGTCCGGCTGGAACCACGCCATCGCGCTTTGCCTGCCGGAGGCGACCTGCGCGATGAACCGCAGGACCGTGGTGACGGAACTCGGGCCCGACCGGAACGCCGCCCGGGTCGAGGATCGCGACGGCATCCTGTTCGACCTCGGCCTCGGCCTGCTCGCCGTGGATGCCTGTGTGCGGGTGCGCGATCCGGAGGCCGTCGAGCGGCTGCGGGCCGGCGTCGGCATGCCCCTGTTCGACCACGCAAACCCCATCGGGTCGCATCTCGTCGCCATGAGCCCGCACCGGGTGTTCCTGGCGCGGGTCGGGCGCGTCGAGGTCTATGCTCCGATCCCGGGCCCCGGCGGTACCAGTCCTGAAGGTCCGCATACGCATGTGCTGCCCAAGCTCCTGCGCAGCGGTCGGACCCATGCCGCCACGACGCCGATCCCGGCGGGCTGGGTCCCCTGCGGAGGCCTGCACCCGGCGCACCCCTACAAGGACATGATGGGCGACCGCATCGCCTTCGATGCCGGCCGCTACGAAGCGTTCCAGGCGATGCTCGACCATTGGGGTGATCCGGAACTCGTGGCCATCAAGCGCGGCGGGCCCGAGGCGCCCGGCGGCACGGTGTCGACCCGCCACGCCCAGGGCGCACGGCGGGTCGCCGAGGCCCAGGCTCGTTACCTACGGGGCGAGATCATCGAGGGCTCGGCGAGCGACGACGAGGATGCGGAGGCGACGGCCTGACCGTGACCCGGACGGTGCCCGGCAGGAATCGTCCGGGGGCACCGCAGAGGGTGATCGGCCTGATCGGCTGCCCGGGCGCGGGGAAGACGACCTACGCCCGCCGCTTCGACCCTCTCGCCGGCTGGGTTCACCTCACCCTCGACGACTTCCGGCAGACCCTCTGGCCGCCGCACCGGCAGGTCTACTGGGAACTCAGGCAGGGCTCACATGACGATGCGGCCCGGGACCTCCTGCACCGGGTCAAGGAAGCGGCCCTGGATGCCGCCCTGACGAACGGCTTCAGCGTGGTGATGGCGGACACCCATCTCACCAGACCCGTGTTCGAGCGCGAGCTCGGGATCGTCGCCCGACACGGACTCACCGTGGAGTGGAAAGTGTTCGACGTGCCGTGGGAGATCCTGAAGTCCCGCAACGCGGAGCGTGGTCGGGTGGACCCGTCGCATCGCCAGCCGGATGAGGTCCTCCGGTTCACCTACGAGGTTTTCCGATCCCCGGACGCTTGGTGGCGTAGCTTGCCGCCGCAGCAGGTCGAGGTCCTGACCTGACGGACGGAGTGCGCGATCCGTCTTCCCAGGTGTTGCCGGCAGGGCATAACCCCTCGTGCATTGCACTTGGTCCGTTGACGGGCATGGGCGTCGGCATGTTAGCTCGGCCGTGACGGTTCCTCCCCGGAGGATCAAAAGGGAACGCGGTGCGGGGGTAGCCCCAACGCCGCGGCTGCCCCCGCAACTGTAAGCGGCGAGCCCTTCGCCACCGACGTCACTGAGCGGCCTCGCTCGGGAAGACGGTGAAGGGCAGTGACCCGCGAGCCAGGAGACCTGCCGTCAGTCGTGGTCACACGCGAGACACGCTGGGCGGGGTGCCCCGGCGGGTGCGGAAGCATGCGCACTGCGCGTGGTTCGGCCTCGTTCGCGTTGACGTGCCACTGCCGTCGCCCGAGGCCCATCAACGTGTCCCGTTCACCGTCCATCCCGCTGATGTCCGTGCTGGCCCTGTCCTGCGCGATCCCCACCGCCGTCGCAGCCCAGGGGGCGCGCTCTGAGGAGACCGCCGTGGTGCTCGACGCGCTCTCGGTCGAGGGGACCCTCACCGCCACGCCGACCTACCGGGTGCCGGAGCTCTACAGCGGCACCAAGACGATCACGCCCCGCCTCGACCTACCGCAGCAGGTCGACGTAATCCCCCGGGAAGTCCTGATTGACACAGCCGCGACCCGCGTCGAGCGCGCGCTCGACTACGTGCCCGGCGTCGGCAAACAGAACGACTTCGGCGCCCAGAACCTCGCCCTGTACTCGGTGCGCGGCTTCGCAACCCAGGATATCTTCCAGAACGGCTTCAACATCGCCCGCGGCTACAACGGCGCCCCCGACACCCAGAACGTCCAGTCCATCGAGGTCCTGAAGGGCCCGGCCGGAGCCCTCTACGGCCGCAGCGATCCGGGCGGCACCGTCAACATCCTCACCAAGCAGCCCGTAGCCCGACCCTTCGTCGAGATGGGCACGCTGTTCGGCAGCTTCGGCACCGCCCGCACCACGGTCGATGCCGGCGGTGCGTTGAGCGAGGACGGCAGCGTCCTCTATCGCTTCAACGGCGCGCTCGCCCGCCAGGACAGCTTTCGAGATTTCGTCGACGGCGATCGGGTGCTGCTCGCGCCGGTGGTGAGCTGGCAGGTCACCCCCGACACCAAGATCACGTTCGAGGCGCAGTACCTGCGCAACCGCCAGACCTTCGACCGCGGCACTGTCGCGGTGAACAACCGCCTCGGCCTCGTCCCGCGCTCACGCTTCTTCGGCGAGCCGGGCGACGATTCCGTGTCCGAGAGCGCGCTGCTGCAGGTGCGGCTGGAGCACGCCTTCAACACCGACTGGCATTTGCGAGTCGCCACGCACCTTAACACCGGTAGCCTCACCGGCGTGCAGACCGGCGCGACCGGGATCCTCGACGACGGGCGAACGCTGCTGCGCGAGTTCCGCCAGCACGACTTCACCTGGGGCGTCGCCATCGGCCAGGCCGAACTCGTCGGGCGCTTCGAGACCGGGCCCATCGCCCACACCCTGCTGCTCGGCCTGGAGCACGAGCGCTACAACAGCACCGAGAACCTCCTGCGCTCGACCCCGCGCCTCGACCCCTTCGCCATCGACCTGTTCAACCCGGTCTACGGGCAGGCCAAGCCTCCGTTCACGCGCCGCTACAGCGCCAGCGAGAACGTCGGCAACACGGCGGTCTACCTCCAGGACCAGATCGCGCTCAGCCCGGAATGGAAGCTGCTGCTGGGCAACCGCACCGACTTCTACAACCAGACCTTCCGCGACAAGGTCGCGAACGAACGGACCGAGCAGGACCGTACCGGCTTCTCGCCGCGGGCCGGCCTCGTCTACCAGCCGCTGTCGTTCCTGGCCCTCTACGGCAACGTCGCCGCCTCGTTCCGCCCCAACACCGGCTTCGACAGCGCGTCCCGGCCCTTCGCTCCGGAGACGGGCTTCGCCTACGAGGTCGGGGCCAAGCTCGACCTGTTCGACGGCCTCAGCGTGACGGCGGCCGCCTTCCACATCGAGAAGGAGAACGTGCTCACCACCGACCCGGCGGACTTCTTCTTCCAGATCGCCGCGGGGGCCGTGCGAAGCCAAGGCTTCGACGTCAGCCTGGTCGGGCAGATCACGCCCGAGTTCCGGGTGATCGGCGGATACGCCTTCATCGACGCGGCGGTCACCCGCGACGAGGTGCTGAGGGTCGGATCACCGCTGCTCAACATTCCACGCCATAGCGGCTCGCTGCTCGGCATCTACGAGGTCCAGGCCGGCGACTGGAAGGGTTTTGGGATCGGCGGAGGGTTCCGAGCGGTCGGCTCGCGGCTCGGCGACAGCGGCGTCGAGAGCTTCCGCTTGCCGGGTTACATCCTGACGGACGCGCTGGCCTACTACCGCTACGAAAACCTGCGCTTCGGGCTGAACGTCGACAACATTTTCGACGAGACCTACTACGAGCGCTCCTACAACACCTTCTGGGTCGGCGTCGGTGAGCCGCGGCGGGTCACCGTCAGCATGACGGCACGGTTTTGATGAGCGAGCGTCCGGAGCCGCCGGAGGCATCGACCAGTCTATCGACCCTGTCCGGCCGCATCGCCTCCATCGATGCCCTGCGCGGACTGGTGATGGTGCTGATGCTCCTCGATCACCTGCGCGAGACCTGGTTCCTGCACGTACCCGTGGCCGACCCGGTCGACGCCCGGACTGCCCTGCCGGCCGTGGCCCTAGCCCGCCTCGTCGTCAGCCTGTGCGCACCCATCTTCATCGCGTTGACCGGCGTGGCCGCGTACCTGTTCGGTACCAGGCATACGCTGGCGGAGACACGGGCCTACCTGCTGAAGCGTGGGCTCGTGCTGATGGCGCTGGAGGTCTTCTACCTCTCGGAACTGTACTGGGGCGTGGCCAGTCCGACGCTCTGGCTGCAGGTCATCTGGTGCATCGGCGTCTGCATGATCGTCCTGGCGGTGCTGGTCGGCCTGCCACGTCCGGTTCTATTCGCGGTAGGGCTGCTGATCGTCGGTGGCCACAACCTCCTTGACCCGATCCACCTCCAGCCTGACCAACCGTTTTTTGCGGTCTGGGCGATGCTGCACCAGCGTGACGTCATCGCGCTGCCGTTCGGGCTGGTCGCCAAGACGACCTATCCGGTACTCCCGTGGATCGGCGTGATCGTGCTCGGCTACGCAATTGGCCCGTGGTTCCTGCCCAACGTCGCGGCGCAAACCCGCGAGCGCCGGTTTCTGGCCCTCGGCTGCGGGATGCTCGTCGCTTTCATGGTCCTGCGTCTGGCGAACGGCTACGGCGACAAGCCCTGCTTCGTGATCGAGGGCGACGCGCTTCGGACCAGTTTGAGCTTCCTCGCGCTGACGAAGTATCCCCCCTCGCTGCTGTTCCTGCTGCTGACGCTCGGGATCGGGTTGCTGCTCCTGGTTGCTCTCGAACGGATGCGCGACGCTTCGGTCGTCTCGGCCCTGGCGGTGTTCGGCGGTGCGCCGATGTTCTTCTACTTGCTCCACCTGACGATCCTGCGGCTCCTGTATCACGGTGCCGCCGCCATCTGGGCCCCGACGCAGGGCAGCGTGTTCGGCGTGGCAGATTACGGCTGGGTGCTGGTCTGGTACGTCGGCCTGGTCGTGCCCCTCTACTGGCCGACGGCCTGGTTCTCGCGCGTCAAGACATCCCGACGCGAGATCGCTTGGCTCAGGTATCTCTAGTGGATGAAATCTGACGGATGGAACCCGTTCCCTGGGCCCACGCCCGGCCCCTTGCCGACCCTCGGAAGGTCCGCTCCCGGCCTGTTGAGGCAGAGGTCAACGACCGGGTTGGGTGGGAAGCAGCTTGGCTGCTTTCAGTCGCAAGACGTTCATAAGCGGACCTAGGATGACCCGCCGTCTCCGGATGGACGGTCCAACCCATCGCAGGGTCGAAGTTCGTTAAAGTCGGATGCCGACATCATCAGAGGCGATGCGACCAGCACGAAAGTGCTCTGCCTCGGGAGACAGGGTGATTCACGATTGCAAAGCCCCGGTCACGCGACATCTCGTGCTGGTCCGGCATGGCCAGAGCGTAGCCAACCGATCCGGCCTGTTCACGGGATTGCTGGACTCGCCCTTGACCGAGCAGGGCCGGAGGGAAGCCGAGGCAGCCGGCCGGCGTTTGGCAGAGTGCAACTGGCGCTTTTCCGCTGCCTTCACCTCGACGCTAACGCGGGCCGTCGTGAGCGGCCGGCTTATCCTCGATGCGCTCGGGCAACCCGGATTGGTCCCCCAAAGCTTCGCCGCGCTCGACGAGCGAGACTACGGGGACCTCAGCGGGCTCGACAAGATCGCCGCCGATGCGCGCTGGGGGGCGGAGCGGATCGAGACCTGGCGCCGCTCCTACGCAGAGGCGCCGCCGAACGGTGAGAGCCTGCGCGATACCGTCTCCCGTATCGTGCCATGCTACCTCCGAACCATCCAGCCGGCGGTCATGGGCGGAGACGTGCTCGTCGTCGCCCACGGCAATTGCCTGCGGGCGCTTGTGATGGCGCTCGAAGACCTCAGCCCGGCGGAGGTCGAGCACCTCGAACTCGCGACGGGCTCCGTCAGGATCTATAAGCTTGCCGCGGACACGACGATCAAGGCCCACTGGATCGACGGGTGAATCCGCCTGTCGGCCTCTCACAATGGGTCTCCGTGATCTGCGAAGGGGCACTTATTTCATCTATTTCAGTGATGGGAAGCATCTAATCATTCCGTTGGAGTGAATGAAAAGAACATGGGATTCTCCGGCATCACATCGGAGCCACCCATGTCCGCGCCCAGACTTTTCTCCCACGCTCGGTCAATGCGTGCCTTGGCCGGCACGAGAGCCATCCTTCCGGGACTGGGTCTCTGTATGGCGGTCACCGCCGCAGCGGTCGGCTTCGAGGCCGTCGAGGCGCATCTGTTCGGTCGCGCCTGGCTCGAAGCCCTGGTGCTGGCGATCCTGCTCGGGAGCGCGATCCGCACCGCCTGGACCCCGTCGCAACGTTTCTTTCCCGGCATCGCCTTCGGGGCCAAGACCGTACTGGAGATCGCGGTCGTTCTACTCGGGGCCTCGCTCAGCCTCACGACGATCCTCGCCGCCGGTCCGGGTCTGCTTTTCGGCATCGCGGGCGTCGTCGTGGTCGCGATCCTGTCGAGTTACGGCATCGGCCGAGCGCTCGGGCTGCATCCGCGCATGGCGATCCTCGTGGCCTGCGGGAACTCGATCTGCGGCAACTCGGCGATCGCCGCCACGGCACCGGTGATCGGCGCAGACGGCGAGGACGTCGCCGCCTCCATTGCCTTCACTGCGGTGCTAGGCGTGCTAGTGGTGCTCGGCCTGCCGCTGCTGGTGCCGCTGCTCGGCCTGTCGCCGATGCAGTACGGCGTGCTCGCCGGCCTTACCGTCTACGCCGTGCCGCAGGTGCTCGCCGCCACCGCGCCGGTCGCGGCGCTCAGCGTCCAGGTCGGAACCCTGGTGAAGCTCGTCCGGGTGCTGATGCTAGGCCCGATCGTCCTGGTGCTCTCGCTCGGCGCGAGCCGGCTGCGCGAGGAGACCGACGAGGCCGCCCCCGGCGTCACCGCGGGCGACCGCCCGGCCCGCGGCGGCCTCGCGATCCACCGCCTGGTGCCGTGGTTCATCCTCGCCTTCCTTGCGCTCGCGGGCCTTCGCTCGACGGGCCTGATCCCGCCGGTTGCGCTCGCGCCGATGTCGGAGACCGCCAACGTGCTGACCGTGGTCTCGATGGCGGCGCTCGGCCTCGGGGTCGACGTGCGCAGCGTCGCCAAGGCCGGGGCGCGGGTGACCCTCGCGGTGGTCGCCTCGCTCCTCGCCCTCGGCGCCGTCAGCCTCGGCCTGATCCGCGTGCTCGGCCTCGTCTGATCCGCGCTATGGCATCGATCCAACTCCTTGATGAAAGAACTGCCGTGACACGTTCGTCCCAATCTTCGTCCGAGGCGGTCGCGCAGGGGACGGGATGGTTGATGGGGCCGGGTCGCGAAGCGGCGGACGCGGCAGCCCTTCTCGACGGGTTCAGTGCGTGCCTCTCGGGGCTTGGCCTGCCACTGGCCCGCGCCACCACCCACGCGCCGACCCTGCATCCGTCGTTCCGCTGGGTAATGCGCGTCTGGCATCCAGGAGCGTCGAGCCTAGCCTTGCGTCGCCGCCACGGCATCGAGAGTACGCCGACGTTCCACGGCAACACCGTCGAGCGCGTAGTCGAGACCCGTACCCCGTTCCGATGCCGTCTCGACGGGGATGGGCCGCTGCCGTTTCCCGTGCTCGGCGAGCTTCGCACCGAGGGTCTAACCGACTACCTCATCGTGCCGCTGCGCGCCGCGCGTGGACGCATGGGCGCCGCCTCCTGGGCCACGGCGAGACCGGGCGGCTTCACGCCGATCGAGATCTGCACGTTGCTGGCGCTGGTCGAGCCGTTCTCGCTGCTGTTCGAGATCAAGGCGCTCGACGACATGCTAGGCGCGGTGCTGAGCGCCTATGTCGGACGCGACCCGGCGCGGCAAATCCTGACCGGCACGGTGCGGCGCGGCGACGTACGCTTGATGCGGGCCGCGATGATGCTGACCGACCTGCGCGGGTTCGGCGAACTGTCCGACCGGCAAAGCCCCGACCGTGTCGTGGCCGCCCTCAACCGGATGTTCGATGCCATCGTGCCGGCCGTCGAGGCGGAAGGCGGCGAGGTGCTGAAGTACATCGGCGACGGGCTACTGGCCGTGTTCGATGCCGATCGCGACGAGGCCGAGGCGCGCAGTGCCGCCTTGCGTGCCGCCGAGGCCGCGCTTGATGCGCTTGCGACCCTGCGCAACGGTGACAGGGCTGCCTTCGAGGTCGGCGTCGCACTTCATGTCGGGGAGGTCGCCTACGGCAATATCGGCGGCGGCGACCGGGTCGATTTCACGGCGATCGGCCGCGATCTCAACGTGCTCGCCCGCGTCGAGCGCCTGTGCAAGACCTACAACACGCCGCTGATCGCCACCGACACCTTCATCGACGGGTTGGCACATGCCCTTGAACCGCTCGGCACCGTCGCCTTGCGCGGTTTTTCCGAGCGTCACGCCCTGTTCGGGTGTCGCAGGACCGCGCCCGTCGGCGCGCCGGCGGCGTGACGCCGAGACGGCGTCCTTGATCGTCCCATTGGAGATCGAAACTTCTCAAATCATCGCGTTTGGAGATCATTCGTATCGCGAAAGACCGTTGGTGGGAATAAATCGTATCCCGTAGCATCTCCCTGGTCGCGAGGAATCGCCACGGGTCCGATGCCTTCGAACGCATCGACGCCGACATCCTTCAAGGGGAGAGACCATGCACGGACTGGACAGACCGATGAACCGCCGCCTCGTCCTGGGTGGCCTAGGGCTCGGAAGCCTCGGCGCCGCCATACCGGCCTGGGCGGCGGGCTCGGTGAAGCTTCCGCTGCCCGGCGGCCCGGACGAGCGGGCGCTGACCACGGCCTTTCCGGGCAAGGCCGAGATGATCCTCCAGCGCACTCATCCGCCGCTACTGGAGACGCCGTTCTCGGTGTTCGACGAGGGTGTATTCACCCCCAACGACCGCTTCTACGTCCGCTGGCACTGGGCCTCGATCCCGACCGAAGTCGATGCCGGCACCTTCCGGCTCAAGGTCCACGGCCATGTCGAGAAGGAGCTCTCGCTCTCGCTCGACGCCATCGCCGGCCTGCCGCGCTTCGAGATCGCCGCAGTGAACCAGTGCTCGGGCAATTCGCGCGGGTTGTTCGAGCCGCGGGTGACCGGCGCGCAATGGGCAAACGGTTCGATGGGCAACGCCCGCTGGACCGGCGTGCGCCTCAGGGACGTGCTCGAAAAGGCCGGGGTGAAGGCCGGTGCCGTGCAGGTGCGCTTCAACGGCCTCGACGAGCCGGTGGTCGACGACGCGCCCGACTTCAAGAAGTCGCTCGATCTCAAGCACGCCAACAATGGTGAGGTGATGATCGCCTACGCGATGAACGGCGAGCAATTGCCGCTGCTCAATGGTTTCCCGCTCCGGCTCGTGGTGCCGGGCTGGTACTCGACCTACTGGGTCAAGATGCTGTCCGACATCGAAGTGCTGGACAAGCCCGACGACGGGTACTGGATGAAGACCGCTTACCGCATTCCTGACGTGCCGGGCGCTAACATCAAGCCCGGTCAGACCGGCTTCAAGACGGTGCCGATCAACAGGATGGTGCCGCGCTCGTTCGTCACCAACCTGACCGATGGCGCCAAGGTGGCGGCCGGAACGCCGGTGGCGTTGCGCGGCATCGCCTTCGGCGGCGATTGCGGGGTGAAGGCGGTGGACTTCTCAGGCGACGGCGGCGCGACGTGGTTCCCGGCGCAGCTCGGCGCGGACGAAGGCCCCTACAGCTTCCGCCGCTTCGACGGCAGCTTGCCGGCATTGGCTGCCGGCAGCCACACGGTCAGGGTCCGCTGCACCAACACCAACGGCGTCGCGCAGCCCCTGGACCGGGTCTGGAACGGGGCCGGCTTCATGCAGAACGGCATCGAGGCCGTGTCCTTCCAGGCCGCTTGAGGAGAACAGCCATGAACCCGATCCGCCCTGCGGCCCTCATCGCCGCCCTCATACTGTCTCCCCTGGTGGCGTTCGCCGCTTCGGCTCCCGAGCCGATGCGCTTCACCTCGCAATCGATCGAATTCCCGACTTCCGACCGGATCTTCCCGGACGGGCCGGGGGCCGAGGCGGTCAACAACAACTGCCTCGCCTGCCACTCGGCCGGGATGGTGCTGACCCAGCCCAAGCTCACGAAGGCGCAGTGGACCGAGACCGTGAACAAGATGGTTCACGTCTACAAGGCGCCGGTCGATCCGGCCGACGTGCAGACCATCGTCGACTACCTCACGGCGTTGAAGCCGACGCCCTGAACCCCCGAATCCCGAGGCCGCCGCGTTTTTTTCGCCGGCCTCGGGGAATAGACCGCGCCCTCCGGCATCTCCCCAGGGCGATGCACGGCCAAACCGGTCTCGCATCACGCAATCCGAATTAGAACCAGCCCTCACGGCAGGCCCCGGCCGCCGAACGAGCGCGCATGCCAGAGAGACACGCTTCATGACCCACGTCCGCACCAGCCTCCGCGCCCTCCTCGCCGGAGCCGCCTTGCTCCTCGCCCAGGGCCAGCCCGGGTCCGCCGCTGGCTTCGACGGCGCGATCAAGAACAACGCCCTGGCGCTGAACGCCGCTGGGACCGTCGCCGCTGTGTCGAACAGCGAGGAGAGCGCCGTCATCGTCTACGACGTCGCCAAGGGCACGGTGCTGCGCCGCCTCGACGGCTTCGTCACGCCGCGCAACATCGTTTTCGCGCCGGACGGCGCCCGCTTCTACGTCTCCGACAGTGGCACCGGCCGGATCACGGTCTATGAGACCGCCACCGGCAAGGAAGCCGGCGTTCTCGCCGCCGGCCCCGGCGCGTTCGGCACGGTGCTCTCGGCCGACGGGGCCAAGCTCTACGTCAACAACGAGGCCGCGAGCACGCTGACCGTGTTCGACACCAGGACCATGCTCGCCGAGGCCGTGATCCCCGGCTTCGCGCAGCCGCGCCAGGGCGTGAAGCTGTCGCCTGACGGCAAGACCGTGTTCGTCACGAACTTCCTTGGCGACAAGATCACGTTGGTCGATACCGCCACCAACAAGATCACCGGTGAGATCGCCGGGTTCGACAAGCTGCGCGCCATCTCGATCACCAAGGACGGCAAGACGCTTTTTGCCGCCAACAGCGGCCGTAATACCATCGGCGTGGTCGATGTCGCCGCCCATAAGGTCACCTCCGAAGTGGAAGTGGGCAAGGACCCCTACGGCGCCGCACTGACCCCGGACGGGCGCTTCGTCTATTCGGGCAACCTGAAGGACAACTCGCTCTCGGTGATCGACACCGGCACCCTCAAGGTCGTCGCCACGGTGACCGGCCTGAACGAGCCGCGCCAGGCGATCGCGTTCTCGGCCGACAACGCCCATGCCTACGTCCTCAACCGCGACCTCAGCGTCGCCGTAGTGGACCGGGCGAAGAACGCGGTGGTCTCGACGATGAAGCCCTGAGGCGACGCGCGCCGGGGGCCTTATCGCCCCCGGCGCGTTCTCGTCGTCGATACGTCACGAACGCAGGACAAAAACCCCATGCTCGGCCTGTTCCAGCGCAAGGACCGCCTCATCGTGCACGGCGAGGCGCCCTACAATGCCGAGCCGCCGCTCGATCGCCTGCGGGCGGCCTTCCTCACCGACCAGGCCGACTTCTACGTCCGCAGCCACGGCGACATCCCGGACCTCGACGCCGACGGCTACCGCCTGACTGTCGACGGGATGATCGCGACGCCCCTCGAATTGTCCGTCGCCGATCTGAAGGCACGCTTCGCGCACGTCACCGTCACGGCGGTGATGCAATGCGCCGGCAACCGCCGGGCCGACATGCTGGCGGTGGCCCCGGTCGCCGGCGACCCGTGGGCGGCCGGCGCCATCGGCAACGCGGAATGGACTGGGGTGCGGCTCGCCGACGTCCTGCACGCCGCCGGGATCGATGCGGGCAGTCCGCGCCACGTCGCCTTCGAGAGCCACGACCGTATCGCGGGGTCGGACATACGCTTCGGCGCCTCGATCCCGCTCGCCAAGGCGCTGGCGCCCGAGACGCTGCTCGCCTTCGCGATGAACGGCGAGCCTCTCGCCCCCGAGCACGGCTATCCGTTGCGCGTGGTGGTGCCGGGATTTGCCGGCATCCGCAGCCCGAAATGGCTCGCCCGCATCACGGTGCAGGACCACCCCTCCGACAACCCGATGCAGGCCGACGACTACAAGCTGTTTCCGCCCGACGTGACCGCCGAGACCGCGGACCCCGCCCACGGCATCACCATCGAGGCGATGCCGCTCAACAGCGCGATCTGCGAGCCCGCCCGCGGCGCAGCGTTGAAGCCCGGCCGGCACGCGATCCGCGGCTACGCCATCGCCAGCGATCGCGCGGTCGCCCGCGTCGACGTCTCGACGGATGGCGGCCGCAGCTGGGCGCAGGCCCGGATCGACCGCGATGCCGACGCGCCCTACGCCTGGACGTTCTGGGAGATCGACCGCGAGCTGACCGCGGGCGAGCACGAACTCGCGGTGCGGGCCTGGGACTCCGCCGGCCAGACCCAGCCGGCCGCGCCCGACGACACCTGGAACTACAAGGGCTACCTCAGCGCCGCCTGGCACCGGGTACGGGTCACTGTGGCCTGACCGTCACGCCCAGAGCAGGGCGGTGGCCGCAAGGCCCGAGATCGCGATCAGCAAGGCCACGATCCCGACGGTGAGGATGCGCGGCATCATCGGGATCTCGGCATCGGCGAGACGCGCCCGGATCGCCCGGTCCCGCCATGCGGCGCCGGCGAACGAGGCAAGCGCGCAGGCGATCAACGTGAGCGACAGCACCTTCAGCGGCCAGACCGCCAGCACCTCCCGCAGGAAGCGCTGCGCGGCCAGGCCGACGCCGAGGAAGGCGAGCCCGGTGCGAAGCCACGCCACGAACGTACGCTCGGCTGCCAGAACCGTCCGGTCCTCGGCGAGCCTCACCCGGGGATCGTCGGGGTGCACGGGTTTCGCAGGATCGCTCATCCGGCACCCGCCGTCGCGATCAGGTCGAGCAACGCGTCGGCGGCCCGGCTGCGGTAGCGCTCCTTGTGGCGCAGCACCCGGAACGGCCGGCTCGGCAGGGCGAACGCCGCCCGCACCAGGGTTCCGGTCCGAAGCGCGGCGGCGACCACGGTCTCGGACAGGACGGCGGCCCCGCCCCCGGCCTCGACGGCGGCGCGCACCGCCTCGTTAGAGGGCAGTTCGAGCGTGACCCGAAGCTGGGCGGCTGCGAGGCCGGCCGCACCCAGGGCCGCCTCGAAGGCCGAGCGGGTTCCCGATCCCGCCTCGCGCAGCACCCAGTCGGCCCCGGCGAGATTTTCGGGTTCGAGGTCGGTCGCCCCGGCGAAGGCATGGCCAGGGGCGACCACGAGGACCAGTTGGTCCTGCGCGATGGTGGTGCTCGCAAGCGTCGGGTCGTCGAGCGCCCCCTCGACGAAGCCGAGTTCGGCCTGCCCGGCGCGCACCGCGTCGGCGGCGTCGGTGGTGTTGCCCACCGCCAACCGGATAGCGATCTCAGGGTAGGCCCGGCGGAAGGCGACGAGGTGGCGAGGCAGCCAGTCGCTGGCGATGGTCTGGCTGGCGTAGAGCGCCAGCGTCCCGCGCCGCAGGCCGCTGAGGTCGGCGAGCACCAGTTCGGCGGCCTCGGCCCGGGCGAGCACGGCGCGGGCCTCGACGAGAAATATGCGCCCCGCCTCAGTCAGCTCGATCCCGCGGCCGACCCGGTGAAAGAGCTTGGTGGCGTGTCGCCCCTCGATGTTGGCGATCGCCGTGCTGACCGCCGACTGGACGAGGTTCAGCGCTTCGGCGGCCCGCGTCACGTGCTGTCGCTCGGCCACCGCCACAAAGATGCGGAGTTGGTCGAGGGTCATGGTTGCCGCTGCGGAACCGGCAGTCCACGGACTTGCGCGTCGACCGACTGCGCGACGATCAACAGCCGCGCCTCGTCGGTGCGACCCGTGACGACGTAGGACATGCCGCCATCGACCCAGGAGAAGGCGGCGATGTCGCCCTCGCGGGCGAAGCGGAACACCGTGCGGCCATCCGCATCGCCTACGCGGCTGTAGAGTGTCAGCCGGGTGCCGTGGTCGTCATCGTACATCAGCATCGCGGCGGATTCGGAACCCGCCGGCAGCAGCCGGCCGCCCATCAGGCGGAAGCCGTACGCCGTAAGGTCGGGGGTGGTCACCGCCCGGCCGAGGCGCTTCGAGAGCCACGTAACAAGGTGCGGCTTCTCGTCGGCGCGCACCTCCACCGGATGCACCGCCTCGACCACGTAGGTGCGGAAGGCCGCCACCGCGTCGTCGGTCGCTGGCTCGGTTCGCGCGAGCGTGACCGTGGGTACCTGCCGCGCGGCATGGCCGAACCAGCCGGCGGCGCCGCCGACCGCGAGGCAGAGCACGGCCGCAGCCGCGACCGGAAGCCAGCGGTAGGTTATCGGGCGATGTCGCGAGCGGATGTTGGCCACCCGGAGCCGCGCCGGAATCGCCTCCTCGGCGATCGGCGCGAGGCGGGCACGCAAGCGCTCGCGTAGGGCGCGATCCGCCGAGACCTCCGCCGCCCGCGCGGGGTTTCCCCTGAGCCATGCCTCGACCAGCGCCTGCCGCTCCGGTTCGAGACGACCGTCGATCAGGCCGTGGAGGTCGTCCTCGCCGACCGGGCGCGGATCCCCGCTCATTTCACCCTCCTCAAGAGTCCGGTCCGGCCAGTTTCCAGAAAACCGCGCATCCGCGTCCGGGCCCGGCTCAACCGCGACATCACCGTGCCGAGCGGTACCCCGAGCACCTGGGCCGCCTCGGCATAAGACAGATCCTCGACCGCGACGAGGAGCAGCACCGAGCGCTGCTCCTCGGGCAGGGTGTCGAGCCCGGTGAGCACGTCGCGTGCCCCCATAGCGGCCTCGGGGTCGGCACCCGGATCGGGCACCTGCTCCAAAGCCTCAGCGCCGACATCGATGCCGCGCCGGCCCCGGCGTCGAACAGTGCCAAGGAACAGGTTGCGCTCGATCGTGAACAGCCAGGCTCGCAGGTCGCCGTCGCGGCGACGTCCGGACCAGGCGGACAACGCCCGCTCCAAAGTGTCCTGGACGAGGTCGTCCGCCGCTTCGCGGTCCCGCAACAGTGCGACTGCGTAGCGCCGCAACGCTAGGATCTGCGGTTCGATGAGGGCGGCGATCTCGTCCACGAGGCTTTACCGATTAGGGCTTGGCGATGTGCCATGCACCGTTGAGGAATCCGTCGCCGGTGATGTCGCCGGGCTTCGTATCCTTGGCGAAGGTGTAGAGCGGCTTGCCCTTGTGGGCCCACTGCATCGTGCCGTCGTCCCGCGTCACCATCGTCCAGTCGCCACTAGCAGCCGAGCCGGAGGCGGCCATCAGTGCCGGCCAGTTGGCGGCGCAGGGGCCGTTGCACATCGACTTGCCGCCCATGTCCTTGTCGAAAGTGTAGAGGGTCATGCTCTTGGAATCGACGAGCGCCGGCCCCTTGGCAGTCTCGGCCGTTATCGCAGGCGCAGCGGCCTGGGCGGCGACGGCGGAGAAGGCGAAGGCCGCAAAGGCGGCGCGGATCAGCATGGTGCGCATGAGTGAGGTCTCCGGCGGTCTACCATGACCGCATCGGGAGAGATGCCGAACGGGCGCGTCTATTCCACTGACATTTGGAAAAGATCGATCACATCGGCAGGGCCACCAATTCGTCCCCGGCCAGGGAATAAAGCCGTTTCCCCGGCATCTCTCCCATCGACAACGAACGAGGAGGACGGCCCATGCGCGGAGCACTGGGATTTGCGCTCACGGCCGCCGTGATGGCCGGCGGCCTCGTCGGCGGCCGGATGATGATGCCCCCGACGCTGGCCGCCGCCGAGCCGCCGGCCATCGTCTCCGCGTCCTTCGACGCGATGATGGCGCAGTCGATGACGCGGATGCATGCCGACATGATGGTCCCGCCCTCGGGCGATCCGGACCGCGACTTCGCTGCGATGATGATCCCGCACCACGCGGGCGCGATCGCGATGGCCCAGGCAGAGCTGCTCTACGGCAAGGATCCGGTCCTGCGCCGCCTCGCGCAGGGGATCATCGTCGAACAGGGCCAGGAGATCGCGGTGATGCGCCGGGCGCTCGCCGATCTCCCTCCCGCGCCGGATTCGTCTGCCGCAGCCACCCACCTTCACCACCATGGCACGGCCCCTGCCGCCGAGATGCCTTCGGAGATCTGCCGATGAAGACCGCCCTCACCCTCCTCGCGCTCGCGATGCTCTCCGGCTCGGCTCTCGCCGGACAGGCCCCGGGTGCAGCCTTTGCACCGGACGTGCCGGTCAGCGGCAGGGACCGGTTCTATACGTCGGACCAGTTCTCCAACACGGTCTCGGTGGTCGATCCCGCCGCCAACGTCCTGCTCGGCGTGATCCGGCTCGGCGACCCGACGCCGATGAACCTGAGCCCGCTCTATCGCGGCCAGCTCCTCGTCCACGGCATGGGCTTCTCGCCCGACCACAGGACGCTGCTCGCGGTCTCGATCGGCTCGAACTCCGTGAGCTTCATCGACACGGCGACCAACACGGTCCGCCACACCGCCTATGTCGGCCGCGCGCCGCACGAGGCCTTCTTCACGCCGGACGGCCGAGAGGTCTGGGTGAGCGTGCGCGGCGAGGACTACATCGCCGTGCTCGATGCCGCGACCGCCAAGGAGACGCGCCGAATCACCGTGCCGAACGGGCCCGGCATGACGATCTTCTCGCCGGACGGCGCCTACGGCTATGTCTGCTCCAGCTTCAGCCCCGAGACGGTGGTGATCGACACGAAGACCCACTCCATCGTCGGGCGCGTGAAGCAGGAGAGCCCGTTCTGCCCCGACATCGCCGCGACACCGGACGGCAAGCAGGTGTGGTTCACCCTCAAGGATGTCGGCCGGACCCAGGTGTTCTCTGCGACGCCGCCATTCGCGCCGCTGAAGACGATCGAGACCGGGCCGATCACCAACCACGTCAACATCGTCTCGACCAAGGCCGGCCAGTTCGCCTACGTGACGATCGGCGGCCTGAACCAGGTCAAGGTGTTTCGCACCGACGACTTCACCCAGGTCGCCACCATTCCGACCGGCGCCCTACCGCACGGGCTCTGGCCCTCGGGCGACGGCAGCCGCGTCTATGTCGGCCTGGAGAACGCCGACAAGGCGGCGGTGATCGACACCGCGTCGAACACGGTGATCGCCGAGGTGCCGATCGGGCAGGGTCCGCAGGGCGTCGCCTACGTCCCGAACGCCGTGCCGGAGGGCGACGGAATGCAAAACCTCCAAGCGCTGGGCGCAGCCGGCAAGACCAGCGCGCTGACGCTCGCGGGTACCGATGGCAAGCCGGCGACGCAGGTCACCCTGTTCGACCAGGGCGTGTTGCAGACGCTGCAGGCCGCGGTAACGGGACTGCCCTCGAAGATGCCGTTCGTGCTGGCGCTGGCCGCCGATCCGAAGGGGGCCGCAGGCCTGGAGCCGCTCGCCGCCTTCATGACCAACCCGGCCGGCGCGGCCATCGTCAACGCGATCGGCCCGATCCGCCAGATCACCCGCACGGATGCCGGCGCGAGCCGGCGCTACCTCGTGGTGGTCTCGGGCAAGCCCGGTGAACTCGGCGGCGTCGTCCAGATGCAGACTGTGGATTGAACGGGCGGCCTCACGAGCGCGGGAAGCGGGAATCCGAGAGCATGCGTTCGCAGCGCGCGTCCAGCTGCAACGTCTGCTTTCAAGGCCTCCATTGGCTTGCTTCTATGACCGAGTAGGGTCGGTTGCGGAACGTCCGCTTACGGACGCAAGGCCGGAGTCCGCTTGCCACCCTCAGCCAAAGTTGCCGGACGGCCGACGAATGGCCGCTTTCAGGAAGCGCCGGGCAATCCATGCGGCTGGGTTGGGTCGGGTGCAGTCGGTACCGAGCGTTAGATCTAACTGCTACTCGACAACTTGGGGCAACTTAGCGCGACCAAAGGCATGTGCTCGCGCCGCTGCGGGCGGTCTTGGCTTCGATGGAACGGTATCACAGGACGGATACGGCATCCTTCGTCGGTGCTATCGTGCGGCATGTTCGAGCAAGCCCATCGTCACGCGCACCGCTGGCCCGGAGTGCCGCTGGCACTGGCATCCGCCGTCCTGTTCGGTGCTTCGGCCCCCTTCGCCAAGCTCCTGTTGGGCTCAGTGGACCCGCAGGCGCTGGCCGGCCTCCTGTATCTTGGTGCGGGCGTCGGCCTCGCCGCCGTCCACGGCAGCCGGTCCGCCCTCCGGATCGAGGCGCCGGAGGCCCCCCTGCGCAGGTCGGACGCACCGTGGCTGCTCGCGGTGGTGCTGTTCGGGGGCGTGGCGGGTCCCCTGCTGCTGATGCTGGGGCTGGCACGGACGTCGGCGGCCTCGGGCTCGCTCCTGCTCAACCTCGAAGGGCTGGCGACCATGGGCATCGCCTGGGTGGTGTTCCGCGAGAACGTGGACCGCCGCCTCCTGCTCGGCGCGGCGGCCATCCTCGCCGGCGCCGTCGCGTTGTCGTGGCAGGGCCAGGGCGTCCACCTCGACGCGGGCGGCGGCCTGATCGCGCTGGCCTGCCTTGCCTGGGGCGTCGACAACAACCTGACCCGCAAGCTGTCCTCCGCCGATCCGGTCGTGATCGCGTTGACCAAGGGGCTCGTCGCCGGGGGCGCCAACCTCGCCATGGCCCTCGCACGCGGTGCCAGCCTGCCGCCGCCCGGCATGATCGGCTTCGCGGCCGTCGTCGGGTTCCTCGGGGTCGGCGTCAGCCTGGTGCTGTTCGTGTTCGCGCTGCGCCATCTCGGCAGCGCGCGGACGGGGGCCTACTTCTCGCTCGCCCCGTTCATCGGGGCCGTCGTAGCCTTGGTCCTGTTGCCGGAACCAGTGACCCCGCAACTCGTCGTCGCCGCGCTCCTGATGGGGGTCGGCCTCTGGCTGCACCTCGCGGAACGGCACGACCACGAGCATTCGCACGAGGCGATAGGCCATGAGCATGGGCACGTGCACGACGAACATCACCACCATGACCACGATGGTCCCGTGACCGAGCCCCACTCCCACTGGCATCGCCACCAGCCGATGCGGCACAAGCACGTGCACTACCCCGACCTGCATCATCGCCATGGACACGGTTGAGCCGGCGCGGGGGCAATCGGCGCCGCGGTCGAGTTTCGTCACCGTGGGACGTAGAAACAGCAGTAGACCGCAAGCACGACGGCGATGGCCATCGCCGACATCAGGAATGACCGTCGCGCCGCCCTCAGGACATGCGGCCTGACCTTGCGTCGGCGCCTGCTTCCGCCGCCGAATTCCCCGATCTGCCGGGCGAGCTTCTTGCCGGTCATCGCCCCCTGGTCCCATGCCGATGGGCTCCATGGGTCGAGGAGGAGCGCCGCTGGCCGTGACGGATCGGCACGATCACGGGACCATCCCGCCGATCAGGTCCGCCATGTGGGCGCCGGCGGGGTGGCCCGTGGCGGTGCGGTGGTTCTCTGAGCAGGCGGCATAGTCCGGGCCGGACGCGGATATCACCAGCTCGCGGGCGCCGTACGGCAACGTGCGCGTCGCCAGGACAGCCCGGCCCGAGAGCCATACCAGCGACCCCGAGGCGAGGCCCGGGCGCGGCTCGCCGTAGCGGCGCACCCCCTTCGCGCCGGATGGCCTCGCGTGCGGTGACCGGATGGCCTCGCGTGCGGTGACATGAGCTGGTCCGTCGAGCGGCCGACCGACCCAGACGACCTGCTGGAGGCCCTGCTCCCTGCACACCACCAGGACCACCTCGACGGTGTCGGGTCCCGAGGCGAGCGGACGGTCGTGGAAATAGTACAGCCCGGTCAGGTTCGCCTCGCGGTCGACCATCGAGGGTGCATCGACACGGTCCACGGGACCCCAAGCCAATCCGAACGGCGCCTCGCCCGCCGTCGGTTACGCCGCCATGGCCGCGCCTGTCCACGCCACCACCGTCAGTGCGAGCGCGGGGCGGCAAGACATCGTCCTACTCCGCGGCCTGCGGCAGGACGGGGCGTGCATGGGGACCCTCCTTCTCCACGGAAGCCTTCCTCGGGGCGACGGCACCGGCGAAGCGCGCGTAGAGGGCCGGCAGGACGACGAGGGTCAGCAGGGTTGCCGAGATGAGGCCGCCGATGACCACGGTCGCCAACGGACGCTGGACCTCGGCGCCCGTCTCAGTGGCCAGCGCCATCGGCACGAAGCCGAGCGACGCCACCAGGGCGGTCATCGCCACCGGACGGAGCCGGGTCATCGCACCCTCCAGGATGGCCTCGCGCCGTGGCCGCCCGTCCGCGATGAGCTGCTTGATGTAGGTCAGCATCACCAGGCCGTTGAGGACGGCCACCCCGGACAGGGCGATGAACCCGACCGCCGCCGGGACCGAGAACGGCATGCCCCGCAGCCACAGGGCCGCGATACCGCCGGTCAGTGCCAGCGGGACTGCGCTGAACACCAGGAGCGCGTCACGCGCCGAGTTCAGGGCCGAGAACAGCAGCAGGAAGATCAGGAAGAAGCACACCGGCACCACCACCATCAGGCGCTGGCGGGCGGAGGCCAGGTTCTCGAACTGCCCGCCCCAGGTCACGTAGTAGCCGGCGGGAAGCCGGACCCCGGACGCGACCTTGGACTGGGCCTCCGCCACGAGCGAGCCGATGTCGCGACCACGCACGTTGGCCGTGACCACGACCCGACGGCGACCGTTCTCGCGCGAGATCTGGTTCGGTCCCTCGGTGACGGAGAAGCTCGCCACCTGCTTCAGCAACACCGAGGAGGCCCGTCCGTTGACCCCCGGGGGCAGCGGGACCGGGATGTTCTCCAGGGCCTCGCGGTCCTCGCGGACCTTGTCGTTCAGGCGCACGACGATGGGGAAGCGACGGTCGCCCTCGAACACCATGCCGGCCTCGCGGCCGCCGATGGCCGCGCCGATAACGTCCTGGATCGAGGACGTGCTCAGGCCGAGGCGGGCCGCCTCCGTCTTGTTGATCTTGATCTCCAGGAACGGCAGGCCCGCCGTCTGTTCGACCTTGACGTCGTCGGCGCCCTCGGTCCCGCGCAGGATCGTGGCGACCTGGTTGGCGGCCTTCAGCATCGGCTCGAACTCCTCCCCGAACACCTTCACGGCGAGGTCGCCGCGGGTGCCGGCCAGCAGCTCGTTGAAGCGCAATTGGATCGGCTGGGAAAACTCGTAGACGTTGCCGGCGAGCGCCCCGAGCGCCTTCTCGATCTGCTCCTGCAGGTCGGCCTTGGACAGGTCCGGATCGGGCCATTCCTCCTGGGGCTTCAAAATGACGAAGGTGTCGGACGAGCTCGGCGGCATCGGGTCGGAGGCGACCTCTGCGGTCCCGGTCTTGGAGAAGACGTAGGCGACCTGGGGGAATCGGCTGATCGCCTGCTCGACCTTCAGCTGCATCGCCTGCGACTGGGTCAGGGACGTCGACGGGATGCGCTGGGCATTCAGCGCGATGCTCTTCTCGTCGAGCTGCGGGATGAACTCCTGGCCCAGCCCCCTGAATAGGAACCCGGCGCCGACGAGCAGCACCAGGGCGACGGCGACGAAGGTCATCGGGACGCGCAGGGCGGCACCGAGGACCGGGCGGTAGGCCGCCTTGATCCCGCGGATGATGACGTTGTCGGTCTCCGTGACCTTGCCGGTGATGACGATGGCGATCATCGCCGGCACGAAGGTCAGCGACAGCACGAACGCCGAGACGAGGGCGATGATGACGGTGAGCGCCATCGGTTCGAACATCTTGCCCTCGACCCCGGTGAAGGTGAGGAGCGGCACGTAGACGAGGATGATGATGGCCTGCCCGTAGAGGGACGGCTTGATCATCTCCTCGGCCGAGGCGCGCACGGTGACGAGGCGCTCCTCCAGGTCGAGCTTGCGCCCGAGCTCCCCCTGTCTCTCGGCGAGGTGACGCAGGGCGTTCTCGGTGATGATGACGGCACCGTCGACGATGAGGCCGAAGTCGAGGGCGCCGAGGCTCATCAGGTTGGCGCTGATCCGACCCTGGACCATGCCGGTCATGGTCATCAGCATCGCCACCGGGATCACCAGCGCCGTGACGATGGCCGCCCGGATGTTGCCGAGCAGCAGGAACAGGATGACGATGACGAGCGCGGCGCCCTCAGCCAGGTTCTTGGCCACCGTCCGGATCGTGGCCTCGACCAGCAGGGTCCGGTTGAGGACGGTCTGGACCTCGACGCCGGGGGGGAGCGTGCGCCGGATCACCGTCATCCTCGCGTCGACGGCGGCCGAGACCGTCCTGCTGTTCTCGCCGATCAGCATCAGGGCGGTGCCGATGACGACCTCGCGCCCGTCCTCGCTACCCGACCCGGTGCGCAGGTCGCGCCCGATGCGGACCTCGGCGATGTCCGAGATGCGGACCGGCACCCCGCCGCGCGTGGTCACGACCACGGAGCCGATGTCCTCCATCGTCTCCAGGCGGCCGGCGGCACGGACGACGTAGCCCTCGCCGTTGTCCTCCAGGTAGCGGGCGCCCTGGTTCGCGTTGTTGGCCTCCAGCGCCCGGCCGATGTCGGCGAACGACAGGTCGAGGGCGGTCAGCTTCATCGGGTCGGGCTGGACGTGGTACTGCTTGTCGAAGCCGCCGATGCTGTCGACGCCGGCGACCCCCGGCACGGTCTTCACCTGGGGCCGGATGATCCAGTCCTGGACCGTGCGCAGGTACGCGGTGCGTTCGAGCTCCGTCGCGAGCCGCTGGCCCTCCGGGGTCAGGTAGCTCCCGTCCGATTGCCAGCCGGCCTTGCCGTCCGGGGAGACCTTACGATCCTTCGGTTGGGCGTAGTGGATCGACCACATGTAGATCTCGCCGAGGCCCGTGGAGATCGGGCCCATGTGCGGCTCGGCCCCCGGCGGCAGGGTCGACTTCGCCTCGCCGATCCGCTCCGCGACCTGCTGCCGTGCGAAGTAGATGTCGAGCTTCTCGGAGAAGACGGCGGTGACCTGCGAGAAGCCGTTCCGCGAGAGCGAGCGGGTGTATTCGAGGCCCTTGATCCCGGCGAGCGCGGTCTCGACGGGGTAGGTCACCTGCTTCTCGATATCGACCGGCGAGAGCGACGGCGCCGTGGTGTTGATCTGCACCTGGTTGTTGGTGATGTCCGGCACCGCGTCGATGGGCAGCTTGGTCAGCGAGAACACGCCGAAGCCCGCCGCGAGCAGCGACAGGAGCACCACGAGCCAGCGCTGATGGACGGAGAAGTCGAGGATCTTCGAGATCATGATGGCCGCCCTCAATGGTCGTGGTCGGCTTCGGCCTTGCCGAGCTCGGCCTTCAGGACGAAGGAGTTGGCCACCGCGACCTCGTCGCCGGGCTTGAGTCCGGTGAGGATCTCGTACGCGTCGTCGTCGGCCTTGCCGATCGTCACGTCCCGCCGCTCGAAGCCCTCCGGGGTCCGGACGAACACGACCTTCTCGCCGCCGATGGTCTGGATGGCGGACTTCGGCAACCGCACCTTCACCGGGTCGCGGGCGATCTCGACCTCGGTTGTCACGAAGGTGCCCGGTCGCCAGGCCATGTCCTTGTTCGGCAAGGATACGATGACCCGGGCCGAGCGCGTCTCCGGGTTGAGGATCGGGCTGACGAAGACGACCTTGCCCTCGCCGCGGGGGCCGTCGTCGCCCCCGACGATGGTCACCTTGGCGCCCTCCCGGACCTTCGAGAGCTCCGTGGTCGGGATAGCGAGCTCGATCCACACGGAGGACAGGTCGGCGACGGTGTAGACGTCGGCCGGATCGCCCTCCTTGCCGACGGCGGTTCCGACGTCGACCTTGCGCTCGACCACCCGGCCGGAGAGCGGGGCCTTGAGTTCGTAGCGGCGCAGCGACGACAGGTTCGGGGTGGTCTCGTCCTTCTTGGCGGACGTCGCGACCTCGGCCGCGTTCAGCCCCAGGGCCGACAGCTTCTGCCTGGCGAGGTCGACGCGGAGGGTCGCCTCCGAGTATGCGGCCTTCGCGTTCAAAAACGCCGATTCCGCCGAGATCCTCTTGTCCCAGAGGGCCTGCTGGCGGTCGAAGTTGGTCTTCTCCAGGTCCGCCTTGACCGTCGCGGTGAGGAAGTCGCTCTTGGCCTCGGCCACCTCGCGGCTGTCGAGGACGGCCACGACCTCGCCCTTGGCGACCTCCTCGCCGAGGCGCTTGCGCATCTCGGCCACGGTGCCGACGACCCGCACGGGGACGCGAGCGATCCGGTCGGCGTCCTGGGCGATGGTGCCGGGCACCAGGAGATGGCGCGAGAGGATGCCGCCCTCGACCGTGGCGAGCTTGATGTCCTGCTCCGCGGCCTGCTCGGCGGACATCTTGATCTTGCCCTCGCCCTCCTCGTCGTGGCCATGCGCCTCGCCCTCGGCGTGCTTGTGGCCTCCGGCTTCGGGCTTGGCCTCGCTCTCGGAATGCTTGTGCTCGTCGGCAGGCTTGGGCTCGGCGTCGGCATGTTCGTGGCCATGCTCGCCATGACCGTGGCCATCGTCGGCTGCGGGTGTCGCCGGCTTGGTCATGGCCGCGTTGGTCGGTGGCGCAGCCCGGGCGTTCGTCAGGCCGGCGGCGGCGAGTGCGCCCTGCACGACCTCGGAGACGCGGGGGAAGGCACCGCCGATGGCGATGCCGATGGCCAGGAAGGCCACGGAGAGGAATGCACGCATGGGAATGGGCCGGGTCCGCCAGGGACGTCGCCTCGCCGCGCGTGCGGCCGGGGACGGTCCTTACTGAATGATCGCGATGGTGAGGGGCCGGGACCCGCGAGGGGCCGGCCGTGACGCGCCACGGACGTGACGACGTCGCCTCAGGCGCGAGGCGGCCTGGGAAGGCGGTCGGGCGAGACCGATCCGATGGCGGTGGTCACGGTCGCGTAGGAGGCGCGCGCGGTCCCGCGGGACGGCAGAACGGGCGTCCCGTCTACGTTCAGGGCCTGATGGCACCCGCAATTGGCATGGCAGGCCGGGCAGGCATCGGCGTGATCGGAAGCGGTCGCCTGCGTCGGTGCGGATACGGACAGTTCGTGGCTGACGGACCAGTGCGCCTCGGCGGAATGGATCGCGCCGGGGACGACGAGCGCCAGGACCAGGACGAGCGAAAGCACGCGGACGGTGGTCGCCCACCAACCGCGCATCATCTCGTAGGCCCTGATCCGGGGTCCCGTGGTCATGGTCGCCTTATGAACGATTCAGTGCCACCCGTACATGCCGGGTGGCCCAAGACGAGGGCCGAGCCTCAATAGTCGTCGTGGTGGTGATGGTGGTGCCTGCGCTCGCCATAGAACCCACGCTCCCCATAGAAGGCCCGGTCGCCGTAGTCCCGATGCGGACGGTGGATGACGACGTCGTCATGGTCGCCGTGGTGATAGCGGTCGACGTGGACGTCGCCTCGCCGGTCGAAGTCGCCGCCGTAGTATTGGGCGGACGCCGCGGCCGGGGCGAGGATCAGGCTGGCTGCGACCAAGGCAGGGATGCGGACACGCATGGCTCGTTCCTCAAGGGATGATGCTGTCAGGATCGGCTTCGACGGTTGAACGAAGCCTGAAACCGCCGTTCATCCACCGGCGGCCGAAAGCACCGAACCGATCCCTCGCGACGCGGATGCAGGGCTCCTCCGGTCGCAAGGGTTGAAGGCATCCCCTTCCGTTCGGGTATGTTCCCGATGGCTCAGACGACGTGGGCGGGGGCGAGGGCGCAGGCGCTATCCGCGCTCGTCTCGACCTGCAGGGTGGTGTGGCCGATGCCGAACCGTTCCTTGATGCCGGCGGCCGCGTTCATGAGGAACGCGTCGTCGGGTCGGCCGCCGGGCATCAGGAGATGGGCGGTCAGGCAGGTCTCGGTGGTGCTCATCGCCCAAACGTGGAGGTCGTGCAGGGCGGCGACGCCCGGCAGTCCTTCGAGGTGGGCGCGGACGTCGGCCGGATCGATGCCCGGCGGGACGGCGGCGAGGGACAGCGTGAGGCTGTCGCGCAGGAGGCCCCAGGTGCTCCAGACGATGACCGCCACGATGGCGAGGCTGACGACGGGATCGAGCCAGGTCCACCCGGTGTAGAGGATCACGAGGCCGGCGATCACCACGCCCGCCGAGACGGCGGCGTCGGCGGCCATGTGCAGGAAGGCGCCCTTGATGTTGATGTCGCCCTTGGCCCCGGAGGCGAACAGCCAGGCGGTGATGCCGTTCACCAGGATGCCGACCGCGGCCACGATCATCACCGTCTTGCCGGCGACGGGTGCTGGTTCGCCGAAGCGCTGGATCGCCTCCCAGGCGATGGCGCCGACGGCGACCAGCAGGAACACCGCGTTGAACAGGGCCGCCAGGATCGACGAGCCCTTCATCCCGTAGGTGTAGCGGGCGCTCGGGGCGCGCTTGGCCAGCACCATGGCGACCCAGGCCACCACGAGGCCGAGCACGTCGGAAAGGTTGTGGCCGGCATCGGCCAGCAGGGCCATCGAGTTCGCCAGCACCCCGTAGGTGGCCTCGACGACGACGAATCCGACGTTGAGGGCGATGCCGATGGCGAACGCCTTCCCGAAGCTCGCCGGGGCGTGGCTGTGTCCGGGGCCGTGGGCGTGCCCGGCGTGGGCTTCGGAATGGTCGTGTCCGGCGTGGTCGTGGCGTTCCGTCATCTCGGCTTCCGGTCTGAGGGTGCAAGCATCGATGCCTAACTCCTCTACCCACTAGAGGAGCAAGCCCGCGTTTCGGCCTCGGTCAGTGCCGGTCGCTGAGACACTCGCCGTGGTCGGCCAGCACCTCGATGATGCGGCATTCCCCGACGTCGCCGCCCGAGCACTGCTCGACCATGGCCTGCATCTCCCGCCTGAGGCCGGTAAGCCGGGCGATCCGGTCGTCGATGTCGGCGAGGTGTTTCCGGGCGATGGCGTCCGCCTCCCCGCAAGGCCGATCGGGATGTCCGGCCAGGTCGAGAAGGGTTCGGATATCCGCGATCTCGAAGCCGAGTTCGCGGGCGTGCCGGATGAACCGCAGCGTCCGGACGTCGCCCTCTCCGTAGGTGCGGCGATTGCCTTCCGTACGCACCGGCGTCGGCAGCAATCCGCGTTCCTCGTAGAACCGGATCGTGGGGACCTTCACCGCGGCGCGCCGCGACAACTCCCCGATGGCGATGGGCTTCATTCCGCTTGCTCCTCTAGTCGCTGGAGGAAGTAGGGTGCCTTCGAGAGATGCGGAAGGCACCCGCCATGAGCGATGCTGCGACCCCGGACCGAACCGAGAGCCCCCCGACGCGCCTGCGCGTGACCGGGATGGACTGCGCCTCGTGCGCCGCCAAGGTCGAGAACGCCGTTCGGCGCCTACCCGGCATCGAGGACATCTCGGTCTCGGTGGCGACCGAGACGCTGACGGTGCGGCATGGACCCGCCACCGACGCCCGGGCCATCGCGGCGACGGTCCGCAGCCTGGGCTACGGCGCCGAGGCCCCCTCCGCCGACACGGTGTCGGATGCCGAACGACCTGAGCCGGTCTGGTGGCGGTCTCCGAAGGCGCTGCTGGCGTTCGCCTGCGCGGCGGCCCTGGTGCTGGCTTACGCGGTCGGCCAAGCCGCGCCGGCAACGGAGCGCTGGGCTTTCCTGGCGGCCATGGCGGTCGGCCTGGTACCGATTGCTCGACGTGCCGTCGCGGCCGCCCGGCACGGGACGCCGTTCTCCATCGAGACCCTGATGTCCGTGGCCGCCATCGGCGCGACCGCCATCGGGGCGACCGAGGAGGCGGCCACGGTCGTCTTCCTGTTCCTGGTCGGCGAGGTGCTGGAAGGGGTGGCCGCAGGCCGGGCCAGGGCGAGCATCCGGGGTCTCACCGGCTTGGTGCCCGACACGGCCCTGCTGGAGGGCGACGGATCGATGGAGCGGGTGCCCGCGGCGAGCCTGCGGGTCGGGGCGACCGTCCTGGTGAGGCCGGGTGACCGGGTCCCGGCGGACGGAACCGTCCTCGACGGGGAGAGCGCGGTGGACGAGGCGCCGGTCACCGGCGAGAGCGTGCCGCGGCGCAAGGCACCGGGCGATGCGGTGTTCGCCGGGACCGTGAACGGGGACGGCGCGCTTCGGGTGCGGGTGACCGCGGCGGCGCGGGACAACACCATCGCCCGGGTCGTGCGGCTGGTGGAGGAGGCCCAGGAGGCCAAGGCCCCGACCGAGCGCATGATAGACCGCTTCTCCCGCATCTACACCCCGGCCGTGGTCGCGGTGGCCGCCCTCGTCGCGATCCTGCCACCGCTGCTGTTCGGGGGCTCGTGGGACGGCTGGGTCTACAAGGGGCTCGCCATCCTGCTGATCGGGTGCCCCTGCGCCCTGGTCATCTCGACGCCGGCCGCCATCGCGGCGGGGCTCTCGGCAGGCGCCCGGCGGGGCCTGCTCATCAAGGGCGGCGGCGTGCTGGAACGGCTCGCCGCCGTGACCATGGTGGCCTTCGACAAGACCGGCACCCTGACCGAGGGCAAGCCCGTGGTCACCGACGTCCTGGCGTTCGGCCGGTCCGAACGGGAGGTCCTCTCCCTGGCCGCCGCGCTGGAGGCGGGCTCCTCGCATCCGCTCGCCAAGGCGGTCCTGGCCAAGG
>NZ_JAKSYC010000278.1 GCF_022829585.1 Methylobacterium sp. J-026
GAAAGCCGATCGACGAACGCCATCGGCTCGGCTCGCTCGCCCAGGGCGGCTTGCGCCAGCTCGTAACCTGGTGAACGGCTCGATCGCGGCGAGGAACGGCCTCGAGAAGCACCGTTCGCGCCGCGCGGCTCACGGCTGGGCCGGCGGAGCGCCGTCCTGCGAAGGGCTGCCTGAACGCGATCCAGGCCTATCCTCGCGCGCGATCCGAACGCTCCCGGGCAACCCGGATCGCCACGACCGCCAAAGCCCCGGAGAGCCGTTCAACGTCCGGCCTGTCGAGGTGGAGGGGCACGTGAAATCTCGCTGCCTGCAGCGCCGGACGGGGGTCCGCAGACGCGCGTCCCGCCGCGCTGAAGCATCGTCCCGAAGGGTGGCCGCCGGGTTTCGGCAAAAGCCGATGCGCGTGTGTGCTTTCACGCCACGCGCTCCCGGCCCGTCATCCGGCTGTCGCGGCGCCCTGCGATGGCCGCCGCATGTTGGAGGGCCTCTCATGTCCGCAAGTCGCCGCCAGATCCTTCTCAGCGGAGGCGCCGGTCTGGTCGGGCTGGCCTCGGGCCTCGCGCGCCCCGGCCTGAGCCGCGCCGCCGACCGGCCACTGCTGAGCCACGGGCTGCAATCGGGCGATGTCGGCACCGACTCGGCCGTGGTCTGGGCCCGGTCCGACCGGCCTGCCCGGGCGATCATCGAGTGGGCGACCACCGAGCGCTTCTCCGAGATCCGCGGCGGGGTCTTCGCCGACGCACTGCCCGAGACCGACGGCACCGTGAAGGTGGCGCTCACCGGTCTGCCGGCGGGCCAGGACGTGTTCTACCGGGTCCGCCTGCAGGACGTCGCCGCGCCGACGATCGTCGGACCGGCCCAGGTCGGGCGGTTCCGCACCGCGCCGGCGGACCGGCGCTCGGTCTCGTTCTGCTGGTCGGGCGACACGGCGGGCCAGGGCTGGGGCATCGACGAGGCCCGCGGCGGCATGACCATCTATTCCGCCATCCTGAAGAACCGGCCGGACTTCTTCATCCATTCCGGCGACACGATCTACGCCGACGGGCCGATCCAGCCCGAGGTGAAGCTCCCCGATGGCAGCCTGTGGCGCAACCGGGTGACCGAGGCGGTCGCCAAGCCGGCCGAGACGCTGGAAGAATTCCGCGGCCGGCACAAGTACAACCTCACCGACCGGAACGTGCTGGCCATGAACGCCGCCGTGCCGATCCTGGCGCAATGGGACGACCACGAGGTCACCAACAACTGGTGGCCGGGCGAGCCCCTGACCCGGGCCGAGCATCTGAAGAAGAAATACACCGACCCGAACGCGCTCGCGCTGCAGCTGCGCGCGTCGCGGGCGTTCCACGAATACATGCCGATGCGCTTCGAGCCCTCGGAGCCCGGCCGGGTCTATCGCAGGATCGGCTACGGCCCGCTGGTCGACGTGTTCATGCTCGACATGCGCTCCTACCGGGGCCCGAACGGCGAGAATCGCCAGACGGAATACGGCCCCGACGCCTACTTCCTGGGGCCGCAGCAGATCGCGTGGCTGAAGCGGGCGCTGCTCGATTCGCGCGCCACCTGGAAGGTGATCGCCGCCGACATGCCGCTGGGCCTCGTGGTGACCTACGACGTCGACCGCAATTTCGGTTCGGAGGCGGTGGCGCAGGGCGACGGACCGCCCCTCGGGCGCGAATTGGAGATCGCCGACCTGTTGCGCTTCATCAAGAGCGCCGGGATCCGCAACACCGTCTGGCTCACGGCCGACGTGCACTACACGGCGGCGCATTACTACGACCCCGGCAAGGCGCAGTTTCAGGATTTCGACCCGTTCTGGGAGTTCGTCTCCGGGCCGCTGCACGCCGGCACCTTCGGCCCAAACGCCCTCGACGACACGTTCGGCCCGCAGCTGCGCTTCGTGAAGGCGCCCGACAAGGGGCAGGTCAACCTGTCGCCGGCCGCGGGCTACCAGTTCTTCGGCCATGTGGCGGTCGACGGCGCCACCGAGCAGATGACCGTGACGCTGAAGGACGCGGCCGACACCGACCTCTGGCACGTCACCCTGGATCCCGCGAAGGCGTGACGGTGCCCCGCGCGGGACGCGATCAGAAGAAGATCGGCCGCGCGCTGGCGGTGATCTCGCCGAGCACCGTGCCGGTGGCCGGCTCGACCTCCTTGAGCACCACGTCGTAGCCCCAGAGGTCGGCGAGGTGCTGGAGCACGCGCTTGGCGTCCTCCTTCTGCAGGGTGATCTTGTTGATCGCCTTGTGGTGCAGGATCAGGCGCCGGTCGCCCTCGAGATCCACGTCCACCACCTCGATGTCGGGATCGAGCCACGCGACGTCGTACTGGCGGGCGAAGGACCGGCGCATCTTGCGGTAGCCGCGCTCGTCGTGGATCGCCTCCACCCGCAGTTCCGGCTCCTCCGGGTCGTCGACCACGTGGAACAGGCGCAGGTCGCGCATCAGCTTGGGCGACAGGAACTGCTGGATGAAGCTCTCGTCGCGGTAATTCTCCCAGCAGTCGCGCAAAACCGCCATCGGATCGCCGGTGCCGGCGATCTCGGGGAACCAGTCCCGGTCCTCGTCGGTGGGCTGCTCCACGATCCGGGCGATGTCCTGCATCATCGCGAAGCCGATCGCGTAGGGGTTGTGGCCGCCATACGAGCGGTCGTCGTAGTTCGGCTGCCGGATGACGTTGGTGTGCGACTGGAGGAACTCCAGATAGGCGGCCTCGCCGATCTGACCCTGCGCCGAGAGCGCGTTCATGATCCGGTAATGGACGTAGGTGGCGCAACCCTCGTTCATCACCTTGGTCTGGCGCTGCGGGTAGAAATACTGCGCGACGAGGCGGACGATCCGCAGGATCTCGCGCTGCCAAGGGCGCAGCCGGGGGGCGACCTTCTCCAGGAAGTAGAGAATATTCTCCTGCGGCAGTTCGAGCAGGGCCTTGCGCCGCTCGGCGACCAGGTCCGGCCGCACCGCGCCGACCTTCTGCGGCAGGGTCCGCCACAGGTCGTTGTAGATCTGCTCGCCGTGCTCGATCCGCTCACGCTCCCGCCGCTGCTCCGAGGCGAGGTCCGGCCGCTTCTTGCGCGGATAGCGGTGGACGCCCTGGCTCATCAGCGCGTGGGCGGCGTCGAGCATCTGCTCGACCGCCTGGTGGCCGTAGCGCTCCTCGCAGCGGGTGATGAAGCCCTTGGCGAAGTCGAGGTAATCCAAGATCCCTTCGGCATCCGTCCATTGCCGGAACAGGTAGTTGTTCTTGAAGAAGTGGTTGTGGCCGAAGGCCGCGTGGGCGATGACCAGCGTCTGCATGGTCGCCGTGTTCTCCTCCATCACGTAGGAGATGCACGGATCGGAATTGATGACGATCTCGTAGGCGAGCCCCATCAGGCCCCGGCGATAGCCGGCCTCGTGCTGGGCGAAGTGCTTGCCGAACGACCAGTGCTTGTAGAACAGCGGCATGCCGATCGACGCGTAGGCGTCGAGCATCTGCTCGGCCGTGATGATCTCGATCTGGTTCGGATACCAGGACAGGCCGAGTTGCGGCCCGGCCACCGCCTCACAGGCGTCGTGGATCCGCCGGATGGTGTCGAAGTCCCAGTCGTTGCCGGTGAACAGGGGTTTCTGGCCACCGGAGATGATCTGGGGCGTCCGTGCCTTGACGAGCGTCATGCGGCCTCCGGTGTCTTCGGACCGTGCCCCGCACCGGCGCGGGACGGGAGCTCCCTCCCCTCTCTGCGGGGGAGGGTGGCCCCTGCGTCAGCAGGGGTCGGGAGAGGGGAGCGAGGGTGCAGAACGAAGCTCTGGCCTACACGAGAGCTGCGCCCCTTCCGGAAGCCGGGCTCCCCTCTCCCGACCCCCTTCGGGGGGCACCCTCCCCCGCAGAGGGGGG
>NZ_JAKSYC010000296.1 GCF_022829585.1 Methylobacterium sp. J-026
GGCTTGGTCACCTGCCGCAACAACAGCATCACGCCTCCAGCGATTAGAGGGGCGGAGAGCGGGTTGTGCCGGACCGCATGCAGGGCACCATCGTAGAGCGCGACCCCGGCCTCGCTCCGGCGTGCGGTACCGACAAATTCCTCCACGATAGAGGACGGGTTCAACCGCGCTTGCAACCGATCGAGGGTCCCGTCCAGCCAAGCCCGGCTCGCCTCGACGTCGCGTTCAAGGTCCCTGGCACCAGCGGTCATGGATGGCCTCGGATCGCATCGAGCGGCATAATCCACACGGAAGCGGCCTTCACTTCCGACCGTGGATGACCAGTGCGAGAAGGTAACCGAGCGCGCCCGCCATCGCGACGACTATGAGCGGCGACTCTTTCGCATATTGGCTGAGCGCCTCACCGCCCTGTCGATACGCATGCTCGGCCTCAGGGAAGCGCTCGCGCCCCTTCTTGATCGCCTCACCGGCGAGATCGTTCGCTTGGTCGGCCACGTCGCGCACCGCGTCCTTGGCCTGTCCGACGAGGTTCTCGGTCGAACCCTTCAGTTCGGTCATCTTGCCCTTGCCCTGGGTCTCGCGGTCGCCAATCGCGGCGCCGACCTTGCCCTGAACCTTGCCGCCGAGTTCCTTCGAGGCGCCGGTGATACGGTTCTCGTCCATGGTGTCCCTCCTTGAATTGGCAGCCGGGCCCACATGCATCGCGGGCCCGGCTGGTTCTACGAGAGTCGATCAGTGCTTGCCGGTGCTCTTGCCGTGAGCCTTAGTCGAACTCTCATGCGCCTTCGCCGAATGGCCGTGGGCCTCCTCGGAGTGCTTGCCGGCCGCCTTGGCGTCGCCCTTCTCGTGGTGCTCGGCGGCCGTCTTGTGCGACTTGGCGGCTGCCTCGTGATGCTTGGCCGCCTCGTGGTGTGCGTTCTGGGCCATGGCTGTGTTCCTCGTTCGGCACCATAACGGTGCTCGTTGCGGTCATATCGACCGGCGCGTCCGGGTGAGGTCGTCCTCGACCGGCGTGCGGAAAGTCCTCAGGCTCACCGCGTCAGCGCACGGGTAACCTGCCATCAGGGGCGTAGCGGTTCACCACTGAGGGAAGCTCCTGTGGGAGCCGGAAAAGTAAGTCGCCATGCGACAGGTCGGTCTGCCACGACAGGCTGTCGAGCACCGTAGAACATATGGCCTGCTCAACTGACGAAGGGTGATCTCATAAAACGGCGGCGTGATCGGCCGTTTAGAACGTTACCAATGGGCGTGCTCCTGCTCGGTCGGCATCCGACCCTGCGGGGTGAGCTGGTCGACCACGCCGGGCAGCAACTGCGAAAGTTGCGACAGCAGATCGGAACTGCCCATGCCGGTCCGCTGCGAGAGCTGGCCTACCGTCTCGGGACCGAGCGCGTCGCCGAGGTCATGCGGCGCGATCGGTTGGTTCTGACCTTTGCCGATCCACGAGTTGATCGCCCCGCCGTGGCCAGCCTGGGTGAACTGCTCCACGAGGGCACCAAGCCCACTGGCCCCGCCGCCGCCGAGCAGACCGCCGAGACCGCCCTGACCGGCGCCAGCCATGCCGCCGCCCGCGTTACCCAACATGCCGCCGAGGCCGGCGCCTCCGGCCCGCGCGGCCAGAAGGCTCATCAGGACGCCGACGAGGGGGTTAGCGCTGCCGCCCTGTTGCTGACCGGCGTTACCGCCGACCACGCTGCCGATGATGCTGTCGAGTAGGCCCATGGGTGGTGCTCCGGGAGCGGCCCTAAGGCCGGGATGATCGTATGGGTCGACGATGAGGCCGGACCCAAGGATGGATGCCGAGGATCAGACTGGGTGGTTGTAGACACGCACCCTACGGGCACCCGACATCGACGTGTCCGTACCGGCCATGGGAGCGCTCACCGCATCGTTCTCGCGCACGACCGAGCCGGCGGCCGCGTCCGAGCCGATCAAGGTCGATGTGTCCCTTGGGGCCTCGTCGGCAGTCTTGCCGCTCCAGCCCTCGCTCTCCCAACCCTGCGCACGCGCGTCGAGATCGACGGCACCGTGCTCCTCCAGGATGCGCGTGGCCAAACCGGCGTGGGCCTCATCCGCCCTCACGGTCAGCAGCGAGCCGCCGCGGCGCACACCCTCGGCGTAGGCATGTGCGTCGGTCTCACTCACGCCAGCGCCGGTCAACGAGCCGGTCAAACCGCCCGCTGCTGCACCGATGCCCGCACCGGTCAGCGTCGCCACGAGCCAACCGGCGGCCACGACCGGACCGACGCCTGGGATGGCCATCAGCCCGAGGCCGGCGAGGAGGCCCGCGCCACCGCCCAGGATCGTGCCGAGCGTCGCGCCCGTCCCCGCGCCGGTGGCAGCATGGTCTGCCGTGTCGCCCGTTCCGGCATTGCCGGTCTCCGCCTTGTTGCTGACGAGGCTGATATCGGAGTGCGGAACGCCGGCCGCCTCCAATTTCGTCACAGCCGCCGCAGCGTCGTCGTAGCGGTCGTACAGGGCCGAGAGGGTCTGTGCTGGCATGGGATGACTCCGAGATATTCGGGTGGGACACATCGAGCGAGGGGACCGGCTACTGGACCGCGACGTTGCCCTTGAAGTCGAGGCCGACGCTGGCAGGCTTGCCGTCCAACATCGCGTTGGCGTGCCAGATGCCGTCGCCATCCTTCTTCAGATCCTTGACCTCGTGGTAGCCGGCTCGCTCGAGCCGCCGGCGGACCTCACCCTCGGTGAAGCTGTTGGCGCCCCGCTCCAGCTTGGCGTTCGCCCCCGTGCTGATGGCCACTGTCTTGCCGTCGTGGGCGTGATCGGTGTTCGGCCGCGTCACGGCGTTCTGGCCGCCGGACGTCGCGCTGGAAGCACCATTTGTCGCCGGCTGCCCAGTGACGGTCGTCTGCGCCAGTGCTGGCGCTGCTGCGAGCAACGGCAACACGATGAGGATCGAGCGGTTCAGGGACATGGCAGGGCCTGTTTGTCTGGTGGCAGTAGAGGGACGGCCGATCCGACGTCTGATATCGGCAGGGTGCGCTGCCCGGTGCATCCAAGCTCCAAGCAGCGCCGCTCATGTCGATCAGACCGGCTTGCGCGTGCTGGGCGTGGTGCCGGTGGTCGCGGTACCGGCCGTGCCAGTGCGGCTGACGTTGCCGCGCTCGTCCTCGACCTCGACCTCCGTATGCCGCACTTTGTCGGTGATGGTCTCGGTGCGCTGACCCGCGTCCTTGCGGATGCCGACCTCCTCGACCACGCGGGCCTCCTTCGACACCACCGCCTGCTCACGCATCTCGGTCGCCTCGATGGTCTTGCTGGCGAACAAGGCCTCGTCGGCCGCCGTCACCGGCCGGTCGACCGCGCGCCGGTCGACGTGCACGGTCTCGTCGCGCAGGGTGACCTGCTCCTCAACCGGCTTCTCGACGACGAAGGAGCGAACTCGCACCCGGCCGCTCTCGGCCACGCGCTTGCCGACGTTAAGCCGCTCCTCAACGATTGGGATGTAGTCGGTCTCGCCCGTGGTCGTCCCGGCACCTTTCAGGGCCGCGGCGCCTGTAGCCGCCGTTCCGGTTGCTGTCGTGCCCGTGGTCGAGCTGGCCGTTGTCGTGCCGCCCGTCGCCGAGTACCCGCTCCAGCCTTCCTTGCGCCACGCGCTCTCACGCTGGTCGAGGTCGACCGAGCCGTGTTGTTCCAGGATATCGTAGGCCGTCTCGGTCTGCGCCGGCTCGACGCTCGCGGTCAGCAGCGTGCCGCCGCGGCTCAAGCCCTCGCTGTAGGCGTAGCGATCCTCCTCGGGCATGAAGAAGTCCTTGAGCGAGCCCCAAAAGCCACCCTCGTCTTTGTGGTAGTCGTACGAGCCGCTCGTGCGCGCCGTCTGGGCACCTTGCACCAGCTTGATCGCTGATTGCGGGATGCCGGCAGCGACAAGCTTGGCTTGAGCGGCCTGCGCCTCGGCCGGGCGATCGAACAGCGCGGTGATCGTCTGCGTCATGGTGCTGTCTCCTGAGTTGAAGGGGGATCGATCTGTTCGCTGGCGTGGCCGTCCGGGCTCACGCGTTCGACCACGGCGCGCTGCTTACGCAGCGTCACCGGGACCTCGACGTCCTCATCCGCGGAGCTTCGGCGGACGTGCACCTCCTCCTTCAGGACGAGGCGCTTCTCGGCGACGAGGATCTCTTCGAGGACGGGAATGACGGTCACCCCGTTCTCCTCGCGGATCACCGGGGGCACCTCGCCCTCGGACAGCGTCCGGTTGACCGGCACCCTGGTGACCTCGACCGTTTGGCTGCGCAGGCTCTCGCGCAGAACCTGATCGACGGTCTCCGTCCGGGTCGAGACCCGCACCCGCCCGGTCTCCACCGCCTGCTTGTCGATGCGAGCGGTCTCCTCGATCAGCGGGAGAACCACCTCCTCGCCCAAAGTGACCTCCGCCGTCTCTACGCCTTGCGTCCGTGAGAGCTTCGGCTGGCTGGCGGCGGGATCGCTCATGATCAGATCCGACGCTGGGTCGTGGCGGTGATGCCCGTGTGGCTCACCACCGGATCGACCGCCGCACCGCGGCCCGCGAAGAAGGCGGCCAGCGCACCGAGGATCAGCGCCAGGGCGCCGTAGAGCGCCCCCTGGGAGCCGACGCGGGCGGCGGTGTCGGCCGCCTGCTTGGCCTGCTCCTTGGTCTTGGCGACAGTGTCGTTGAACTGCTGCACGTACTGGGCGACCTGCGTCCGGGCCTGATCGACCGGGATGCCTTGTGCCTTTGCCAGCGTCTGGGCGGCCTTCTCCTGGGCGTCCTTCTGCTGGGCTGCGTCACCGGTCACCGCGGCGCGCATCGCGCTGACGGCGGCGTTCTTCAGGGCTTCAGGGTCATTGCCGGTGCCATTGCGGACCTGGCTCTCGATGTTGGAGAACGGGTTGTCCATGCCCGGCAGCGACGGGGCGGCGGCCTGCGCGGCGGTCTTCACCGAGCCGCCGACGAGGTTGCCGGCGCCACCCAGCGTGCTCGACACCGCGCTCGACGCGCCGCTGACGATGCCGCCGACCGCCGAGGACAACAGGTAGACGACGACCAGGGTCGAAACCGCCCAGGCGATCAGCCCGTGATAGGCGGTGGTGGTGTTGGCCGGCTTGCCCGAGAGGCGCCCAGCGAGCCAGCCGCCGGCGGTGGAGGCGAGGATGCCGGAGATCACGAACCAGATCCCGGCGCCGGACGAGAGCGACTCGGCGGTCGGGGTGCCGTTGCCGGCCGGGTCGACGGTCGAGAGCCCGATCCCGAGCCCGATCATGTTCAGGATGACCTGGGCGACCAGCGCGATCACCGCGCCGGCGAACACCGCGCCCCAGGAGATGGAGTGCAGCGCCATCGTGCGCATGTCCTCCGCAGGGGAGACCGCACTAGCGGTGGGGAGGTCGCGGTCGTAGGCCGGACGGGTGGTGTCAGGTGTCAACGCCATGCTCGGTACTCTCAGGTCAGTTTGGTTCGATCTTCGGCCGGGAGCGGCAGAAGCGGGTTTGGCTGGGCTCAGAGCACCCGGCGGCGGCCGATCAGGGCGTGGTCGAGCCGCCGCCCGACCACCGCGCCGACGACGGGGACGAGCAGGTCTGCAGAAGTTCAGCCCCGCGACACCGGGCTGACCGAACTGGTTGCCGGCCGTGTGTCAGCTCGTGCTCCAGCATCACGAGCGGGTCGAGCGCTTGGGTCCTGGCTCGGGGTTCGACGACGCGTAGGCGGCTTCGATGGCAGCGATCTCGGCGGCGGCTTCCGCCTGGATCGCACGGTCGCCCTCGATGATGCCGATGGCTTCTTTGATCAGCGCCCGGATATGGTCGGGTGAGAGCACCTTCCGACGCCCGGCCACACGGATCTCCTCACATCAACCCGCCGGGATGATCTTCCGAGATGCTCGTGCGAGCAGAGCTACCACCGTGTAATCAGGCGATTTAGTAGAAGTTCCGATGATTTACATAAAGTACATTTGTACCAAATCGGCTTGGTAGTTCTGTCACGGTTTTCGTCCGTGTCAGCGCTGGGTGCGTATGTTGGGCCCTATGCCGCGCTCCTGCGCCCACACCACCACCGCGCTGCGGCGGTTGACCCCGAGCTTGCGGTACAGCCCTGAGACATGGTTGCGCACCGTGTTCGGCGACAGCTTCAGCTCGGCGCCGATCTCCCGATCGGTCGCGCCCTGACAGATCCGCGTGAGCATGTCCTGCTCGCGAATCGTCAGGTTCTCGACCCCGAGCGAGGGCCGGCCGGTGCGCGGCGGGTGGCGCAGGGTCGCCAGCTTATCGATCACCCCGTGGCTGAACCACGACGCATCCGCCATCACCGCCTCGATGGCGGTGATCAGTTCGCGCTCTGAGCGCTTGCGAGCGGTGATGTCCTGCAGGACGCACAGCACGCAGGCCTCATCGTTGATGCTCACTCGCTCGGCCGAGACCAAGCAGTCGATCTCCGCGCCCGCTGCATCCTGCAGCACAGCCTCGAAGCCGCGCACGCTGCCAAGCCGCCTGAGATCGCGGGAGAACTTGCGCTGCTCAGCGCGATCAACCCAGAGCGCGAGATCGGCGAGCGACTGGCCGCCGACGGTATCGGGAATGTGCCCGAACGTCGTGGCGAAGGCCTGGTTGACGCTGGTTATCTCCAGCCCGTCCGCGTCCAGCAACGCGCTCGGCACCGGTGAGAGGTCGAACGCCTTGGCGAAGCGTTCCTCGCTGTGACGCAGGGCCATCTCGGCTTTGCGGCGATCTTCTAGGTCGGCGAAGGTGAACAGCATGCACGGCTCGACGCCGCCAGAGCCTGGCATCTCGATGGCGTGCCCGGCCACGATCACGTAGCGGCCCTTCCCACAAGGGGTTGCGAGCTGAGCCTCCATCTGCGGGATGGTGTGGCCCTGGTGCAGGTGATGGATCGCCATCTCGCGCCGCTCGGCCTCGCGCAGCAGGTCGATCTCGCAGAAGGTCCGGCCGAGGACATCGTCGCGATGGTACCCGGTGAGGTCGAGGAAGCCGTTGTTGACCCGCACGAAGCGCAGATCGGCGATCCGGCAGATGATCGCCGGGGCTGGGTTGGCATTGAACATCCGCTCGAACCGAGCCTCGGCCTGGTAGCGCTCGCTCACGTCCTGCATCACCAGCGCCAGGCCGTTGGGCGTGCCGGCCGCATCGGTCGTCACCAGGCTGCGGATGCGGTGCATCCACCTGTGTTTGGGATCTCGCTTCGGGACCAGCTCGACCACGACGTCGCGGAACACCTCGCCAGCGAGCACGCGGTCGAGCGGATGCTGCAGCGGGCCGATCTCGCGATGATTGCGGTAGTGCAGCGTGAAGTTCGCGCGGTACTCGGACACGGTGGCGCCGAGATCGCCGACATCTGTCACCCCATGCATCATCACGGCGGCATCGTTGGCGTAAGCGATGGTTTGATCCGGCTCGATCAGGATCACGCCCTCGGACAGGCCGGCCACGATCTGCTGCATCTGCATGTGATGAACCGCATCGGCCATCGGCGTATCTCCATCCAAAGTGCCAACGCTCGAATGCGAGGAAAAGCTCAGACTGTCGCGTCTGAGTGTCCGTTATCTCACCGATCGCCCTAGATGAACTGGTCGAGCAGGTCTCAGACCAAGAAATTACGCATCTAAGCGTGAGAAGGAGTTGTTACAGACAAGTTGTAGTTTGGGCCGGCGGCTTCCGGTGAGAAACATGACCTCGACCGTGCCTTCATCCATCGTCGTCACGTGCAGGCGGTAGCCCATATTCGTCGCCAGCATACGTGCTTGGTCCAGCGTGCTAGCAGCCAACATCATCGAGAACTCGGCTATGCCCGATGCGAGTTGAGCCGCGAGGAGTCCGATTTCGACACCTTCGTCGAAGGTCTCGTCGCGGCCAGCGAACCGCAGACGCAGACCGGGCACGACGTGGATGTGGCGCATGGCTAGTCCCTCTGGACACCTCGCAGTGCACAACCGATGTGGTTAATGACGCGTTAGCGGTGGTGTGCTCTCGAAAGATCCAATCTTGTGCGACCGCTACGAGGTAGGAGCAGTTTCTCGAACCCGGGCGACACGCACGGTCTCAGAACGCTGCGTTATGTGAAGGCAGCGCTAGGACGGAGGAGTCGACGAGCCGCGCGTCTCGAGTGCGGTCCTAACCTTCGCCAAGCCCGCAGAGGCGACATCGGGATAGGGGCAGATCCGTGCCATCTCGCCGGCCCGGCGGCGCGCCGTGTGCGGCTTGGCTAGCAGCGGCCCTGTGGCGAGCGCGTCGAAGTAGGCTATCTAGTACCGAGGCGTCATGCGCCTCGGATCACTCGATTTTAAACCCTTCGCTGACGGCATGGTCGTTTCCGATCGGCGAGCTGCATACCGAGGAACATCCTACCAAAGGGGTGAACGCCGCCTCAATCGCTCGAGCCGATAACAAGCGGCCAAGTTCCAACGGCAGCGTTCCAAGGATCGTACCCTATTAGAACTCAACGGTAAGTAGCTTGGGCAATCATGTACGAAAAACGATCGTTTTCCCGACGCAGCGCGGGAGCTGATCGTAACCCGCCTGAAACTGCGCTGTTTCTGTCGGAAAAATGTGTCGGCTTTTCTATTGCCGGATAAACGGTATTTTGGCACTGTCCCGACATGCTCATCGGATATGCCCGCGTCTCCACCCTCGATCAGAACCTCGACCTCCAGCGCGACGCGCTGACCAAGGCCGGGTGCGAGCGGATGTTCGAGGAGAAGAAGTCCGGCAAGGCCGGGACCAAGCGTCCGGAGTTCGAGGCGGCACTGGCCTACCTGCGCCCCGAGGACGTGCTCGTGGTCTGGAAGCTCGATCGGCTCGGGCGATCACTCGTCGAGATGATGCGCACCATCGACGGCCTGCGCGTGAAGGACGTACATTTCCGGAGCCTGACTGAGCAGTTCGACTCTGCCACAGCCCACGGCCGCTTCGCCCTGCAGATGCACGGGGCCATGGCCGAGTACTTCCTCGACCTCAACCGTGAGCGCACCATGGAGGGCCTGAAGGCGGCGCTCGCCCGTGGCCGCAAGGGCGGCCGGCCGAGGAAGCTCTCCGAGGCTGATATCGAGGCCGGCCGGGCGATGCTGGCGGCTGGCACGATCAGCGTAGCCGACATCGCCAAACGGCTCGGGGTCAACCGGGACACCTTCTACAGCTACTTTCCACGAGCACGAGCCAATAGCGTTACTCTCAATGGGTGAGCCGGCCGCCGTTGCCTGGGACCCCGTTTTATAGACGGGAAAAACCAGGTCTATGACTCAGACGCGCAGCCCGAGCTTGCGTGCGAACGCCGCTAGGTTGGCGTCACAGATTGCCTCGGCGCCGCAGATCCTATCCATTTCACGATCGAACGTGACCCATCGCATACCTTTCGGCTTAGCGATTGGGTCTCCGATGCCGCCGTCTGCGCCGATGCGGTGGCGCAGCTTGAACGCACGGGAGAGGGCACGGTCCTGCGGAGTCTCGCGCTGAGATCGGTAGCCGAGGCGGTGGGCCTTGCGCGAGGCGAAAAGCAGGGCACCGGGTGGAAGGTACAACGTCGCGGCACGGATGCCGAGTTTGGGGCAGAGGAACCACCAGCGTCGGCCGCCCAAGGGCTGGGGTGTCGTCTCCAGCTGGATCCAATAGTCCGATTGGTGCGTATCGCCACTCTGGCGGGTGGTCGTATAGTGCAGACGGACACGACCGCTCTCACGATCGAGTTGGCTCTCGAAACCGATCGAGCCGACGCGAGCGGCGGTGCGGGTGTTCGTCCAAGTCAGGGTGCCGGTTAGCCCGCACTCGGGTACGAAGTTGCGCTGCCTCAGCAAGCGGGGAAGGTCGAGCTTCAGCCCATCGTCGGTGGTAGGGCGGCCACCGCAACGCCCACTGCCGTATCCGCCCACGATCTCATACCCTCGAAACGCTCTCGTACTGCGAGACAAGCGTCGACCATCTAGAACGCTCAGCGCCGAGATTATACGAAATCATGTGGCGAACGGGGGTTTTTTGAATTCCCAATCAAAGGCTGCCGTGTGTCGTGGGCCGTCAGCGCGAGCAGGTCGTCCAAGTCCTTTGCGATCGGCCAGCCGGGTGATCGGGGATCGAGAATATGCCCCTCGTCAGGAGATATCCACAGGCACCCCATGAGAACAAGACATGAACAAAATGTCGGCCTAAGTTAGGAACGTGAACCGTACACGTCCGCTAGGATCGATCGATGGTGCAGCTGGATGGATGGTCGTGGCCTCTCGAACTAGGTGACGAGCCGCCTGCCGAACGCGACCGTCCCCTCACCTTCCATTGGCGGCCGCGGACCGGAGAAACCTTGAATTCGTCAGTGTTCACATCGATGCAGGGCACAGATCGTGAGATCTCGCGCCAACACATCATCGCGGAAGCTATGCTCGCTCACGAAGAGGGCCGCTACGTCTCGTATTCCCGCCGTAAGGCCTTCTATACCGGTCGGCGCCGCTACCATGGTACGGCTTTCACCTACACGAACGTACTATCGTGTGTCGAAGAGCTGCTGCGGCAGGGCCTGATCGAAGAGGAGCGTGCATCGCCTGGCAATTTGGGCTGGCAGTCGCGCTTCCGGGCCTCGACGAAGTTGGCGGAGGCGTGCTCCGACGTCGAGTTTCATCATAAGTTGATCGGGCTAATCTTCCTCAAAGACGCGGACGGGAACCTCGTCGACTATCAAGACACGGACGCGACCATACGGATGACGCGCGAACTACGGGCGATCAATGCCGACTTGGCGTCCCTGCGAGTGGAACTGCCCGGACCTGACGTCGTCCGCTCGCGCCACCACATCGTCGTCGACGGCGCCTACTACCGACCGACCAAAGGCGCCCTCTACCGCATCTTCAATCGCCGCTCGTTCGCCTTGGGCGGGCGCGCCTTCGGCTGGTGGCAGAACCTACCCAGCCGCTGGCGCCGCCGCCTTGTGATCGACGGTGAACCGGTGGTCGAGCCCGATTTTGCGCAACTGCATCCCTCGTTGCTCTACGCGCTGTGCGGATGCCGTCTGGACGGTGACGCCTACGAGACGGGTGAGTTCTCGCGCGAGCACGGTAAGCTTGCCTTCAACGTCGCCCTGAACACGAAGACTCCTCAGGGAACGATCGCGGCGTTGGCAAACAAACCCCGCTGGACGCTGTCCAGGGCGCAGACCGCCGACCTCCTCGCCGCCCTCGCGCGCCGCAACGCGCCGATCGCCGGATACCTGCATGCCGACCGTGGCATTGCGCTGATGAACATCGACAGCCGGATCACCGTGCGGGCTGTCCGGCGCTGCATCGCGGTCGGTATTCCCGTGCTGCCGGTGCACGACAGTATGCTGACGCCTCGCCGCTATGAGAGCCGCGTCGCGGAGATCATGGAGGAGAGCGCCGAGTTCGTCCTCAAGCGGCCAAAGCCTTGCCGCGTCAACGTTTCTAGCCCTACGGTTCCACATATGCCCGGGGGTGGTTGCCTGTCTCCCCCCTTCCTGCCTCGCCAGCTCGTTCTGTTCCGCGACCTTCCCTCTCCCCGGGACTTCGGCGGCCAGATCCGGCTTCTGCGCCGGACGTTCGGCTTCTCGCAAGCGTCCTTGGCCGCTAAGCTCGGCTGTCGTCAGCCTCATGTGGCGAACGTGGAGAGTGGACGGCATCGCTTGGGTGAATGGGCGCGTCTTCGCCTCCGCGATTTGTTCCGTGATGCTGAGGCGAGGCGGGAGTAAGCTGAACGCTCAGAGTCTACCGGTTACCAACAGCACGATCAGCACGATGAGCAGCACACCACCTAGGCCGATACCCCCGATGCCGTTGTAGCCACCGCCGTAGTAGCCGTAGCCGCCGCCGCCGAGGGCCAGCACGATCAGGACGATGAGGAGGATGGTGACGAGGTTCATGGCGGGGCCCATTCGACCGGATCGAACTCGCCGATCATAGAGGAGTCGTCGAGTGTCGGGCTTCAGATCATGGTGAAGCTTCGTGTGCAATGGCTGTGCCGACGGGCAAGCTACTGTCAGTCCGCTCGCAGAAGCGGCAGAGCTCGCCCCCCGCCGCTTTCAACCTTGAGGCTCGCTGTTTTCGATAGCGATCACTTGGAGACGGCGGGCCGTCCTCGTCGAATTCGCGGCGACGCTCTTCATGGCGGATCGCGTCATCCTCCCGTTCGCGTGGACTGCGCGGATCGACCCGAACGCCACCCGGACTGAGGGAACTCTGGCCGCCGCATCCTAAGCGATGGATCACGCCCGCAGCAGCTCAATCATCGTCATCTTCGCGGCGACGCTCCTCGCGGCGGACCGGGTCACGCCGCTCTTCGCGGAACTCCTCGCGGCGCTCTTCGTGGCGGATGTCGTCTCGATCTCGCTCTCTCGGTGAGCGGGGATCGACTCTAACGCCACCCGGGCCGACATCGATGCTCTGCGCCGAAGCGGGCCCACTCGGTATGGCGAGTAGGGCGCCCGCGATCAGCCCTCCGGCAATGATGCGCTTCATCATGGGTTCCTCCGAATTTCGGCCAGTAACAGACGCACCCGGTCGCATGTTCCGCTGAGCCCGCGAGACGGCTCTACCCACACATGGCGTTGTCCGACTTTTTGGAGCCTGCACGATGAGCCCGCGTAAGGATGCTGCCCGCGGGCCCACGGCCGCCGAGATCCTGGGCTTGCTCGCCAGCATCGAGCGTCATGGGTCGGACAGTCCGGCCGTTCTAGCCTTCAAGAGCGCGTTGCGCCGGAAGGGCATTGAGGCCGATGCCGCCGGCGGTCTCGCCGCGCTGGAGGCTTTGGCCGATGCTGTCGCCGCCGCCAGCCCAACCCGTGCCGACGCCCGGACCGCGATCCTGCGAGCTGCCTGGGCGGATCTGCTGCTAGGGCCGAACAGGAGGGCGCGGTCGTGAACGGCCACCCCGCTTTCTCCAGCGGCCATCTCAGGCCGTCACAGATAGAAAGGCGATTTCAACGCCCATCCAGAGCAGCCGGACGCTCGCGGGCGGCGCTTCCGGCACTAAGTACTGGAACTCGACCCCCACCCAATGCATCGCCAACTCGCTCGGTCCGTCGATGATGACATCGAGGTTTAGGACCAACACCGATGGATCGGGGCTTGCCGGCTCAGACAAGCTGAGGCTTGGCCGCTCGTTCGTATTGCCGAGTTCAATTTCGCCGCTCATCCGCAGGATCGGCGGCTCTGCCTCCTCTGCCGTTGCTATGGCTGCCCGCCAGCCGCGAGTTTGGGGGACGATATCGCCTGCCATTCTGAAGCCTCGCACAGACGTAGGTTCTCTGAGGACTCAAGTACGGGGCAGGCCATTCGACTTTCAGTCGGATCTGTCGCGCTCGGCCCCGAGGCTCGTACCGCCTCGCGCAACTTCCTCCTTCTCCGTGCCTGCCCGCTCCATCGGGCCGTCCTGCGGCTTGATCGCGCCGGTAGCAGTGTCCTGCGGGGTATTCGCCAGTCCCTCGCTTGGCGGCTTGCCCTTAGGCATCCGCTGAGCCTGCGTGTCGCTAGGTTTATCGGCCATGCTGCCTCCCTTCAAACGTCCGTCTCTCGCTTCACGATCGCCGCCTCGTCGGTGCCCTTCTGCGACAGACCGACGTCGGGCTTCCCCTCGATTGCCGGTGCAGCCCTCTTGGGATCGGGCCTCTGCTCGGCACCGACGCGTGCCCAGCGCTCAGCGTCGTACTCCATGTCAGCAACGGTCTGCGTGTTCGAGATCTTCGGCTCGCTGGGCATCGGATGCTCTCCGTTCCTGAGAGCAACGCGGATTGTGGCAGTGAAGGTCCTGCATTGGCAGCCGCGCGTCACACCCGAACTGAACCTCAGGCCAGCCGACAGGATTTCCCTTCTGCCCACCGCGCCTAACGAGCAGCGGACGGCAGGGAGAGCATCGTTGTGGCCGCAGATCGACCTCGGCTATCCGCCAGCGCACGCTACTGTCTCGAGGTCCTGTCGCGCGGCCAGCGCTTCTACAGCACGAAGAACCATCACGTTCGCGCCCTCGCGCGCAGAGGCCTCGCCGAAGCTCTACCGCAGGAAGCGCAGGAAGGTGTCTGCCGCTGGGCGATTACCGACGCGGGCCGGGAGGCGCTGAAAAGCTACGCGGCCCAGCCGAAAACCGTAAGTCGCGAGAAGCACGGATCATGACCCCGCGCGAGCGCGCCGCCTTCAACGCCGAGATCGAAGTAGTCCGGCAGGGCCTGTCGCAAACCCAGACACGTGGCGCGGAAGGACCTCTGCCGTCGCGGTTTCATGCTTTGTTCGCAGGGGCGAGTCCGAAGCAGTGAGCCAGCATCTGGTTCTGCTCGCGGACGGTCCAGGCGCCGGCAAAGCCGAAGCCCCTGCACAGCCACAGCATCGCCTCGAAGCCGCAGATCGTGCGGCGCGCCGTATGGAACGAGCGGAAGCCCCCGACCCGCGGCATCGCTCGCTTGACCCGGAAGTGGTCGCTCTCGATCCCTTGCGGCAGATGCTTGGTGACGTAGTGGATCGGCGTGCTGGGTAGAAGGCCCTCGCTCCTCGCAGCTACGATGGCGGATGGATAGGGGCCGGCGCCATCCGTGCCGATGCGGTCCGGAGCGAGCAGCGGCTCGACCGAAAGCACCTTGCGGAAGAACCGCTTGGCCGCATCGAGATCGCGCCGGGCGGTGAGCAAAAAGTCGACGGACGTGCCGTGCTTGTCGATGGCGCGGTACAAGTAGCGCCATTTGCCGCGGACCTTGATGTACGTCTCATCGATGCGGACCGAGCCGCAATGAGGCTGGCGGAACTGGCGCAGCCGTTTCTCGATCAGCGGCGCATAGGCAAGCACCCAGCGGTTCAGGGTGGAGTGGTCCACCTCCAGACCGCGTTCCAGGAACAGCTCCTCGATGTCGCGGTAGCTCAGCGGGTAGCGCAGGTACCAGGAGACCGCCTGGACGATCAGGGTCGCCTCAAAGTGCCGGCCCCTGAAGTCGGCCTTGGCGCGCTGCTTGAGCTTGGCGGCGATGGCGGACAGGATCATGGGCAGCCTCCGAAACGGAAGGCGCCATGCAGGTCGTATGGTCAACGCGGGGTAAACGCCACGGGTTTGCGATAGGCCCGGATGAAGATGCCCTCCGCGAGGCTCTGACCGCCCTCGCGCCGAGGCTGGCTGTCATTGGTTTGCGCGTTTGCCGCCGGAAAACTGGCTTTCGGGCGGCGCGGTGCAAGTGAAATAAATTGCCGCATGCGGTCGAACAATCGCGACGTTGGACAATATATTGCCAGAGTTCGTCACCTAAATGGGGACGTAGGAAGACAGCAAGCGTGTCAGTATGACGATGCGCTGAGGGTGCTAGGGGATACGACCATGCACTGGATGCTTGTCGGCCTAACTGCCTACGCTGCGGGCACGATGCAGCTCTGGCACCTGTGCAAAAACGCCCCCGTGTTCGAGGAAGTTGAACCCGCGCTCCTTGAGGGCGCGTTACCGGCTTCCACGCTGTGCAAGGACCGCCGGGACGGTGCGCAGCATGATCGCCAGGTCCCGGCGCAGGCTCCAGCGGCTGGCGTAGTCTAGGTCCAGCGCGACGCGCTCGGCGTAGCTTGTGTCCGAGCGCCCAGACACCTGCCACAGCCCGGTAACCCCGGGTGGGACGGCAAAGCAGGTGGCGAACGCCTGACCATAGCGGGCGACCTCGGCCGGCACGATAGGCCGCGGCCCGACCAGGCTCATCTCGCCGCACAGCACGTTCCACAGCTGCGGCAGTTCGTCGAGCGAGGTCTTGCGCAGGACTTGGCCAATTGCTGTGATGCGTGGGTCGTTGATGAGCTTATGGGTCTCATCCCATTCGGCCCGGGCCTGCGGATTGGCAGCCAAGTGGGCAGCCAGCATGGCCTCGCCGTGGGTTACCATGGAGCGGAACTTCAGGCAGCCGAAGCTGCGCCCGTCGCGGCCCAGGCGCATGTGACGGAAGATCGGCGCACGCCCGTCGCCGGCCCAGACCAGGGCGGCGATAACCAGAAGCAGCGGTAGGAGCAGGAACAGGGCTGTGGCTGCTACCGTGATATCGAGGCCGCGCTTGGCAGCCCAGTTTAGGCGCAGGCCCCGGGCGACGAACGGCGTCTCGGGTAGGACCGTGTCGCCTACCATCTCGGCGGCGTTACTCAACTGCACGATCAACTGACCCGCCACGTGCTCAGTTGCTCCCGATATCTCAATCTCATGCTGCGGCGCAAAAACAGCAGCTGAGATGGGGGCTTCGGCATGACGGGGCATGGTCTCAACTCCTCGGGTGAGGCCAATGGCGTGGGTTAATAATTTATCGCTTTCCAGTCTCTAGCAAACGGCAATTGTCTTGCCAAGTTGGCGGCCAAGTGTTTCTGAAAGCACAAATACGTGAAAAACGCTCCACACGTGGCAGCTTGGCCGCAAATTGGTTGCTAGGGCTGGGGACATACTGCATCGGTTATCTGCGTATAAACTACGCACTTTCTACCGGGCATATGTCGAGATAACGCTTTCCGATGAGGCGTTTGTGCGGCGCGTCAAATTCATCCGAACGACCCATAGTGCGGCGCGTGTAGAAAGTGGAAGCCAGCTTTGTTGAGGCACCGTGTCGTTTGCTGCGTGCGATTAGACGACCGCCGGCATGATGACACGGCATGGCTGCAGGCGAGGTACGACCCGCGCACGATTCTCACCGGCCTGCGCATCTGGGGTGGCCCGCTACCCCTCGGCAGCTTTTCGCCGTTTCCGCTGGCCGCGCGGCTGTAGGATAGAGCTCATCCCCTCGAGAGCCTAAGGCAGCCGCTCGCCGTCCACGTGAGCGAAGCGGCTGCCTTAGGCGCCTGCAGCGCGCGCCGTAGGCCGGGCGTTGCACTCGAGCTGTGCAGCGAGCCCCTTTCCACGATTCTCACGGGTCGACGTCGCTCTGTAACGAGAATTGATACTCGTGGACGGCACACCTGTGCCCCCTCTGCCTCCGAAAGCCGCGGGGCTGCTGCGGGGCAAGCGCGTGCGAAGCCAAGCGGCCCATGCGCGGCTCGTAACGCGGACCACGTTCGTATCATTCCGCGAGCGTGAGACCTTCCGTTCCTCGACCTCGACCAGTCCAAGCGTGCGGGCATGGCGCAAGGCGCGCTTGGCGATGGTGAGGCACACGCCGGCGAGGGCCGCCATGTGGCCGAGGGCCAGGGTACACTTGCCCCACATCCCGACTTCCATGGCGACGATGGCCAGCACGGCCTGCTCGCCCTGTGTGAAGGCTGCGACGAGAGCGGGCGGCAGGTAGCCGCCGGCGGCCATGCGGCGGCGCCTGGCGAGGCTCTCAGGCGTTCGGGCGCGCGAGCCGGTGCGATGATGCGCGCGGTTGGACGCTGGCGCCGCTGCCCTCTGCCCTTCAGTAGCAGGGGCGCAGGTTTTCGCCAGCTGCGTCGAGGGCTCCGCGAGCGTGCTCATCTTCACGGGCGCCGCGCGAGCCGCCCCGCGCCGAGCGTTCAACAGCCCGTCGAGCTGCTCAGCCTCAGCGTCCGTGAGGCCCCCTGCCCCGTACGCCTTCCAGACAGCCGCGGCGACGTCGCCGAGCCGGTCGAGCGCAGCCGCCTCAACGGCGGTGCGCATCTCCTCGAAAATGAACAAAGCTCCGCACCCCTGGTCGCGAGACCAGCCGCAGGGGCGCAGGCACGTGCGGGCAAAGCTCCGCCATTGAGGAAAACCGTGGTTTTCCTCTTGACCGCGGGCATCGATTTCGGGGAGGATCATGTCGCCAAACGATGATCTATCCCCGGCCTCGGCCGGTACGTGACCCGCCCTCGTGGCGGGTTTCGTGTTTCTAGGCCCTCGACTCGCCGCTTATGCAGCTGCCCACATAGTCGGCTCGGCAACTCCTGTGTCAAACGGCCGAGCTGCCCGCTGAAGGCCGGCCCCTCGCCCGAACCTGCACAGTTGCATGGTCGGCCCGCGACGAAAATCCCTCCCCTGGCAGTTTGGCCCTGAAAGCCTCGGAATGCTCTCGAGCGCACCCGTGCGCTCCCACGAGCTAGCGCTAGCTATCATCCTCTAGCGGGAGCGGCCCGCAACGGAACATAGGAGTGCCAAGCGGACGAACCCGTACGAGCGTCGAGGCATGCGGCCGATACCGGCTCAGGGTCTTGCAGATGGGATTAACGGTTCGCTAACCGACCCAGCCTCTATCCTGCCGCTCTCTATGTCCCAGCAGGGGAGCGGCGGAATGCCTGTCATATCGATTGCCAACCCCAAGGGCGGGGCAGGGAAGTCGACCACGGCGCTCGTGCTCGGCACGACGCTGGCGGCTCACGACGCGACCGTGACCATGCTCGACTGTGACCCGAACCGGCCCGTCGCCACGTGGGCTCGAGCCGGCAGTGGCACGCCCATGAAGGTGCTCGGCGACGTCGGTGAGAGCGGCATCGTCTTGGCGATAGACGCCGAGCGTGCCGCACGTCAGTTCGTGCTCGTAGACCTCGAGGGCACGGCGAGCCGCATGGTCTCTCGGGCTATCATGCGCTCGGACCTAGTGCTGATCCCCATGCAGGCCTCGGCCGTCGACGCCGCTCAGGCTGCTCGAGCCGTCGGCCTCGTGCAGGAGGAAGAGCAGGTGGTCGGCCGGGCGATCCCGTTCCGGGTCCTGTTCACGCGGACCTCGCCGGCGATCCCGACGCGGAACGAGAAGCTCATCATTGACGAGCTGCGGGGTGCCGGCATCCCGGTCCTCACCACTCATCTGAACGAACGGGCCGCCTATAAGTCGATGTTCACTTATGGCCGGACGCTCGCCGAGCTCGACCCGGCGCTCGTGAACGGCCTCACTGCCGCGCAGGAAAATGCCGAGCGCCTGGCGGGCGAAATCATCGAGCTCGTTAGCAGCCTCAACAGGAAGGCCGCCGCGTGAACACCAAGCCCTCTTTCGGCTTCGGCAAGCTCGCCGAGATCCAGCCGGCCGCGCCCGAGCCGACCCCGCCTGTAGCCCGCGAGATCGATCGCGTAGCCGAGAAGCTCGGGTTCCCGAGCCGCGAGGTTCCAACCCGACGCAAGCGCCGCATCGCTGTGGATGAGCCTACGGACCAGTTGAACCTGCGGGCCGCCATCGCTGACATCAACGTGTTCGTGGATTGGTGCGAGCGCGAGCGCATGAGCTACCGGGAAGGCTTCGGCCGGCTCGTCGCCAAGATCGGGGTCTGAGCCATGATCGAGGCAGCCCTCGTTGCGGTCCTGGCAGCGGCGTTCGGCGCAGCTGCAGCTGGCGCGGTCAGCGGCCCCGGATCGGAATGACCCTCGCCGCTTTCATCCTGGCGCCTGCAGCCGTGCTCGGCTTGGGCGCCTTCGTCATGGCGTTCCTCGATAGGGCACATCCCCGCCGTCGTCGCACGCCAACATTTGGCAAGGCAGCTATAGCCAGAGGCTCACGCTCGACATGATCACCGCCGCCTTCCTCGTGACATTGACGGGCACCTTAGGCGGCATCGGCGTTGTTGTGCTCGCCCTCGAGCGAGCGCCGCTGCGCCGGCGATGACGCTTCACACTGACGTCGAGCGCCTCGCCCTCGAACTCGAGGTCGCCGAGCTTCGGCAGCAGCTCGCGGGGGCGCAGGATATGCTCATGGTGACGGCGGCCGACGCCGGGCGGCTGCACGTCGAGAACGTGGCCCTCAGAGACGAGCTTGCCCGGATGCGGGCCGAGGCGGCTGCCTGGCAAATCGCGGCTCGGGTCCGGGGGAGGGCGGTCGCATGAGCGAGCCATCCGCCCGCCGCTTCCCGGCCCCCTGGCAGGCCGTGGAGCTCGAGGATGCGTTTCGGATCGAGGACGCCAACGGCTTCCCTGTGGCTCACGTCTATTTCGCCGATGCGACGCAGCAGCGGGCCAGCTCCGATCGCATGTCGCGTTCCGAGGCGCGGCGCATGGCCGTCAACATCGCCGCCCTGCAGGAGCTGAGGCAGGCGCTACGCGACCAGGGCGCGTAGGCCTTTCGCCCATGCCGATCCGGCGCGAGCACCGCTTCTTCTATCCCATCGACTGGCCGCAGCTCTCGGCCGTGATCCGTTTTCGGCGCGCCGGCGGTCGCTGCGAAGGGTGCGGGCGGCCGCACGGGCAGCTGGTCTACCATCTCGGAGACGGCCGCTGGTGGGACGCTGAGAAGGCCGCGTGGCGCGATGGGCGAGGGTGCAGCGCGCGCCTCGCCCTTGGCATGGTCGACGTGCTGGCGCTCGTGCGCACGACCCGCGTTGTGCTCGCCGCGGCGCATCGGAACCACGACACCGCCGACAACGCGAGCGCTAACCTCGTGGCCTTCTGCCAACGCTGCCACATGATCCATGATCGGCCGGAGCATCGGCGCCGGCGTTGGCGCACGCTGTTTAGGCGCAAGGCGCTGGGTGATCTGCTCGGCGGCCCTTATAGGTGAGTTATCTGTGAAGCGGATCGCTAGCGGCAGATCGGATGCCTTGCACGAGGCTCCACAGGTAGATAGCGGACGCGGCCATGGCGCATGCCATGACACCGAGGGCTTGAGCGGTTGGTAGGGTCATACGCTCACCCTGCTGCACGCCTGTCACGGCAGTGTTTCCCGCGCGGGTAGGGCGATCACGAGCCGGCGAGCGGGCCGCACACTCGTGGGCCAAAAATCAGAGCTACGTGACCTTCTTGGACGTGTCTCGGTGCTTCATGAAATCCCAAACCAGGAAGGCCGGGAACGGGATCATGATGGCGAAGAAGATCCAGTCGAACATCTGCGGCATGGGGTTGGCCTCCTACGGTTTATAGAAGCGCCAACCCGCATTGGGCCTAGCGGGTTCGATGTGCGTCCTTGCTACCCCGTAGGTGAGTCCCCGCTAAATCTTGTCGCCTGGCTCGGACGGCTCCACGCTTGAGCCCAATGACCCTCCGTCTTGCATATTTGTGGTGGGCTTGCCCCCACTTGCTGAGCCAACACGTTCAGCAGTGCGTATGTCCGATTGGCGGCGCTGCTCATGGGCTTTTTCCCGACCTGTCGGGAGGTACCGCCAAGGGGCTGGAGCGGCACCCAGGCGAAGAACATTCGGTACGCGGTTAAAAAACGTGGCAAACAGCACCCACGGCACGACAAAAACAATAAATGCGGCCAAGCCCATGGCGATCCTCCTGTCAAAATGTGGGGATATTGAATAAACCTCGGGCGAGCAGCCTTTGATCCTCACTGTTGTATTCGCCGCACCTGGGTCGCCGTCCACGCCCCACCCCGCGCCGCCGGGATCCCGCAAGCATTAAGTGCCGCCGCTACCTGCCGCAGCGACATTGCCCCGGCAGCCCGTACATCTGCCAGGATCGGCGCGAGGTCAGCGGCGCGGGCTGCGCTCCTGCGCGTGCGCGCGACCGCTGCCCGGGCCGATATCCCGGTTGCGCAGGTTGCCGGGATTGCCGAGCTGCACGCCGCGAGCTTTGGCGGCTGCCAGCGCCGCCTTGGTGCGTGACGAGATCATCTTCCGCTCGGCCTACGCGATGACGGCCATGATACCGACCACCAGCTCGTTCGCCTCGGGCATGTCGGCCGCCACGAAGCGCACGCCGGCCTTCTGCAGGTTCAGCAGGAAGGCGGCATCACGGGAGAGGCGGTCGAGCTTCGCGATCACGAGCGTCGCCCCGTGGATCCGGCAGAGCGCTAGGGCGTCGGCGAGGCGGGGTCGCGTGTCCCGCGCCCCGCTCTCGACCTCTACGAGCTCGGCTACGTGCCGCCAGGATCCGCCGGCGAGGAAGTCGGCCACGGCTTGGCGCTTCGCCTCGAGGCCAAGCCCTGAGCGCCCCTGACGGGCCGTAGAGACCCGGAGGTAGGAGACGAAGGCCCCGGCGCTCACCGGTGCTTCTCTTGAGCCTCGGCGGCGTCCTGCATGGCCTTGGCCCAATGGGGGCACGTGTGGGTCCGCAGGTCCTTCAGGTGTCGGCGCTCGTGTACGTGCTCGCACATGCGCACGAACTTCTCGGCCCAGGCTCCGGCATCGGCGGCCCCCTCCTGATCCGTCCCGAAATCCGTGAGGCCGCAGCGCGGGCAAACGGCCGTGCTCATGCGCTTCCCGTTCCCTGTGGCCCTGAGTGACCGATGCACGAACGGACGTTCAACCGGATGAAACACCGGCCCGCGATGACGCCGGCGATACACCGCGGCTTCCTGGAACCGGTCTCGAACTCATCTCAGGATTATCCGCCGCGGTGCGGTCGGGAGCGCGCGAAGCCAGGATGCAGCCCAACGGCTGGTCCCGGCTTTTCATGCCGGCTTTCCGAAGGGCTTACTTCGTGATCCGCACCGAGACAGGATCGCTGCCGGGGAAACTTTCTTCCAGCGCGTCGTCGAGCCTTGCGTGCATGCGGTCTGGATGGTTCTCCGGTAGATGGCGATCCGTCGTGGCCACTGCTGTTCCAGCGGTGATATCCACTAGACGTCTCCGCTCCGCCGCCGTTCGGAAGGCTTCGTAGACAAGTAGCCCAAAGCCGGCCGCGATCAGCAGCGCCGGCACTGGATTGACCCGCACATCCTCCATAAACCGCTCGACGGTTGCGCTTGCCGCCTGCCCTGACCGGCGGAGTTCGGCAAAGTCACGTGGGATCCCAGGGCGATTGAACCGGGCCTGCAGATCGGCCAGCGTCCGGTCCAGCCGCCCACGGCTCGCCTCAACGTCCTGCTCCAGTTTGTCTGGCGAGTCGTTCATGTGTCGATCCGATCCGTGAGAACCTGGGCGTCCTGTTTGACCTGCCGCCCCGTCCGGGTCGGCTCCAGCGTGGACAGGGACGTCTTGCTGCGTCCGAACAGCCCAAGACCGATCGCAAGAAGGAGGAAGACGCCACCCACGATCAGCGCGGCGAGCGCATCCGATTGCATGAGGACGGCGATGCCCTTCACCAGGGCGAGGAGCAGCGTGAACAGGCCTGCGATGGCGAACACGGCTGCCACGAGCAATAGGCTGAGACCGAGGCTGATCCGGTGAACGCCCTGCGCCATCTCGGTGCGGAACAGGGAGATCTGGCCGCCGACGAGATCCCGCAGCTCGCGGACCGCATCGCCGACAAGGATCGGGATGCTGCGCAATCCTGGCTCGGCCATTCTATCCCCCTATGCGTCCGGCGTCGGGAAGGCGTCGACTGGCACGACTGCATGCGAGCGCGGGATCGCCCGAACCTTGGATGCATTGAAAATGCGGAAAAGCGCGAAGCCGGCCGCAACAGCCGCTGCTGTCGCCAGAGCGGGCCGGCGTCGAACCGCAGCGTGGACCTCGTCGTACATCTCGCTGAAACTGCGGCGCGAGATGTCCTCGGCCAGCGCATCGACGCCGAGTGCGGCCTGATCGAAGAACTCCTTCAATTGCGGCAGGCCGTCGAAGCCGGCACCCGCGTCGCGGATAGCACCGCTGACGTCCGACACCAGGCGTGCCGCGTCGGCCTTGCGCTTCTCGACATAGCCCTGAGTTTGATCGCGCAGCGCGTTGGCAAAGCTTTGCGCTTCGCCAAAACCTGGATCGGCCGCGCGCGCCTGATCATTCTGAGCACCGTTCGGCATTGGGCCGCTCCTCCGAGGCACTCTCGATCAGGAGGAACCATAAGTACCTCATACGGTTCCGCTGCATCGCCGACTGCGTGGTCTTACCGTCGAGACGAATGGCGCTCCTGACGCGTTGTTGGCCCGATGTCCCCAATCCGTTCGGATACTGAGGAGGGAGAGCCATGGACGAAGATCGTGTCAAAGGCGCCGCGAAAGAGCTCGGCGGCAAGGTCAAGGGCGCGGCTGGCGACCTGACCGGGGACAAGCAGACCCAGGCTGAAGCTAAGGTCACCGAGCTGAAGGGCTCGGCTCAGAACCTGTACGGGCAGGCAAAGGACACGCTCAGCGATGCGGCCGGGCAAGCGCGGGAGTTCGCCGGCGATACGTTCGACCGTGCCCGCGAGCGTTATCCGGACGCGCAGCGTGTGTACCAGCGCGGCAACGAGGCGCTAAGGCCGCACGCGCAGGAGTCGCCGCTGGGCCTAGCCATCTTGGCCGGCGCGATTGGCTATCTGCTCGCCTTGGTCATTCACGGCCGCCGATAGAAGGGCGTGGTCAGTGCGCGAGGCTGGGCGAGCCGTGATGATATGGCCGCCTGGCCGGTGTGCCGATCCAGATCCTTGACGATCGTGTGCGAACGGCTCTCAAGGGGCAGCAGAGAACCGGAAGAGCCAGGCGGCATGACGCGCGAGATCGTCCTCGACACCGAGACCACCAGCACGGACGCCAAGGTCGAGCGCATCATCGAGGTCGGCTGCGTCGAGCTGATCAACCACACCCCGACCGGCCGCACCTTCCATCGCTATTGCAACCCGTAGAAGGCGGTTCACCCGGACGCCTTCGCGGTGCACGGCCTGTCCGACGCCTTCCTGGCCGACAAGCCTCTGTTCGCCGCCATAGCCCCTGAGCTTCAGGCCTTTATCGGTGACAGCACGCTGGTCATCCACAACGCGCCCTTCGACGTCGGCTTCCTCAACGCCGAATATGCCCGCCTGCCCGAACCGCGGCCGGCGGCGATCAAGCTGGACGATGTGGTCGACACGCTGCTGATTGCTCGACGCAAGCACGCTGGCGCGGCCAACAACCTCGACGCGCTCTGCAGCCGCTACGGGATCGATCGCAGCCGCCGCACCAAGCACGGCGCGCTCCTCGATGCCCAGATCCTGGCGGAGGTCTATGTCGAGCTGCTGGGTGGCAAGCAGACTGGCCTCGACCTAGCGCCCGTCCTTGTCGCCTCAGCCCAATCCGCTGCAGATGCCGCCCGCCCGGTGGCGCCGCGCGTGTTCAAGTCCCGGCTCACCGATGCCGAGCGGGAGCGCCACGCGGCATTCATCGGCACGCTCAAGACGCCGGTCTGGGCGGACTACATCAGCGAGACGGATAGCTGATGGGTGATGGGCCAACGCTCAGTTCTGCACGGCGACCCTGCTGGCGCATCCGGTGAAGGGGTGAGCGAGCCTACGACCATGACCGCCGGCGGCAGGCACTGGTTTTACGACAGCAGGCTGATGGTCTGCTCGTTCTGCCTGCTGTCAGTCGTCGCCATCTTCTGGCAGGTGAGCCAGTTCGAAGGATTTCGGCCGATCTTGACCTGCGCAACTGCGAAGGACGTCGATCGCTTGCTGCTCTTCTCCGGGATGGACGCCTGCATGGGCAACGCGCGCTCCCGGCCCGAGGCGGAGCGGTGCATACGGACAGTCTATGTGCTGGCCTGCATGACGAAACGATGGTGGTAACAGTCTCGTAAGCAGTTTGCGCCTTAGTCCGATGGATGCCCTCAGCCTACTGCAGTAGAGCGATCCATGCCTCAGACGCTTGCTGGCTGGATCCTGTTCGACCTCATCCTATTTTCCGGGGGAGCCAGTATCACCACGGCAGTAAAGCTGATTATGTCTGGGTTCGGAAAATCGTCTCGGAGCCATCTGGACTTCCATGCAGCCTATATATTCGGAGCTCTGCTAGTAATTGCGACGGCGCTGTTTATCTGGATCGAGCCACCGATTTGATAAGCGGCTCGTTCGGCGCGGATAAAAATTCACGTCAACAGATTGTGCGGGTTTAGATGCCGATCTGAGCATCGGGTTTGCCCGGCCTAAGCCGCCCCATTGTCGGCGATCCGTTCAAAGCAAAACGTTGCTGAATGGTCACGGCCAGTCCTATTGCGAGGCGTTCGGACGGTCGTTGCGCTATCGTGCGTATGCGGGTGGGATGAAAAGACGCCATAAAGTGTGGTCATGTCATCATCACCCCATCGTACCCTGCGGTTTCACGCTTTTCTCGGCGCAGGTGTGGTCTTTACCGTATGCGGTACGACAGCGCCCCGTGCCGCAGATCTGAGCGCTGTCCTGCCACGCCCAGTACCGACTTTTACTCAAGTTGATCCAAGCACTTGGGTGGTGACGGTCAGCGGCTCGCTACAGATTGTGCCCCGTTATCCCGGTGCCAGCGAATACACGCCTGTCGGCTATCCCTCCATCGACATTCGTCGTCTCGGAGAACCGCGCCGCTTCTCGGCCCCTGACGACGGCTTCAGTCTGTCCCTCTATGATGACCCGGTGTTTCGCATCGGGCCGACTGCTCGCATCGTGCCCGGCCGCTACTATGGCGACGACCGACGCCACCTGTTTGGGCTCCGCGACGCGCGGTTCGCAGTCGAGCCGGGCGTGTTTGCTGAGTTCTACCCAGTCTCCTTCATCCGCACCCGCGTCGAGGCTCGGCAGGGCGTTTACGGACACCATGGCACGGTCGGCTCGGTGGCGGCAGACTATCTGATCCCGACGGAGAAGCTTCTTTTCTCCATCGGTCCACGCTTCAATATCGGTGATGCCAGCTTCGCCCGGAAATATTTCGGCGTGTCACCGGCCGAAGCTGCCCTGAATGGCCGGGTCACGCCCTATGACCCGCGAAGCTTCTACTCGGCGGGCTTGCTCGGCGCAGTAACCTACACTCAGAACGAGACTTGGGCCTACACGGCCTTCGCTGGCTACACCCGGATCTTAGGCGCCTCTAGCGATAGCCCGCTGGTGCGCCACCCGTTTGGAAGCCCGAACCAGTATCAGGTTGGCGTCAAGATCGATTACTCGTTCACCACGCCAGCACTGTTTCAATCTGCTTGCGAATGAGCAGGCGACGTGAGCACTAAGCCCTTCCCGCTACCCGGGAGAGTGGGCGATCAAATTTAGATCTTCCCGCCAATCTCACGATGTCGGATCTCACCCGCTGCCCGCGCCCCGGCTGCAGATGTGTAGGCATAGGGCGAACGTTCCGAGCGCTTGCCGTCCGCCGAGGTGATGACCCAACGGAAGCAGCCTGCGTGAACCGTGGAGGGCACGACCTCGACGCGCGCTGACCGTGCGACCAAGCTTATTATCCAACGGAATGCCTCACGAGCCATCCGTCGCCTACGAGTTCGACGGCGAACAAGTTTCGGGTTTCTAGCCCTATAGCTCGGCCCCGCCGCTGATCTGATCACGGGCTGGCGGGGGAGGTCGTCGATCTCACCGGCGGTTGCAGCGTCCTTGTACGCGTGAGGCGCGTTCCCGCCGCGGTTCCGCCCCACTGGACCCTTCTGCCATTGACGTCTCCTCCCGCATCGTGGTGCAGAACCGTGGGCGGCAGATGGCGCGGCCGCATCAGCGAGAAGCCGGCACCAGGTCGTTGCTACGGTTCGAATGAGACGTGCACGCGTGCCAGGCAAACTCGGACCGGTCCTGGTTCTCCTTGCCGTAGCACCGACCGATCTGATTGAGACGGGAGTTCAGCCGGGTGCGCCGATCACACTCGGCCGCACTGGAGTCGCCGGGCGAGCCACGGCACGCCTCATCAGCTGCGGTGTAGGCCTTGATGAGCTGCTTCGCTGTCGGCTCGGTTGCCTCTGCTCCGCCGGCAGCAACGACCAGAGCGAGGGCAGCGAGGGTTGTGCGCATGGGGGGAGGATAGCCGCCGGGATGGCGGTGTCGAGGTGGTAGCCGGGGTAGCGCTATCGGCCCCGCAGGAAGAAGAACCAGATCAGGATCAGGACGGGGATCGGCACCCCTAAGAGCCACAGCAGGCTACCTGTCAGCATATCATCCTCTCTGAGTTGCCTGAGAAATCCCGCAGATTGCAGATCCGTTCCGGCGCGCCGCGCCTACGCGATGGCGGTGAACTACGGGCAGGCGTAGTCAGCGAGGTTCAAGATCGGTCGTTTTGAGCGAATGTGCCTTTCGCACGGTCTAGTTCATCAAAGAGCGTCCCAGACCCAAGCCGCTCCCATCATTGCCAGCCCACCACTCACCAGCGCGATCACGAGGTAGCGGTGAACACGATCGTAGAGGAGGATTGGCATCGTCAGTGGCCTACTGAAGCGTGGCCATCAATGCCCAGAGACCAAGTCCTGGGGCTAGCTCAAAACCTTAACAGTTCGTCAATTCAGAATTTGCGTGATCCACAGGCCACAGCTTCGCTGGCCCGCCCCACGCCACTTCGGCCTCGAGCCTTCCCCATCCGCACCCCCGGCCTTCTTGGTTCTCCTCGATGAAGATGACGCCGGCTTCAAGGGCGGCTTTCGGCAAGCTTGCCATGCCCTCAGAACCCTCCGGCCTTGGCATGAAGCGTCGCCTGCAGGATGGCGAGCGCAGCACCTCCTGGATGTCGCACGGGCTCTAGTCCAGCCGGGCGCTTAGCGTGCCCCATTCCGGGCGGCTGCAATTTCGCTTCGCCTGGCCCCGGTCCGCTCCTCGCGACGACGCCCCACTCGGGTAGCGCGTGTTCGAGCGTGATTAGTGCGGCGTCCGTCCACGCCTTCGACTGCATGAAGAAAGCGAACCGCACCTTGGTGTCAGGATCCTGCTGGCCGGTGGTCGCGAACCACACCTCGGCGAAGAGCGGGCGCGATGGCTCGCGGGCTTTGGCGACCTTCTCAATGAGGACTCCCATAGCGGTTACGCCGGACTTCATACCTGCTGCACTGGCAGGTCTTTCTCGCGCCGGAACGCGCCCAGGAAGCGTGTCAGACCCGTCAGCGCGCTGTCGCCTTCGCTGGTTCGCTCTATGCCGGCGCCTTCAGCCAGCTTCCCTGAATTCTCGGCAAGCTCGTGGAGCACCTGCTCAACCAACGGCGGCCACGGCACGCCATTGTCCTGCAGCAGACGAGCCGCACTTGCCAACGCGGTGATTTGAGCGGGCGGAACGGACAGATCGAAAATCTGAGCATCAAGGACGCGTTCAGCGACGGCGGTCGCGAGCTGTGCCACCTGGGCAAGTTTGGCCGTCTGCATAGCGTCAATCACCGGGCTCATTTCAGATAGCCCTTCGCCTTCAGGTGCTCTGTGGTACGACCTGACCCCTCTAATTCCTACCCCTTCCGCTCCCGGAGCCGGATCCCGGCCCCACCGCCGTTCTCGGGGATGAACTCCAGGTCGGAGGTCATGGACGGAGATCCGCTGCCGCTACGACGATGCCAGCCGCGATGGCTGCAAAGGCGCAATCCGCGAACGCGTATTCCAAGTCGGCCGCTTCCAGTAGGTTCAGCGCCGTGACGAGCACAACAGCCACGCCGATCGCCACGAGGCGGCTCCAGACCTGGTTCATCTGGCATTCTCGGCGCCAGTCTCTCGGATGCCGAGCCATTTGAGAGCGGCCGGTCGCGACTCGAAAGTGTGCCATTGGGATGTAAACAGTGCCGGCCTCTGGGCCGCCGGTATCTCGTCGAGCAACTCAATCTGCCACACGTTGCTCAGCCCCCGCGCTCAACGACGCGCGCTAGGGCTGCAATAAGGCAGCCATCAAGCAGCACGTCGTAGCTGCCTGGGGCGAGCTGCTCGACGGTGTAGGTCACGAAGGATCCTTCCGGCGCAGCTTTACGCCTGGCTCGCCGCCGTTGGTGAACTCGACGCTGGCGATCAAGGCACTAGCCCCGCGAGCCCGCAGACTGCCAGGGCCGTGACGATGACGGTGAAGCCCGCCAGCGAGACAGTGCCGCCGATCCGCGCCAAGCGTGGGCTCATGGCTCGACCCTCTGGCGGGACAACGCTTTTCTGTTGTCGCGTACGCCAGGCCCGCCGCCGTTCTCAGGGATGAACTCAATCCCAGCGGCCTCAAGCGCGAGCCTGACTTTTTCGATGGTCGCCGGCTTCACCGGCTCGCCGGCCTCGATCCGACCAACGGTGAAGTGCGAGACGCCAACCAGTTCCCCCATCTCGCGGACACCCAGCTTCAGGATGGCGCGGGCGCTCCGGAACTGAGCGTCATTCATTTTCTGTCCCCTGTACATATTCTGCTTGACGTACAGAAAATCGTCAGGCAATCTGTACATCATACAGAAAGCGAATGGCGGACGCCATGTCTAATCGAACCGTCTCCTGGACCCGCCTCTCCCGCTCGCTGCACGACAGCAAGCCCAAGATCCCCGCCGGTCTGCTCAGCGCCCGCGCCCTCATCCAGTTCGGTGCCCGTACCCGTCCCCTCGCCACCGCCGGCCAGTACGACCGCGCCGCCATCATGGCCGCCGCCTGCAAGGCTGCCCCCGGCATCATGGAGCGCTGTGGCGTC
>NZ_JAKSYC010000303.1 GCF_022829585.1 Methylobacterium sp. J-026
GCGCTCGTGGGCGTAGTCGACGATCGCCTGGACCCGGGCCCAGCCCTCCGGGGTCGAGCCGAACAGCGACCAGGCGGTCTGCGAGAGCTTGTCGGTGTCGCAGTAGCGCGAGCCGAGCAGGAACATCAGCACCGCGTCCGGCAGATCCTGGACCGCGATCTGGCGCGCCTCCGGTACCACCGGGTCGGGCAGGCCGTCGTCGGCGATCGTGAAATCCGCCGCCATGGTGATCGGGCCGCCGGGGGCGACGATGCGCGTGCACAGGTTGCCGAAGGCATCGATGTGCTGGAGCGCCGGCACCGGGGGATCGAAGGTGATGACCTCCGGCGTGACCAGATCGCCCTGGCGCTCCGGACGCACGTTCAGGAGCAGGTTCATCGGGGTCGGGCCGAAGGTGTCGAGGGTGATCGTGAAGCCGGTGCGGACGTGCATTGGGAAGGACCGTATCGAAGATCGGCGCGGGGCCGAGCGAAGGCGACGTGGACAGTACAGGCCCGTAAAAACTCGAATGTGGACCCGGTTCCACAGCGCGTTGCTGTTTCGGGCGTCGCGGTGCCCGAATATTCGGCATGGCAGCGGGGATGTCGATTGCGCGCGCGGGCGCGGTCCCGGAGCCGGCCGCATACCGTTCGGGCGATCCTGGCCTGTTCCTGCGCCATGTTGCGTCGCACAGGGCGGCCTCGTATCCCTGCGGGCCCTGCGCCGCGGTCGGCAGCCACTCGGCCGCCGCGACCCTTCGCCAGCCGATCGATGCCGATGACGCCCGACAAGCTCTCCATGCCCAAGGACAAGATCCGGGTCCTGCTGCTCGAAGGCATCAACGACAGCGCGGTCGGGCTGATGCAGGCGGCCGGTTACACCAACCTGATCCGGCTCCCGAAGGCATTGGACCGGGAGGCCCTGCACGAGGCGCTGCAGGGCGTGCACATGGTGGGCATCCGCTCGCGCACGCAGCTCGACGCCGCGGCGTTCGAGGCGGCGGACCGGCTGCTGGCGGTGGGCTGCTTCTCGGTGGGCACCAACCAGGTGGACCTGGAAGCAGCGCGTCACCGGGGGATCCCGGTGTTCAACGCACCCTTCTCCAACACCCGCTCGGTTGCGGAACTGACGATCGGCGAGATCGTGATGCTGCTGCGCCGGATCGTGCCGCGGTCCGTCGGCGCCCATGCGGGCCGGTGGGACAAGTCGGCTTTGGGCTCCCTCGAAGTCCGCGGCAAGACGCTCGGCATCGTCGGCTACGGCAATATCGGCACGCAGCTCTCGACGCTGGCCGAGGCCATGGGCATGCGCGTGCTGTTCTACGACCACACCGACAAGCTGCGCCACGGCAACACCGAGCCGACCAAGACCCTGCACGACCTGCTCGGCCAGTGCGACGTGGTCTCGCTGCACGTGCCCGAGACGGAGGCCACCGCCAACATGATCGGCGCGGCCGAGATCCGTGCGATGAAGCCCGGTGCCTTCCTGATCAACAACGCCCGCGGCACGGTGGTCGACCTCGACGCCCTGGCGGCGGCCCTGCGCGACGGACACCTCAAGGGTGCGGCCATCGACGTCTTCCCGGTGGAGCCCGGCTCCAATGCCGAACCCTTCGTGAGCCCGCTCCAGGGGATCGAGAACGTGATCCTCACCCCGCATATCGGCGGCTCCACCGAGGAGGCCCAGGAGCGCATCGGCTCCGAGGTGGCGCGCAAGCTCGTGGATTACTCCGACATCGGCTCGACGGTCGGGGCGGTCAATTTCCCGCAGGTCCAGCTCCCTGCCCGGCCGACGGGCACGCGCTTCATCCACGTCCAGCGCAACCTGCCCGGCATGCTCGGCCGCCTGAACGACGTGTTTTCCCGCGGTCACGTCAACATCGCGGCGCAGTTCTACCAGACCGACGGCGAGGTTGGGTACGTGGTGCTGGAGACCGATGCCACCGATACGGATGCCGAATCGCTGCTCACGGAGATCCGGGCGATCCCGGGTACGATCCGGGCGCGGCTGCTCTACGAGCGGCGCTGAGCGCGGCTCACCACCGAGATCGGCGATATCGACGCCGCGGGTGTGAACGGTCGCCGTGTTGCAGCGTTCGTCTTGCGCGGCCACGCTGGCCGCTGTTCTAGTGACACGCGGCCGATACTGATCGAACGGTCGACCGGCGGAGGATTTGCGGTGACGAAGCGTGTTTGGTGCGCATGGCTCGGGCTGGCGCTCGGTCTCGCCGGGACGGCCTCGGCCCCCTCCGGTGCCTCGGCGGATTGCCTGCGCCGCGTCTACAACCGCTCGAATCTCGTCCTGGTGGCACGCCAGGACGGCGGGCCGCCGGCCATGCTGCTCCCGGGGCAATCCCTGCCGGTGCGCCTGTCACGGCCCGGACAGCTCGACCTCGCCGCCTATTGCGGCGTGCCGCAGGCCGGGGGTTCGCCGGTGACCCAGAGGACCTTCGACTACGAGGCCGTGCTCGACCGGTGCTTCGTGCGCTTCGGCGGCGACCTGTTCGTGCCGCAGATCGGACGGGGCTTCATCGGCCTGCAGGAGACCGCGCCGTTCACCGTCAACAACCCGCAGCAGGGCGACATCGTTCTGGGACCGATGGCGCAGCCCGCCTGCGCGGTGCCGGGGATCGTCCTCGACCGCCGGGGCTGAGCGTCAGAGGTAGTGACGGAACACGACGCGCCGATCCTCGACCGCCCCGGGCGATGGGGGCGTCGGCGGTCCGACGAGGGGGCTGAGGAGACGCAGGCCGATCAGGCCAAGGGCCGCGATCGCCGGGGCGACGAAGCGGAACGGGCGAACGAGCATGAGCGCCTCCATGGCGGGCTCGCGGGCCCAGGACATGTCCTGCAAGCAGCCCTGGCGCGCTCCATCATCATTGCACCTGCGCCCGGCTCTGGACGTGCAAAAGCGCACATCGGATACCCCGGGCGGGCGACCGGTCTCGTCCAAGCCGTGTTACGGCGGCGCGTTTGCGTCGGCGGCGTCGCTGGCATGTCGCGCCATGCCCTCCTATGCTGTCCGGATCGGGGGCCGCCCGCGACGGTGCGGCGAGAGCCGGGGCGGTGCTTCCGACCGGGAATCGATGGCGTGAACGAGGACGCGCGTATGCTGAGCCAGACAGGGAGCTCGATCATCCGAGGCGATCTCGGAGTCGAGGAGACGTTCGAATCTGACAACATCGTCCGCTGGGACGGCGAGAGGCTCTACGTGGAGCAGGACGTCTTTCACAACGGCCAGCTCGTCCATCGCAAGTACCGTCGCACCGTCACCGAATCCGTGGCCCGGGTCCTCTGGTCGATCATCAACCGCGCCAAGCAGTGATTCTCGTAGGGCGGCCTGCGCAGACCCGTCCGCAAGTCCAGCCGGCCAGACCTTTCACGGTGTCGCGCGGCTTTGTTCGGTCCATCCCCTGTTCCGGACGCATAAAACGCCAGCGGAATGCGCCCCGGGACCCAGCGCAGGACGTCGCGAAGCGCCCGTACACCGTACGAAGCCCGTGCGGTCCGTGGCACATCCGACCGGACGGGCGGAAGTAAGAGCGCCTAACAGAACGGCACCGAGCGGGGTTTTCAGCGTTGGTTTGGCATGGCCAGACTGCTTCTTCCCGTTGATCTCTGGGATGAGATCGCGCCGCTCCTGCCGCCGCCTCGGCCGCGTCCGAAGGGCGGGCGTCGTCCAATTGAGAACCGGGCCGCACTCACGGGCATCCTGTTCGTGCTGCGCTCGGGGCTGCCGTGGGAAATGCTGCCGGCCGAGATGGGCTGCGGCTCCGGCATGAGTTGTTGGCGGCGACTGCGGGATTGGCAGGCGGCGGGCGTTTGGAGCCATCTGCATGACGTGTTGCTGGAGCGCCTGCACGCAGCAGGGGAGATCGACTGGAGCCGGGCTTGCCTGGACAGCGCGTCTGTCCCGGCCAAAAAGGGGGGCCTGCCACCGGCCCGAACCCGACGGACCGGGGCAAGGCGGGCACGAAGCGCCATCTCGTCACCGACGCGCGCGGCACGCCGCTCGGCTTCTGCCTGAGCGGTGCCAACCGGCACGACACCGTCATGATGGCGGCCACCCTCGATGCCATCCCGTCTGTGCGGAGCGGTCGGCGCGGACGACCGCGACGCCGTCCGGACAAGCTGCACGCTGACAAGGCCTACGATGCCAGACCTCGCCGCCAGGAGTGCCGAGCGCGGGGGATCGTCCCACGCATCGCACGTAAGGGCATCGAGAGCAGCGAGAAACTCGGTCGTCACCGTTGGGTCGTGGAGCGCACCCACGCCTGGTTCAACCGTTTCCGTCGATTGCCCATCCGCTATGAGCGACGCGCAGACATCTACGAGGCCTTCACGAGCCTCGCCGCCAGCCTCATCACCCTCAACCAGATCAGACGGTTCTGTTAGGCGCTCTAAATGAGGGCTGGCGTCACCGCTTCCATTCGGCGCGACGGTAGCCGAGACGTACGCAGGATCTGATCAGGCAGAGCGCTGGTTGCTGGCCATCTCGCGTGACTGGCGCGCCCTTTGGTGACGGTAAGACTAATCGAAATGTAGATTCACCCGTCGTCACGAAGGAAGTGCCAAAGGCCTGCAGCTCTCACTAGGGCGTCTCTGCAAAGGCATTTGAGCCAGAGCATGGTCGTGCCGAGCGTCACCATAGCGAGGTAATTGGCGGCTCGCTTCTCGTAGCAGCTGGCGATGCGGCGATACTGCTTGAGCTGGTTGATCACCCGCCTGTCGTCGACCCAAGGTTTGCCGGGTCGGCTGTGGGGTAGATGTGGCTCGATCCGCGCCCATGCTCCATCCTAAAGCCAGAACAACCATGCCGTCGCGATCCTTCTGCCCCGAAACCCCAACCCACGGAAGAAAATGCAAGCGATAGCAATCGGTTGTATGATCTCCCTATCTAGGGCATGCCTGAACTCGGGGGATGCGGCTGGAATGACAAAAGCCAATTCTCACCTTGCTAATCCCACCTCGTTTTGTTGTGATGGCTGCTAAGCTTGGGTCATCATCGTTACATTCGCTGGATCGCAAAGAGGGGGGCTTCTGAGTGGAGAAAAAAGAAAAACTCAAGCTCAGTGAGTCCGACATTTGCGATCTATTTATCACTCCAGCAATTAAAGCTGCGAAATGGGACCCATTTACTCAGATCAGACGAGAAGTGACGCTTACGCCCGGGCCAGTAATTGTCCGAGGAAATTTATCTTCGCGAAATAAGAAGAAGAAGAAATTTGCAGACTACGTCCTATACTGGAAACCATCGCTTCCGATCGCTATCATTGAAGCCAAGGACAACAATTTTTCCGTTTCGCATGGCTTGCAGCAAGCCCTTGGATACGCAGAGATTTTGCAGCTACCGAGCGCCTTTAGCTCCAACGGCGACGGTTTTGCATCGCACAATAAAACAGCGACGGCGGGACAGGACATTGAGACTGAATTCCCGCTCGATCAGTTTCCTCCTCCGCAAGAGCTGTGGAGCAGATACCGGCTGATGAACAACATCGCGGATCAAGAAATTGCACTGGTTGAGCAGCCTTATCATGTCGACTCCGATGGCAAAGAGGCTCGCTATTATCAGGTTGAGGCAATAAATCGGACAGTTGAAGCGATCGCCAAGGGACAAAAGCGGCTGCTTCTCGTGATGGCGACAGGAACCGGGAAAACCTACACTACCTTTCAGATCATTTGGCGGCTGTGGAAAGCTGGGGTAGCGAAGCGTATCTTGTTCCTGGCCGACCGGAACATCCTTGTTGACCAAACTCTAGTTAATGACTTTAAGCCGTTCGGGACGGTCATGACTAAGGTGAAAAATCGCAGGATTGATCCAGCCTATGAGGTGCATCTGGCGCTTTATCAGACGCTGACGGGTCAAGAAGAGTCTGACAAGATTTTCAAATCAGTCTCGCGGGATTTCTTTGATCTCATCGTCGTTGATGAGTGTCACCGTGGCAGCGCAGCAGAAGACTCAGCGTGGCGGGAGATTTTGGAGTACTTTCATGGAGCGGTTCAGGTCGGCATGACCGCGACACCGAAAGAAACCGAGTACGTTTCGAATATCACTTATTTCGGCAAGCCCGTTTACACTTACACCCTCAAGCAGGGGATCGAAGACGGCTTTCTCGCGCCATACAAAGTTATCCGTATCGATATCGATCGAGACGTCGAGGGTTGGACCCCGCCTCCTGGAATGGTCGATGATCTCGGAAACAATGTCGAGCAACGCGAGTACAACCAGAAGGACATTGATCGTATTCTAGTCCTCAACAAGCGCACAAAGCTGGTTGCGGAGCGCGTGATGAAGCTGCTAAAGGCTACAAATCCGATGTCGAAGACCATCATTTTCTGTGAGGACATTGACCACGCCGAACGGATGCGCAAGGCGATTGTCAACGCGGCTGGTGACTTGGCCCGCGACAACTCGAAATACGTCATGCGTATTACAGGAGACAGCACCGAGGGCAAAGCCGAGCTGGACCGGTTTATCGACCCCGAAGAGCCCTATCCTGTTATTGCTACCACATCACAGCTTCTTACGACGGGTGTAGACGCTAAAACCTGCAAGCTAATCGTCCTCGACCGTACGATTAACTCCATGACCATGTTTAAGCAGATTATCGGGCGTGGCACGCGGATCGACGAGGAAAACAACAAATTTTTTTTCACGATCATGGACTTTAAAAAGGCAACCGAGCTGTTTCGAGATCCAGCGTTCGATGGCGAGCCGGTCGTCATCTACGAGCCCGGCACGGATGATGGTCCTGTCCCGCCTGACCCAGGGACGGAAGATGGCGACTATCCCGACGGCGGCGGCTCAGACGACGAACCGGGTATTACCAAAATTCGAATTAGCGGGGTGGATGCCCAGATCATAGCTGAGCGTATCGAATATGTTGGACCCGATGGTAAGCTGATCACAGAATCCTACCGCGATTTTGCCCGTAAGCAGATCGTCTTAGAATATCGATCGCTGGATCAATTCATCCAGAAATGGCGCGCGAGCGATCGCAAAAAGGCGATCATCGACGAGTTGGAAGAGCACGGCATCTTGCTTCCCAATCTGGCAGAGGAGGTCGGCAAGGACGTCGGCGATTTTGATCTCCTTTGCCATATTGCCTATGACCAGCCGCCTTTGACGCGCCGGGAGCGCGCCGAAAAAGTCAAAAAGCGCAACTACTTCGCGAAGTACAGCGAGAAGGCCCGCGCGGTGCTTGAAGGACTGCTCGACAAATACGCTGATGAGGGCATAACCACGATTGAGGAACCAAAGGTGCTTCGCCTGAGGCCCTTTGCGGATATCGGGACCCCGATCGAAATCATTAATGGTTCGTTTGGCGGCAAGGCGAAGTACGAGCAGGCCCTCAAAGAACTAGAAGACCAGATTTACGGGTAGGCGTCGAACGAATGAGCAATATCTCAGGTATTATCAAGTCCATTCAGGACATCATGCGCAAAGACGCCGGTGTCGATGGCGATGCACAACGCATTGGCCAAATGGTCTGGATGTTCTTCCTCAAAATTTATGATGACCGGGAAGCTGAGCTTGAACTCGTGGAGGACGACTACAAGTCCCCCTTGCCGGAACATCTGCGCTGGCGAAGCTGGGCGGCTAACAAGGAGGGGCTAACGGGCGAAAGACTCGCTGAGTTCGTCAACCTGCAACTTTTCCCCAAGCTAAAAACCCTAGTCCCGCCCCCTGGCGATCTAGGGCACAAGGCGTCCGTGGTTCGTGATGTTTTCGAAGACGCGAACAATTTCATGAAAAACGGCACGCTGATTCGCCAGGTGATCAACAAGATCAACGAGATTGATTTCAACAGCCGTGAAGACCGACATACCTTTGGTGCGATCTACGAGCAGATCCTCAAGGACCTCCAGAGCGCGGGCAACGCCGGGGAGTTCTACACCCCGCGTGCCGTGACAAAATTCATCATCGACCGACTGAGTCCAAAACTAAATGAGATCGTGTTCGATCCGGCCTGCGGTACAGGCGGCTTTCTGTCATGCACCATCGAACACAAGCGGAAACTGGTGAGGTCGGCAGTTGAGGAGGAAACGCTCAGGCGAACTATTCGGGGGGTGGAGAAGAAAGCGCTTCCCCATATGCTTTGCGTGACGAACATGATCCTCAACGGGATCGATACGCCGTCGGGCATCAAGCACGGAAACACGCTTTCGAAGCCGTATCGAGATTACGGCGACAAGGATCGCGTTCATGTCATCGCCACCAACCCGCCTTTCGGCGGCATGGAGGAGGATGGCATCGAGAACAATTTCCCCACGCATCTGCGCACGCGAGAGACGGCTGACCTTTTCATGGCGCTGATCATCAAGCTGCTGCGTGCGCAGGGCCGCGCGGTTGTGGTGCTGCCGGATGGTTTCCTCTTCGGAGAAGGCACGAAATCGACCCTGAAAAGGCAGCTCTTGGAAGAGTGCAACCTGCATACGATCGTGCGATTGCCGAACGGCGTCTTCGCTCCCTACACCGGCATCAAGACTAATATTTTGTTCTTCACCAAGGGCGTACCGACCAAAGATATTTGGTTCTACGAGCACCCCTATCCGGAGGGCGTGAACAGCTACAGTAAAACCAGACCAATGCAGTTTGAAGAGTTTCAAGCTGAGCAAGATTGGTGGGGTAACGAAGCGGATGGCTTCAAGGCGCGCAAGCCAACCTCGCAGGCTTGGAGAGTTGGTGCAAATGAGATAGCGGCCAACGGTTACAATTTGGATCGCAAGAACCCCTATCAGGCTGCTACCGTGGAGCATGATACCGAAAAGTTGCTGCTCGCTTATGGCGAAACGCGAGACGCCATCCAATCGTTGCGCGACGAGCTGAGGGCTACCCTCTCCGCAGCCCTATCACGGTGAGCGGTGTGGCAAGCATTGCAGATATTTTGACTGGCAATCTCGACGTCTGGACAAGCGCGATTGAACGTCGCTCCTCAGCTGGCCGTGGCCGATCGAAGAAGTTCAGCCTCTACGGCATCGAGAAGCTGCGTTCGCTCATTCTGGATCTAGCGGTACGGGGGGTGCTGGTTCCGCAGGAAGCCGATGATGAACCCGCGTCAGCTTTATTGAAGACGCGCCATCGAACTGATCAACGCGGCCCTACTTCGAAGAAGGTAGTTCCACAGGTCACTTCGACAAACGGCAATGTCTGGCCATTCGCCATCCCTGATTCTTGGGCTTGGGCACGATTAGGCTTAGTGACCAACTATGGCGACACAGAAAAGGCCGATCCCGGCGATGTTGCACCGGAGATTTGGGTACTAGAACTAGAGGATATTGAGAAGGGCACCTCCCGATTAATTGAACGAGTTCGGCACGCAGAACGTCCATACCAAAGTCAGAAAAATCGCTTTGATACTCGCGACGTTATTTATGGGAAACTTCGACCATACCTCGATAAAGTCATTATCGCTGATGAGCCGGGCGTCTGTACAACGGAGATGGTACCCATTCGGGCCTTTCCTGGTTTGACACCGGAGTATTTGCGCCTTTTCTTGAAATCCCCCTTCTTTATCGATCTGGCGACGAATTCGACGCATGGTATGAACCTGCCTCGGCTTGGCACAGACAAGGCTCGAGCTGCTCCAATCTCCCTTCCGCCCCTCGCGGAGCAGCGTCGTATCTTCGAGAAAGTCGATGAACTAATGACCCTGTGCGACGCACTGGAAGCCGAGAGCTACCGTGCAATTGAGGCGCATGAGCTACTGGTTAGCAATCTCCTCGCAACGCTGACCAGAAGCCGGAACGCCGAGGAGCTGACTAAGAACTGGGCGCGCATCGAGGCACATTTCGACACGCTTTTCACCACGGAAGCCAGCATCGACCAGCTGAAGCAAACAATCCTGCAATTCGCGGTGACGGGCAAACTCGCACGACAGGATCGGAATGAAGATTGTTCCAACCAGAGGCGGCTCAGACCAGACGCAGCCGCTGAAACGTACGACACGAAAGCATATGCCACTCGTGCAAAGAAGTTTTCGCTGCCAGTATGCTGGACAATTGAGCCGCTGAGCCGTGTTTCAAGCCACATAGTCGACTGTCCACACACGACACCCAAATGGACAACCGAAGGCTACCTGTGCGCAAAATCCGAGCAGATCATGCCGGGGTATCTAGACCTCAGAAAGCCAAACTACGTTTCGGAAGAAACATTCATTGAGCGGATAGAACGACTGAAGCCCAGGCCTGGAGATATTCTGTTTAAAAGGGAGGGCGGCATCCTGGGAGTTGCATGTCGCATCCCAGAAGGAACAGTACTATGTCTGGGACAGCGGCTTATGCTGATAAGGGTAAATGACTCAATTCTTCCGTCGTTCCTCGAGCTTGTCCTCAACGCACCGTGGACGACCGACTATGCGAGGGAAATGACGACTGGTGGCGCGGCTCCTAGAGTGAACATGACGGTTGTTCGCGCATTTCCGATTCCTCTACCGCCCAAACCGGAACAACAGCGCATTTTGGATAAGTTCTCGGAGCTCTCAAGTCTTTGCGAGTTACTTAAGAAGCAGCTTTCGACGGCGCTAGCAGCTGAGGTCAAAATCGCTAACGCTATAACTTCCAAGTTGATGGCATAAGCCTGATGCGCCTGAACTCGGTTTTCATCAGTCAGTACAAGAACCTCCGGGACTTTTCACTGAACTTCGAGGGCGATCATTTCATCGACATTTTTGTCGGCAGGAACGGCTCGGGGAAATCCAATTTCCTTGAAGCTCTGATTGAGATATTCGATCACATCTACGGTTTCAAAGTGAGTAGCCCCGGCCCCGACTTCGACTACGAGGTCGCATGGGATATCGGCGGTGCAACCACGACGCTCCGTTGGTTTAGCCGGCAGATGTCTATCAATGGCGTCGCGCGAAAACAGCTCGGCAAGACGCGAATGCCGGCAAATGTGATCGTCTACTATTCCGGCCAGAACAATACGGTTGCTGCGCTGATCCGTCGATATCGCGACAGCTATCGCCGATCGGTGAAAAAGGCCAATGTTGCCGCAAGCCCGCGCTTCATTGGCATCGGGCCGGATTACAAGACCCTACTTGTAGCATTGATGCTGATGCTTCCGGAGGCTTCACAGGCGCGGCGCTTTCTCTGCACCAAGCTTGGGATTGAGGTGACGGGCGGCACCACTCGGTTGAAGCTCCGCAGGCCAGTGGTTGCGCATAAGACCCGGCAATATGACCCACTAGATAATGGGCAGCTGTTCTGGGGCGTGAAAGGAATCGCCCGTACGTTCCTTGACCAGTTAATGCGCTGCATCACAGAGGATTTCTCGCCAGCTTCACTCTATGATCGCGATAGTGATACCTACGAGCTTGGTATCGATGTCGCCAAATACCGTAAGGTGTTCGACACTCTGCCGTCAGACGAGGTGTTTTGTCAGTTTAATGCGCTGCGGGCGCTCAACATGATCGCGGATATCTCGATCCCGGTCCGTTTGGCTGCCAACACTGAGGTTTCGTCGCGCGCCTTCAGCGACGGGCAATTCCAGTCCGTCTACCTTTTCGCGATTTCCGAGCTTTTCAAGGATCGCGAATGCATTACGCTGCTGGATGAACCAGACGCCTTCCTCCATCCTGAGTGGCAGTTCGACTTTCTTCATCAGACGCTTGCAATCTCAAATCACGGGGCGCGAACGAACCACATCCTGATGAGCAGTCACAGCGCCTCGACAATCGCCGCGAAGGTTGAGTGCAGGATCAGGCAGATCGAATTCACCGGTGTAAGAACCGAGGCGCAGGAGAAGGACAAAGGTGAGCTGATCAAATCCCTGTCGGCGGGTCTGATCATCTTCTCCGAGAAAGAGGCCGCGCTTAACATCGAGAGATTACTAGACAATACAACTGGACCTGTACTTTTCACTGAAGGTATTTCGGACGTATTTATTCTTAGATCTGCTTGGATAAATCTATTTCCAGGACAAACATGCCCTTTTGAAATCGTACAGGCATTCGACTGTGCGTTTTTGCGCAACCTAATGAAGCGGCAGTCTCTCTATCAAGGAAATCCCGGGCGAAAATTCTTCGCGCTATTCGATTTCGATGGTGCCTACCAAGATTGGTCGCAACTTGGTGAACTCATAGAGCCCGACATCGAGAAATGCCTTACCGTAAAACATCGGAGTTTCGAAGGGTACGCGATGCTTCTGCCGGTATCGAACGGCTTGAGCGTCCGCAACCAAGTATGGAATTCTAACACCAACCGGACTTTCGAAGGGGAGTCGCGGCTGAGCATTGAGCTTTTATTGAAAGATGCTCCCGGCATCGAGCAACATTTTGCAGTGGATGTGAACGACAGGGCTGGCTGGATCAAATTCAATGGTGACAAGCTTAGGTTTGCGTCTGAGGTCGTGCCGCAAATCCCGGCTCAGCATCTCGTTGTGTTCAAGCCTATCTTCGATTTCGTTCTCTCGCGAATTTAGGCACTTCCTTGCCACATCCCTTTCTGTCACGGTCGGCAATGTCCTAGATTTCGACCGGCTTGAAGGGCTCGAAGCAAACATTGGCCTGAAATTGCTCTTTCCGCCGAAACCGGAAGCGCAACTTCTGTATGTGTTCCACGGGCGGCGCGGCGACTTGATCAAACGCCTCTGGCACGACGGCCTCGAGCTGTCGCTCTACGCCAATACGTTGGAACAAGGCCGCTTTCTCGGGCCGACGCCGGCAGCCGGTGCCGTGGCTCAATCGAGCGTGCTTTGTTGTACCCAATCCGAGACGATCATGTTTCTCACGAGGGACGCGAGTTGGTGGCGGCCGACGGTGCCGAGTCTAGGCGCCTGAGCCAGATGCGTGCGTGCCGTGACGTCACCGAATGGATATTGGCCGGAGCATGCCTGAGCCGATTGCGCCAGAGATGCCGGCGGGCGAGCGCGCCACCTGTGCGTGGCTGACGGATCGAGAACTCGGCGTTTACGCGGCGAAGTACGCCCGAACCGGCTTCCATGGCGCGCTGCTAGTGGTCAAAATCCGGCGCTTGGTACCGCCTCGTGTGGAGCGTCTCCGGCCTGTCGCAGACCTCAGGCCCTGAGTTCGACTGCCAGCATCTCACCATAGGCGCACTCCACGCCGGCCGCCGAAAGCGAGAGCGACACCTGCGCCTTCCGGCCGTCTAAGGACTTGAGCGTGCCCGTGATGAGCAGTTCCTCACCGAGCGGCGTCGGCTTGCGGAAGTCGATCTGCAGAGAGGCAGTCACGAACCGGATGGGCGCGCCGTCGTCACCCATAACCCGCCCCCGGTCGCGATAGGCGAATGCCGCTGCTGAAGCGGTCCCATGGCAGTCGAGGAGCGAGGCGATCATCCCGCCGTAGACGTCGTCCGGGACGCCGCCGCTGTAGATCTTGTCCGGGGTGAAGTGGGCTTCGGTCCGGTCGCCCAGCAGGAAGCTTTTTTGGGTGGTGGCCATGGGGATTTGCCGGGCCGCAGCCGTAGCATTAGGCGAAGTTCGGCGGGTAGTGGTCCTGGATCGCCTTTATGGCTGTTCCTCCCCAATCCCGCCGATCATGGCTCAGGCATGAGGACGTGCAAACCACCTGGCGCCGGGCACGAATGGGTACCAAGCGTCGGATTTTGACCTCTAGATTACCGGTGCCGCATGGATGGGGGCCTCGTTCGCGACCTCGAGCGGCTCGTTGGACGGTGGATTCAGGTGTCGGCGCTGTTCGCGGCCAGGCGCAGCGACTGATGCGGTTTCAGACACCCGGCGCACTGGAGCGCACGAGCACGCGGATTTGCGGCCATTCCCGCGGGTAAAATTTGGGACCTATATACGTGTTTGACCCAGACGCCGCGGGGGCGTAGGTTTCTCGCATAGACGGAGGCCGCCCGTGTTCGCGAAGTTCGACAGCTTGTTCGACCTGATGGCGGCGTTCCCCGACGAGCAGACGTGCGTTGACCATTTCCGCGCGATCCGCTGGCGCGACGGTAAGTTCTGCCCGCACTGCAACGGCAATCGCATCTATTCGTTCTCAGACAGCAAGACGTTCAAGTGCGGCGACTGCCACAAGCGGTTCTCGATCAAGGTCGGGACGATCTTTGAGGATACCAAACTGCCTCTGCGCAAGTGGTTCATGGCGATTTGGCTCATCACGAACCATCCGAAGGGCATTGCTAGCACGACGCTCGCCAAAGACCTCAAGATCACTCAGAAATCGGCGTGGTTCGTCCTGCACCGTCTGCGGCACGCCGCGCGCACCAAGTCGTTCAACGCGCCGCTCAAGGGCACAGTCGAGGCGGACGAGACCTACGTCGGCGGCAAAGAGAAGAACAAGCACGCCAAGGACCGCAAGGGCGGCACGCAGGGCGGCGCCGGCAAGGCGATCGTGCTCGGGATTATCGAGCGCGAAGGCGAGCTACGCACAGCCGTTGTGACGGACCTCAAGGCCCAGACGGTGCAGACCATTGTGCGTGAGAACGTCGCCAAGGGCTCAACCCTGATGACGGACGAGCACGGCGCATACACTGGCCTGGGCAAGGATTTCATGCACCACACGGTCAACCACGGGGCGGGCGAGTACGTGCGGGCTACTGCCTCCATACCAGCTCGATTGAAAGCGTGTGGGCAATCCTCAAGAGGCAGATCATCGGCATCCACCACTGGGTCAGCCCGAAGCACCTGAGCCGGTACGCCGCTGAGATGACGTGGCGCTTCAACCACCGCGACATGGGCGTTACCAACCGCATGAATGCGATCTTCAGCGGCTTGGAAGGCCGGCTGCGCTACAAGGTATTGATCGCGTGAGCGCCGAGGATCGCAAGACGGAGCCGCCGTTCGGGCTCGATATGGATTTTGGGGAGGCACTGGAGCGCTTTATCGGCACGAGGCCGAATGAGGTTGAGGAAAGCGTTGAGCGGGCGAAACAGAAGAAACCGCCTGATGTCAAAGCAGCGCCTAAACCGGGCGCCAAGCGCCCCCGCAAGCCGGGCAACTAATCGTTCCGACGCCCAGCGTAGGTGATGTGAGGCGGCTGCACCGGCGGCGTTTCAATCACCCTATCGAGGGATGTGACCGGCACTTTCTTGTTGTGATCAGGCGCCAGGTCTTCGGCTCCATCGCCATCGTCGGGCCGCTCTGATTGGGCGCCTTCATCTTTGGCTACCTCGGCATCATTACCGGGCGCATAGCCGCTAGACTCATGTGGGCGATCAGCGACCCAATAACCTCCAGTTGGAAGGCGAACGAGGCCCGACGTATCACGGACGCGCCAGAGCATCGTCGAGAGCACCATTTCCGGGTCTGCCCCCCGAACGCTCAAACCGCGATTGGCAAGTTCTTGGATCAGTACGGAGCGGAGAACGGGCTCACCGCGCTCCTCGATGATTTCACGCGCAACACGTGCGACCTCTTCTTTCTTCGGATTCCCAGGTACCCGCGTCCGGCGAAGCGGACTTGCCTGCGCTAAACCGTCTGCGCTGATTGAATGCGAGCCGGCTCGATGCTGCGCAGCTTCAGATCGGGTAAACGCAGTCTCAACGGGAGTGACGCCTGCGAACTGATGCCAAGCCGATATGAACGCTTCGGCCTCGCGCACTTCCTGTCGAAGAGCGCTGATCCGCTGAGTAAGGCTTTCAATTTCGTCGCTGGCGAAATCGCGCTTCGCCACAGCGTTTGCAAGCGCGCGGTCCGTCATGTCCTTCTCCTCGGTTTCTGAGGATAGGATTTGCACACTCGCGGTTGAAAAGCGAGTGCCCGTTGTATTGAAGACCGGGGTGGTGTACAGAAATCTTGCCTGAGGCCGGCGGCCCGAATCAGAGGCTTCAACTCTGAGACGGACCCGCCGGGTAGGCCGACCGGATGGCAGGGAAAGCCCCGCTGCCATCCGGTCATCAAGGCGTATCGGCTGATGCCGCCACCTCGTCACCGAGCGGAGGTATATCACCAGCACGCGCTTGGTTCAACTCGGGGCTATTGGAGCCATCAATGGACAAGCGCACCCGTTACCACCACCGCCCGAAGCGGCGCTGCCACCGTGTCCGCCCGTATAAGCGTGTCCGTTTCGGCCGCGTCGAGTCTGTCTGCGGGCATGGACGCTGCTGCACCTAGGTGCAAAGCGCCTTAACCGCCAACCTGTAGCGTAACAGAGCCCGGCCTAGCGTCGGGCTTTTTCGTGGGCGATGCTGGCGCGCATGGAGAAGCGGATAGTACGGTGGAAGGATGAATGGCGACGGCGCCGGCCCGGCGTTCCTTGCGATGTCGCCTTATGGGTTGACGTGCGCTCCCTAGACGCCGCGTGGCGACTAGATGCGGAGGCCTACCTTCCACCCGGCGCTCTGAATTCACGCTACAAGTACGTAGGGTTTGGCGAGTGGTTCGTGACGACGCGGGAGTGGGTCGGGATGCCGGTGGTCGGGATGACCGACGAGGCGGCCGACTTCACCAACGGACGACACCGCTTCGCATGGATGCGGGATCATGGCGTCGAAGCGTTGCCGATCGCTTGCGAGCCGAGCGAAGTTGACGATTTGCGACGACGGTTTGGAACAGAAATACGCGTTTCACGTCTAAACTACCCCTAGCAGGCAGTCTCACTGGACCCTAGCAATGCGACCGCACTACAATTTGATCGCTAAGCTCGCTATGGAAGCCGCCAGCAAAAACAATAAAACTATCGCGGCGCATCGAGTTGCAAGTGTACTTAACAGCAAAAGATATAAATATCTATCTCACAATGGTCTGCCTTACGCAACATACAAAGGATCAAGAGGAATATATAAAACAATCACTTCCGCTTGGAAAGCAATGACAGCAGCTCGTCGGCATGCGGAAGCCGCAGCCATCGCAGACTGGATCGTTAATCAATATGGCGAGCCTGCATGGCGCCGTTGAGCGGCCGTTAGGTCACACACGTATATAGGTCCCTAAAATTTTGTGGAGGGTGCCGGTCATTGGGTGCAGCAGGACCAGCCGCAGGCCGTCACGGACCTGATCCTCATTTTCCTAGGTCGCACGATACATGAAGCGGCCGGCCAGCGAAACCACACAGCATAGTCTAGGCTCAGTCGCGCCAGGCTCGGCAATCTCAAACCACTTGCTTGATGTGATCCGAAACGAAGATCCTCCAAAATAAAGACGACGAATTTACAGCAGCGAATGCGCAAATTGGTACCCGCAGCTGGAGAGCTGAAACGATCAGCTGTTGCTGTTAATGGGCGGAGGCTTGCAGTTCTCAAACCAGGAAGTTCGGATTAGGCTGTCAGGTGAAAGCGAGCCTCCAGCCAGCTCTGCGACAGGGTACGGCTGAGCGATCGATGATGAGAAGAAACATTTCCGAAAATAAAGGGGTCGACTTTGGCGCTATTCACCACGAGTAATTATCCCCTTATGGCGCTAATTGAGGATATTGATCTCGGAAAAATCGGACTTCCTGAGCTGCAGCGGCCTTTTGTATGGCCAAATGTCAATGTTCGCGACCTATTTGACTCTCTTTATCGTGGATATCCGGCAGGATTTTTGCTTTTCTGGGAGACTGGCGTTGGCAGTGGCCTCAAAGGCATAGGCGTGAAAAATGCGCAAGCTGTTCCAAAACTAGCAATCGTCGATGGCCAGCAAAGGCTGACCTCGCTTTATGCCGTCGTCAAAGGGGCCGAAGTACTCCGCTCAAATTTTAAGAAAGAAAAGATCCAGATTGCATTTAACCCCTTGTCGGGACGATTCGATGTCGCGGACGCCGCGATCCGCAAAGATAAGGCTTTCATCCCCGACATTTCTATGTTGTGGCAACCGGATTTCAAGCCAAGCGCGTATCGGAAGGAATTTCTAAATGGTTTGCGAGAGGGGCGGGAAATATCTGACGACGAAGCTGAGCATATCGAGCAAGCAATCGATCATCTCAGGAATCTGCTTCACTATAGCTTTGTCGCTTTGACGCTATCCCCAAGCGTTGACGAAGAAACAATCGCGGAGGTGTTTGTCCGAATCAATGGAAAAGGCAAGGCCCTCAACCAAGCCGACTTTATCATGACGTTGATGTCGGTGTTCTGGGATGAGGGGCGAGCTGAATTAGAGTCTTTTGCATTGGCAGCGACACGTCCCTCGGACGGTCAAGCATCCCCTTTCAATCATTTCATCAAACCCTCGCCCGATCAATTGCTCCGCGTCACCGTGGGGCTTTCCCTGAAACGAGCGCGTTTAGAGAATGTCTATAGCGCGCTTCGTGGACGCGACGCGAAGACGGGGCTTCATGATCCAGAACGTAGAGAGGCCCAATTTGCCTCAATGCAGGTTGGCCAAAAGGCCGCTCTTAACCTCGCTAACTGGCACCATTTCCTAGATAGTCTTCGGCTTGCTGGTTATCGCAGCGAAAAAATGATAAGTTCCGGAAATACAATCATATTTAGCTACAGTTTGTATCTTATCGGTCTGCGGGATTACGAAATCGATCGCACATCTATGCGTCAAGCAATCTCTGAATTTTTCTTTATGGCCGCGCTCACTGGAAGATATACGAACTCACCTGAAACTCGGTTTGAGAGTGACCTTTCGCTAATTCGCGACCTACCTGGCGGCGCTGCGTACTTGGCGCGTTTGCGTGAGCTCTGCGTGACTACGCTAACGGGCGACTACTGGACAATCACGCTGCCAAGCCAGCTTGCAACTTCTGCGTCCCGTAGTCCTTCCCTGTTCGCGTATCAAGCCGCTCTTATCAAGCTAGACGCAAACGCGCTCTTCAGCCCCCTTAAAATCTCGTCACTCGTAGACCCTGCTGTAAAAGGTACTAAAGCGTCGCTCGAACAGCATCATCTATTCCCACGAGGCTATCTCGAACAATTAGGAATTGATGATTTGAAGCAGATTAATCAGATCGCCAACTTTGCCGCCGTGGAGTGGCCGGCAAACATTAAAATTGGCAAGAAAGCGCCTAGCGAGTATGTACCCATGCTCGACCATGTTCTGAGCGCTGCCGAGCGTGATCGTCTCTACAATTGGCACGCTTTGCCGCATTTGTGGTGGGAGTTGCCATATCAGGAATTTCTGGTGCAGCGACGGATTCGGATGGCCGATGTGATCCGTCAGGCTTGGCAGATGCTGACGGTTGGCTCCCCTCCCACAACTAGCACAGTACCCCTTGCCATCGTCGATCTCATCGCGGGCGGTGAAACGGGAGCCGTCGAGTTTAAATCGACTTTTCGAATGAATCTTCACACTGGTCAGGTCGATGACAAAATTCAGGTTGCCGCTCTCAAGACGATTGCAGGTTTTTTGAATGCCAAAGGTGGAACGCTCCTGATTGGTGTCGCCGATGACGGGGAAGTATTAGGGCTTGATGCTGATGGGTTTCAGAACGAGGATAAGTACGGCCTGCATTTGGTGAATTTGGTCAAGGATCGGATTGGAGAAGTGTTCCTTCCATACGTTCATCCCCATTTCCAAGACGAGGGTGCGGGTCGAGTCCTGGCGATCAGGTGTGAAAAGGGACCTAAGGCAGCTTTCTTGAAGGACGGCAACTTGCAGCGATTTTTCGTGCGTGGCGGAAATGCGACCACAGAGCTGTCCGGCTCGTCGATTACCGACTATGTGAAGCAGCGATTTGGCTGAGCACATTTTTAACGTAACGTGGGAGTGTACCTCGGTGTTGACCTGACCGGCTGGCTTTGGAGCGGGGTTTTTGAGAGGATCAGCCAGTACTGAAGAAGTCGGACATGGGGTGAGGTCAGAAGACGAGCGCGGAGCAGGTTATGCTGACGCTGCGCCAGATCGAGGTGCAGACGGCCCAAGGCAGAAGCTTAGCGCTAGCGTGCAAAGAGGCAGAGATCTCCGAGCCGAGCTATTACCGGTGGCGCAAGGAGTACGGCGGCCTCCAGGTCGATCAGGCGCGGAAGATGTAGGACCTGGAGCGTGAGAACGCGCGGTTGCGCCCGCTCGTTGCGGACCTGTCTTTGGAGAAGCAGGTGCTAGCGGACGTTGCTTCAAGAAACTTGTAGCCCCCGTGCGACGCCGGCAGGCAGTGGCGGCGATCCAGGAGAGGTACGGCCTCTCGGAACGTCACGCCTGCCGACGAAGATGGGCTGACGCGCGCCATCACCGCCTTGGCCTCTGAGTATGGGCGCTACAGCTATCGCTACGTCACCGCGCTGCTGCAGGCAGCGGGCCGGCCGGTGGGCAAGGATCGGGTCAGCGCATTTGGCGACGCGAGGGGCTCAAGGTCCCACAAAGGCACCGGCCACGCAGCCGCCAGTGGCTGAACGACGGCTCGTGCGTGCGGCTGCGCCCACTGCGCCGCACTGAGGAGCGACATCGCTCAGGCAGCCGCAAACGCGCCAACCGCAACACCATATTCTCGCGGGAATGACAGGCATCCATCAAGCGACGCAAGGTATCCAGACCGCGATTTGGACGCCGATCGGCGCGATAAGCGGCGGACCTGAAAGGAAGCGGGCGGTTCCTTTTTGGGCGCCGACCGCACGACGACCTAATTCGACTTGAACGGACGTTCCAGGCTAGGTAAGCCGGAAAACGATGAGACGTTTCGTCTAACCGAACTCGTCGTTCGTATCGAACGGAGCGTAGCCCGAGACGTTGGTCGCTGCTTTGACTGCAAGAAGAACGATTTTGCCTTCTTGCTTCTCGATAAGGCAGCTTGAAATGCCCTCAGGGAGCGTTTGCATCAGTTCTACGCTTGAAAGCGTCCGGCCTTGCTCACGAAGTTGAATTAACCTCTCATCATCTCTCTGTGCTGCTTTCTGGAGCCGTTTTGGCTTAAGTGACTCGCGTGCAGCCTTGTCGCAGCTAACGATCCCTCCGTTGTCTCTTATGAAATCGTGAAGTTCCACAAAGGAAACTTCGTTCTGGGTTGCGTATGTCAATACTGACGCAGAGCGCCCGATCGTTTGCTTCGGTATCTTCGGTGCAATGAATTTTAACAGCGGAACGAATTTATTGGGCGTATTCTTCGTGATGCGAATCTTTCTTTCTTTGAGCCAGCCCGACAAAACAGCTTCTGCTTCCTCGTCCTCTGACATATGCTCGTAGAGTTCATACGCGCATTGCATGATTGTTTGCATCGTCTGCTCTTGTTTGCCCTCCCCCGCCTCATAGGCGCGAGCCGCGCGTTGAGCATCCTCGATTTTTGCGCTCATTAATTGTGTGATCTGCTCCGCGGCAGGCGGAGGAGCTTTCCCCGCCTGCGGCCGACGATATTTGGCCGAGAAACGCATCATGGGCGACACCTCCAGAGGTCCCACGTGGGACCTTTAATTAAATTGTAACGCTTCAGCGGCCCCATGGCATCGGCTTCGGACCGAGCGAAGGTCCTTGGGCGCAACTAGGTATTCCGCACGCAGCCTAACCACGTGCGGAAGGTCAGGCCGGCGGCTGAGTTAACTTCAACCGCCTTTTCACTATCGTGCCAACTTAGTACGCACGATGCTCTTCTTAACCCCTTTCAGCCCGATCAACACTAAACGGTCCTTTCTCCTCCACCTTGCCATTGCTGAGGCGAGTTCGGCCTGCATCTTCCCATGCATACGCATGGGCTTGCGTTGTCTTGTGGATCCACGGACCTGAGGTGACGGCTGGCCTTTTCGGTACGTGTTTTTGAAGCGGGTGTCATAGGTCGCCTTGATCCGGTACGATATTGGTCTCAGCAAACTAAGGTGCTTCGTTCGAAGGGCCTCAACACGAATTGGCGCGTGTACGTTGGGCGATCGCCGAAAGTATTGTTCTAAACAAATCTTGATGAGTCTCCAATCGGCGACGGATATATTACTCATAACGGAAAGTTCTGGACACCAGACCCGAGTTACCGGCCCTCCGGCGGGATTGCCACTAATCTCCTCGCTGTAATCGATAGAGCCAAAAACAATTGCGTCACAAGGCCCGTATTTCTTCACGGCCTTACGCAATGCGTCAATCAGATGCTGCGGATCGAACTGATGCAGCGTGCCGCCGCTGTGGCGATGTCTTTCAGGTATAAGCGTGGCGCAAGTCCATTTCTCAGGGTTCTCGGCAACAATTGGCGCGAGTTGCCCACAGACCCATCGCCTCAGTGCTCGCATGCATACCGGACAAGATAGCAGCCGACACCGGCTATCTGCACTGCAGGCGTCAAGGGCAGAAGCGAGAGATACTTCACCGGGCAAATATTTATGCAAAAACTTGACGAGCGATTTACGCCTCTTATTGGCCTTATCCGCCGTCTCGAAGTCCTTGAGCACCCGCACTGTGTCGTATAGCGGGAGAGGTCTGTAATCAAATATGTCTGGTACTGCTTTGATAATCTTACGATGCATCGTTAGCTCGGGACGAGTATGGTGTTTGTTTTGTAAGTTACCTTCCACACGTCTATAGATTTCGCTGTGCGTCGGATAAAGTTTGAGCATAGTTGCTTGATCTACGAGCCCCTCAAATTGCATATCTCTGAAATACATGTGTACACTGTCTTCTGACGCCAATTTCCGCTGTGTATCGGGCTTGCTCACGGCTGCTAACCTCTTTTTCGACGTTGAAATCCCATTTTCTCGGTTGGAGCGCTTACGGAAAAGCGGCATTAGATACCTCATTGGTCACGCTGGTTGAGCGCGCAAAATCGACTGGAAAGCATCCCGCGAAACAGCTTGTTCGCGTTTTGTTCTTATGTTTAGTTGGGCATCACCGCTCATTTTCCCAGCGACGCACCATCGCCTCGATTTCACTCCGCCGCCAAAGGCTGATCCCTGGTCCCGCCTTGATGGGCGAGGGCGCTTTGTCCTCCTTGATCCATCGATAGAATGTCGTGCGGCTGATCGGCACAACTCTCAGTACTTCCTTCAGTCTCATCAAGCAGTCTGCAGATGACCGAGGAAAATCAATCACGGCATTCGTCATTTAAAACATCTCTCTTTAGCATCTATCGGCAAACATCTGCCGCAATTATACTTTACCACATCAAATTTAGCAAGTCAAATATGCAGTTAGTGCCGTAACTTAGGAACTATAACTATCGGATTGGGCGATTGTTTTCCGGTTTTATTATCCACCATCGATTGAATAGCGAATTTCGTGACTCGAAAGTCGAAAAGCGAAAGCCGCCGTAACCGTGGGCGCAATCCGCCAAGGACGATTTCCCACCATTTGCTGGCCTTTTTTTGCCAACACAGGTTGCAACCCTCACAACGATGCTTTCATGTGGGGAATTGGCGCTCCGCGAATACCCCAATCACGGAATGGCTTGGCTTCTCTCCATCTTTGCGGGGGAGGCTCGAAGGCAAACGCGCCCATTTTCAAATGGCGTGCGCTACGGGATTTAATCCTTCCTTCCGGTATCGCGGAAACGAGCGGCCTCACAGAATGCCTACAGAGGCGCAAGTCCAGCCGTGTCCAGCGGCGTTAGCAGCACCTTTGCCGCCATTCCATTGCGATTAGAGGGTTCCCTTGAAGCAGCCGATTGGCACCTTAGAAGGAAGCCTACTTACTGCACTTATATGCCGTGGGGTTTGTTAGGCCCTACTCACCAACCCTCAGGAGATTTACCCGACCGCGAAAGGGCTCTCTGCGGCAGCAAACAGAGATACAGAAAGCCCTTTCGTTTCAACCGCTTTCATCTCTCGCGCCAAACTCCTCTTGACAGATCTGCGCCTTTACTCATCCAATGGAAGAACCGCGGGCGATAAGTCGTCTCGAAACGAGACTTAATCCGCGACGCGTCGGCAGCAAGAGCAATTTTGATCTAGGTACTTAGGAGCTTCCGCTTGGATTACCGCGAACTGACAGAGGCAACTGGACTGTGGCAGGCGGCCTTCGGCAATTTAGGCAATGGCCAAGACGACCGCAATTCTCGTCACCTTGCGTTTTCATATTGGTCTTTAGCCGAGCGGGTCAAACCGATTTTGGAACAGATTCACCATGTGTTAGACGGCCTGACTGTTCACGATATAGGGCATGCTACGCAGCTTTGGGAAGTCGCGACTGTTATCGCGGGTCAAAAGCTAACGCTAAATCCCTTGGAGGCTTATATTCTTGGAGCAGCTTTTCTGCTTCATGACGCTGGATTGGCTATATACGCATACGACGGCGGTCGCGAGGAGCTTATCTCACGGCCGGAATACGCGGATGCTCTATCCAGGCAGACTCGCAGCGAAAATGGAGCACCTTATCACGGAGACCCTCTGGCTACTCCCGAAGGTGCTAAGCAGCGAGCGATATTCGACGTTCTCCGACAAATACATGCCGAACAAGCTCAACAACTTGTACGCCGGCAATTCACCGATCCCAGCGATACCACTGTCAAATTTCATCTGATAGAAGATATTGATCTTCTTAGGGATTATGCCGAGGTGATTGGGAAGATCAGCGCCAGCCACAATTGGCCGATTCAGCGGGTTATCGACGAGCTTTCTCAACCGATGACGCCCGGCGTAAAATTCCGATGGACGGTTGAGCCGCTTAAATTGGCTGCGTTGCTAAGGTGCGCCGATGCAGCTGCAATTGACGAAAGGCGGGCGCCGACCATGGCGCACGTGTTAGCGCGGCCCCATGGTGTTTCGGCCGATCACTGGGCCTTTCAGGCGCGTTTGAGGCCGGCTCAAGTTATTGGAGAAAACAATCTGCTCGTGTTTCAGTCAAAGGCACCTTTCGACCGAGTCGACATGGATGCTTGGTGGCTCGCGTTCGAGTCGCTGAACGTGTGTCACGACGAAATTGTGAGTTGCAATAAATGCCTGCGCGAGCAGCATCTTTCCACGCTTCATGCGGAAGGCGTTTTTGGTGCTCACGATCCAATCGTTTTGTCTAGATGCGTAAAAACTGCTCACTGGAAGCCCATCGACACTACGATTAAAATTTCGGATCCGACCAGGCTGGCGAAATTGCTTGGAGGCTCGCAGTTATACGGGGATGATCCGTTTGTCCCGTTGAGGGAAATTTTGCAAAACTCTGCCGACGCAATCAGAGCGCGGCGGCTTCTTGATCCCGATTATAAACCGACGCCAGAAAATCCTTTCCCCGGCCGGATTGAAGTGTCGGCCCTTCGTGACGCAAACTCCGGCGATTATGAATTGATTTGCGATGATGACGGGGTCGGAATGACCGAGGCCGTTCTAACTGGACCACTTATAACATTCGGAAAGTCGCTGTGGACAGATGCTCTCGCAACAAGATTGTTCCCGGGACTATCCAGTAATAAAGACTTCTTTCCTTCCGGCCGATTCGGCATCGGGTTTTTTTCTGTATTCATGATAAGCTCTCAAGTTACAGTCATATCACGACCTGCCGATTTTCCGGGCGGACCTGGGTCAGGCGCGGTTCGGCACGTACTTGCATTTAGAAACGGAATGAATTCACGTGCTGAATTCTGCGCCTATGATCATTCCGTAGATGGTCATATTCCTTCCTGGGTATCAACCAGAATCAAACTTAGGGTTCCTGCGTCCTTCCTTGCTGCTTACGGAAGAGCCCCGGGACTGAACATGTTTTATGGAGCAGGCGTTCTGAAAAATCCCAAGGGAAGGGAAATTCTTACTACGGAACTTCTGGAAAGGACCGGCAAAATTCCTGATCCGGATGATATCAACCAAATCGGTCGGAAAGGAGCTAATGCCGACGAATATGCTTTTTCGCGCCATTGTCAGCGTCTTGTAATACCGCTTGATGTAAAAGTCGGCGTTCGAACACAAAGTGGATCCCGGATTGATCATAGTCCGCACTATACACACTGGAGTCAGGAGCAAATTGGCAAACAGATATATGCTGCCGAATGGTATTTAAGCGCGATCGGCCTGCTCGATAATCAACTATCGATGCTGCGAGAAATCAAGTCACAAAGCGGCAGGATTTTGGGCAGGGCGGCACTCTCCATACATAGTGGTGGACGCGAATTGGCTCTCTTCTCTATCGGAGGCTTCTTGGCTAAGAGGAGTACTGATCAAGACATTGTCGGAGTTGTGGAGGCGTATCCTGGTTCTGCTTCACGAGAAGCAGGGATACCTCTGGCGACAGATGCGGAAATGATCCTTTGGGCGAAGAACCAGCTGGAGGTGGCAGACGCACTGCCATTAACTGACGAAGAAAAATTGCTTGCAGTAGCCTCCGCGAGTAGGTTTGATGTTGACATATACCCGCTCGCACGCATCAACTCAAACTTCGGATATATGTCCATCGACCAGATCGTTGAATATATCTGCGGTGGCGAGGTTGTAATCATCCCTGCTACGACTCAAGTGGGCGATCGGCTCCATTTAATCGCTACATCGCTTATACGAAAAGATCTTAAGTCTTGTAATATTTCCGAAATAGACTCGGAACACTTGATATTGTGTAGCATAGAGAAAGCACAAAAAAATTCTTTTCCTGTCATAGGCATCGATGATCAAATATACACCGATTACCAACAGATGTTTGTTTCTCGGCTGTTGGCAGAGGTGGAAAAAAAATGCAATGACGCCGTGATGGTTCGTATGGAGTCCTGTAAGTTGGGAACCTACGTAGGTCCAGAATCTGAAAAAGACGGCCTCTACAGAGGGGATTTTATGTCTTCTCTCGTATTTGCTATCTACGATGGGTCTAAGATTGAGCCAACTGGTTCCGCTGCTGGACAAGTTGTATGGTCGATAAATGCGGAATCGAACGCGCAAGATGGGGAATAGCGTAAATTTGCGTATGTGCCTCGGTGCTAAAATGCGCGCTGTACTCTTATGCGGTTAGAAGAATGACAGTACACCCGGCTGTGATGCGATCGATATAGGACGCCTTGATTGCTCCAAAAAAGTCGCTCGACTTTATTCGATACGGTACTACCCGGCGTGCCGATCGCTGCACAAAACGCGTTCTCGCTCACGCCTTAGACGTGAGCCCGTTCATTGGGTATGCAAATTTCTCCCAATCCAACATCAATTTGCGCCGTTTTTCGAAGAGGTCCCCCCGCCGATAGGCGGCCTCGACCTTGTTACTAACAATGTGCGCTAAAGCCATTTCGCAGACTTCATTCGACACAGAAGTCTCTTCACTGGCCCAATCGCGAAAAGTTGAACGGAACCCGTGCGCCGTGACCTGCGCCTCCATCCGCATGCGGCGCAGGATCATTGTAAACACCATGTTGGAGAGTGGCCGACCTGCTTTTGCGCCGGCGAAGATAAGGTCCGAGCCGGCTGATAGGACTTCAGCCTCTCGCAAAATGCATAAGGCTCTGGGGCCGAGAGGGACGCGATGCTCCTTTTTGCCTTTCATGCGAGCGGCCGGGATGGTCCATGTCGCGCTTTCAAAACCGATTTCCGTCCATCTCGCGCCGAAAACTTCACCGCTGCGCGCTGCCGTCAGAATCAAAAATTCGAAGGCAAGCTTTGGAATTGTTCCGGTCCTGGCCTCTCCTAA
>NZ_JAKSYC010000312.1 GCF_022829585.1 Methylobacterium sp. J-026
GGCTTGCTCCTCCGAACCGTCCGGGTCGTTGAACAGCATCTTCAAGCCATCCTCCGTGTAGACGAACTTGTTCGCGACGTAGCAATTCCGTCTGCTACGCAGTTGGTCGTACCGGCTACGCGCCGGTTCCGCGATCGCGCCGCCCTCCCCCGCAGAGGGGGGAGGGTGGCCCCCGAAGGGGGTCGGGAGAGGGGAACCCGGCTTCCGGATTGGTCTCAGGCTCCATGAAGGCCTACGCCCTGTTCTGCACCGTCGCTCCCCTCTCCCGACCCCTGCTGACGCAGGGGCCACCCTCCCCCGCAGAGGGGGGAGGGATACGCGCCGCTCGGGCAAATAGCGTTGCCCGAGAACGGACGCTCGAATCCAGATGTGATCCGGCATTCCAAGTCGAGCCGACGTCTGCCACGTCCCCGGTCTTCAACTTGAGTTCAAGACGCCGCAAACGAAATCTGCTTCGGCTTGCGCCGCGGACGCGTTAAAAGGCACGATCCAAGAAAACGCCAGGCGAGTCAGAACCATGTCCGCATCCCCCGCCATCCAGACCGAGCCGCAGGATATCGCCGCCCTCGCCAGGGCCGCCGGCGAGACCGCCAAGGCCCTCGTGGCCGATGCCACCCGCCGGGTGCGGACACGGATCCTCGGCGCGGACGGGCGGATCGACGCGGGCAAGCTCGAGGGCCAGCAGCACGCAGCCCACGGGCTCGCGTGGCTGGCTACCTATGCCGAGGCGGTCAGCGAACTCGGCGGCTATGCCGAGCGCCTCCAGGCCGAGGGCCGGTTCGGCGAGACCGAGGCGCTCCTCGTCCGGATCGGCGCCGGCGAGTATCTCGACCAGCTGTTCTCCGGCATCCCGATGAGCCAGGGCGAGATGGTCCGCCTCATAGGCTCCCTCGGCCTCACCGCCAAGGAGGTGGCACAATACCGCACCGATGCGGTCGAGACCCTGATCGCCGAGGGCAACACCCCCGAGAACCGCGCCGCCCTGGTGGCGCTGATGCGCGACGGCGGCGGCTCGGCCACGGTCGGCGCCTCGGGCCTCGACGAGGACATGGAGGCGATCCGCTCCGAGATGCGCCGCTTCGGCAAGGCCGAGGTGGTCGAGCAGGCGCACGAATGGCACCTGCAGAACGCCTACATCCCGATGGAGATCGTCACCAAGATGGCCGAGCTCGGCGTCTTCGGCCTGACGATCCCCGAGGAATACGGCGGCATGGGCCTGCCCAAGACCGCCATGTGCGTGGTCTCGGAGGAATTGTCCCGGGCCTATATCGGCGTCGGCTCGCTCGGCACCCGCTCGGAGATCGCCGCGGAGCTGATCCTGTGCGGCGGCACCGAGGAGCAGAAGCACCGCTTCCTGCCCAAGATCGCCAGCGGCGACATTTTGCCGACCGCCGTCTTCACCGAGCCGAACACCGGGTCCGACCTCGCGAGCCTGCGCACAAAGGCCGTCAAGGACGGCGATGTGTGGAAAATAACCGGCAACAAGACCTGGATCACCCATCCGGTCCGGGCCGACATCATGACCGTGCTGGTCCGGACCAAGCCCGAGGAGAAGGGCCATCGCGGCCTCTCGATGCTGATCGCCGAGAAGCCCCGCGGCACCGATGAAGAGCCGTTCCCGGTCCAGGGCCTGTCGGGCGGCGAGATCGAGGTGCTCGGCTACCGGGGCATGAAGGAATACGAGCTCGCCTTCGAGGGGTTCGAGGTGCCGGCCGCGAACCTCCTCGGTGAAGTCGAGGGCAAAGGCTTCGCCCAGCTCATGCAGACCTTCGAATCGGCCCGCATTCAGACCGCCGCGCGGGCCATCGGTGTCGCCCAGTCGGCCCTCGATGTCGGCCTGCGCTACGCCGAGGAGCGGGTCCAGTTCGGCAAGCCGCTGGTCAGCTTCCCCCGGGTCGCCGACAAGCTCGCCATGATGGCGGTGGAGATCAACATCGCCCGCCAGCTCACCTACTTCTCGGCCCGCGAGAAGGATGCCGGCAAGCGCTGCGATTTGGAGGCCGGGATGGCCAAGCTGCTGGGCGCCCGCGTCGCCTGGTCGGCCGCCGACAACGCCCTCCAGATCCACGGCGGCAACGGCTTCGCGCTGGAATACCCGGTGAGCCGGATCCTGTGCGACGCCCGCATCCTGTCGATCTTCGAGGGCGCGGCCGAGATCCAGGCCCAGGTGATCGCCCGGCGGCTGCTCGAAGCCGCGTGATCGGTTGGGCGGCTGAAGGCCGCCCGCAGAGGCTTGCGGGTTGACAATCGGGTTCGGGATCGTTGTCCGGTCGATCGGTTTAGCAGTCCAGAACTCCCACACGCCCTCCCTCCCCCGCAGAGGGGGGAGGGAGGGCGCGGTTCCTAAGCACGGACACCGCCCCGCGGGTTTTCCCGACCGGATATCTACTTGGTGATCTTCACCGAGACCGGATCGCTCGACGGAAAAGTCTCCTCCAGGGCGTCGTCCAGGCGCTCGCTGAGCTTTTCCTGCTTGTTCTCGGGGTGCTTGTCATCGCCTGGCTTGGCGCTGCCCTGCTGGAAGCCCGGCTTGGTCGCGTTCTGCTTCTGCTCGTCGGCCATGTCGCTCGCTCGTCCGTGACGGAGGCACGCTGAAGGTGCCGATGCGGATCAACGCGAGGGAGGGCGGGTGTTTCCGATCTTTCCGCGCGCGGCCCCCGCGTCACCCGGCGGTCGCGACCGGGTGCCCGGCCGCCGCGGCGACCAGCCCGCGGGCATCGGCCCCGCGCATGACCGTCTCGTAGACCCCTCCGAGGCGGTCGAGATGCGCGTCCAGGCTCAGCGGTGCCGCCCAGTAGCGGTCGTAGGCGGCCTGGCCCATCCGGGCGGCGAGCCCGTCGTCGGACAGGCGGCGCATATGCGCGGCGAGCGCCTCCGGATCGCCGGAGCGGAACCAGAACCCGGTCGCGCCGTCCACCACCGCCTCGCGCCCCGCGCAGGCGTCGCTGACGATCACCGGGGTGCCGCAGGCGAGCGCCTCGTAGACGGTGAGCGGCTGGCCCTCGTACCAGACGCTCGGGAAGACCAGCGCGCGCGCCTGCCGCATCAGCGCCTGCACGGCGGCGGCCTCGCGCCATCCGAGCATGACGGCCTCCGGGTAGCGCGCCGCGAGTTCGGCCCGCTCGGGCCCGTCGCCGACGAAGACCGCCCGCGCCCCCGCCCGCCGGGCCGCCTCGGCGAAGATCGGCGCGCCCTTCTCGGTGGAGATCCGTCCGACGAACAGGAAGTCGCCCGGCGCGCCGTCGTGCAGCGGCGCCTGCGCCACCGCGATCGGGTTGTCGACCCGGTGAAAGACGGTTCCCTGGGGCATCAGCGGCCGCACGACGCCCTCCTGGAGGTCGCTGATCGTGACGACGTGGGCGAACAGGTCCGGCAGCCGGGCCACCTGCGCGAGCCCGACATGGCGGACCATCCGGGCGACCTTGCGCGGGTAGCTGCGCGCGTCGCAGTTCGCCACGATGCAGGCGGCCGACATCGGCGTGCGGTGGCAGATTGCCTGCTCCGGGTAGGCGTAGAAGCCGCCGGTCGGGCAGACCAGGAAGAACTCGTGCATCGTGTAGAGGCAGGGCAGGCCCGAGGCCCGGAGCGCCGGGCCGATCGAAGGCGACAGTGCCTTGGCGAAGGCGTGGACGTGGACCAGGGTGTCGTGGGGATCGCAGGCGGCGAGTTCCCGGGCGAGCGCCCGGGCCGCCGTCCGGTTCCAGATCGCCTGGGCGGCGAAGGCCAGCTTGCTGCGCGCCGTGGAGACGTCGTCCTGCCCCAGGCAGACGACGCGGATGCCGGCGGCCTCCAGCCGCGGATCCACCGGGCCGACGGCGGCGAACAGGCTCACGCGGAATCCGCGGGCGGCGAGGCCCAGGGCGGATTCGATCGCCACCTTGGCCTGGCCGCCGTTGATCGCGGCGTGGTCTGCGACGAGGACGACGTGCACGTCAGGAACTCCGCCGCTCCGATCCGGGACGGCGATCTGTACCCGTCCCCGGTTGATCCCGCGTAAACCGGTTTCCGTCATCCTCGTCGGGGTGAGGCGCGCCCCGAGATCCCGTCCATGCATGTCGTTATCCTGGCCGAGTTCGCGGCCGCCAGCGGCGGGGCCGAGAAGGTCGCGCTGGAATCGGCCCGCGGCCTCGCCGAGGCCGGCCTCGCCGTCACCTACATCCAGGCGGTCCCGGGCCCGGTCGATCCGTTGCTCGACCATGACCGGATCCGGCGGGTCGTGCTCGGCCTGCCCGACATCTGGACCCTGGGGGGCGCCAGGGCGGCGGCGGCGGGGATCTGGCACGCCGCCGCGGCGCGCCGGCTCGCGGCGGCCTTGGCCGCCCTCCCGGAGCCGCCGGACTGCCTCCATCTGCACCAATGGACCCGCGCCCTGTCGCCTTCGGTCTTCCCGGTCCTGTCGAGGGTCGGCGTGCCCCTGGTCGTGACCCTGCACGACTACGCCCTGGCCTGCCCGAACGGCGTCTACTACCGCTTCGACCGGGCCGAGCCCTGCGGGCTCGCGCCCCTGTCGGCGGCCTGCATCGCGGCGCCCTGCGATCCCCGCAGCCGTGCGCACAAGCTCGTGCGCGTCGCCCGCAGCCTGTCCCTGCGGCAGGCGCTGCGGGGGCGGCCGCTCCACCTCGTCCACGTCTGCGACGCCAGCCGGCGGCGCCTGGGCGACCGGCTCGGCGGCCCCGGCGTCAAGCACCACCGGATCGACAACCCCGTCCGGGTGGCGGACGGGCCCGCGGCGGAGCCCGCCCGCGGCGACGCGATCGCCTATGTCGGGCGCCTGACCCGGGAGAAGGGCGCCGACCTCGTGGCCGAGGCCGCCCGCGCCGCCGGCCTGCCCGCCCTGTTCATCGGCGCCGGCCCCCTGGAGGCGGAACTGCGCGCCCGGGACGGCGTCACGGTGATCGGCTGGCAGGCGCCCGAGGCCGTCTGGGCGCTGCTGCGGACCCGGGCCCGGGCGCTGGCCGCGCCGTCGCGCTGGTACGAGACCGGTCCGCTCACCGTCTACGAGGCGCTGGCGGCCGGGATCCCGGTGGTGGCCTCCGAACGGTCCGGGGCCGCCGAGAAGGTCCGCCACGGGCAGACCGGCTTCGTGGTCGCCCCGGAGGTCGGGCCGCTGGCGGCGGCCTTCACGGCCCTGCGGGACGACGCCGTGGCCGGACAGCTCGGGGCCCGGGCCCGGGCCGAGTTCCACGCCCGGCCCATGAGCCTTGCGGCCCACGCGGCCGCGCTTCGGGCACTCTATGCCGGGCTGCTCGGATCCGGCTCTGTTGCGTTGCAATATCCGAGGGGCGGAGCGCACGGATCGGGGCTGGAGCCGTCCTGAGGATGCAAAATAGATTTTATCCGTCGCGCGGGGCCCCCTGGACAACGGAAAGAAATTTTGTCACCTCCCCGGCCATCGCCTGTAGCGGTCGAAGCGACCTGGATAAACGGCTTAGCTTGGTAACGAGCCTGCCGAATCCGATAGCCCGTGAGCGGTGACTGTCCGAGATCATGGAATCGGCATTTTATCGAGGATCTCTGGCCCGGTCTCGCACCGGATTCTGCACTTGACTTCTTGTTGCAGTGCAACATATAGAGCCGCGTCACGGCGGACGCAGCCGGCGTCCCGCGCGAAGGATCATCCTGGAGACAGCCATGCAGAACCCGAATTTCGAGATGCCGACCGAGATGCGCGATTTCGCCGAGAAGAGCGTCGATCAGGCCCGGACCGCCGTCGGCACCATGATGACGAACGCCGTCAAGGCCGCCGAGCAGGCCCAGGCTTCCGGCCAGACCTTCCAGTCGACCTTCAGCGCGGTGATCGCGAAGGGGTTCGACCACGCCCAGGCCAACGCCAACGCGACCTTCGACTTCGCCCAGAAGCTGGTGCGCACGAAGGACCTGCGCGAGGCGTTCGAGCTCCAGTCCGAGTTCGTCCGCAGCCAGTTCGCCGCGCTCCAGGCCCAGGCCAAGGATTACGGCGCCTTCGCCCAGACCGTCGCCCGCTGAGGTCGACCGCCCGTCCCCCGATCCGCGCGGATCGCGGGACGCCGCCCCCGGGATCCGGCCGCACCAGGCGGGCCGGTCCCCACGATCCGACGCCCGGGCGTCGCACAGGTCCGATCCCGATACGGCAAGCGGCCGAACCGCGCCGGGATCGGTGGACGCGGACAGGAGGAGAGCGCCCCATGGGAAAGCAGCGTCGACCGCGCGGGGATCGCCCGGCCTGGGAAGCGAGACCGCCGCTGGATCCGGAGGGGACCGCCCTGTCGGACGCCCTCGTGACGCCGTCGGTCGAGACCCCGAACGCGCTTCCGGCCCAGGTGCCGGCCCAAATGCCGGACGTCGTCCCCGCCCCGGCGGGGGTCGAAGCCATCGCCTCGGACATCATATCGCACGTGTCCGTCGCCGCGCCGTCGGACGATCCGGCCCCCGCGCCGGCCGAGATCCGCGCACCGGCGCCGACGACCGCGACGGTCGAGCCGGATCGCCAGGCCGTCCCTGCGCCGATGCAGGATCCCGTCGCGTTGGCGCCCGACCGCTTCGACATGGTCGAGATCGGCTCGACCATCGCCCGCTACATGCGCGGCGAGGGCGAGGCCGCCCTGGCCCATGTCCGGGCCCTGACGGATGCGCGCACGCCGGCCGATCTGATCCGCCTGCAGGTCGGCGAGGTCCAGCGCGCCGCTGACGCCTCCCTCTCCTGCTGGGTCACGGTGCTCGGCAAGGCGAGCCGCCTCGTCGCGTTCCGCTGACGGCGGGGCACCGGGCACCCGGTGTCGCCCCTTGACAAGACGGGCGCCCGGAACGAACCGGCGACGGCAACCGTCCGTTAACCATGCCGGCCGCATCCCTTGACGGAGGGGACGGGAAACGACACCGGACCGATGCCGAGCTGTGCGCGCCTGATCCGTTCCGCCTGTCTTCGCCTCGCCGTGGCGCTCGTCCCGGCGCTGGCGGGTCTGCCCGCGCCCGCGCAGACCGGCGACAAGCCCGCCATCGGGCCTGCTGTCGCCATCGGGGCGGACCTCGCCAGCCAGGGCGGCACCACGCGCCTCACCCTGACCCTGTCCCGGCCGGTGGAGGCCCGCGGCTTCGTGATGGAGCGGCCCGACCGGGCGGTGATCGACCTGCCCGAGGTCAACTTCCAGCTCGAATCCGGGACCGGCAGCCGCCGGGACGGCCTCGTGCAATCCTTCCGCTACGGCCTGTTCGCCCCCGGCCGCTCCCGCATCGTCATCGATCTCGGGGCGCCGGCGACGATCGGGCGGATCGAGACGGTGACGCGGCCCCGCGACGGTGCCGTGCTGCTCACGGTCCCGCTCCAGCGCGCCGACCGCGAGGCGTTCCGCAAGGCCGCCGCCACCGCTGACCCCGCCCCGGCCCAGGCCCGCAGCACCCCGCCCGAACCCGCCGACCAGCGCCCGCTGATCATGGTCGATGCCGGCCATGGCGGGACCGATCCCGGCGCCATCGCGGTGGGCGGCGTGTTCGAGAAGGACATCGTGTTCGGCTTCGCCCAGGCCCTGGTGGAGAAGCTCGAAGCGGGCGGCCGCTACCGGGTCCGGATGACCCGCGACCGGGACGTGTTCGTGCCGCTGGCCGACCGCGTGCGCCTCGCCCGCGAGGCCAGGGCCGACCTGTTCGTATCGATCCACGCGGATTCGATCTCGGCCGCCCCCCAGGTGCGCGGCGCCACGATCTACACCAATTCCGAGAAGGCCACCGACGTCGAATCCGCCAAGCTCGCCGAGCGCGAGAACCGGGCCGATGCCGCCGCCGGGGTCGACGCCGCCGAGGCGCCCCCGGACATCGCCGACATCCTGCAGGAGCTGACCCTGCGGGAGACGCGCGGCTTCTCCTCGGGCTTCGCCCGGACCCTGATGGGCCAGCTTAGCCCCGTGATGGAGATGAGCGGGAAGCCGCACCGCGAGGCCCGCTTCGTGGTGCTGCGCTCCCCCGACGTGCCGAGCGTGCTGGTCGAGCTGGGTTACCTGTCGAGCAAGCACGACCTGGAGATGCTGCAATCGCCGGAGTGGCGCGCCGGCGTCACCGGATCCATGGCCAAGGCCATCGATCTGTTCTTTACCAATCGTGCGACCCTGAGCCGACCGGCCCCGACGCGCCGTTCGGCCGCCGTCGCCCCAGTTTTACCATAGAGTACGTGTCGATACGGGGCATCCGAACGCCCCGTCGCACCGCCGTCGAAACCGGCAATCCGAGGGGGCCTCACGGGAACATCCGGGGGCCGACCGCATCGAGAGCGGACCCACGCGCCGGGTGAGCCGATTCCGGCATCGGCCGGGCCAGCGACGAGCGGAACACCGGATGCGTCTGATCCTTCGTTTCTTCGGGATCCTGTTCAGCGCCGCCGCGGTGCTGTTCGTGATCGGGGCGGCGGCGGGCGGCTACTTCTACTGGAAGTACAGCCAGGACCTGCCCGACCACGCGGCGCTCGCCACCTACGAGCCGCCGGTGATGACCCGCGTCCACGCGGCTGACGGCTCGCTGCTCGCCGAATATGCCCGCGAGCGCCGGCTGTACCTGCCGATCCAGGCGATGCCCAAGATCGTGGTCGCGGCCTTCCTGTCGGCCGAGGACAAGAACTTCTACAAGCACGGCGGCATCGACCCCGAGGGGATCGTGCGCGCCTTCCTGACCAACGCCAAGTCGGGCAAGCGGCAGGGCGCCTCGACCATCACCCAGCAGGTCGCCAAGAATTTCCTGCTGTCGTCCGAGCAGACCTATGACCGCAAGATCAAGGAGGCGCTGCTGGCGCTGCGCATCGAGGCGGCCTACTCCAAGGACAAGATCCTCGAACTCTATCTCAACGAGATCTTCTTGGGCACGATCGTCCCCGGGCGCAACCTGCACGGGGTCGCGGCGGCCGCGCTCGATTATTTCGGCAAGTCGGTCCACGAGCTGACCATCAACGAGGCGGCCTATCTCGCCGCCCTGCCGAAGGGGCCGAACAACTACCACCCCTACCGCAAGACCCAGGCGGCTTTGGACCGCCGCAACGAGATCATCCGCCTGATGGCGGAGAACGGCTACATCACCAAGGAAGAGGCGGAGGCCGCCAAGAAGATGCCGCTCGGGGTCAACCCGCGGGTCGCCTTCCCGAACGCCGCCAACGCCAACTACTTCACCGAGGAGGTCCGCCGCGAGATCTCGGAGCGCTACGGCGAGAAGAAGCTCTACGAGGGCGGCCTCTCGGTGCGCGCCACCCTCGATCCGAAGATGCAGGGCTGGGCCCGCAAGGCGCTGGTCGACGGCCTCGTGCGCTACGACCAGGCCCATGGCTGGCGCGGGCCCGTCACCAAGGTCGACCTGACCGGCCGCGACTGGGGCATGGCGGCCTCCGAGGTTCCGGCGCTCGGCGACGTGGCGCCCTGGCGGCTCGCCGTGGTGCTGGGCAACGGCGCCGGCGGCGTGCAGGTCGGCCTCCAGCCGAGGCGCGAGGCCTCGGGCCAGGTGGGCAAGGACCGCGAGACCGGCGTGATCACCCCGGACGGGATGCGCTGGGCCGGACGCCCGAACCTCCAGGCGGGCGACATGGTCTATGTCGAGGCGAGCGAGGGCGGGAAGGGTCAGTTCCGCCTGCGCCAGAAGCCCGAGGTCTCGGGCGCCATCGTGGCCATGGACCCGAATACGGGCCGGGTCCACGCCATGGTCGGCGGCTTCTCCTACGACGAATCCGAGTTCAACCGCGCCACCCAGGCGATGCGCCAGCCCGGCTCGTCGTTCAAGCCGATCGTCTACTCGGCGGCGCTCGACAACGGCTACACCCCGGCCTCGATCATCCAGGACACCCCGATCACCATCGAGGCCGGCCCCGGCCAGGAGGCCTGGACGCCCTCGAACTACGACGGCAAGTCCGGCGGCCCGCACACCCTGCGCTACGGGATCGAGCACTCGAAGAACCTGATGACGGTCCGGCTCGCCAAGGATGTCGGCATGCCGCTCATCGCCGAGTACGCCCGCCGCTTCGGCGTCTACGACGACATGCTGCCGGTGCTGCCGATGTCGCTCGGCGCCGGCGAGACCACGGTGATGCGCATGGTCACCGCCTACTCGATGCTGGCCAATGGCGGCCGGCGCATCCGGCCGACCCTGATCGACCGGATCCAGGACCGCACCGGCGAGACGATCTACCGCCACGACAACCGCAAGTGCATTGGCTGCGACGCCGAGAAGTGGTCGGGCCAGGACGAGCCGAAGCTGGTGGACGATTCCGAGCAGGTGCTCGATCCGCTCACCGCCTACCAGATGGTCTCGATCATGGAGGGCGTGGTCCAGCGCGGCACCGCGACCCTGCTCAAGCAGATCGGCAAGCCGCTGGCCGGCAAGACCGGCACGACCAACGACGCCAAGGACGCGTGGTTCGTGGGCTTCTCGCCGGACCTCGCGGTCGGGATCTATATGGGCTTCGACAAGCCGCGCTCGCTCGGCGACCGGGCCACCGGCGGCGGGCTGGCGGCGCCGATCGCCCTGGAGTTCCTGAAGACCGCCCTCAAGGACAAGCCGCCGACCCCGTTCCGGGTGCCGCCGGGGATCAAGCTGATCCGCATCAACCTGGCCAGCGGCACCCGCGCTGGTTCGGGGGAGGGCGCCGGAACGATCCTGGAGGCGTTCAAGCCCGGCACCGCGCCGCCGGATTCCTACGTGGCGCCGTCCGGCGGCGGCCAGGCGCCGGCCCCCGCGGCGGCGGCCGTGCCGCCCGATGCCGACCGGGCCGCGCAGGCCGGCGGGCTGTACTGAGGGGCGCTTCGGCTTCTCACACAATACAGAGAAGGATCCGCGCCCTCCCTCCCCCCTCTGCGGGGGAGGGCGCGGATCCGTTTCCCAGCGCCGCGACAGAAAAAAGCCGCCCCGGAGGGAGCGGCTTCGAGAAGTCTTCAGGGAGGCATCAAACAGAGCGGACGAGAAGATCCAACTCCACATCCAGATCTCTGGATGCCTCTTTATGACTCAAGAACCTTAACGCTCGGTAAATACAGTCTTCGCAAAAGATCACGCCGCCAGGCTGTCGAACAGCCCGCGCCCGTCGGTCCCGCCGATCAGCTCCTCGACGAAGTTTTCCGGGTGCGGCATCATGCCGAGCACGGTGCGATTCTCCGACAGGATGCCCGCGATCGCGTTGAGGGAGCCGTTGCGGTTGGCCTCCACGGTCACGGCGCCGTCCGCGTCGCAGTAGCGGAAGGCCACCCGGCCCTCGGCCTCGATCCGCGCCAGGGTCTCGGGATCGGCGAAGTAGTTGCCCTCCCCGTGGGCGATGCAGACGTCGATGACCTGACCCGGCCTGTAGGCGCTGGTGAAGCGGGTGTCGGTGCGCTCGACCCGGAGCGTCTGCCGGTGGCAGAGGAAGCGCCGGTCGACGTTGCGCATCAGCACGCCGGGCAGCAGGCCGGATTCGCACAGGATCTGGAAGCCGTTGCAGATGCCGAGCACGAGGCCGCCCCGCGCCGCATGGGCCCGCACCGCGTCCATGGCGGCCGCCCGCCCGGCGATCGCGCCGCAGCGGAGGTAATCGCCGTAGGAGAAGCCCCCCGGGAGGACGGCGAGGTCGGTCCCGGCCGGGAGGTCGTGGTCCGCGTGCCAGACGAGGCTGACCCGCGCCCCCGACCGGCGCAGGGCCCGCACCACGTCGGTCTCGCGGTTGGAGCCAGGGAAGACGACGACCGCGGCGTGCATCAGAGGATCTCGATCGCGTAGTTCTCGACCACCGTGTTGGCCAGGAGCTTCTCGCAGGCCGTGCGCAACGTCACCTCGGCGACGGCGCCGTCGGTGGTCGCCATCTCGATGTCGAAGACCTTGCCCTGCCGGACACCCTCGACCCCGTCGACGGCGAGCGACTTGAGCGCGGCTTCGATCGCCTTGCCCTGCGGGTCCAGCACGCCGGGTTTCAGGGTGACGATGATACGGGCTTTCATGGATCTTCAGGTCTCGTGCGCGGCCGGATCGGGGATATCGCCTGCGGCGTCGTCACGCACGCCGCGGGCCGTTGTTAGCAGGCGGGGAACCGGCCTGTCTAACGCCGGAACCCGGAGTACGGGCCGACCCGCGCGGAGCGCAAGCGCGGCGGCCGCGTCGTTCACCGATGGGCGGCGGGGGACCCGGCGCGCAGGGGCTCGATGCTGGTCGCCCGGCGCCACAACTGGAGCATGATCCAGGCCGCGAACAGGCTGAAGAGGCCCATCAGGACGTGGCCGACCCGATCCCCGAGATCGAACAGGCCCGCGAGGGCCCAGCCGGCCGCGATGGCCACGGCGAACACCTCGGTGCCGACGAGGACCATCATGCTCACGATGGTGATGGCGTTGCGCCCGTTCACGAGATCCACCCTCGAAACGATTCGGGTCCCGGACGGAACCGTCCGAGACCCGTGCTGCTAGCCCAACGGGGCCGGCCTAGGCAACCGACCGCATGGAAACGGTTCAGCGCGGCGCGCGCTTGGCCAGGATCCGCTGCAGCGTGCGCCGGTGCATGTTCAGGCGCCGGGCGGTCTCGCTGACGTTGCGGCTGCACAGTTCGTAGACCCGCTGGATATGCTCCCAGCGGACCCGGTCCGCCGACATCGGGTTCTCCGGCGGGTCGGCCCGCTCGCCGGGCTGGGCCATCAGCGTGCCGTGGATCTCGTCGGCGTCGGCGGGCTTGGCCAGGTAGTCGAAGGCGCCGAGCTTCACCGCAGTGACCGCGGTGGCGATGTTGCCATAGCCGGTCAGGATCACGCCCCGGGCCTCGGGGCGGCGCTCCTTGAGCCGGGCGATCACGTCGAGGCCGTTGCCGTCGCCGAGGCGCATGTCGATCACCGCGAAGGCGGGGGCCCGCGCCTCAACGGCGGAGACACCGTCCGCGACGCTGTCGGCGACCTGCACATGGTAGCCGCGGCTCTCCATGGCGCGGGCGAGGCGCGTCTGGAAGGGCTTGTCGTCGTCCACGATCAGCAGGCTGCGGTCGGAGAAGGCGGCGAGCGGATCGGCGTCGTTGATCACGGCAGCGTCGGTCGCCGGCGTGGTCCCGGGCTGCGTCAGCATCCGGCTTTCCTTTCGAGTTTTCGGGGTCGGGTTCTTGATCTGTCTTTCATATAGGGACGACATCGCGCGGCGGCAGGGGGTGGCGGATATTGAATTCCGGCGAATGGCGCGGCACCGCCCCCCGTTCGAAGATGTGCCGGGCCCAGGAGACGCGCACGACCGCCCCGTGGGAGTCCGGGATGGGCACGTTCATCAGGACGAGCTGGGCGCCCGAGCGCTCGATCAGGGTCTTGGCGATGAACAGGCCGAGGCCGAGCCCGGCCCCCACGGTCCCGCCCGATTGCGGCCGGTCCTGGCTGCGGGTGGTCACGTAGGGCTCGCCCGCCCGCAGCAGCACCTCGCTGGAGAAGCCCGGGCCGTCGTCGCGGATCTCGATCCAGACCCGCTCCGGATTCCAGCGCCCCTCGATCGAGACCCGCGCCTCGGCGAAGTCGACGGCGTTGTCGAGGATGTTGGCGAGCCCGAACATCACCCCCGGGTTGCGGCGGCAGGCCGGCTCCGGGCCGTCCCCCAGGCTGCTGATGTCGAGGGCGGTGCCCAGCGCCCGCTGCGGCGCCACCAGCTCCTCGACGAGGTGGCTGAACGTCACCGTCTCCAGGAAGCCCGCGCCGTCCCCGTCCAGCGAGGTGAGCTTGCCGAGGATGCCGCGGCAGCGGTCGACCTGCTCGCGCAGCAGGGTGAGATCCTCCGCCACGGCGGGGGAGGCGGTGGGCCCGAGCTGGCGGATCAGCTCCTTGGTGACCACCATGATGGTGCCGAGGGGCGTGCCCAATTCGTGGGCCGCCGCGGCCGCGAGCCCGTCGAGCTGCGACAGGTGCTGCTCCCGGGCGAGCACCAGCTCGGTGGCGGCGAGCGCCTGGGCGAGCAGCCGGGTCTCCTCCGCCACCCGCCACGCGTAGACGCCCGTGAAGGCGGTGCCGAGCAGGATCGCGGTCCAGACCCCCGAGACGTACAGGAACGGCAGCTCGATCCGCCCGTCGGCGAACCAGGGCAGGGGGCGGTGGACCAGGGCCAGCAGGGTCGCGAGCCCCACCGCCAGCAGCCCGAGCGCCAGCGTCCGCTCGGGCGGCAGCGCGGTGGCCGAGATCAGCACGGGGGCGAGGAACAGCAGCGAGAACGGGTTCTGGAGGCCGCCGGTGAGGAACAGCAGGGCGGCGAGCTGCACGATGTCGAAGGCGAGCAGCAGGGCGGCGGAATCGTCGCTCAGCCGGTAGCTCGCCGGGAAGCGGATGCGCAGCGCCAGGTTCAGCCAGGACGAGGTGGCGATCACCAGGAAGCACCAGCCGAAGGGCAGGGGCAGGCCGAGGCCGAACTGCGCCCCGACCACGGCGGCGCTCTGGCCGGTGATCGCGAGCCAGCGCAGGCGCACGAAGGTGTCGAGCCGCAGGTGTCGGGCGTCGCGGCCGAGGCCGCTGAGGTCGGTATCGGGCATGCGCTGCTTCATTGGGCCGCCGGAGAGATCGGCCCGGGCGGCTGTTCGCGGAGCCCCGGCGATGGCGCGGAGGCAGGGGGGCCGGCAAGCGGTCCGGGCCGAATCGTCGCGGGCGATGTGGTCACAGGCAAGTCCGCCTGAATGGGGGATGTTCCATTATCGTTCAGGGTAGACCATTATCCTGGCAACGCGATGCGTTGAGAGTTCCATGCCGGCAGACGCTGGAGCGTCGGCGGCCGGATGGGGATCCGTGAGGTGACGATGCTCCTGGCCTACTCGCTATACGAGGGCGCCCGCGCCCTGATGACGCCGGCCCGGATCGCCGCCGACCTCACCCGCTACGGGCTCCAGATCCCCGGCAATCCCCTGGCCTACGGCCCCTACGCGCGGGCGGTCAGCGCCGGCTGCGAGATGTTCGAGCGCGCCACCCGCCAGTACGGCAAGCCCGCCTTCGGGTTCGGCGAGACGGTGGTCGACGGCGTGTCCGTGCCGGTCACCGAGCGGGTGGTCTGGGAGCGGCCGTTCTGCCGCCTGGTCGCCTTCGATCGCGCCTTCGGGACCCCGCCCGCCGAGCCGCAGCCGAAGCTGCTCATCGTCGCGCCGATGTCGGGGCATTACGCGACGCTGCTGCGCGGCACCGTGGAGGCGATGCTGCCGAACCACCGGGTGTTCGTCACCGACTGGACCGACGCGCGGATGGTGCCGCTGCTGGCCGGGCGCTTCGACCTCGACGACTACATCGACTACCTCCAGGAGATCTTCGCCGTCCTCGGCCCGGACCTGCACGTCATGGCCGTGTGCCAGCCGGCGGTGCCGGTGATCGCCGCGGTGGCGTTGATGGAGGCGGCCAACGAGCCGGCGGTCCCGGCCTCGATGACCCTGATGGGTGGCCCGATCGACACGCGCCGCTCGCCCACCGCCGTGAATTGCCTGGCGCAGGAGCGCGGCCAGACCTGGTTCGAGCGCAACACGATCAGCCTGGTGCCGCCGCTCTATCCGGGGGCGTGGCGCCGGGTCTATCCGGGCTTCCTGCAGCTGTCGGGCTTCATGGCGATGAATCTGGACCGGCACGTCACCGCGCATACCGACATGTTCGACCACCTGGTGAAGGGCGACGGCGACTCGGCCGAGAAGCACCGGGAGTTCTACGACGAGTATCTCGCGGTGATGGACCTCACCGCCGAGTACTACCTCCAGACGGTGCAGACCGTGTTCGTCGATCACGCCCTGCCGCAGGGCCGGATGGCGCACCGCGGCACGCCGGTCGATCTCGGGGCGATCCGCCGCTGCGCGATCCTGGCGGTCGAGGGCGAGAACGACGACATCTCCGGGGTCGGGCAGACCAAGGCGGCGCTCGACCTGACGCCGAACCTGCCCGACGCGCGCAAGGCCTATCACCTCCAGGCGGGGGTCGGGCATTACGGCGTGTTCAACGGCTCCCGCTACCGGGCGGTGATCGCTCCGCGGATCGCGGCCTTCATCCGCGCCATGCGGGCGGTCCCGGGCACACGCGGCGGCCACCTGCGGCAGGTGGGCTGAGACGCCCGGATCCGGGGGCTGGACGGGACCGATCCGGTCTCGCCGCCGCCGCCCGCCCGCCCGCCCGCCCCCGCAGAGAGGGGAGGAAGCGCGCGCGGCGGCTCCGACTGCCATACCCGTCGACCGGATCCCGTACAGGCCGGCCGGCCCGCCCCGGTGAGACCCCCCAGATTCTGAATACATAACGCATCTCCGGCCGGGCTGGCGCGGGGCTTGCGAGGCGCTGGGCGTGAGTTCGATCAGCGCCGATCCCGCCTGCCTCCGTCCCCCCCGCGCCGCGCCCGGCGGCCAGGGGCGTGCCGGCCCGTGCCCCGGTGTCACGCCGGGCCATTGCGTCGTTGCTCGAGAACCGCGCAAACTCGCCCACAGGGTGTAGGCCGACACTTCGGGCCTGAGATCCGCGCCGCCAGGGAGATCACGATGGACCGCAGGACCTTCCTCAAGGGCTCGGCCGCGCTCGGGCTGGCCGCCCCGCAGATCGCGAGGCCGGCCCTGGCGCAGGGCGCCAAGGTGCTGCGCTTCGTGCCCCAGGCCAACCTCGCCAATTTCGACCCGATCTGGGGGACCCAGTACGTGGTGCGCAACGCCGGCACCCTCGTCTGGGACATGCTCTACGGCGTCGATCAGCAATTGAAGCCGCAGCGCCAGATGGTCGAGTCCGAGGAGGTCTCGGGCGACCACCTGACCTGGACCTTCCGGCTCCGCCCCGGCCTGACCTTCCACGACGGCGAGCCGGTGCGGGCCAAGGACGTGGTGGCGAGCCTCACCCGCTGGATGGCCCGGGACCCGATGGGCGTGATGATCCGCGGGATCCAGGACGAGCTGACCGCGACCGACGACAGGACCTTCCGCTGGCGCCTGAAGAAGCCGTTCCCGAAGCTGCTGTTCGCCCTCGGCAAGACCAACGCCCCGATGGCGCTGATCATGCCGGAACGGATCGCCAAGACCGACCCGTTCACGCAGATCACCGAGTATGTTGGCTCCGGCCCGATGAAATTCGTCCGGAACGAGTGGGTGCCGGGCGCCCGGGCGGTGTTCGAGAAATTTGCCGGCTACAAGCCCCGCGACGAGCCGAATTCCTGGCTCGCCGGCGGCAAGCGCATCCTGGTCGACCGGGTCGAGTGGGTGATCATGCCGGATGCGGCCACCGCCTCGGCGGCGCTGCAGAACGGCGAGGTCGACTGGTGGGAGAATCCGATCTCCGACCTCGTGCCGCTCCTGCGCAAGAACGCGAGCCTCACCGTCGACATCGCCGACCCGCTGGGCAACATCGGGTCGTTCCGGATGAACCACCTGTATCCGCCCTTCGACAACCCGAAGATCCGCCAGGCGGTCATGACCGCCATGAGCCAGGAGGATTACATGCGGGCGATCGTCGGGGACGACGACGGCCTGTGGAAGAAGCTGCCGGGCTTCTTCACCCCCGGGACACCCCTCTACAGCGAGGCCGGCGGGGGCAAGGTCGGCACGGGCGACATCAAGCTCGGCCAGAAGCTGCTCAAGGAGGCGGGCTACAAGGGTGAGAAGGTGGTCTGCGTCGTCGCCCAGGACCAGGCGATCACCAAGGCCCAGGGGGACATCACCGCCGACCTGCTGAAGCAGATGGGCTTCGACGTCGATTTCGTCGCCACCGACTGGGGCACCACCGGCACCCGTCGGGCCTCCAAGGCGCCCCCTGCCCAGGGCGGCTGGAACATGTTCCACACCTGGCACGCGGGGGCCGACACCATCAACCCGGCGGGCTATCCGGCGGTGCGGGCGAGCGGCGACACGGCCTGGTTCGGCTGGCCGAACATCCCGCCGGTGGAGACCGCCATCGCCGAGTGGTTCGACGCCGCCGACCCGGCCGCCGAGAAGGCCGCCATCGACAAGGTCAACGCGGCAGCCTGCGCGGGCGTGGTCTACGTCCCGACCGGATTCTTCCTGGGCTACCAGGCGTGGCGCAAGAATGTCTCGGGCATCGTGAAGGGGCCGATCCCCTTCACCTGGGGGGTTTCGAAGGCGTGATGGGGCGGGTGGTCATCATGCCGGTACGCGCCGCACGCGCTCCCTCCCCCCTCTGCGGGGGAGGGTGGCCCCCGAAGGGGGTCGGGAGAGGGGAGCGACGGTACAGAACGAGGCTGAGTCCGTCACATCTGTTCTACCCTATCCTGAACCCGGGCTCCCCTCTCCCGACCCCTGCTGACGCAGGGGCCACCCTCCCCCGCAGAGGGGGGAGGGGGATCCGCGGCGCCGGCCGCGCCCTCCGGCCCACCGCATAGCGAGGCCCCATGCTCGGCTATATCGGCAGGCGCATCCTGGCCACCATCCCGGTCATGGCGGTGGTCGGGTTGTTCGTCTTCAGCCTCCTCTACTTCGCCCCCGGCGATCCGGCGGCGATCATCGCGGGCGACCAGGCGACCCCCGACGACGTCGCCCGGATCCGCGCCTCGCTGGGCCTCGACCGGCCGTTCCTGGTCCGGTTCGGGGAATGGTCCTGGCAGATCCTCCACGGGGATCTCGGCACCTCGATCTTCACCAACCTGCCGGTCACCACCATGATCGGCCAGCGGGTCCAGCCCACCGTCTCGCTGATGCTCGTCACCCTGATCTTCGCCATCGTGGTGGCGGTGCCGCTCGGCGTCGTCGCGGCCTGGAAGGCCGGCAGCCTGATCGACCGGCTGGTCATGGGGATCGCCGTGCTGGGCTTCTCGGTGCCGGTCTTCGTGGTCGGCTACGTGCTCGCCTACGTCTTCGCCCTCGAACTCGGCTGGCTGCCGGTGCAGGGCTACACGCCGATCGAGCAGGGGCTGTGGCCCTGGCTGTCCAACCTGATCCTGCCGGCGGTGACGCTCGGTCTCGTCTACATCGCGCTGATCGCCCGGGTGACCCGGGCGACCATGCTCGACGTGCTGCAGCAGGATTACATCCGCACCGCCCGGGCGAAGGGCCTGTCGCAGGGGCCGGTGCTGTTCATCCACGCCCTCAAGAACGCCGCGGTGCCGATCGTGACCGTGATCGGCATCGGCATCGCCCTGCTGATCGGCGGCGCGGTGGTGACCGAGACGGTCTTCGCGATACCCGGCCTCGGGCGCCTCACGGTCGATGCGATCCTGCGGCGCGACTATCCGGTGATCCAGGGCGTCGTGCTGCTGTTCAGCTTCGTCTACGTGCTCGTGAACCTCGCCATCGACCTCTTCTACACCGTGCTCGACCCGAGGATCCGCTATTGACCGCGACCGTCGCGCCCTTCCCCGATCACGCCCCGCCCGCCGGGCTCTCGCCCGAGGGGGCCGTCCCCAAGGCAGCGCCGCCCCCCGGCCTCGCCGTCGCGGCGCCCCTGCCGGACGTGATCCCGGCCCGCAAGCGCCGCGGCCCGGTCTGGACCTACATGCGCCGCAACCCGACCATCGTGGCCGGCGGCGTCCTGCTCCTCGTCGTGTTCCTGATGGCGCTGCTGGCGCCCTGGCTCGGCACCGTCGACCCGACCGCCCTGGCGCCGGCCAAGCGCACCCGGGTGCCCTCCGCGCAGTATTGGTTCGGCACCGACATGCTCGGCCGCGACGTCTATTCGCGGGTGGTCTACGGCGCCCGGGTGTCGCTGCTGGTCGGCTTCTCGGTGGCGTTCCTCGCCTCGATCGCCGGCCTCGCGGTCGGGCTGGTCTCCGGCATGGTCCGCTGGCTCGACGGGATCGTCATGCGGGTCGTCGACGGCATGATGTCGATCCCGCCGATCCTGCTCGCCATCGCGCTGATGGCGCTGACCCGCGGCTCCGTCCAGAACGTGATCGTGGCGATCACCATCGCGGAGATCCCGCGCGTGGCGCGCCTCGTGCGCGGCGTGGTCCTGTCCCTGCGCGAGCAGCCCTATGTCGAGGCGGCGGTGACCACGGGCACGCGCATGCCGGCGATCATCTGGCGCCACATCCTGCCCAACACGCTGGCGCCCATGACCGTGCAGGCGACCTATATCTGCGCCTCCGCGATGATCACCGAGGCGATCCTGTCGTTCATCGGCGCGGGCGTGCCGCCGGCCACCCCCTCCTGGGGCAACATCATGGCCGAGGGCCGGGCGCTCTGGCAGGTGAAGTTCTACATCATCCTGTTCCCGGCGGTCTTCCTGTCGATGACCGTTCTGGCGGTGAACCTCGTCGGCGACGGCCTGCGCGACGCCCTCGACCCCCGCATGGCGAAAGACGTCTGATGAGCACCGGCATGAGCGGCACACCCCTCCTGTCGATCGAGAACCTGCAGGTCCATTTCCGCACCCCCGACGGGGTCAACCGGGCGGTCGACGGGGTCTCGTTCGCGATCCAGTCCGGCGAGACCCTGGCGATCGTCGGCGAATCCGGCTGCGGCAAGTCGGTGACCTCCATGTCGATCCTGCGGCTCCTGCCCGAGCCGCCGGCCCGGATCGCCGGCGCGATCAAGTTCGAGGGCAGGAACCTCCTCGACCTGCCCAACGGCGCCATGCGCAAGATCCGCGGCAACGACATCAGCGTGATCTTCCAGGAGCCGATGACCAGCCTGAACCCGGTGCTGACGGTGGGCCGCCAGATCGGCGAGACGCTGCGCCTGCACCAGGGCCTGAGCCGCCGCGCCGCCGAGGACCGGGCGGTGGAGATGCTGACGCTGGTCGGCATCCCCGAGCCGCGGCGCCGGGTGCGGGAATACCCGCATCAGCTCTCGGGGGGCATGCGCCAGCGGGTCATGATCGCCATCGCGCTCGCCTGCTCGCCCAAGCTCCTGATCGCCGACGAGCCGACCACGGCGCTCGACGTGACCATCCAGGCCCAGATCCTCGACCTGATGCGCGACCTGAAGGCCCGGGTCGGCGCCGCGATCATGCTGATCACCCACGATCTCGGGGTGGTGGCCGAGGTCGCCGACCGGGTGGTGGTGATGTATGCCGGCCGCAAGGTCGAGGAGGCGTCGGTCCGGGACCTGTTCCGGGCGCCGCGCCATCCCTACACGCGGGGCCTGATGGGGGCGGTGCCCAAGCTCGGCGCCCTGGAGCACGGCGGCGACGCGCGGCTCGCCGAGATCCCCGGCATGGTCCCGAGCCTGAAGGGCCGGATCGAGGGCTGCGTCTTCGCCGGGCGCTGCCCGGACGTCACCGACCTGTGCCGCACCTACGCCCCAGCGCTCGAGCCGAAGGCGCCGGGCCACCTCGCCGCCTGCCACTACGCGCCGAAGGAGGCGCTGGCGGCATGATTTTTTTTGGACAGATCAGCCTCCGCGCGCGCCTTCCCTCCCCCCTCTGCGGGGGAGGGTACCCTGCGCAGCAGGGGGGGAGAGGGGAGCGCCGGTGCAGATATCGGCTCGGCCCCCATGACGGTCGCGTCCTTTTCGGAAGCCGCGTTCCCCTCTCCCGACCCCCTTCGGGGGCCACCCTCCCCCGCAGAGGGGGGAGGGAGGACGCGGGCATCGCCGCGCTCAACCTTCATACGGAGCTGTGCCCGTGACCGGCCGCACCCTGCTGGAGGTCAACGACCTCAAGAAGCATTTTCCCCTCGGCGGCGGCCTGTTCGGCCGGTCGAACCGCGTGCTCAAGGCGGTGGACGGCCTGTCCTTCACGGTCGCCCGGGGCGAGACCCTGTCGCTCGTCGGCGAATCCGGCTGCGGCAAGTCCACGGTCGCCAAGGCGCTGATGCGCCTCTACGCCCCCACCGCCGGCCAGGTGGTGCTCGACGGCCGGCGGATCGACGACCTCTCGGCCGGGGCGCTCCGGCCCCTGCGGCGCCATATCCAGATGGTGTTCCAGGACCCGTTCTCGTCGCTCAACCCGCGGATGCGGGTGCGGGCGATCCTGGCCGAGCCGATCCGCAATTTCGGGCTGGCCAGGGGCTCGGCCGATCTCGAGGCGAAGCTCGCCTCCCTGATGGAGCGGGTCGGCCTGCCCCGGGAGGCGCTGGGACGCTGGCCCCACGAATTCTCCGGCGGCCAGCGCCAGCGCATCGGCATCGCCCGGGCGCTCGCCGCCGAGCCGGACCTGATCATCTGCGACGAGGCGGTGTCGGCGCTCGACGTCTCCGTGAAGGCGCAGATCGTCAACCTGCTGCGCGATCTCCAGCGCGAACTCGACCTCGCGATGCTGTTCATCTCCCACGACCTCGCCATCGTCGAGCACATGACCCACCGGGTGGCGGTGATGTATCTCGGCAAGATCGTCGAGATCGGCCCCCGCCGCGACCTGTTCCTGGCGCCCAAGCACCCCTACACCCAGGCGCTGCTCTCGGCGGTGCCGATCCCCGAGCCCGGGGCCGGGCGCACCCGCATCGTGCTCAAGGGTGACGTGCCGAGCCCGATCAACCCGCCCGCGGGCTGCCGCTTCCACACCCGCTGCCCGCAGGCCTTCGACCGCTGCCGGGTCGAGGTGCCCGGGCTCGACCGCGTCGGCGCCGGCCACTTCGCCGCCTGCCACCTCAACGACGCCGCCGCACCGGCGGTCGCGGCCTGACCGATCCGGAGACAGCTGTGCAGCACGACCTCATCCTGAAGGGCGCGCGGGTCATCGACCCGTCGCAGGACCACGACGGGATCTGCGACGTCGCCTTCGCGGAGGGCCGGGTCTCGGGCTTCGGCCGCGACCTGCCCGTCGGCCCGGGCACGCAGGTGCGCGACATGGCCGGCGCGATCGTGACCCCGGGCCTGATCGACCTGCACACCCACGTCTACTGGGGCGGCACCTCGATCGGCATCGACGCCGACGAATTCTGCCGGACCTCCGGGGTGACCACGTCGGTCGATACCGGCAGCGCCGGGCCCGGCAACTTTGCCGGATTCCGCAAGCACGTCATCGACCGATCGGAGGCGCGGATCCTCGCCTATCTCCACGTGTCGTTCGCCGGCATCTACGCCTTCTCCAAGACGATCATGGTCGGCGAGAGCCAGGATCCGCGGCTGATGGCGCCCCGCGAGGCCGTGGAGGTCGCCGAGGCCAACCGGGACGTGATCATCGGCATCAAGGTCCGGGTCGGGCGCAATTCCTCCGGGGACCAGGGCACCGCGCCGCTCGGCATCGCGCTCCAGGTGGCGGAGGAGACCGGCCTGCCGCTGATGGCCCATATCGACGAGCCGCCGCCGAGCTACGAGGAGGTGCTGGCGATGCTCCGCCCCGGCGACGTGCTGACCCATGCCTTCCGGCCGTTCCCCAATTCCCCCGTGACCGCCCAGGGCGCGGTGAAGCCGGCCCTGCGCGAGGCCCGGGCCCGGGGCGTGCTGTTCGACATCGGCCACGGCAAGGGCTCGTTCGCGTTCAAGACCGCCCGGGCCATGATGGCGGGCGGTTTTTTGCCGGATACGATCTCGTCCGATGTCCACCAGCTCTGCATCGACGGGCCGGCCTTCGATCAGGTCACCACGATGTCGAAGATGCTCTGCCTCGGCATGAGCCTCCGCGAGGTCATCGCGGCGTCCACGGTGAACGCCGCCGTGGCGGTGAAGCGGATGGAATACGGGAGCCTGAAGGTCGGGTCGCTCGGCGACGCCACCGTGCTGGCCGTCCGGGACGGGGCGTTCGACTATGTCGACACGCGGGGCGAGCACATGACCGGCGCCCAGCGGATCCTTGCCGAGGGCGTGGTGCTGCGGGGAAAGTGGTGGCACCCGATGTGAGGGTGCGGGACGGCGCGGGGTCGGGGCGCGAAGGTGCCCTTTTGCTCGCCAAGACCGCGACAGATGGCTGTTGCCCTGAGGCCCGGGCGATCACAGTCGCGCTTGGCCATATCCCGATCACAACCCGCCTCCCGCGGCGCTGCGCGGCCGTCCCGGAGGAGGCCTTCGCTCCGCTATCGCCTCGGGATGAGTATCATGGGTGGGACAAGCCCGTGCCCCGGAGCGACCGGCCGCGATCGCATGGCGAACCGTGCGCGGAAACCGTCTCGGGCATCGCTGGCCCTGGCCTCGACGCGGATGGCAGTCCGGATTCTTCCGCCAATGCGGCGACCGTCGGATGACGGCCGGACACCGCCCCGGATGCCCTATGCGGGTCTATCGGCCCGCACCGCGTCCAACCTGTTCGGGTTGAGGTTCTAGCGCAGGGCCAGGATCTGGACCGCGTGGGCGGCGACGTCGTGCACCGCCGGCAGGTCGTAGGTGTAAATCCGCCCGGCCAGGATCGCCAGGGCGAGGGTCCAGAACACGGCGCCGGCGAAGCGGCGGGCCGTCCGATCGCCGGCGGCCTCCGGGCAGGCGCGCGCGACGCCGGCCGCGACGGGTTCGCCGAACGGATCGAAGGCTGTCGGCTGGGTTTCCGGGGCGGTACGCATAGGGTGGAATGTTGCCTCCGGGCGCCCCGTCCGCAATGGACGCGTCTTTCGTATTTCCCTGTGCCGAGAGACTCTTGTTCTCTCCCTGCATGGCGAGACGAACAGCTTCTTCTCATCGGTCGGGCCGAGGCCGGAGGGCGGCGAATCTCCGTCCCGGCGCCGGGGGTGATCCTCCGCCGGACCCGCCTGGGCGTCCCCTCAGCCGCCCTGCAGCCGGACCGGTCGCCCGATCCGGGCGCCGGCATCCGCCGCACGCATGCGGTCATCCGCGAGGGTCGCCCGGGCCGTATCGATCGCCACGGCGGCCGCCGCCAGGGTCCGCTGATCCGGCTCCCGCTCCCGGGCGTAGCGGACCACGTCCATGGCCAGCGCGTCGACCTCGACGGTGAGGGCGTCGATCGCCGCCGGATCCTGCAGCGCCCGGGCCTGCCCGGCGATCTCCAGGAGCCGGTCCATGATCTCGTCGATGCGCTCCCGGCGCAGGCTGGCGAGACGCTGCCGGATCCAGGCCAGGACCGAGACGAGGCCGCCGGCGAGGGCGCCCAGGAGATAGAGCGTGTCGCCGTAGCGCTCGATGAAGCCGTGCTGGTCGCGCTCGAAATAGTCGATCGCCCCGGGATGGATCGGGATGCGGGCGCTGGTGGCCGCCACAGTCGTGTCGTAGGCCGGGGCCTGGACGTACTCGGCGGCGTCCGTCACCTGCGCGGCGGCGGTGCGCTTCTCGAACAGCAGCTGGGCCACGTCGGCCGCCACCACGCGGCTCAGTGAGGCGCGCGCCATCAGGCGGTAGGAGGCGCCCACCGTCTTGACGTCCTCGGCCGGCAGCTTCGGTCGACCGCCGAACAGGCCCGCCGGGACGGTCACCGCCTGGAGCCGCGGGAAGCGCTCGATCACCGCATCGTCGTCCTCCACGGCAACGAAGGCGACCTTGCCGCCGCGGGCGACCGACTGCACGGCCCCGACCAGGGCCAGCGCCTTGGGGGCGGAGGGGGCGATGATGCTCACGAAGGCGTCGATCCGCTTGGCGCGGAATGCCTCCGCCACCGCCTCCTGATCGACCGGGACCAGCAGGACCGCGGAGTCCCGGCCCGGCCCGGCCGTCTCCTCCAGGGTGAGCCCGTAATAGCCGAGGAGGTTGCGCAGCAGCCAGAGATCGGCGTCCCGGTGGGCCGCGATGCCGAGCCGCTTGCCGGCGAGCTTCGGGAAGCTGGTGATCCCGCCCGGGTCCGGCGAGGCGATGATCATCGCCTGGTCGCGCAGGATCGCCAGGGTGAGCCCGTTGGTCGGCAGCAGCACGTCGGGGCGGACCACCGCGAGGTCGGCGCGCCCGTCCTGCAGGGCGGCGGCGCTCTCGCGCACGTCGTCGAAGGGCAGGATCTTCAACCGGACGTTGCCGCGGCCGGCCTCCAGGGCGTCGGCATAGGCCTTGATCAGCTCCGGCTCGGTGCCGTCGCGGGGGGGCACCGCGATGGTCAGGACGGTCGCCTGCAGGAGGTACCACGCCGCGACCCCGCCCGCGCCCAGGAGGGCGGCGCCCGCCAGGAGCAGAACCTCCCGACGCAGCAGCCAGGCGGGGAGGCTCCACATCGCCCCGGACGCTCAGAACAGCGAGATCAGGACGATGCCGCCGACCATCAGGGCGGCGCCGATCAGGCGCGGCGGACCGGCCTTGACCTGCTTCATGCCGAACCAGCCGAAATGGTCGAGCGCCACCGAGGTGATCAGGTTGGCGGTGATCAAGAGGCCGTTGAAGGCCCCGGCCCCGACCTTGTCGACGAAGAGCAGCCCGGCGAACACCGCCACCGCCCCGGTGATCCCGGCGAGCGGCATCCACCAGCGGACGCCCGCGATGTCCTCCCGGCTCGGCAGGGGCGAGGGCCGCAGCAGGAACACCAGGGCGAACACGAACACGACGGGCACGAACGACACCGCCGCGGCGAGCCAGGGATTCTCCAGGGCGCCGCGCAGCTGCGCGTTCCAGACCACGCCGATCGCCATGAGGGCGCCGGCCACGAGGATGAACGGGTAGAGCAGCTTGCCGCCGACGCCCGCCTCGCCGCCCTCGCTCTTGCCGCCGGACCGGGCGATGAAGGTCACGCCGACCGCCATCAGCAGGCCGCCGAGCCAGGGCATCGGCTTGAAGCCCGCGGCCTGCAGGCCGAACAGGCCGAGCGCGTCCATCGCCAGGGAGGTGAGGATGTTGGCGGTGAGCGTCAGGCCGTTGAACGGCCCGGCGCCGACCTTGTCGATGAAGGCGAGGCCGCCGAACACCGCCACCGCGCCGGCGACGCCCCCGAGCGGCGCGTACCAGGGCATCTTGCTCAGGGAGTCGAGGCTCGGCAGCGGCGTCGGCATCGTGAAGAACAGGGTCGTGAACACGAAGACGATCGGCAGGAACGACACGGTCGCGGCGAGCCAGGGATTGACCAGCCTGCCGCGCAACTGCGCGTTCATGGCGTTGCCGAGGGCCTGCAGCGCGCCCGCCACGAGGATGAAGGGATAGAGGAGGGCAGCCGTCACGCGCGCGGACCTTGGGTTTCCGGGAAGGGATCAGACGAGGAGCAGGCCGGCCAGCGCCAGCACCAGGGCCGGCGGCATCACCAGCAGGCCGAGCTTCAGGAAGGTCCAGGCGCCGACATCCTGGCCCTCGCGGCGGATGGCGGTGAGCCACAGGATCGTGGCGAGCGAGCCCGTCACCGAGAGGTTCGGCCCGAGATCGACGCCGACCAGGATCGCGCCCGCGACCTTCTCGGGAACATCCGCCGCGTGCACGGCGGCCCCCGCGATCAGGCCGGCCGGCAGGTTGTTGACGAGGTTGCACAGCACCGCGACGAGCGCGCCCGCGCCCCAGGCGGTCTCCGTCGGGGCGGCGTGGGCGTAGCCCTTGAGGAGGTCCGCCAGCGTGGCCAGCACGCCGGTCTTTTCCAGGGCCTGCACCAGCACGAACAGGCCGGCGACCAGGGGCAGCACGCTCCACGACACGTCCTTGGCGACCTCGACGAAGCCGCCGCGCTTGAGCAGCAGCACCACCAGGGTGGTGGCGAGCCCCGCCACGAAGGTCGGCAGGCCGAGATCGAGGCCGAGCGCCGAGGCGCCGATCAGCACGCCGCCGGTGGCCACGATGCCGATCCCCGCCACGAGGCCGGTGCGCGACAAGGGCGTGGCCTCGACATCGGTGGCCACGCTCTGGCCGCGCAGCGTCCCGGCCTGGGTCAGGCGCAGCACCGCGTAGGTGGTGGCGATGGCGAGCAGCGAGGGCAGGGCGAACAGGCCGAGCCAGCGCACGAGCGGCGGCATGTGCTCAGCGAAGACCACGAGGTTGGCCGGGTTCGAGATCGGCAGCACGAAGCTCGCCGCGTTGGCGATGAAGGCGCAGATGAACAGGTAGGGGAGGGGGTTCTCCACCTTGGCGGCCTTGGTGGCCGCGTAGACGGCCGGCGTCAGCACCACCGCGCAGGCGTCGTTCGACAGGAACACCGTGACGACGGTGCCGACGAGGTAGACCAGGGTGAACAGCCGCGTGGCCGAGCCCTTGGCGGCCCGCACGGCGATCGAGGCGAGCCAGTCGAACAGGCCCTCCTTCCGGGCCACCTCCGACATCAGCATCATGCCGACCAGGAACAGGTAGACGTCGGTGCCCTTGAGCACGCCCTCCCAGGCGGTGGCGGGGGCGAGCAGCCCGAGGGCGACCAGGGCGCCGGCGCCGAGCACGGCCCAGATCGCCTCCGGCCAGGAGAAGGGCCGCACGATCACCCCGAGGGTCGCGAGCGCCGCGATGGCCCAGGTGGCGAGGTTGGGTGTCAGCGTCAGCGAGCCCATCGGGTCCGGTCTTCCTCAGGTCGTGAAGTTCGAAGGTCTGGCTCGGGTAGAGAGCTGGCTACCAGTGCCGGCCGAAGCGGTTGGGGCCGAGCTGGTCGCCGCGGATGCCCTTCTCCGGCCAGGCCGATGTCCGGAACGCGTCGCTGCCGGGGCGGTCCGGGGCGGGGGGCGGCGTGAAGCCGCGCGCCACCGGCTCGATCGTGTCGGTGTCGGCGTTCGCCGCGCCCGTGCGGGGGTCCAGCGTGCCGTCCGTCACCGTGACCGAGAGGCGGCGCGACCCGTCCGGCCAGGGGATCCGCGCCTCGACGATGCGCGGGCCGGCCGGGTTCATCGGGTGCGGCGGCCCGTGGTCGACGCGGGCGTGGCAGCGCCACTCCGCCTGGGGGGCGTCCGAGAGCACCAGGGCCCGCACCGTGATCGCCCCGTCCGCGGCGTCGAGGGCCGCGGTGGCGAGGCGCCGGTCGGCGGGGCCCGTGATCATCGCGAAGGGCAGGGCCCGGTCGAGGGGCTTGAAGCGCCAGCTCGTCACCGCGCCGTCGATCGCCGCGACCGCGTAGCCCACCGAGCCGTCCTCGTTCTGGCCGACCGAGCGGGCCGAGGCGTAGAGGGTGCGCCCGTCATGGGCGAGTTCGTTGTAGTGGGTGTGGCCCATCTCGACGAGGCGCACCGCGTGGCCCCGGATCAGGCCGGCGAGGGCCGTTTTCTCCGCGTGGTGCTGCAGGTCGTCCGGATAGGTGTGGATGAAGACCGCGCAGGGCAGGCCGTTCCGGGTGGCGTCCGCGAGTTCGTCCTCGAACCAGGCGAGCTGGAAGGGCCCGAGCCGGAAGTCGAGGCCGAATCCCTTCCGGCCGTAGCCGGGGCTGACCATGTCGAGGAACACGCAGCGCACCCCCGCGATCGTCTCGGCGAAGTAGTAATGCGCGATCCGGGTCGGCTGCTCGGGCCGGGGCAGGTCGTGGTGCCGTGGCACGTGCGCGCCGCCCCGCGCGCCTTGCGCCACCGCGGCGAACAGCGCGTCGAAGGCCGCCATCGCGCCGTGCTGGCGGTCGTGGTCGCCGGGGATCAGGCGGATCGGGAGGTCCGGATGCGCCGCCAGGGCCTCCGTCAGGATCGCGTACTGCTCCGCCTTCCCGTCCTCGGCGAGGTCCCCCGGCAGATAGGCGAAGTCGACGAGACCCCGCCCGTGGAGGCCGTCGACCTCGCGCAGGATCGCCCGCAGGTCCTCGGCGTTGCGGTCGCCCGCGCATTCCAGGTGCAGGTCGCCGATATGCGCGAAGGCGAACACGTCGCGGACCCCGCTCATGGGGCGCCCGCGTGGCGGCGGCCCGCCCCCCGTCCGATCACCCTGAATGTCCCGTCCGCCATCGCACTCTCCGGATGGGCCCCGACCATCCACCGCGACAGTCGTGACCGGCCCGACGCCCCGGATGCGGCCGAGTTCCGGCATCGGGCCCGAGCGTGGCCGCGGGGGAACCTAATTTTTCGTGATCGCCGTCGGTGCCCCGGATAGATCCCGCAAAGTGTCGTGAAATCGGACGCCTTGTGTCTGCTTGGTGGACACATGCCCGGCCGTCGGGACGACAGGGCCCGGTCGGCCGATGCTTGCCGCGGCGCCACGAGGATTGCCGGTCCTCGGCCCAGGGCCCTGTCGCGGCGGGCGCGGCGGAATCCGGCCGGTCAGAGACTCTCGATCCAGCGATGCAGGACCGCGCCGGGGGCGTGATCCGGACCGGCCTCCGGGCGGTGCGGTGCGTCGGACCGGCCCGGCCCCCGCCTGCCCGCGCAGCCAGCTCGCGCAGAGCTGGGTGATCGCCGCCGAGGCCGCGAGGGCCTCGCGCCGGTCGAGGAGGTCGCCGCAGGCGACGACGTTCGCCACGAAATTGTGGACCCGGCGCCCGAACGGATCGCCGTCATGGTCGAGGGCGCGGCCGGGCAGGGCATCCGGGTGGCAGCCCTGCCGCTCCAACTGGGCGCGGGGGATCACGACGTTGGTGGCGTCGACCGGCCCCGCGACGATGCGCACGGGCTGGGCCAGGTCGAACACGACGCACTGGACATCGGCGACGGCGCCGGGGCCCTGGTCGGTCTCCACGCGGCTCTGCCCCCGGTGGTAGAACTGCAGCAGGATGTGGTCGAGGCCCTGCTGGCTGACCATCTCCGGCGACCGCTCCAGGGCGTGGGCCGGGGCGATCACGTCGCCGACCAGCAGGTCGCCGAGGTGGTAGCTGCGCATGGCGATCGGGACCGTCACGTCGGTCTCGGGCCGGAAGCTCACGGCGAAGATCGCCGCGAGATGGTCCTGCCAGGCCCGGCCCACCGAGTCCGGATCCTGCGGCGGCCCGAAGCGCAGGCAGGCGACCCCGCCGACGGGCGGGCGCGCATCGGAGTTCGGCGCTCTCTGATCAGAAGACATGGCTGGAACCTGACGCGCGTCCCGGCTTCGATCGATGATAAACACAGTATAGCGCCGAGAACCTGTAGAAAATCGAGGCGATAGTCTGCGGCGAGATCGTCGGAGCCCTGTGACGGTCGGGGCGATGTGCATTGTCGGCGACTGCGCCCCGGCGAAGACCGAATCGATACCCTTGCCGGTGCCGGCGGCGTGCGTTTCTGCGCGGACAATATCGAAGCGCGGCGTCGCGCGACCCTGCGGTCCCGCTGAGCGAGGGGTCCATCCGTTCCAGAAAGAGGGATCGTCGTCCAAATGGACGACCGCCGAGCTGTCTGTTGCGGCAAGGTAACAGACGGTTGAATGCGACTCGCCTAGAGCAAAATGTAATAGCGCCAGAGCAAAGATCGAGGGCGATCCGATGATTAATCGACACAATATCGCGGATTGTCCCAATAATGTTCGGAATTTGCTTGAAAATGATAGTTACAGAACAAATCGAGCGGAATCGGCGCGCAGGACTTTATGTATCGGCTGCTCGCTCGTCGCGTTGGTCGCGGCCCTGGGGCCGGCGCTGGCCGAGGATCTGGCGCCGCTGCGCTCGCCCTCGACGGTCGGTCTGACGCAACAGGACTTCGAGACGCCCGAGTACCGGAACGATTGGGGCCTCGGGGCGATCAACGCCGCGACCGCCTACGCCCGGGGCTTCACCGGACGCGGCATCCTGGTGGGTGTGGTCGACACCGGCATCGATGCCGGACATCCGGAGTTCCGCGACCTGGCAAACCCCGGTGGAACGCGGATCTCCCCGGACTCGGCCGACTTTTACGCTTGGCTCCCACAAACGCCTGTTCCGTTCGCCATGCCCTCCATCGTGGACAGGGATGGCCATGGCACGCACGTATCCGGGACCATCGGCGCTGCGCGCGACGGTGATCCCAGGGGCATGATGGGTGTCGCGTTCGAGAGCACGATCCTGGCCCTTCGGTCTATCGTCGGGACGAGCGATAGCAACACCTATAATGAGCCCACGACCCAACTCGTCGGCGATACCCATGCGGCAATCTATTACGCCGTTCAGCACGGCGCGCGCGTCATCAATGGAAGTTACGGGTATTCTTTCAGGGACCCGAACGTTTATCAAACGTACAGCTACGAGGCACTCGACGCGGAGTACGAGGCGATCAAGCGGGCGGCCGACAAGGACACGCTCCTGGTCTTCGCTGCCGGCAACAACCACGTTTCTCGAAATCTTTACAATTGGAACAACGCTTCAAGCTCCTCGCTGATTTCCTATATGCGCCCTGAGAATGCCGATCGGAATGTTTATCGGCTCATCGACCAGAACGGCATCGAGCGGCGGGAGGCAGATTTTTCGTCCGTGTCAGGTTACGTCGTCGCGGTGGTAAATATCGACCAAGACAATGATCCAAACGATTCGAGTAACCTGTGCGGCGTCGCGGCGTCCTGGTGCATCGCCGCTCCGGGTACGGACATCTATTCGACCTGGCCTCGAAATCTCCATCCGCGCCGTCAGACAACGGACGGCTATTATACGATCAGCGGCACGTCGATGGCGGCACCGCACGTGGCCGGTGCGGCCGCGGTGCTGCGCCAAGCCCTCCCGTTCCTGACCGCGCCGCAGATCGCCCAGACGATGTTCACCACCGCCACCCATCTCGGTGACGGTCCCGCCGACGCCCCGAACGCGACCTACGGCTGGGGCCTCCTGAACCTCGGCAAGGCGATCGACGGTCCGGGTCAGTTCACCGCGACCTGGACGGTCAACACCACCTCCGACGGCCAAGCCTTTTACGGTGTCTTCGCCAACGCCATCTCCGGCGTGGGCGGCCTGACCAAGACCGGGCTCGGCACCCTCGAACTCACCGGCACCAACAGCTACCAGGGCGGCACCGCGGTCTATGGCGGGACCCTGGCGGTGTCGCGCGACGCCAATCTCGGCGCGGACGGCACCGGGCTCACCCTCGGGGATGGCGGCCGGCTGCGGGTGCGGCAGGACGGGTTCGCGACCGCGCGGCCGGTCACCCTGGACGGCCTGGGCGTGCTCGGCATCGACCAGGGCACGGCGACCGTCTCGGGCCTGGTCGCCGACGGCGCCCGGTCCGGTACGCTTTGGAAGACCGGCCCCGGCACCCTCGCACTCACGGCGGCCAACACCTACACCGGCGGCACCGCAGTCTACGGCGGCGCCCTGGCGGTGTCGCGCGACGCCAATCTCGGCGCGGCGGGCACCGGGCTCACCCTCGGCAACGGTGGCGGCCTGCGGGTCCTGGCCGACGGATTCACCACCGGGCGGCCGGTCACCCTGGACGGCCTCGGCAGGCTCGGCATCGACCAGGGGCGCGCGACCTTCGCGGGCGCGATGGCCGACGGCGCCCAGTCCGGGACGCTGGAGAAGACCGGATCCGGCACCGCGATCCTGTCGGCGGCCAACACCTATACGGGCGGCACCCGCGTGACGGGCGGTACCCTGGCGCTGACCGCGACCGGCAGCCTCGTCGCGCCGGTCTTCGTCGGCCCCACCGCCACCTTCGCCAATGCCGGCCTCGCCGCCGGCGGCGTGGACAACCGCGGCACCCTGACCAGCAGCGGCGCCATCGCGGGCGGCCTGGCCAATGCCGGGCTGGCCTTCAACGGCGGCGCCATCGCGGGCGGGGCGATCAACACCGGCAGCCTGACCACCAGCGGCACCATCACGGGCGGCCTGACCAACGCCGGAACCGTGCTGGCCCTCGCCGGCCGGATCGACGGGGCCGTTAGCAACCAGGCCGGGCTCCTCGCCGTCTCCGGGCCGGTGGCCAGCGGCGGCACCCTGGCCAACGCGCCGGGCGCCGTCCTGGCAGTGACGGGGACCGGCCGCTACAGCCTCGCCGGCGTGTTGACCAATGCCGGGACCGTCGCGGTGGCCCAGACCGCCGGCCTCTCGGCCCCGGCGGGCCTGAGCAATGCCGGCCTCCTGACCAATGGCGGCACGATCACCGGTGCCGTGACCAATACCGGCGCACTGACGACGCGCGGGACGATCTCCGGCAGCCTCGCCAATGCCGGGCTGGCGTTCAACGGCGGCGCCATCACGGGCGGGGCGAACAACACCGGCAGCCTGATCACCGGCGGGACGATCGCGGGCGGGGTGTCGAACGCCGGCACGCTGGTGACGAGCGGGACGATCGCGGGCGGCCTCGCCAATGCCGGGGTAGCGTTCAACGGCGGCGCCATCGCGGGCGGGGCGAGCAACACCGGCAGCCTGATCACCGGCGGGACGGTCGCGGGCGGGCTGACCAACACCGGTACCGTGCTGGCCGGCGCCGGCCGGATCGACGGCGCCATCCGCAACCAGGCCGGGACCCTCGCGGTCTCCGGGCCGGTCGCCAGCGACGGCCCCCTCGCCAACGCGGCGGGCGCCACCCTGGCGGTCACCGGCGCGGGCGCCTACAGCCTCGCCGGGCCGCTGACCAATGCCGGGACCGTCGCGGTCGCCCAGTCCGCCCGCCTCGCGGCCCCCGCGGGCCTCGCCAATGCCGGGCTGGTCGCCAGCGACGGCGTCCTCGACACCGACCTGACCAACGCCGGCACCGCGCGCCTCTCCGGCCAGCTCAACGGCGCTCTGATCAACGCCGGATCGCTCCAGGTCACCGGACCGCTCGCCGGGCTGACCAGCCTGACCAATGCCGGCCCGCTCGACCTTGGCGGCGGCGCGCTCACGGTCGCCAGCCTCTCGGGGCCGGCCGGCGGCGTGATCGGCAACGGTTCGATCACGGTCACGGGCTCGGCCAGCGCGACCTATGCGGGCGCGATCCTGGAGAGCGCCAGCCCCACCAGCCTGACCAAGGCCGGATCCGGCAGCCTCCTGCTCACGGGCCCCGGCCGCTTCTCCGGGCCGACCACGGTCCAGGCCGGCACGCTCGCGCTCAACGGATTCTGGGCCTCGCCCGTGACGGTGGCGGTCGCCGGGACGCTGCGCGGCATCGGCACCGTGGCCGCGCCGGTGACGGTGGCGGGCGCCCTGCGGCCGGGCAATTCCCCCGGCACGCTCACGGTGCTCGGCCCGGTCGCCTTCGCCCCCGGGAGCCGCTTCGGGCTCGACATCGACGGGCCCGGCATCGGCACCGGCGCGGGCAGCTACGCCCGCCTGCTGGCGCTCGGCCCGAGCGGCGGCGTCGCGGCCGACGGCACCCTGGTACCGGAGTTGCGCGGCATCACCGGCAATGCCGGCAACCGCTTCACCCCGGCTCTGGGCCAGCGCTTCGCCGTGCTCACCGCGCAGGCCGGGCTGACCGGCGCCTTCGCCGGGCTCGCCCAGCCGGCCTCCGGCCTGGCGGCCGGCACACGCTTCGACGCGCTCTATGCCCCGACCGGTTTCGACCTCGTGGTCACGCCGGCCGCCTACGGCACCCTCGCCGGCCTCGGCCTGTCCCAGACCGGCAACGCCCGGGCGGTGGGCGCGGCCCTGGACGTCGCCCGTCCGGCCGCCGGCACCCGGCCGGACGCGGCCCGGGCGCGGGTGTTCGACCCGCTCTACGCGGCCGGCCCGGCCTCCCTGCCGGGGGGGCTGGCGAGCCTGTCGGGCCAGGCCTACGGCGACGCCGTGATGGCGGATCTCGCGGCCCGCCGCCTGGTCGCCGACACGATCGACCGGCATCTGCGCGGGCAGGGCGGCGGGGCGGCGGCGTTCAGCGCCGGCGATCCGGGGCTCGGCCCGAACCGCTCGGCGCTGCAGCTGCGCGGGGGCGCGGGGGGCCCGGACCAGCCGCTGGCCGCGGGCGAAGGCCGGATCTGGGCGGACGCGCTCTACGGGTTCGGGTCGCGCGCCGGCGACCGGGCGGCCGCGGGGGCGGATCTCGACGCGGGCGGGCTGCTGCTCGGCGTCGACCGGCAGGTCGGAGCCGACACGCGGGTGGGCGGGGCGTTCAGCTACCTGCGCGAGACCGGCGCGTCGCGGGGGGCGGGCTTCGGCCTCGGCCGCTCGACCACCGACAGCTACGGCGGCACCCTCTACGCCGGCGCGCGGCTCGGCGCCGTGATCCTGCGGGGTACGGCGGGCGGCTCCTACGCGGACGGGCGGATCGGCCGGATTGTGGCGCTGGGCTCCGCATTGTCGCGGGCGAGCGGGCTGGCCTCGGGCTGGGACGCCGGGGTGTCGGGCTTCGCCGGCAGCGCGTTGGCAACGGGGCTGCCGGTGGAGCTCGTGCCGGAGGTCGGGTTCAGCTACGACCGGCTGACCCGGACCCGGGCGACCGAGCGCGGCGGCCTGGCGAGCCAGGGCTTCGCCACGGGCGCCCTCGACGCGGCGCGCCTCCTCCTGGGCGGGCGGCTGGCGAGCCTGGCGCAGGACGGCACGGCGGGCCTGCGCCTGGAGGGCCGGGCCTATTGGGCGCACGAGCTGGCCGATACCGGCGCCCCTGTGCGCTCCAGCCTGTTCGGCGTGCCGTTCGCGGGTCGGACCAGCGCGCTGGGCCGGGACGGGGCGGTGCTGGGCGCGAGCCTGACCGGTCCGGTGGCCGAGGACGTGATGCTATCGCTGAGCTACACGGGTGACCTGCGCCCCGGCGCCACCGCACAGGTGGTCTCCGCCGGGTTGCAGGCGCGCTGGTGACGGAAGCCGGCGACGCCGGGTCCTGGGTTTCCAAGGGGCTGCGAGCCCGGCCCCTTCAAGGGGTTGGGCCGAGCGCGGGTCGCGGGATCAGCGCGCCTGAGCCCATCCCGCGCGACACCGTGCGAGGGCTGGGTCACGGACCTTCTGAAACCAGAATGTCCCGATCCGAGATGACGGGACGCGCACGGTTTCTTCGGCGAGCCATCGATGCGGTCGAGCACGCGTCCGGCCCCCCCTGCGACCGGACGGACCGGCCACGTTCATAGTCTCGCCGTGTTCCAAGCGCCCCCTGGCGCCATCAGCCCCACGGGGGCAACCCGGTTGCAGGCGAAGACCCCATGATCAACTCCTTCCTGGCCCTCCTGACGGTCCTCGCGGTCCTGATGGTCACGGCCCTGTTCAAGCTGCCGCTCATGCCGTTCCGCCTCGCCGCGCGCCTGCTGCGCAGCCGCCCGGCCGCCGCCTGACCGGAACGCTCACTCCGACGCGTCGATCGTGAAGGTCATGCCGCGGCCCGGGCCGTGGTCGGAATAGTCGGCGAGGGTCAGGCCGCGTTCGGCCAGGGTCGCCGCGACGGTCTCCCGCTCCTTGCGGACCATCTGGCCGACCGCGAGCGGTGTCAGACGCGGGCTCGCCTGCCGCAGCCGGTCCACTGCGATGACCGCCGGCAATCCCTCGCCCTCGGCGATCCGGGCGAGGGCGAGGCCCAGATCCCGCGCTTTCGTCTGCGCGGCGGATTTCGGCGTGAAGGCCATTCTGCTCGTCCCTCTCTGTCCCGGCCCAGCGGCCGCGCCGCTCACGCGGCCCGCGCATCAACGTTCACGTCGGAGAAGGCCTTGATCCAGACCCGCCGCCCCCGCGCGTCGTAGACCTCGACCTGCCAGCGCGACCAGTCGAACCGCTCGACGACCCGCTCCATCAGGGCGAGCGCCACGCGTTCGGCCTGGACCCGCATCTGCGCGGCGTTCGGGAGCCGGCTGCCCCCGAGATCGGTCACCAGCGCGTGGCCGTCCGTGCAGTGGAAGCGGTAAAGCCGCATCGGCATTGGCGTTTCCCCGATCCATCCACAGCGTTCCACCGCAATCCGGAACCACCACCGACCGAGGGTTGAACCGGGCCGGTCGATGCGCTTTGTTCATGGAATGTTCTAGATGGAATCGAGCCGCGATGCACGCAGATCCTGACGAGGTGCCTGTGGAGATCCGTCCCCGGGAGGCGGAGGTGATCGCCTACGCCTATCACCGGGCCGCCCGGGGCAACGCCTGGGAGGCCCTCGTGGCCGCCATCGCGGATGCGCTCGCCGATCTCGATGCGGCGGAGCGGCGCATGGCCCGGCAGGACGGCCTGATCTCCCGCGGCTATGCCCGCGGCTGGACGGGGGCGGGTGGGGCCGCGGTGCCGCCCCGTCCGGATCGGCCATAGGGGCGGCGGTGGTCGGGAGGCCCGCGTTCCGGATCTCGCCGCCGCCGGCCCAGGCCGGAGAAATCCCGTTCAGGCGGTGCCGTGACCCTTTCGGGCGCGCGCGGCGATCTCGCGCTCGGCCATGGCGCCGGGCTGTCCGAGGCCGATCGCCTTGGCCAGGGCGGAGCGCTGCTCGGCGTAGCTCGGGGCGACCATGGGGTAATCGGCCGGCAGGCCGTAGCGGTCGCGGTAGCCGCGCGGGTCGAGCCCGTGGCTGGTCAGGTGGCGCTTGAGCGTC
>NZ_JAKSYC010000316.1 GCF_022829585.1 Methylobacterium sp. J-026
GCTACACGTCCGTCGCGCCCCGGGCGGTCAAGCCCGAGGATAACGGCTTTGCCGGCGACAAGCTCGTGGCCCCCTGCCCCGCCACCCGCACGATCCGCAAGGCGGCGCCGGGCCAGGCGGTGACGCAGTACGAATTCGCCCGCGCCGGGATCATCACCGAGGAGATGATCTACGTCGCCCACCGCGAGAACGCCTGCCGGGAGCAGATGCTGGAGGGCGCGGAAGCCACCCTCGCCGACGGCCAGAGCTTCGGTGCCGCGGTGCCGCCGTTCATCACCCCGGAATTCGTGCGGGACGAAATCGCCCGCGGCCGGGCGATCATTCCGGCCAACATCAACCATACCGAGCTGGAGCCGATGGCGATCGGCCGGAATTTTCTGGTGAAGATCAACGCCAACATCGGCAACTCGGCGGTGACGTCGTCGGCCGCCGAGGAGGTCGAGAAGCTGGTCTGGTCGATCCGCTGGGGCGCCGACACGGTCATGGACCTGTCCACCGGCCGCAACATCCACAACATCCGCTCGTGGATCATCCGCAATTCACCCGTGCCGATCGGGACGGTGCCGATCTACCAAGCGCTGGAGAAGGTCGGCGGCGACCCGCTCAAGCTCGACTGGGAGGTGTTCAAGGACACCTTGATCGAGCAGGCCGAGCAGGGGATCGACTACTTCACCATCCATGCCGGCGTGCGCCTCGCCCACGTGCCGCTGACCGCCCGGCGGGTCACCGGCATCGTCTCCCGCGGCGGCTCGATCATGGCCCGCTGGTGCCTGGCCGGGCACCGGGAATCGTTCCTCTACGAGCGGTTCGACGAGATCTGCGACATCATGCGGGCCTACGACGTGTCATTCTCCCTGGGCGACGGCCTGCGCCCCGGCTCGATCGCCGACGCCAACGACGCCGCGCAGTTCGGCGAGCTGGAGACGCTGGGCGAACTCACCAAGGTCGCCTGGGACAAGGGCTGCCAGGTGATGATCGAAGGCCCCGGCCATGTGCCGATGCACAAGATCAAGGTGAACATGGAGAAGCAGCTGAAGGAGTGCGGCGAGGCGCCGTTCTACACCCTCGGCCCGCTGACCACCGACATCGCGCCGGGCTACGATCACATCACCTCGGGGATCGGCGCCGCCATGATCGGCTGGTTCGGTACCGCGATGCTCTGCTACGTCACGCCCAAGGAGCATCTCGGCCTGCCGGACCGGGACGACGTGAAGACCGGGGTGATCACCTACAAGATCGCCGCCCATGCCGCCGACCTCGCCAAGGGCCACCCGGCCGCGCAGCTGCGCGACGACGCGCTCAGCCGCGCCCGGTTCGACTTCCGCTGGGAGGACCAGTTCAACCTGGGGCTCGATCCGGACACGGCCCGCCGCTACCACGACGAAACTCTGCCCAAGGACGCCCACAAGGTCGCGCATTTCTGCTCGATGTGCGGGCCGAAATTCTGCTCGATGAAGATCACGCAGGATCTGCGCGCCGAGGTGCTGGCGATGGAGGAGGCCGGGGAAGTCGTGGGCGCCGCGCCCGCGATGTCCAAGGCCGAGGCCGAGGCCGGCATGCGGGCGAAGTCGCAGGAATTCCTCGCCGAGGGCGGGAAGCTCTACGTGGACGCCGCCGAATGAGCCGGCGGCACGCCCGATCCGGTCAGGAACGGGCGTGCCGCAGCGTGTTTCCGGATCGCCCGCCATCTGCACCTTGACCGGGAGCGGGGATCCGGGACCAGAGCCATAGAGCAGGGCCGAGAGCCTCAGATCCGCGCGTTGTCGGTTGGGTCGCCTCAACGGTGCGGCCATGCGGGCGCGGCGGACCGCGATGGGTCGATGCCGGCGGATGGCTTCGCGCGGTGTCGCGGTCACCAGCGGGACGTCCCTGTGCATCCGGGCTCGCGCCTCCCACTGCGACGCCGAAAACAGCATGGATTTGTGCCGCTGCGGTAACCGGATGTTCATCCCATACCCGGACGGCGCGCGGCATTCGGTGGATCAGGGCCAGGCGTTAAGGGACGCTTAGGTGCGCTCGTCCCTGAATCCCTGATCACAGGATCGCAGGAGATCGACCATGGAGATCCGTCCGCTGACGACGCCGACGCAGGGCCCCCAGGGCCTCGACGCGCTTGGGGCCACAGCCGCCTCCGCCAGCACGCAAGACACGCCGGATCCGTCGGCGGGCGCCACGACGCTGGAGCCGGCGGTGAAGCTCGATATCGCCGCCACCAGCAGCAAGGCGCGCTTCATCCAGGACCCGGACACCAGCGCGATCGTATTCCAGGTCATGGACCCCGCCTCGGGTGACGTGATCGACCAGTTGCCCAGCGAGACGGCCCTCCGCAATCGCGCCTACGAGTCCGCGCGGGATACGCACGCGACGCAATCCGGGAGCCTGTCGCGGGTCGCCTGAGCTGCGCTGATGCCTTTGCCGATCACATAGGCGCGCTCCGACGCAGGGAGGTTTTGCCCCGCACGCGCCTTCTGAACGCGCACAACGGCCAAGATGTCGGCGTCCCACGCCGCGGAGGCGGGGCGGCGCGTGCCGAAGTTCCGTGTGGCGAGCGTGACGAGCGTTGCTCCGTCGGCAGGTATCGTCCGGTTCCGCGTTGCCCGCGACCCTGTGAGCGCGGCCGTTCAATGTCTGGATGTGGCGGAAAGCTATCCGTCTGGTGCGTATAAAAGGAGACGCGCTTCTTCGGATCCGGCTCCGACGTGCTTCCCAAAATGCCGACCGACTCGGCGACCGTTCTGGGACTTACAGCGAAAGATCGAGCAACCGCCCTTCGAACAGGCGGTCCCGCGAGGTGCGGATATGGATGGCCATACAGCTTCGGGCCGCCTCGGCCTCGCCGTCTTGGATCGCGCGGAAGATGCCCTCGTGCTCGTCGAGCACGCCCTTCAGGCCGGAGTTCGGACCGAGAAGGGACAGGCCATGGATCTTCATGCCGACCGCGATGTGCGAGCGCAGCGCCTGAAGAGAGGCCGCATAGTAGTGGTTGTTCGAAGCTTCCGCGATCGCGTGGTGGAACATGAAGTCGGCATCCTCGCGGTGCTGTTCCTGGCGCGTCGCCGTCGCGAGAAGGTCCAGGGCTGCCGCGATGCTGTGGAGGGCTGATTCGTCCCGCCGGAGGGCCGCGTGGAAGGCGGCATCCGGCTCGATGGTGAGCCGGAACTCGTAGCAGCGCTGGATGTCGGCGATGCTCTCAACCGGGGCGAAGCCCAGCGTCTGCTTCGCCTCGCTCGCCCGGACGAAGCTGCCCGCGCCGCGCCGGGACACGATGGCTCCCTCGCGCCGCAACCGGTCGAGGGCGGAGCGGACCACGGGGCGCGAGACCCCGAACTGGCCCGCGAGATCGTGCTCGCTCGGCAGGCGGTCGTTCGGTGCGTAGGTGCCGTCCGCCACGCTGGTGAGGATCGCCCGGTAGACGATATCCACCAGACTCGTCGGGCGAGGCGTCGATGCCTCCGATGATAGGGCCAAAGGTGCCGTCACTGGCTGTCCGTTCCCGCACGACCACACAGGCAGGGTGTCGGTTCGAGGAAGCGCCAACCTGACACATCTGGGCGCCCCCGTCACGCAACTTGTAAAAAAGATGTCAGGTGCGGCGTGGCTCTCGACACGCCCCGTGTCGCCTCCGCGCCGTAGCAAATTCGCCATTCGGACGACGGTTGTCGCCGGAACCTGTCTGCAATTAGGCGGCCAAAGCCCCTTGACCTGTCCTATAGCTCCGCGTAATTGACTGACAACTTTGTAACAAATTTGATGGCGGGGTGGGACCCCGCTCTGTGGGAGGTTGCCGTGAGTGATGCTCAAGGCTTCATCGAACTCTTGGCCGCCATCGTCGGCCCTCGGAACGTGATTGGTCCGAGCGACGATCTCGCCCCCTACGTGACCGACTGGCGCGAGCGCTACCACGGCCAAGCCGACGCGGTCGTGAAGCCCGCCAATGTCTCCGAGGTGTCGCAGGTCGTTGCCCTGGCGCATCGCGAAGGCGTGGCCATCGTCCCGCAGGGCGGCAATACCGGCCTGTGCGGTGGCGCCACCCCCACCGCGCCCGGCCGCAACCTCGTGATCCGGCTGGATCGGATGCGAGCGATCCGCGCCGTCAGCCCGCTGGCCAACACCATCACCGTCGAGGCCGGCTGCGTGCTGGCCGACATCCAGGCCGCGGCCGAGGCGGCGGATCGGTACTTCCCCCTGAGCCTCGGGGCGGAGGGCTCCTGCCAGATCGGGGGCAACATTGCCACCAATGCGGGCGGGACCGCCGTGTTGCGCTACGGCCCGACGCGCGACCTCGTCCTCGGCATTGAGGCGGTGCTCCCCGACGGTCGGATCTTCGACGGCCTGCGCGCCCTGCGGAAGGACAACACCGGCTACGACCTGAAGCAGCTCTTCATCGGCGCCGAGGGCACGCTCGGCATCATCACAGGCGCGGTGCTGAAGCTCTTCGCCAAGCCGCGGGTGTCGCTCACGGCGCTCGCGATGCTGCCCGGCGTCGAGCAGGCGCTGGAGGTGATGGGCCTGCTGCGCTCCCATGTTGGCGACCGGCTGGGCTCGCTGGAGATCATGAATCGCAGCCAGATCGAGGCAATTCGCGATCACGTGCCGGATACGGCGATCCCGTTCAGCCTCGACACGCCGTGGTACCTTATCATCGAGCTCACCGACACGCTGGCCGGCGCCGACCTCGCGACGCCTCTCGAAGCCGCGCTCGGTGAGGCCTTGGAGCGCGAGCTGATCTCGGACGCGTTGATCGCATCGAGCGAGGCGCAGGCCAAGGCCATCTGGAAGGTCCGCCACAGCGTCTCGGAGGGCAACAAACGCTCCGGCCTCGTCGTCTCCCACGACAGCGCCGTGCCGCTCGATCGTCAGGCCGCCTTCGCCGTGAACGTCGAGACGAGGATCCGGGCGGCGGCGCCGCACGCCGTCGTGGCGATGCACGGCCATATCGGCGACGGCAACATCCACGTCTGCGCGCTGATCGACCGGGCGAGGCTCACGGAGAGCGGCGAGGCCGACCGTGTCGTCGCCCTCATCAACGGCATCGTCGATGACGAGACGCGGCTGCAGCGCGGCGCCATCAGTGCCGAGCACGGGATCGGCCAGTCCAACCGCGGCCGGCTCGCCCGGGTCACCGATCCGCTGGAACTCGATGTGATGCGCGCGATCAAGCGCGTGCTCGACCCAGCCGGCCTGATGAATCCCGGCAAGGTCCTGATGGACTGAAGAAGCACAAAAGGGAGGATCGCGCCGTGACGGGACAGAAAACACGACCGCTGCCGAAGCAACGCTGGTTCATCGTTCTGATGTGCTTCCTCGCCGTGGCGATCAACTACATCGACCGCGCCAACCTCGGCGTCGCCGTGCCGATGATCCAGAAGGAATACGGCATCGATCCGGCCCTGATGGGCCTGATCCTGTCGGCATTCTTCTGGTCCTACGTGCTGATGCAACTGCCGGGCGGCTGGCTGATCGACAAGTTCGGCTCGCGCCTGACCTATACGGTGGCGACGCTGATCATGTCGGTCGCGACCTTGGCGACGGCGTTTGCGGGCGGCGTCGCCTCGCTCATCGCGTGCCGCATGGTGCTCGGGATCGGTGAGGCGTTCTGCTACCCGGTCAACGCCAAGGTGACCTCCCTGTGGTTCCGGCGCTCCGAACGCGGGCTCGCCACCGGCATCTGGGCCTCGGGCTCGCGCGTCGGCTCGGCGATGACCCTGCCGCTGGTCGCCTTCATCATCGCCAATTTCGGCTGGCGCGAAGCCTTCCTCGTCACCAGCGCCATCGGCCTCGTATGGATGGTGCTGTGGTACGTGCTCTACCGCGATCCAAGAAACCATTCCGCCGTCTCGGCCGAGCAGCTCGCCGTGCTCGAAGCCGATTACGCGGTGAAGGCCGGCGCCATGAAGATCCGTTACGCCGAGCTGTTCCGCTACCGGACGATCTGGGGGATGATGATCGGGTTCTTCTGCCTGAACTTCGTCATCTACTTCTACACCACCTGGTTCCCGTCCTACCTCACGCAGTCCCGCGGCTTCTCCCTGGCGAAGCTTGGCACGCTCGGGCTGGTGCCCGGCCTCGTGGCGATCCCCGCCGGCTGGCTCGGCGGCTACCTGTCCGACCGTCTGTTCAAGGCGGGCTGGAGCCTCACCGCCGCCCGTAAGACCTGCCTCGTCGGCGGCCTGCTCGCCTCCTCCGTGGTGGCCCTGGCTCCCCTTGTGCCGGGTGACGCGGCGGCCCTGACCCTGCTGGCGATCTCGTATTCCGGCCTCGCCTTCGCCGGCGCCAACATCTGGACGTTGCCGGGTGACGTCGCCCCGACCCCGGCCCATGTCGCCTCGATCTCCGGCATCCAGAACTTCGCCTCGAACCTCGCGGGCATCGCCATCACCACCTTCACAGGTGTGATGGTCTCGATCACCCAGGGCTCGTTCGTGGTGCCGCTGGCGGTGGCCGGGACGCTCAGCATCGTCGGCGCCTGCTCCTACCTGTTCATCGTCGGCGAGATCGCGCCGCTGAAGAGCCGGGAGGATGAGGCCGAGGGCTCCATCTTCGCCGCCGCCAGCCCCTCGAAGGCTTGAGGCAGGCTCCGATGCCGACCCTGCGGCTGATCGCCGACGACCTGACCGGGACCCTCGACACGGCGGCCGGCCTCACCGGCCTCTGTGGCACCATCCCGGTCGCGTGGCCGGAGATCCTACCGGATCGGGCATCGGGCTCGCTCGCCATCGATTCCGGGACGCGCGAGCGCGGAGAACAAGAGGCGGTGCGGATCACGCGCGGGCTTCTGCCCCACCTCGACGGGGCGGATATCGCCTTCAAGAAACTCGACAGCCTGATGCGCGGTCCCTGGGCGACGGAGTTGGCGGCCACGGTGCAGGCAGGCGGCTGGCGACGCTGCATCGTGGCGCCCGCCTTCCCCTACCAAGGCCGGGCGACGGTGGAAGGCCGACAGCAGATGCGGCGCGGCGAGGACTGGGTCCCCGTCTCGACCGATATCGTGCGGATTCTGAGCGAGGCCGGTCTCCCCGCCCGCCGGGCCGCCGTCGCGGACGGGCCGGTGGAGGGCGTCGCCGTCTACGATGCGCGCACCGATAAAGACCTCGCAGCCATCGCGGCTCTGCCGGCGGACGGCTCCGTCCTGTGGTGTGGCAGCGGCGGGCTCGCCGCTGCCCTCGCCGGGAGGACGAAGCCGCCCGGCGAGGGCCGGCTGGAAGGCCCGGTCCTCGGGCTGTTCGGGTCCGACCGCGCGGAGACCGAGGCCCAACTCGCGGCCTGCGGGCCCCTCCGGCTCGTGCTCACCCACGGCACGCCCCGTCGAGACCTCATCATCGACCGTCTGTCCCGCGACGGGGCGGTGATGGTGAGCCTCGACCTTTCCCCCGGCACGGCCCGCCGGGCAGCGGCAGGGCAGATCGCGGAGGCCTACGCGAGATTGATCGATGAGCTGCCCCGGCCGGGGAGCCTCCTCGTCGCCGGGGGCGAGACGCTCAAGGCGCTCTGCCTCGCCCTGTCCGTCGAATGCCTCGACGTAACCGGGCAGATCGCACCCGGCCTCCCACGCTCGACGCTCCGCGGCGGGCGATGGGACGGCCTGCCGGTCGTGTCGAAATCAGGCGCCTTCGGTGCGTCCGCAATCTGGCGCGACCTCCTTTCCCAGAACGGCTTTCCGCACGACAGGAGCGGCACATGACCCCCCACCTCGCCATCACCATGGGCGATCCCGCGGGCATCGGCCCCGAGATCATCGTCAAGGCCGCGGCGCGTCTCAAGGACCGGATCGATTCCGGAGACTTGAAGCTCATGATCGTCGGCAGCGTCCCGGCCCTGCGCCGGGCGGAACAGTCGTTGGGCCTCCTGACGGAGCAAATCGCCGAAGTCTCCGAAACGGGTTCCTGGCCCGCCCTTTGTTGCCTCCAGGCAGACGAGGAGGGCGCACCCATCGAGCCGGGCCAGCTCTCCGCCGATGGCGGTCGCTTCGCCTACAAGGCGATCGAGGCGGGTGTCCGGATGGCGCTGGCCGACAAGATCGGCGGCATCGTCACGGCGCCGCTCAACAAGGAAGCGCTGAACAAGGCTGGCTACCACTATGCCGGCCATACCGAGATGCTGGCGGAGCTGACCGGCGTGCGCGGCTCGGTGATGATGCTCGCCCACGGCAACATGCGTGTTTCGCACGTCACCACCCACGTCGCCCTGCAGGACGTGCCCAAGCGCCTGACCCCGGAGCGCCTGCGCCTCGTGATCGACCTCACCGACAAAGCCCTGAAGGGCCTGGGTATCACGAACCCGAAGATCGCCATCGCCGCGCTGAACCCCCATGCTGGTGAGGGCGGACTGTTCGGGCGCGAGGATATCGACGTCAGCACGCCCGTCATCGCAAAGGCCAATGCCGACGGGCTGAACATCCACGGCCCGGTGCCGGGCGACACGGTGTTTGTGAAGCTGCGCGCCGGCCAATACGACGCGGTGGTCGCGATGTACCACGACCAGGGGCACATTCCTGTGAAGCTGCTCGGCTTCGAGATCGATCCCGCCACCGGCAAGTGGATGGACCTGTCGGGGGTGAACATCACCCTCGGGCTGCCGATCATCCGCACCTCGGTCGATCACGGCACCGCCTTCGACATCGCCGGCCAGGGGATCGCCAACGAGCGCAGCCTGATCGAGGCGATCGAGTATGCCGAGAAGCTCGCCGCCACCCGCCACGTGGCGTGAGGACCAGGATGAACATCGCCTCACCGATCGACCT
>NZ_JAKSYC010000317.1 GCF_022829585.1 Methylobacterium sp. J-026
CCAAGACATCAACCTGGCGCAGCTTGGCGACAATCTTTTCAGCCGTATGCTTCTTCCGTCCCATGATAACATCCTCCACATGGCTCGAAGCCATACCTCAGGGAGGACCACTTTCCAGGGGGCAGGCCAGTCTGCTCGCACGCCCAGTCGAACGAGTGCCAGCGGTAGATGCGCGGCTCGTTGTGCTCTGCCCAATAGGCAGCCGCCTTGGCCTCGGCTTCCTCGTCCACCGGATGGTTGTCGGCGAACTGGATGCCATTATCCGTCAGCACCGTGTGGATCGTGTACGGCACGGCGGCGACCCGATCATGTAGAAAGGCTGCCGCAATCCGTTGAGTCGCCTTCTCGTGCAGTTGAACGAAGGCAAACTTGCTCGTGCGGTCGATGGCCATGAACAGGTGTAGCTTGCCCTGTTCGGTGCTGACCTGAGCGATGTCGATGTGGAAGGAGCCGATCGGGTAGGCCTTGAAGCGCGAGCGCTTGGGCTTGTCGCCGTCGACGTCTGACAGGCGACTGATGCCGTGAGGCTGCAGGCACCGATGCAGCGACGAGCGGGTCAGATGCGTTAGACTCGGCTGCCGCACGTAGAGGCAGTTGTCGAGCGGGGCAGGGTATGCCGACAGAAGGCGACGATCACCGCCTCGTCCTCAACGCTGAGCACGCTGGAGCGGGGCTCCTTCGGTCCCATCCGCGCGTCGGTGCAGGTCTGGCGTGAGCGCCACTTCTGCACCGTAGTGGCGATGATGCCGTAGCGCTTGGCGGCCGCCCTTACGCTCTCCTGACGAGCTTGGATTGGCCGACGGACCGTCTCAGTCGTCGTGGAGCTGCTGTGGAGAACCTATCCCATAGCGCGTCCCTCCATGCGGTATCAGTCGTACCACCACACAGCGGGACCGAACATCTAAGAGCGCCTAACAGAACGGCACCGAGCGGGGTTTTCAGCGTTGGTTTGGCATGGCCAGACTGCTTCTCCCCGTTGATCTCTGGGATGAGATCGCGCCGCTCCTCCCGCCGCCTCGGCCGCGTCCGAAGGGCGGGCGTCGTCCAATTGAGAACCGGGCCGCACTCACGGGCATCCTGTTCGTGCTGCGCTCGGGGCTGCCGTGGGAAATGCTGCCGGCCGAGATGGGCTGCGGCTCCGGCATGAG
>NZ_JAKSYC010000319.1 GCF_022829585.1 Methylobacterium sp. J-026
TCTCGACACGGCGATGAGTTCGGCCGACCGGGCCGCCGCGCTGACCCACCGGCTGCTCGCCTTCGCCCGTCGGCAACCGCTCGATCCGAGCGTCACCGACGCCAACGCCCTGATCGTCGGCATGTCCGACCTGCTGCGCCGGACGATCAGCGAGGCCATCGATCTGCGCATCGAGACCGCCCCCGGGCTGTGGCCGACCCTGTGTGACCCGCACCAGCTCGAGAACGCGATCCTCAACCTGGCGATCAACGCCCGCGATGCGATGCCGGACGGGGGCACGCTGACGATCGAGACCGGCAACGGCCGTCTCGCCGACACGGACGCCGCCCCGCGACCGGGCGCGCCGCCGGACGAGTACGTCCGCATCGTCGTCCGCGACACCGGCACCGGCATGCCCCCCGAGGTCATCGCCCGGGCGTTCGACCCGTTCTTCACGACGAAGCCGCTCGGTCAGGGCACCGGGCTCGGCCTGAGCATGATCTACGGCTTCGCCAAGCAGTCGGAGGGCCATGCGCGGATCGAGAGCGCGGTCGGCACGGGGACGTCGATCACCCTCTACCTCCCCCGGCACCACGGCGACGCCGATATCCGGACGGGCTCGGTCGCCGGCGCCGAGATGCGGCGGGGGGCCGGCGAGACGATCCTGGTGGTCGAGGACGAACAGGTCGTCCGCGACCTCATCGTCGAGGTGCTGCAGGATCTCGGCTACCGGGTGCTCGAAGCCGTGGACGGCCTCGCCGGGCTGCGGGTCCTGCAGACCCCGGGGCGGATCGACCTGCTCGTCACCGATGTCGGCCTGCCGGGGCTGAACGGGCGGCAGCTCGCCGATCAGGCGCGCGAGACCCGGCGCGCCCTGAAGGTGCTGTTCATCACCGGCTATGCCGAGACCGCGGCGAGCGCCTCCGGGTTCCTCGATCCCGGGATGGCGATGATCACCAAGCCCTTCCCGATGGAAGCCCTGGTAGCGCGGATCCGGGCGATGATCGAGGGCGGCACGGCCTGAGATCCCGGACGCGTCCCGCCTGCGGAACGGTTTCAGGGCCGGGCGGAACGCCGACGGGGCTTCACCCCGGTCGGGATCGCAGGGGCCCTGTCGTGCCGTGCAGGCAGGCTCGGGGGCGGATTTGGCGGAAGCGGATGGGAATCGAACCCACCGTACGCTGTTGGCGTACCGCTGGTTTTGAAGACCAGGAGGGCCACCAGACCCCGTTCGCCTCCACGATCGGAGCTAGGGGCCGCGGCCGCCGGGGTCAAGGTCCCGGCCGCCGCGTCCCGACGCGACGGCAGGGCCGCGTCCCGACGCGGCGGCCGGGCCGCGCGCAAAGGTCGCGGCCGGCCGGATCCCGCCCCCGAATGCCCCGACCGTCGGGATCGACGCCGCCCGCTCAAGGCCCCCGCTCGTCCGGCGCCAGCGCCAGGCCGACCGACGCCCCGGTCCGGGCCGACGTGAGCGCCGCCTCGAGGCAGGCCATCACGCGAACGGCCTCCAGCGCCGCCGCGTCGTCGACCGGCCCCCGGGCGATCGTCTCGGCCACGCCCTGGTAGAATCGGCGCTGGTCCCCGGCCACGGCCGGCACACGCGTCACCCGCCCGGCCCCGTCATGGATCTCCAGCGCGTCCGGATCCGCGCCCCATCCCGGCGCCCCGGGGGCGAGGCCCGCCAGCAGCTGCCGTTCCTGGAGGTCCGGCCCGTGCTTGATCAGGCTGCCGGCCTCGCCGTGCACGCGGAAGCGGGGCGACCCGCCGGCGACGAGCATGCTGGCGTGCAGCACCACGCGCAGGCCCGGATAGTCCAGCACCACGTGGGCCCAGTCGTCGGACCGCGCCCCGGGCCGGAGCCGCGCCAGGGCGGCGGTCACCCGGTCGGGCAGGCCGAAGAGAAGGAGCGCCTGATCGAGGAGATGGGGCCCGAGATCGTACCAGATCCCGCTCCCGGGGCCGTCGCCCTCGCGCCACCGGTCGCGGACCTGGGGGCGGAACCGGTCGAGATGCGATTCGAAATGCCGGACCGGTCCGATCACGCCCCCGGCGATGGCTCTGCCGACGGTCAGGACATCGCTGTCCCAGCGCCGGTTGTGGAACACCGCGAGCAGCCTGCCCCGGCGCCGCGCCGCGTCGCGCAGGGCGCGCGCCTCCGCGAGGTCGAGGGTGAAGGGCTTGTCGACCACCACGTGCTTGCCCGCCGCCAGGGCCGCCCGCGCCAGGGGGGCGTGGGTGTCGTTGGGGGTGGCGATCACCACGAGGTCGACCGCCGCCGCGGTGGCGACCGCCACGGGATCGGCGACGACCGCCAGACCGGGCAGGTCGGCCTCGACCCGGGTGGGATCGCGCGAGCCGACCATCCGGAGATCGAGGCCGGCGACGGCGCGGATCAGGGGCGCGTGGAAGGTCCGGCCGGCATAGCCGTAGCCGATCAGGCCGACCCGGATCGCGGCGGCGGGGGAAACGCCGGTCATGGCTCGGTCCTCCTCCGGCCCCGCCGCGCGGCCGGCCCCGGGTTACGCCCGGGGCCGGCCGAGTCGCCACCGGAAAATCCTGGCGCCGCGGCGCGGCGTGCGGTGGTGGACCCGCGATAAATTCAACTTGCGCGCGTCGTCGCCGATGGGCCGAGTCGTATTAATTCCGCCACACTGTTGTGGCCCTGCACCAGTCATGCCGTTCCTGCAGCGCTCACCGACAGAGGAAGGCCCCGCGCCGGACCCGGAAGGGACGGGCGAGGGGACGGGTCAGGACGCGGCGCTGGCGGAATCGCTGCGGCCGGGCCCCCGCGGTCCGGGCTGGGTCGGGGCCGCCGTGGTGGTCACCGCCCTGATCTCGGCGCTGGCGACCTTCCTGATCCTGGCCGGGGTGATCCGGGTGACGCCGACGCCCGCCTACGGCGTGACGCTGCTCGGCATCAACGCCGCCCTGGTGCTCGGCCTCGCCTTCATCATCGCCTGGGAGGCGCGGGTCTTCCTGCACGCCCGCAAGGCCAACGCCGCGGTGGCACGGCTGCACACCCGCATCGTCGGCCTGTTCTCGCTGATCGCGATCCTGCCGACGATCCTGCTCGCGGTGGTCGCCTCCGTGACCATCGACCGCGGCCTGTCGCTCGGCTTCACCGACCGGGTCCGCGACGTGGTGCTGAAATCCGTGGAGGTGGCCGACGCCTACCAGGAGAACCAGTGTCAGAGCCTCGCCCGGGAGATCCGCATCCTGGCCGACGACCTCACCCGGGCGCGGCCGAACTTCGACGTGAACCGCGACTGGTTCCAGACCTTCCTGACGACCCGGGCGACCAATCTCGGCCTGCCGGTCGCCCAGATCATGCGCGGACCCACCGAGGTGGTGGCCCGGGCCAAGATCGACGTCCTCAAGACGAACCGCCTGCCCTCGGCGGCGGCCTTCGAGGACGCGGCGACCTCCGCCGACCCGATCTGCCTGCTGCCCACCGAGGGGCGGGTCTTCGCCGCCCTGGTGCGGATGCCCGCCTACGACGACGCCGTGCTGATGGTGCAGCGGGAGGTCAGCCAGCTCGCCATCGAGTTCCCCGGCGTGTCCCGGGCGGCGGCAGCCGAGTACCTGACCTACGATTCCCTGCGCCGCTCGATCCAGATCACCTTCGCGTCGGTGTTCCTGCTGATCGCCCTGATCGCGCTCCTGTCGGCGGTGTGGTTCGGCATGAACTTCGCCAACCGGTTCGTGGCCCCGATCCGGCGGCTGATCAACGCCGCCGACCAGGTTGCGTCGGGCAATTTCTACGCCCAGGTGCCGACCAGGAAGACCAGCGGCGACCTCGCCCATCTGGGCGAGGCCTTCAACAAGATGACCCAGGAACTGCGCCGCCAGCATGCCGGCCTGCTCGCGGCGAGCGACCTGATCGACACCCGCCGCCGGTTCACGGAGGCCGTGCTGTCGGGGGTCTCGCCCGGGGTGATCGGCCTCGACGCGTCGGGCTTCGTCACCATCGCCAACCCGGCCGCCGAGCGGATGCTCGACCTGGAGAGCGACGCCCTGGTCGGCCAGTCCCTGGCCCGGGCCGTGCCGGAACTCGCCCCGGTGCTCGCCGAGAGCGAGGCCCGCCCGCGCAGCCTGCAGCAGCAGCAGATCCAGCTCGCCCGGTCGCGGGGCGAGCGCACCATCACGGTGCGGGTGACGAGCGAGCAGGCGCAAGGCTCGTCCCGGGGCTCGGTGGTGACCCTCGACGACATCACCGACCTCGTCCAGGCGCAGCGCAGCTCGGCCTGGGGCGACGTCGCCCGCCGGATCGCCCACGAGATCAAGAACCCCCTGACGCCGATCCAGCTCTCCGCCGAGCGGATCCGGCGCAAGTACGGCAAGGTCATCACCGCCGACAAGGAGGTGTTCGACCAGTGCACCGCCACGATCGTGCGCCAGGTCGACGAGATCAAGCGCATGGTCGACGAGTTCTCGGCCTTCGCGCGGATGCCCAAGCCGGCGATCGCCCCGAACGACCTCACCGAGATCGCCAAGCAGAACCTGTTCATGATGCGGGTCGCGCACCCGGACATCGACTTCGCCTTCTCGGCCGAGACGGGCGCGGCGGAGGGCGGCGCGGCCAATTCGGAAAAGATCGTGGCGGCCTTCGACATCCGGCTGCTCAGCCAGGTGATCACCAACATCCTCAAGAACGCCGTCGAGGCGGTGGCCGAGGTGCCGGAGGCCGAGCTCGGCAAGGGCAAGATCGGCCTAAGCCTCGCCGTCGAGGACGGGTTCGCGGTGATCGCCGTCACCGACAACGGCAAGGGATTTCCCGCCGAGGGACGCCAGCGGCTGCTCGAGCCCTACATGACCACCCGTGAGGGCGGCACCGGGCTGGGGCTTGCCATCGTCAGCAAGGTGCTTGAGGAGCACGGCGGCGGGATCGAGCTGAACGACAATCCCGCCGGCCGCGGCGGCCAGGTGCGGATGCGGATCCCGCGCGAGCACGGGCCCGAGCCGGCCGGGGCGAACCCCGGCACCAGTCCCGTCACGACAGAGGAGAAGGGCGCCGCGCCGACGGCCCCCCGGATCGCGGAGATGCACGCATGAGCGCCGATATCCTGATCGTCGACGACGAGGCCGACATCCGCGACCTCGTGGCCGGGATCCTGGACGACGAGGGCCACCGCTGCCGCACGGCCGGCGGCTCGGACGAGGCGCTGGCCGCCATCGAGGCGCGCCGGCCCCACCTGGTGTTCCTCGACATCTGGCTGCAGGGCTCCCGGCTCGACGGCCTGCAGGTGCTCGACCTGATCAAGGCGGCCAATCCCGACCTGCCGGTGGTGATGATCTCCGGCCACGGCAACATCGAGACCGCGGTCTCGGCCATCAAGGCGGGGGCCTACGACTTCATCGAGAAGCCGTTCAAGGCCGACCGGCTGATCCTGGTGGCCGAGCGGGCGCTGGAGGCCTCGCGGCTGCGGCGCGAGGTCCGCGACCTGACGGCGCGCTCCGGCACCACCAACCGCATCGTCGGCGCCTCCCTGGCGATCAACCAGCTGCGCCAGACCCTCGACCGGGTGGCCCCGACCAACGCCCGGGTGATGATCACCGGGGCGCTGGGCTCGGGCAAGGAACTCGCCGCCCGCAGCCTGCACAAGGCCTCGGCCCGGTCGAACGGCCCGTTCGTGCTGCTCAACGCCGCCGCGATCCTGCCCGAGACCATGGAGGCGGAGTTGTTCGGGGTCGAGGGCGAGACCGGCCGGCGGGTCGGCGCCCTGGAGGAGGCCCATGGCGGCACCCTCTACCTCGACGAGGTCGCCGACATGCCGCGCGAGACCCAGAGCCGGATCCTGCGCGTCCTGGTCGACCAGAATTTTCAAAGGGTCGGCGGCACGACGCGGGTCCACGTGGATGTCCGGATCATCTCGTCCTCCTCCCGGGACCTCCAGGAGGAGATCGCGGCGGGCCGGTTCCGCGAGGACCTGTTCCACCGGCTCTCGGTGGTGCCGATCCGGGTGCCGGCCCTGTCCGAGCGCCGCGAGGACGTGCCCGAGCTGATCCAGTTCTTCATGGACAACATCTCGTCCCAGACCGGCCTGCCCAAGCGCCGGATCGCCGAGGACGCGATGGCGGTGCTGCAGTCGCACAACTGGCCGGGCAACGTCCGCCAGCTCAAGAACAACGTCGAGCGGCTGATGATCCTGACCCAGGCCGACCCGGAGCAGGAGGTCACCTCGGAGATGCTGCCCTCCGAGATCGGCGCCCTGGTGCCGACGACGCCGGGGGGCGCGGGCGGCGAGAAGCTGATGAGCCTCGCGCTCCGGGAGGCCCGGGAGATCTTCGAGCGCGAGTACCTCGTGGCGCAGATCGCCCGGTTCTCGGGCAACATCTCGCGCACCGCCGAGTTCATCGGCATGGAGCGCTCGGCCCTGCACCGGAAGTTGAAGTCCCTGGGTATCGGCCCGTGAGCGGGAGAGTCGGGCCGACGCGGTGAGAGTGGTGCCGATCCGTCACGGATGACGCCGAAGCGGGGGTTGCTTGCACCCACGCTTTCACCAAGTCATGGTGCTTGTATACAAAGCCGCGGGCGGGATGGTCGGTGATCCGGCCCGCGACATACCCATCCCGGGCGGATCGAACCGGGACAACAAGAAGGCCAAGAAGATGGCGGGCGAACGCGCACAGAACCTTCAGGACACGTTTCTCAATCATGTCCGCAAGAACAAGATCCCGCTGACCATCTTCCTCGTCAACGGCGTCAAGCTCCAGGGCGTGGTGACCTGGTTCGACAACTTCTGCGTGCTGCTGCGCCGGGACGGGCATTCCCAGCTGGTCTACAAGCACGCGATCTCCACGATCATGCCGGGCCATCCGGTGCAGCTGTTCGAGCCGGACGAGACCGCCGAGAAGGCGTGATTTTCGCGGGAGGGCGGCACCGTCCCGAACCGCCGTGGGCTTGGACGGCGCGGATCCGGTCTTCCGGGCGGGCCACAAGGTTCAAACATCGGCATTTGTATCGCTCCGGCTGGACTTCAGGCTCGCTCCGGAGCTGACACCCGCCCTGCCTCCCCCCTCTGCGTCAGCAGGGGGCGGGAGAGGGGCAGCGCGACGGTTCAGGATGGATCGAGCGGCGCGACATTTCCTACAGCGGCGTTCCCCTCTCCCGCCCCCTGCTGACGCAGAGGGCGCCCATTGGGTCCCCCGCCCCCGCAGAGGGGGGAGGGGTACGCGCCTGGGGCTGGCCGTTGGCCTCATCTGGAGGCGGCGTGTGAACGTCGCAGCCTCTGCGGGGGCGGGTGAAGGCCCCATCCCGCCGTGGGATATCTGCGGCGGTTCCCGGCCGGCATCTTGGCCCGGCCCGCCCGCATCCCCATTCTGTCGAATCCGACTTCTCGAACGAAGCCGCCGGCGTTCCGGCGGCGCTAAAGGCTGCATGAGCGAGACGCTGACGTCCGGCGAAGCCCGCCTCCAGGCGCAGGCCGCCCCCGAGGGCGAGATCGCCGCGGCGACCCACACCCTGGTGATCGGCCCCTATCTCGCGCGCGGCGCATCGGGGTCCGGGCACGGGCCGGCGGCGCCCACGCGCTCCGTGGAGGCGCGCCTCGACGAGGCCACCGGCCTGGCCGCCGCCATCGAGCTCGACGTCGTCGAGAGCCTCGCCGTCAGCCTGCCGCGGATCCGCCCTGCGACCTATCTCGGCAAGGGCCGGGTCGAGGAGATCGCCGGCCTGATCCGCGCCCGGGAGATCGGCCTCGTGGTGATGGACTGCGCCCTGTCGCCGGTGCAGCAGCGCAACCTGGAAAAGGAATGGGGCGCCAAGGTCATCGACCGGACCGGCCTGATCCTGGAGATCTTTGGCCGCCGCGCCTCGACCCGGGAGGGCACGCTCCAGGTCGAGCACGCGCACCTCGCCTACCAGAAGTCGCGCCTCGTCCGCTCCTGGACTCACCTGGAGCGCCAGCGCGGCGGCTTCGGCTTCCTGGGCGGCCCCGGCGAGACCCAGATCGAGGCCGACCGGCGCATGATCCAGGAGCGCATGACCCGGATCGAGCGCGACCTCGACGCGGTGGTGCGGACCCGCGGCCTGCACCGGCAGAGCCGGGCGCGGGTGCCGTACCCGATCGTGGCGCTCGTCGGCTACACGAACGCCGGAAAGTCGAGCCTGTTCAACACGCTGACCCGGGCCGAGGTCACCGCCAAGGACATGCTGTTCGCCACCCTCGACCCCACCGCCCGGGCGACCAAGCTGCCCCACGGCGAGACCGTGATCCTGTCCGACACGGTGGGCTTCATCTCCGACCTGCCGACGCCCCTGATCGCGGCCTTCCGGGCAACCCTGGAGGACGCCATCGAGGCCGACGTGCTGCTGCACGTGCGCGACGTCAGCCACGTCGATTCCGAGGCCCAGGCCGAGGATGTCGGCGAGGTGCTGCGGGAACTCGGCATCGAGACCAGTGCCGAGCGGATCATCGAGGTCTGGAACAAGGCCGACCTGCTCGACGACGACGAGCGCACCCGGCTGATGAATCTCAGCGGCCAGGGCAAGGTCCGCAACGACCGCGACAGCGCCGCGCCGGTCCTGGTCTCGGCGCTGACCGGGGAGGGGCTCGCCGCCCTCAACAGCCGGATCGAGGCGCGGATCGGGCGCCACCGGGCGAGCTTCGCCGTGGCGCTGCCGCCGGAGGACGGGGCGGCGCTGAACTGGCTCTACGAGAACGCCGAGATCCTCGACCGGCGCGCGGAGGCGGACGGCACCCTGCACCTCGCGGTGCGGATCGCCCCCGAGAAGGAGCCGCGCTTCCTCAACCGGTTCGCGGCGGCCCGGCGCCTCGACCGGGGCGGCTGATGGCCCCGGGCGGCGCCGAGAGGCCGCCGCTTCCCGCCCCGCTCCCCGCCCGGGCGCAGGCCGAGGGCCGGGCGGCCGCGGGTTCGGACGACGCGGCGGTGCTGCGGGCCATGCAGGCGGGCGGGGGCCTGCGCCTGCTCGGGCTGCGCGCCATCATCGTGCTGGTGCTGCTGATGGCGGCCCAGGCCTATGACGGCTCCCTGCACGCCCTCAGCCACTGGTTCATCCTCGGCCTCTACGGCTTCGGGACGGTCTGGTTCGGGCTCGGCGAGCGGAGCGGCGGCGCGCGCGCCACACGCTGCAGCTGGGCCGGCACCGGGCTGAATGCCGGGCTCGCGGTCTACGTGATCATCGAGCACATGCTGGCCGGGGGCGGGGCGGGCCTCGGCGCCGACGCGGTGAGCCGCCTGCCGGCCTTCCTGCTCCTGCTCCAGACCGGCCTGAGCATGCGGGTGGCGCAGACCCTGGTGTTCTGCGGGCTCGTGACCGCCTGCTGGAGTGCGGCCTTCCTGGCCGGCCTGATGCGGCCGGACCTGTTCCCGGGGCCCGACACGTTCCCGACCGCGCAGGTGACCGGGCTCGCCACCTTCGTGGCGGCGGGGCTCCTCGTGGTCGACGGCGTGAGCCGCCTGCGCGGGGCGGTGACCCGGGCGCTGCGGATGGAGCACGAACGGGCCCGGCTCGCCCGCTTCGTGCCGGATCCGGTCGCCCTCGATCTGGCCGCCGAGGAGGGCGGTTCGGCGCCGGGCGTCCACCGGCGCCACGCCTGCCTGATGATCCTCGACATCCGCGGCTTCTCCCGGCTCTCCCGGGAGCACCCGCCCGAGACCATGGTGGCGGCCCTGCTCGCCGTCCGGGGGGCCGCGCAGGCGGCGGTGGCCGAGCGGGGCGGCCTCGTGGACAAGTATATCGGCGACGCGGTGCTGGTGCAGTTCGTGGTCGGCCCGCCCGCCGCGCAGGCGCGGGCGGCGCTGGCCTGCGCCCTGTCGCTCCGCCGCCGGATCGCCGCCCTCAACGCGGCCCGGGCGGCGGAGGGGCTGTTCACCCTGCGGGTCGTGGTCGCCCTGCACGCGGGCGACCTCCTGGTCGGGGTGTTCGACGACGGGGTCCGGGCCGAGTACACGGTGCTGGGCCCGGCCATGAACGCCCTGTCGCGGATCGAGGCCCAGGCCAAGGCCGCCGAGATCGAGGTCGCCGCCTCGGGGGATTTCTTGGATCTGCTCCGGGGCGCCCTGCCGGCCGGCATTCGGGCCGTCCCGGTGCCGCAGGCGACCCTGCCCGAACCCCTCACCCTGTGGGCCATCGCGGCGGGTCCGGGGGCCTGATCCGGCCCTCCCCCCGGGCGGGTGAGGCGAGGCCGGGATCGGAGGAAGCGGTCGCGGCCGGGGCGGCCCTGCGCCCTGTCACAGGATGCCGCGCCGCGATTCCAGGCCGCATCCGGAACCGGATCGTCCGCAACCCGTTCGGTCGGCGCGGCGCAGGGTCGCGGAGAGATACTCGTCCCATGAACAAGATCATCCTCGGCGCGACGCTCGCGCTCGGCCTCGTCCTCGGCACGGCGGCCCCGGTCCTGGCCGCCCCCGGCGACGGCCTCGACCGGAACGCCGCCGCCCAGGGCAACGGCAATTTCGGCGGCATGCACCGCAACGCCCGGATGCAGTCGGGGATGATGCGCCATCGCATGATGCACCGCCATCACCGCCACCACATGATGCGCCGGCACATGCGCTGACCGATCGGCCCCCGCCCGCTCCTCGGAGAGCGGCGGGCCGGGGGCCTCGACCGGGACCGGGCGCGGATCTACCGCGGAGACGCGGTGACCCCTCTCACCATTTGTAGCTGACCTTCGCCAGGACGCGCCGGGCGTCGCCGTAGAAGCAGGAATTCTCCGCCTGACAGGAGGAGACGAAGCGCCGGTCGGCGAGGTTCGTGGCGTTCACCTGGAAGCGCCAGTTCTCGTAATCGTAGTGGACCTGCGCGTCGAACAGCACGTAGTCGGGCAACCGCAGGGTGTTGGCGACGTCGGCGAAGGAGCGCCCGATGTAGCGCACGCCGCCGCCGAAGCCGAAGCCGCGCCAGTCGCCGGCCGGGATCGTGTAGTCGAAGAACAGGTTGGCGAGGTTCTCCGGCGTGTTCACCGGGACGCGGCCGATCTGGTCGGCATTGCCCCGCACGCTGTTGATCCCGAACACCGTGTAGGAGGCGACCACGTTGAGGCCGTCGAGCAGGTTGGCCACCAGCTGCGCCTCGAAGCCGGTGGAGCGCACTTCGCCGATCTGGGTCTGGAACAGGGTGTTGACCGGGTTCGGGGTCTGCACGTTGCTGCGGTGGATGTCGAAGCCGGCCAGCGTCAGGAAATAGCCCTGGCCCGGCGGCTCGAACTTCACGCCGCCCTCGATCTGGTCGCCCGTCTCGGGCTTGAAGGTCTGGCCGTTGATGTCGGTGCCGATCAGCGGCTGGAACGAGGTCGCATACATCACGTACGGCGCGAGACCGAAGTCGAAATTGTAGATCGCGGCCGCCCGGTAGGTGAAGGCACTGTCGTTGCGGCCGTTGGTGTTCGACGGGGTCAGCCGGTCGTAGACCGTGTTCTCGACGAAGTCCTGGCGGCCGCCGAGGATCAGGCTCAGCTCCGGCGTGAGCTTGATCTGGTCCTGGAAGTAGAGCCCGATCTGCTGAAACGAGTCCGCCTGGATCAGGTAGGGCGTGGCCGAGACCGTCTGCGGGCCGTAGATCGGCGCGAGGATGTTGAGGTTCGGGCCGGGGAAGCCCGAGGCCTGGTTGTCGTGGATCTGGAAGTTCCGGTACTCGACGCCCATCAGGACATCGTGCCGGAAGAAGCCGTCGGAGAACTTGGCCTCGGCCTGGGTGTCGACGTCGAGCTGGGCGACCTTGGCGTGGTCGCGGAACAGGTAGCGGGCGAGCTGGGTCTGCTGGGCGTCGGCGTAGCCGAGCTGGCCGATATAGGAATTCTGGTTGCTCTCCGCGAAGGCGTAGCGGGCGTTCTGGCGCACCGCCCAGGTGTCGTCGAAGACGTGCTCGAACTCGTAGCCGATGGAGGCCTGGTCGCGCTGGAAGGTGTTGAAGCCGGCGTCACCCACGTTGAGGGAGCGCGGGATGCGCAGGCCCAGCACCGTGGGCTTCACCGTGCCGTAATAGGGCAGGAAGTTCGAGGTCACCGCCGTGTTGTCGTGCTGGACGCTCGACAGGATGGTGAGCTTGGTCGACCCGTCCGGCTTATAGGTGAAGGCCGGGGCGATGTAGTAGCTGTCGTCCGGCGCGCCCTGGACCTGGGTGCCGCCGTTGCGGGCATAGCCGGTCAGGCGGGTGAACCAATGGCCCTCCTGGTCGGCCGGGCCGCCGACGTCGAAGGCGGCGTAGCGCTGGTCGAAGGAACCGCCGCCGACCTCGATGGAGCCGAACGGGGTCTCGGTCGGGCGCTTGGTGACCTGGTTGATCAGGCCGCCGGGATTGCCGGCGCCGAACAGCACCGCGGCGGGGCCGCGCAGCACCTCGACCCGCTCCAGCCCGTAGGTGTCGACCCGGTAATAGGCGAAGCCGTAGTTCAGGAGCTGCAGGCCGTCCCGGTAGAGGCCGTAATCGCTGGCCACGAAGCCGCGCAGCTGGAAATAGTCGAGGCGCGTGTCGGCGCCGAAGGTGCCCGCATAGGTGCCGGCGACGTATTGCGTCGCCTGCTGCAGGGTCTGGGCGTTCTGGGTGTCGAGCTGCTGGCGGCCCACCACGGTGATCGATTGCGGGGTCTCGATCAGCGGCGTGTTGGTCTTGGTGGCGGTGGCCGAGCGCCTGGCCACGTAGCCGTCGACCGGGCCGGTCGGGCTCTCCACCGCCCGCGCGGTCGCGCCCGCCCGGGCCACGGGGACCGGCGCGCCGCCCCCCTGGCTCTCGACGCTCAGTTCCCCGAGCTGCACGCTGCTCCCGGCCGGCGAACCGACGCCGCGGCGGGGCGCGTCCTGGGCCAGGCTCGGCGCGGCCTGCGCCAGGACCGCGAACGAGGCACCGGCCAGCAGGGTGCGGGCGAGCGGGGTGCGGAAACGGGGGTGAGCAACTCTCATGGGACCTGGCCGGATGCGACGCCACGGGCAGCCGGCCGCGATCGCCGGGATGGCCCCCGCCGCCGATGCCGCGCTGTTTAGAATTGTGCTAAACTACTGTTTTGATTGGTCTTTCGTCTTCAAGACCTACGCGCAGCCATGCGCGGCCGCAAGCGGCCCTCGCGCATCGGGCGAGGGCTGTTGCGGTCGAGACACGCATCGGTGGCAAGTCGGGCCGGGCCCGGCGGGGCGGATAGGGGAGGGGCGGCCTACCGGACGCGCCCCGCGAGCCAGCCGGCCACGAGATCGGCCACGGCGTCGCTGTTGGTCTCCAGCATCATCATGTGGCCGTTGCCGCCCAGACCCCGGTCGGCCAGCGGGATCACGTCGGGCTTGGCGCCCGCCTGGGTCAGGAAGGCGGCCGTGCAGGCATCGTAGGGGGCGTGGAAGGAAGCCTCCGCGGTCACCAGCACGGTCGGGACCTTCGCGAGGTTCGGCAGGGTGCGGACGGGCTCGCCCTGGAGCCAGCAGCGCACCCGCCCCTCCGCCGCCTTGCCGTCGGGCCCCTTGTCGGGCCCCTTGTCGGGGCCCTTGGCCTCCTGCGCCACGATCAGGTCCTCGGGCGCCCGCACGGCCGGCGCGAAGGTCAGCGGCATGCGGGTCAGCCCGTAGGCGCGGGCGCGCCCGTCCCCGGCCTTCTCCCAGAACTCCTTGCCGCCGCGGAACTGCACGTCGAAGAAGGGCGGTCCGCTCGGCTCCACCGCCACATGCGCCTTCACGAGGTCCGGCCGGGCATCGGAGGCCGCCCAGCCGAACAGGGCCCCCTGGCCGTGGGTGAGCAGGATCGCCGGGCCGATCCGGTCGAGGAGCGCGATCAGGGCGGGATCGACCAGCTCCTCGGTCTGCTGGCTGTTGGCGAGGAACGGGACCTGGCTGGCGAAGAACTGGTCGAAGCCGGCATTGCCCTGCACGCCGGCCCCGCCCGGCCAGCGGGTGTGGAGCTTGGCCTGCGGGTACAGGTCGTAGACCTCCGGCGCCGTGTGGGTCCTCTCGAGGCTGCGCGTGCCGAGCCGGTCGTAGGGGCCGTAGACCTCCGGGTTGGTCCCCGAGCGCCCGCGCCCGACCTGATCGAGCACGTAGACCTGATAGCCCTTCTCGACGAAGCGCTGCACCCAGCCGGGCCGTCCGTCCGCGGTGGCGAGGAAGTTCACCCCGGTCTGGGCGAGCCCGTGGACCATCACCACCGGGTAGGGCTGGGTGACCCGCTCCGGGGTCCGCGACTGCACGAACATCTGGCCGATCATCACGGTCTTGTCGCCGAGTTTCGCGTAGCGGCCGCCGACGTAGAAATAGCCGGCCCGGGTCACGGGCTCGCCCGGGGCCGGGCGGGAGGCCAGCGATGTCGGCGTCGGGACCTTTCCTGGATCGGGCACTTGCGTAGGCGCTTGCGTAGGCACCGGCGCCGGCACCGTTTCCTGGGCGCGGGATGGCCCCGCGGTCAGGATCGCCGCCTGAAGGGCGAACCAGGCCGCGAGGGCGCCGTTCGCGATGCCGTTGCCGGCCATGCCGTCTCTCCCGGATGCACCCCGCTCCGCGCGGGGGGCTTATTGCGGGAAACGCAACGCTCGGCCACCTCGGAAAGCTGCACGGTCCCGGTCTTCGCGCCGCCGCCGCACCAGTGCCGGCGGGGCGCAGGCCGTCCGGGACCCGGCGAGCCCGAACGTGGACGCATGCCAGGCGCGACCATGCGGCGCTGGCGGCGCGGGGCCGGCACGCCCACCTTGGGATGGTGCCGACGCCGTGATCGTGGGCGCCTCGCCCGGACCGTCCGCGGCGCGATTCAGCTAAGGACTCCCCGCCGTGGACCCCGCAACCGCCAAGACCCTGGTCTCCGCCGCCCTGGTCGCCTCGATCGCCCTGTTCAGTCTGGTGTCGTTCCAGGCGTTCTTCGCCCAGGTCCTGGCCGACCTGCGCGACGCCCGGGCCGTGCGCGTCCCGGTGCGCGCCGACCGCCGGGATCCCCCGCAGACCTGACCGGGCCGGGCGGTTCCGGCGAGCCTCGGTCTCAGGCCTCCTCCCGGGCCCGCGCGCGCAGTACGAACTTCTGCACCTTGCCGGTGGAGGTCTTGGGCAGCTCGCCGAACACCACGTGGCGGGGGAGCTTGTAGGATGCGAGCCGGCCCCGGCACCATTGGATCAACTCGTCGGCGGTGGGCGTCGCCCCGGGCTTCAGCTCCACGAAGGCGCAGGGCGTCTCGCCCCATTTCGCATCGGGCTTGGCCACCACGGCGGCGCCCGCCACCGCCGGGTGCTTGAACAGGGCGTCCTCGACCTCGATCGACGAGATGTTCTCGCCGCCCGAGATGATGATGTCCTTCGAGCGGTCCTTGAGCTGGATGTAACCGTCCGGGTGCTTCACCCCGAGGTCGCCGGTGCGGAACCAGCCGCCCGTGAAGGCGGCCTGCGTGGCGGCCGGGTTCTTGAGGTAACCGCGCATCACCACGTTGCCGCGCATCATCACCTCGCCGATCGTCGTGCCGTCGGCCGGCACCGGCGCCAGCGTGTCCGGATCGCGCACGTCGAGGGCCTCCAGGACCGGGTAGCGCACCCCCTGGCGGGCTTTTTTGGCGGCCCGTTGATCGGCCGCCAGGGCGTCCCAGTCGGCGTGCCAGGCGTTGACCACCGCCGGGCCGTAGCTCTCGGTCAGCCCGTAGAGGTGGGTGACGTCGAACCCGGCCTCGGCCATGCCGGCGAGCACCGCCTCGGGGGGCGGGGCGGCGGCCGTGAAGAAGGCCACCCGCCGGGGCAGGTCCCGGCGCTCGGAATCGGCGGCATTGATCAGCATCTGCATGACGATCGGCGCGCCGCAGAGATGCGTGACCCCGTGCTCGGCCATCAGCCGGTACAGCGCGTCCGCCCGCACCTGGCGCAGGCAGACATGGGTGCCGGCCACGATCGACAGGGTCCAGGGGAAGCACCAGCCGTTGCAGTGGAACATCGGCAGGGTCCAGAGATAGACCGGGTGCTGCCCGAGGCCGCCCGTGACGACGTTGCCGAGCGCCAGCAGCGCCGCGCCGCGGTGATGGTAGACCACGCCCTTCGGGTCGCCCGTGGTGCCCGACGTGTAGTTCAGCGTGATCGCGTCCCACTCGTCGTCCGGGAGCTGCCAGTCGTGGTCCGGATCGCCGGCCGCCAGGAACGCTTCGTAGTCGGTCTCGCCGAGGCGTTCGCCCGGGCCGTCATAGACCGGATCATCGACGTCGATGACCAGGGGCTTGGTCTCCAGTCCCTCCAGGGCCGCGGCGGCGGTGCGGAAGAATTCGCGGTCGGTGATCAGCACCCTGGCCTCGCCGTGCTCCAGGCAGAAGCGGATCGCGGCGGCGTCGAGGCGGGTGTTGAGGGTGTTGAGCACGGCCCCGGTCATCGGCACGCCGTAGTGGCACTCGATCATCTCGGGGGTGTTGGCCAGCAGCGCCGCCACCGTGTCGCCGCGGCCGATCCCGCGCCGGGCCAGGGCCGAGGCGAGCCGCCGGGCCCGGGCGTAGAGGTCCCGATAGGGCCGCCGCAGGGCGCCGTGGATCACCGCGACCTGATCGGGGAACACCCGGGCCGCCCGGTCCAGGTAGAGCAGGGGGGTCAGCGGCTGGTAGTTGGCCGGCACGCGGTCGAGGTCGCGGTCGTAGATCGTGTCGCGGGCCATCCCGTCCTCCCCGGCAATTCGTTGTCGGGACAGTAGCTTGCCGGCGTCGACGGCTCCAGTCGTGGTTTCGAAAGGTCGAGACCTTTCGCGGGTCCAGGGCGGCGCCCTGGAGAACATCTCAGGGTCCAAGATCTCAGGGCTCCGCCCCCGAACCCCGCCAAAGGGCTCGCCCTTTGGAAACCCGCTTCAATGCCGCGATTCGTCCTCGGGCTCCGGCAGGAAGCGGGCGAGCTCGAAGCCGATCTCGATCATCAGGTGCTCGATCCGGTCCGTGAGCGCCGGCCGGTGCAGGGCCCGGGCGAGGTCGCGCAGGGCGATGATGTGCTCGGCCATCCGGTTCACCACGCGCTCGCTCTGCACGAGGTTGACCGCCTGCTCCTCCGTCCGGTCGATGGCGATGCCGCGCCCGCGCGTCGCCCGGCCGGTGGGATCGTGCTCGATCCGGCCGCGCATCAGCAGCGTGCGGATGCCGTCCCGGGTGTCCCGCGTGCGGAACTCCGCCTCCACGGAACCGCCGATCACCGCGGCCGCATGCAGGTAGCTCTCGATCCGGACGCGATCCTCGGGATGGGTGCGGTCCAGGAAGGTTTCGAGGGACACGCCGCTCGCCGCAGCCGCCGGGTCGAGGCCGAGCAGGCCCGCGAAGGAGGCCGAGAGCTCCAGCTGCCCGGCCCAGTAGTCGTGGACCCACGTGCCGACCACGCCGGAGGCGTCGAGGACGGATTGCGGGATCGGGGCTTCGGCCATGCCATTCCTCGCGGGGATGTCCGACGTTCTTAAACTTGAGGTTATCAACCCCGCAGACTCCCCATGTCGGTCGTGCCCAAGCTACGGTATCGACGCCGACGTGGGAAGTCTGTTAACCCATTTCAGGCCAAAAATCTTAACCTGAAGTTTAGGATCTTTCGAGGTGCGCCGGTGCGATCTGCATGAGGCGGGCCAAACGCGCTCTTAACGCTCCGTTAACCATGTCGGCGCCACCGTGCCCATGGGCCTCCTCGGGCTCCGGGATCGCGGCACCGGGCGATCCAGCCACCTGAGGTTGGCTCAAGCGGCGCCGTGACCGCGAGTCGCAGGCGCCCGGACGGATGCGCGGGGCCTTCTGGAGGACGCCCAGGATGAAAGCGATCACCTTCGTCACGCAGAAGGGCGGCAGCGGCAAGAGCACGCTGTGCATCTCCCTGGCGGTGGCCGCCCGGGAGGCCGGCCACACGGTCTGCATCCTGGAGATGGACCGCCAGGCCACGATCTCGGACTGGGCCGACCACCGGACCGTCGATGGCCCGGAGGTCGCGCAGATCGACGCCACCCAGATCGACGCCGTGATGGAGCGCCTGCGCGACTCGGCCTACGACTACGTGTTCATCGATACGCCCGGCGTCGATTCCACCGGCACGCTGTCGGCGATCCGCGCGGCGGATCTCTGCATCATCCCGTGCCGGCCGACGCCGGCCGACCTGCGCGCGTTCAAGCCGACCCTGGCGGCCGTCTACCGGCTGGAGAAGAAATTCGCCTTCGTGCTCAACCAGACCCCGCCGCGCTCCTACCGGGTCCGGGACGCCGCGGACGGGCTCGCCGTGCTCGGCATCCTGCCCGACGTGAACATCGTCGCCCGCGCCGACCACCAGGACGCGATCGGCCTCGGGCAGGGCGTCACCGAGTTCAACCCCAAGGGTCAGGCCGCCGGGGAGGTCCGCCGCCTCTGGTCCTGGATCGAGCGCCGCACGCAGTCCCTGAGGACGGGCCAGCATGTCCAAGCCGCCTAAGCTCAGCCTCGCGGCGATCGTCGCCTCGGCGAGCCCGCCGGCCAGATCCTCCGCGGCGCCGCGGCCGCAGGGCGCCGAGATCGTCGCCCTGACCCTGGCGCCCCCGGCGCCGAGACAAGCGGCCACGCTCAAGCAGCGCGCCCGCCAGATGTCGGTCTACCTGGAGCCACCGGTCTACGATCAGGTCCGGGACCTCGCCTTTGCCGAGCGGACCAAGATGCACGCCCTGATCTTGGAGGGCCTCGACCTCCTGTTCAAGCAGCGCGGCGCCCGGTCGATCGCGCAGCTGACCGAGACCCGCTCCCGCTGAGGGCGGCTCCACATCCGTCCCGCCCCCTCTGCCGGCCGGGACGTTCCTACATGTTCATCGGAGGGAGGCAGGATCCGCGCGTCTCCCTCCCCCCTCTGCGGGGGAGGGTGGGCGCGGGGGAGGGCAGGGACAGGCCTTGGACACCCGGACCGAATGGGGCCGAGCCAGTCATGCGGCTCGCCAAACCCGCCCGCGTCACGCTCCCCGCTCCCGCCCACGCGTGAAGGAGAGGCCAGCCACCCCCGCGGCGGCGGAGTCACTGGCGCTCCGACGTGGGAGGTTCCGACCTCCTTCCGGCGTGGGGGGGCACGGGGGCCGTGGCGCGAGGCGATTTGCCGACTCGCATAGCTGGCACGGGCGACATCGTTAGCGCCCTCGAGGGCGCGTTCCTGACTTCCCACGCGCCCTCCCTCCCCCGCAGAGGGGGGAGGGAGACGCGCGGATCCTGCCTCCCTCCGATGAACATGTAGGAACGTCCCGGCCGGCAGAGGGGGCGGGACGGATGTGGAGCCGCCCTCAGCGGGAGCGGGTCTCGGTC
>NZ_JAKSYC010000324.1 GCF_022829585.1 Methylobacterium sp. J-026
CTAGATGTTTGGTCCCGGCATTTGGTGGAGCGGGTCTGACCTGAAGCGGCTGGGCTCGGCCGACCATGCCTTGCAGATGGCTTCGTAGGGCGTGAGGCCGCGCAGGGTCTTGAGGCGGCGGGCGAAGTTGTAGGCGCTGACGAAGTCGGCCAAGTGCGCACGGAGTTGCCCATGGCTGTCGTAGTGGTAGCGCTTGACCGTCGCGTCCTTGATCGTACGGTTCATTCGCTCGACCTGACCGTTCGTCCAGGGATGGCGCGGTTTGGTCAGCCGATGGTCGATATCGTTGCGGGCGCAGGCAAGTTCGAAGCTGTGGGCCCGGAAGGTCTCGCCGGCTGCAATCGCCTCCTTGATGATGGAGGCGGCCGAGGCGACGTTGCCGGGCGTGGTGAAGTGGGTGCCGTTGTCGGTGAGCACCGTGTGCACCTTGTAAGGCACGGCCTCGATGAGATGGCGGAGGAAGTCACCTGCGACCCGCCGCGTGGCCTTTTCGTGAAGCTCAACGAAGGCGAACTTGGTCGTGCGGTCGATGGCGACGAGCAGGTAAAGCCGCCCTTCGGCTGTGTGAACCTCGGCCAGATCGATGTGGAAGTAGCCGAGCGGGTAGGCCTTGAAGCGTGACCGCTTGGGCTTGCCACCGTCGACCTCCGGCAGTCGGCTGATGCCGTGGCGCTGCAGGCAGCGATGCAGCGACGAACGGGTCAAGTGCGGGATCGTCGCCTGAAGCGCGTAGAGGCAGTCGTCCAACGGCAGGAGCGTATGACGGCGAAAGGCGACGACGACCGCCTCGTCCTCCTGTGACAGCACCGTCGAGCGGGGATCCTTCGGACCCGTGCGCTGGTCGGCGACCGAGGTCCGCTGCCGCCACTTGGCGACCGTCTTCTGGTTGATCCCGTAGCGCTTCGAGAGCGCCCTCAGGCTCGCTTGACTATGCTGGATCGCTCGACGGACTGCCTCCGTCGTGGTGGCGCTGCCGTGAAGAACTTGGCCCATAGCGCGTCCCTCCACTCCAGCGTGAAGAATGCACCATCAAACCCTGGGATCAAACATCTAG
>NZ_JAKSYC010000336.1 GCF_022829585.1 Methylobacterium sp. J-026
GCGGACAGGCGCCAGATCGTCTGGTCGAGCGTCATCGGCACCACCGTCGAATGGTACGATTTCCTGATCTACGGCACGGCCAGCGCGCTCGTCTTCAACAAGCTGTTCTTTCCCAGCATCGACCCCGCGGTCGGCACGATCGCGGCGTTCGGCTCCTATGCCGTCGGGTTCCTCGCCCGGCCGCTGGGCGGGGCGGTCTTCGGCCATTTCGGCGACAGGATCGGCCGGAAGGCCATGCTGTCGCTGACCCTGATGATCATGGGGCTCGGCACCTTCCTGATCGGGTGCCTGCCGACCTACGGGCAGATCGGCCTCCTCGCGCCGATCCTCCTCGTGGCCCTGCGCCTCATCCAGGGGATCGGCATCGGCGGCGAGTGGGGCGGCGCCGTGCTGATGGTGGTGGAGAGCGTGCCGGCGGACCGGCGCGGGTTCTTCGGGAGCATCGTCCAGCTCGGCTATCCCATCGGCGTGATCCTCTCGATCGGCGCGTTCGCGCTGACCGGCCTGATGCCCGAGGCGGCGTTCCAGGACTGGGGCTGGCGCATCCCGTTCCTGGCGAGCGCGCCCCTGGTCGGGGTCGGCCTGTTCATCCGCCTGCGGCTTCACGAGACCCCGGCGTTCCGGCGCATCAAGGAACGGGCGGTGACGGCGCGGCTGCCGGTGATGGAGATCCTCACCGAGCATCCCGGCATGTTCCTGAAGGCCGTCGGCCTGAAGGTCTCCGAGATCGCCTATGTGAGCGTCGTCACCGTGTTCTCGATCTCCTACGTCACCGGCCAGCTCGGCCTGTCGCGGGGGGTGATCCTGAACGGCATCCTGGTCGCCGCCATCATCGAGCTCTTCACGATCCCGGTCTTCGGCTGGCTGTCCGATCACTACGGGCGCAGGACGCTGTTCATCGCCGCCTGCCTGTTCTCGATCGCCTTCGCGTTCCCGATGTTCCGGCTCCTCGATACCCGCGACCCGACGATCATCACCCTGACCGTCGCGGTGGCCCTGAGCTTTGGGCAGGGCATCATGTTCGGGACCGGGGCCGCGTGGATGTCCGAACTGTTCGATGCCCGCCTACGCTACAGCGGCGCCTCGCTGGGTTTCCAGGTCGGCGCGGCGCTGAGCGGCGGCTTCACGCCGCTGATCGCCGCCGCCCTGCTCGCCTGGAGCGGCGGCGCGACGTGGCCGATCTCGGCCTACCTGATCGCCCTCGCCTGCGTGACGCTCGCGGCGACCTTCGCGGCGCCGGAGACCGCCCGCCGACAGATCGACTGAACGCCACACCGAAATACGGTCCAGGGAGTGGACGTGCATCCACTGCAATGGAATACTCCCGACAGCCCTCACGCGACAGGACGACGGATTTGGACAGGACCATCATCGCCACGGCGGCGGCAGCCCCGGCCGTCGGCCCCTACGCACAGGCGACCCGCGTCGGCGACCTCGTCTTCGCCTCGGGGCAGCTGCCGATCGACCCGGCGACGGGGGCGTTCCCGGAGGGCATCGCGGCGCAGACCCGCCGCGCGCTGGCCAACCTCGCCGCGGTGCTGGAGGCCGGAGGCGCCAGCCTCGCGAGCGTGGCCAAGACCACCGTGTTCCTGAAGGACATGAACGA
>NZ_JAKSYC010000006.1 GCF_022829585.1 Methylobacterium sp. J-026
CTACCGGTACGGACCCTACGGGCCATTCGTGCCCAAGGCGGTGTTCGCGGGTGACTTTCGCGCAATCCTTGGACCGCTGATGGCCACAACCAGCCCCTTGAAGGCCGCTGAGGATGCGGAGGCCATGCTCGCTTACCTCGACACGCGTGATGACGTCGGCGGTGGCAAGGTCGGGGTGGTGGGCTTCTGCATGGGCGGCGGCATGGCTCTGGCTACAGCGGGAACCTACCCCGAGCGGTTCGCGGCGGCCGCAAGCTTTCACGGGGGCAATCTCGCGACCGATGCGCCCACGAGCCCCCACCTATTCGCGCCGAAGCTGAAGGCGGAGGTCTACATTGGCGCGGCGGAGAACGATGGCAGCTATCCGCCTGCAATGGCTGAGCGCCTTGAAAGATCTCTGACGGAGGCCGGCGTGCGCTATACATCGCAAACGTATGCGGCCGCGCACGGTTGGATGATGCCGGACTTTCCTGTCTACGATCACGCCGCCGCCGAGCGGGGCTGGAGCGAAATGCTCGCGCTCTTCGGCCGGACCCTGCAGGTCGGCGCGTGATGACGCGGGCACTGATCCCGCGTCCGCTAACGGACAGGCGGTAGACTAGCCTGAGCGTCCGACTTGGGTCGAAACCAGCCGCCTGACGCGCGCACTGATCGAGTCCACGCCCCTAGCGCAGCGTCCCGGGTCCGATATCCGGCGCAGTCGGCTGGACGCTGTGGATCGCCGCCAGCATCTCGTCGATCGCCGATCCGGTCTCCACCGGCTGCACGCTGGCCGTCTGGTCCGTCTGCAGGCGCGGCAGGCGCCGGACATGGGCCCGCACGCCCTTGAGCAGCCGCGGCAGGTCGGCGCACAGCACCTCGCCGGCGGCCTTGGCCATCGCGTACTCGGTGAGACCGGCCGGCCGCGCCGCGACGGCGACGCTCGACGGGTAGAACACGTCGATGGCGTGCGGCCCGGCATCGCGCAGGGCGGCACAGGTCTCGTAGAAGGCGTGGACGTAGAATGCCGTCATCGTGTCGAGCAGGGCGGCGTCGAGCGCCCTGCCGCGCTTGCCGAAGATGGACGGCGTCGCGAAATAGTAGAGCTGGTCGAAGACCCGGCCCGCGGGCAAGTGTCCGGCGATGGGCCGCTGCCGCACGTCGAGCCTGAGAACCTCGCAGCGGCCGCCGGCCGCGCGGATCTCCTCGGCGACGCGGCCGGCCTCGCCGTCGCCGACCGCGAAGGTGATCGTCACGGCGGCCCCGCCGAGCGCCAGCAGCTTCGCGGTCAGTTCCCCGAGGCCGCGCGAACCGCCGACCACCAGGGCCCGGCGCCCGGCGAACGCCTCCGGCTGGACGCGCCCGCGCAGGGCATCGATGCCGGGCTGAGCCGTCGGCGGCGGGCGCCGGAACGCGTCGACCTGCCCGCTCAGGCCGGTGCCGTCCACCCGCAGGCTGACGAGGTTGAAGCGCGCGTCGTCGCGCAGCACGGAAAACCGCATCTCGGCGCCGACCGCCGCCCCCGCCCCGCGGGCCACCGAGAAGCCGCGGAAGATCGAGTGCAGGCCCGGGCAGACCATCCCGACGAGCTTCGACAGCCCGACGAGGTCGACCAGGGTGGCGAGGCCGAGCGCGGCCGCGGCGCGGGGGAACGCCGCCGCGACCTCGGCCCCGCGCGTCTCCAGGGCCAATGTCCGCGCGTCGGACGAAGCGGGCGGCGGCGGCCGGTCGGCTGCGGGCAGGAGGCCGATGCGGGTGACCGCGACATCGTCGACGACGATCTCCAGATGCGTGCCCTCGGCGCCCCGTCGGCCGCGCCGGAGCCGGCACAGGTCGCCGACATAGATCATCCGGTCGAACTGCACCGTCAGGGCCTCGGCCCCGGTCGGCAGTTCGGCGGCGGCCTCGATCGCCCACAGCACCGCATGGATTCCATGCACCACCGGCCGCCCGGCCTGCAGGCGCCGCGCCGCCTGGGCGTCCATGTGCATCGGGTTGTGGTCGCCCGACATCGCCGCGAAGGCGCGCTGGTCGTCGGGGGTGAAGCGGCGCTCGGCCAGGCTGTCCAAGGCGGCCCCTCAGCTCTGTGCGACCTTGGCCTGGGTCTTGGCCTGGGTCTTGGCCTGGATCAGGTCGGCGAGGGCGCCGACGCGCGTCAGCCTCTCGATCTCGGCGCTCGACATCCGGATGCCGAAATGCTCCTCGGCCGCCAGGAGGATGTTGATGTGGCTCGCGGAATCCCACCCCTCGACGTCGTCGGCGGTGGTCTCGGGGTGCAGCTCGATCCCGTCGTCGGCCAGGACGTCCCGGAAGATCTGCGTCAGCCCGGCATAGATGGCGTCCTGGGTCATCGGATGGTCTCCACAATCGTCAGGGGAAGCTCGGGCCGCCCGGGACCCGGCAGGTCGAGGCGCCAGCGCGTCGCGCCGCCCTCCCCGACGCCGTCCGGCATGAACCCGAGCTGCCGGTAATGGTCGGCGACCATCCCGTTCTTCGGGGTCGGCCGGTACGTGCCGACGAGGGCCCGGGCCCCCAGGCGGCCGGCCTCGGCGGCGAGCACGTCCAGCGTCGCCTCCTCGACCCGGCGCTTCAGGACCCGGCAGCTCATCAGCCAGGTGTCGATCACGAGGTCGGTGCCGCGCCGGAGACCGATGACGACCGCGATGAGGCCGTTGTCGCCGAAGCGGTCCCGGAGGCGCAGGTGCAGCCCGACCGCGCCCGGATCGGCCATGAGCGCGCGGATCTCGTCCTCGGCGTAGCGCGTCGTCGTCAGGTTGAACTGGTTGGTCTTGTTGATCAGCTGCACGATCCGCGGCAGGTTGGTCGCGTCGAACCGCGACCAGTCCAGGACCATCTGCAGGCCCCGGAGATACGATCCCAGGTCGGTCGCGCCCGCGAGGGCGGCGTCCCGTTCCGCGTTCTGCCGGTACTGCGTGGCGCGGTTGCGATCGTCGGCGGTGAGGACGACACCCTCGAAATAGCCCGCCTCCGCCAAGCTCTGCGGGACCAGCGCGGGATCCTCCGGCAGCTCCGGGACCGCGACCATCGGCAGTTCGGTCCGGACGAGGTCGCGCTCGAACGGGTTGTCGTCGACGAAGACGAGGCTGTCGAGGCCGATATTGAGCTGCCGGGCGATCGCCCGGAGGTTGGTGGCCTTGTCGTCCCAATTGGCGACGAAGCAGGCGATGTCCTTCGACCGCAGGAGCATGTCGGGGTGGCTCTCGAACGGCGCGCGGGCGTTGGCCGGGTCGTTCTTGGAGCAGACCGCCAGCAGGATGCCGCGCCGGGCCTGATCGAGCCCGAACTGCTGGACGGCCAGGAAGGCCTCGCCCTGGGCGTCGCCGTGGCCGAGGACGATGCCGTCGAGGCCGTCATCCCCGATCACGCCGCCCCAGAGGGTGTTGTCGAGGTCGAACACCAGGCCCTTGGCCGTCAGGCCCTGCCGGGCGGCCAGGACCCGGGCCACCAGCTCGCCGTAGAGCGGCGACACCGTCGGCGAGACCTCCTGCTTGGCGCGGTGCCACAGCACGGGGTTGTGCCAAGCGCCGATCCCGTGCCGTGCGGCGGCATCGTCGACGGCGACCAGGTCGACCCCGGCGGCGTCGGCACGCGCGCGGAGCCCCGCGTTCAGGCGCGCGACGAACCGGTGCCGGGAGCCGGGCATGCGGTGCTCGTTGCTGCCGAACAGGGCCGGGAAGACCGGCAGCACCGTCTGCTGCAGGACCCGGCAGCCGAGCCGCTCCTGCGCCGCCGTCCAGCAGCCCGCCAGCCGGTCCGCCAGCCGGTCGACGGCCGCGTCGGCCTCCTGGAGGTCGGCCAGGTCCCGCGCGCCCTGGGTGAGGTGGTGGGCGTCGAGGGCGAACAGGACGGTGTCGGCCCCGAACGCGCGCAGCTCCGGGCCCGGCGCCTCGAGTTCCTGCAGGTACTGGCCGTAGCCGGGCTCGTGCAGCGCCAGCCAGATGCCGCGGCGCAGGGCCGCGACCCGGAGGGCCGCGAACAGATGCGTCTGCGTCGCCGAGCCGAGCACGGCGAGGCGCACCGGCTTCGTCGTCAGGTGCGCGGGCGGCCCGTCGGGGAAGCGCCGGGACAGGCCGGCCTGGACGCGGGTGGTCTGCACGAAGTCGAGATTCGTCCGGGCCAGGGCGGTGAGGCTCGCCCAGGCGCCGGCCGGATCCGGATCGGCCAGGGCCCCCGCGAGGCGCTCGCGCCAGTCGTCGGGCGGCGCGGGGAGCCACGGGAGGCCGGGGGCCTTCGGGAGGTCCGGAGATGTCACGCCGCTCTCCTTCCGCTCAGCCGAGATGCCGGATGTAGGCACGCGTGAACGCCTCCCAGGTGACCTGGCCCATCGGCGCGTAGTGGTATGTCCGACCGGGCTGGGCCCATTCCAGGCCGAGCTGCTCGGCCACCGCCGGATGCACCGGCACCTGCATGGTGCCCCAGGCATCGAGGGCGGAGGGGTCCGGGAGCTCGGGCGCGATGCCGAGCTTCCCGCAGCAATAGGCCATCAACTCCCGATAGAGGATGCCGCTCGGGTGGCCGAGCCAGTGGAAGAGCTGCCGCGTTCTGTCGTTGTCGCGGATGAACGCCCCGAGATCGCAGCGATAGGTCGCGTCGAGCGCGCCGAGGGTCTCGTTCTCCATCTCGAGGAAGCGGGCGAAGCTCTTGACGAGGCCGGGCACCGCGAGGTCGCGATAGGCGGCGAACCGCGCCTCGGGATCCGGGACGTCGTCGCGCAGCCTGGCCAGGAGGCCGTCCGGGAAGCGCACGAGGCCACCCTGGGCGGCATCCGCCTCGGCCAGCCTGTCCCGGCCGTAGATGAGGCCGTCGAACGGCCAGAACGCACGCCGCAGCAGGTTCGGATATCCGAGCCGGGCGACACCCGGCGGAACCGATTCCCGCTCGTACCGCTCGGCTTCGGCGATGCCCTGGATGAAGACGGCGTGGGCGCTGTCGACGATCGCCTGCACGTCAGGGGATGGGGTCGGGGTGATGTGGAGGGCGAGCGGGTGAAATTCGAAATCGTCCTTCAAGGACGTTATTTGAGAAAAGAACGAAACCAGATCGGTAGCATTGCAATTCCCGACGAATACGATATTTTTTATTTGAGATGCTGACATCAATATCTCGCGCCCCGCAACGCGTGCGGCACCCAGTCGATCGATCGGGTTGTCTTATATCGCGGCTACCGATCCGTCGATGGCTCCGGAACGCGAGCCCTATCCGCGGCTTCATCCGCAGAGTTTTCACGAGGGGCAAAATTGAAGAGCAATTAAATTTTTTCTGCTTATCGATATAAAATATATTTATAAATCCAGAAGAATTTGTCCTTAAAAGTCAGTATTCATCGATGTGGGGTGCCCACGTGCTGCCTTCCCCCGGATCCGTGGGCCCGGTCCGGGCAGCATCCTCTGGAGCCGCCGCGCTCACGGCTCCCAGCGGTGGAACACGGCGCTGTCGAAGGAAAAGACCGGCTCGCCGCGCTGGTTCACCCCCGTATTGCGGGCGAAGGCCAGCCCCCAGCCGGGGCGGGACGCGGAGGCGCGCTTGTCGGTGAGCCTGGCGCTGAACCGGACGATGTCGCCCACGTAGACGGGCTTGAGCCAGCGCAGGTTCTTGAAGCCCGGCGAGGGGCCCGCCTCGGGGACCGGGCCGCGGGTCGCCGTGTAGGCGGCGTCGCGGGCGCGGGTCGTGAGCAGCCGGTTCATGTAGGCGGCGGCCGTGTGCCAGCCGGAGGCGCAGAGCCCGCCGAAATGGCTGCGCCGCGCCGCCTCGGGGTCGAGGTGGAAGGCCTGCGGATCGTAGGCGCGCGCGAAGGCGACGATCGCCTCGGCGCTGAACGGATAGGGGCCGAGATCGCGTACGGCACCGAGCGCGGCATCGCGCAGGAACGGCAGGATCTCGGCATCCTCCGGCTCGGCGACGGGCCCCGGCACGCCGGTCTCCACGGGCCGCGGGGGCAGGGGATCGTTGCCGCGCCGGGCCAGCATGAAGGTGAAGCGCTGGGTCAGCACCGTTTCGCCGCCCGGGTTGTCGAGGGCGACCTCGGCGGTGACGAAGCCGAGCCCCGGCTTGGACGCCGAATCCCGGATCCCGACCACCCGGAAGGTCAGCGTCAGGGCATCCCCCGGCAGGACCGGCACGAGCCAGCGCAATTCGTCGATCCCCGGCGCCCCGAGGGACGAGCCGCCCCGGAACGGCCCCTGCTGCAGCATCCGCATGCCCAGCGCCGCCGTGTGCCAGCCCGAGCCGATCAGCCGGCCCGCGAAGGTCGCCTCAGCCGCCGCCGCGTCGAGGTGGAAGGGCTGGAAGTCGAACTGCCTGGCGAAATCCACGATGGCGTCGCGGGTGACGACCAAAGGCGCGCCGACGATCACGTCGCCGACCGTGAAATCCTCGAGGGCGGGATCCGGCATGGCGGGCTCGTCCAGGGTCGATCAGTTGGCGAAGCGGAAATGCAGCACGTCGCCGTCCTGCACGACGTAGTCCTTGCCCTCCAGCCGCAGCTTGCCGGCGTCCCGGGCCCCGGCCTCGCCGTTGAGCGTGGTGTAGTCCGTGAACGCGATGGTCTCGGCCCGGATGAAGCCCTTCTCGAAATCCGAGTGGATCACGCCGGCGGCCCCCGGCGCGCGGGTGCCCTTGGTGATCGTCCAGGCCCGGGCCTCCTTGGGGCCGACCGTGAAGTAGGTGACGAGGCCGAGCAGGTCGTAGCCGGCGCGGATCACCCGGTTGAGGCCGGGCTCTGTGAGCCCCACGGCGTCCAGGAACTCGGCCTGGTCGGCGTCCGCCATCACGGCGATCTCGCTCTCGATCTTGGCCGAGACCACCACCGCGATGGCGCCCTCCGCCTTGGCCCGGGCGAAGACCGCCTCCGAATAGGCGTTGCCCTTGTCGGCATCGCTCTCGTCGACGTTGCAGACGTAGAGCACCGGCTTGGCGGTCATCAGCCCGAGGGACTGGAACAGTTTTTCCTCGTCCGGCTTGCGCTCGACCAGCCGCGCCGGCTTGCCCTCGCGCAGGAGCGGCAGGGCGCGGTTGACGAGGTCGAGGCTCTCCTTGGCCTCCTTGTCGGCGCCCTTGGCCTTCTTCTCCAGGGCCACGGCCCGGCGCTCCAGGCTGTCGAGATCGGCCAGCATCAGCTCGGTCTCGATGGTCTCGATGTCGGCCGCCGGATCGACCTTGCCCTCGACATGGGTGACGTCGCCGTCCGTGAAGCAGCGGACCACGTGGGCGATGGCGTCGACCTCGCGGATATTGGCCAGGAACTGGTTGCCCAGGCCCTCGCCCTTGGAGGCGCCGCGCACCAGCCCGGCGATGTCCACGAAGGTCAGCCGCGTCGGGATTTTTTCCTTCGAGCTCGCGATCCGGACGAGGTCGTCCAGGCGTGGATCCGGCACCGCCACCTCGCCGACATTCGGCTCGATGGTGCAGAACGGATAGTTCGCCGCCTGCGCGGCCGCCGTCTGCGTCAGCGCGTTGAACAGGGTCGACTTGCCGACGTTCGGCAGGCCGACGATGCCGCATTTGAAGCCCATGGATCGGTCCTAGTGTTCGGTCACGACGGCCTCGGGGCCGACCATGAAAGGGTTGAGGATGGTGGTGCCGCGGACCGTGCGGTCGTGCTGGTAGTCCTCCGATAGAAGATAGCGGCACCCGGCGCGAATTGCGGCCGCGAGGATGACGCAATCCCACCATTGGAAGGCGGTCTCGGCCCGGATCGCCCAGGCCAGCGTGATGAGTTCAGGATCCGTCGCACCCTGCGAGAAGGGTTGCATCTCCACCGTCATGCGTCGCATCTCGGCCCCCGCCACGGCGACCTTGCCGCGCAGGACCGCGTTGTGGAGTTCGCCGAGCACCTGCGGGCTCACCACGAGGGCCTCGCGCGCCGCGAGAATCGCGAGCCAGTGGGTCGCCGTCCGTTGCTTGTCCGGAAACCGGTCGTCGCGGGCATACAGGAAGACGTTCGTATCGACGAAGACGCGATCAGTCGTCATCGTACAGCTGGTCTCGGGTCGGAGCTTTCCCGTTCTCGTCCAGAACGTGGAGGGGCGGTCCGGCCAGGAACCGCTCGATCGCTTCGAGCTGCGTCAGGGGCCGGCCGACGCGCTGCTCGACGGCCTCGGCCACGAAGCGCGACAGGCTCTTGCCGTCGCGCGCGGCCGCGACGCGCGCCCGCTGCAGCAAAGTCTCGCTCATCGTCACAGTGACGTTCTTCATGGCGGCCTCCGAGGCCGATCTATATCGTGTCCTCGTGTTTTCGTGTCAATTTCGGGCGCCCAGCGTCTTCACGTCGTCCCAGCCGCGGCCCGCCATGGCGAGATGGACCTTATTCTGGAAGCTCGCATCCTCGCCCGCCGCCAGCAGCGCGGCGTGGTCGGCGACCGCGTGGCAGAGATCCTCGACCCAGGGCTGCTCGGCCTTGCCGAAATCGTTGAGCACGTAGGCGTGCACCAGGGCCTTGTCGCCGGGATGACCGATGCCGAGGCGGACCCGGCGATAGTCGTTGCCGCATTGGGCGGTGATCGAGCGCAGGCCGTTATGGCCGGCATTGCCGCCGCCGAGCTTCACCCGGAGCTTGGCCGGGGCGAGGTCGAGTTCGTCGTGGAGCACGATCACGTCGGCGAGCGGGATCTTGTAGAAGCGCTGCGCCTCCGCGACCGCGCGGCCGGACTCGTTCATGAAGGTCGAGGGCTTGAGCAGGATCGCCCGCTCGGTGCCCAGCACCAGTTCGGCGGCCTCGCCCTGGAACCGGTGCCGGAACGGGCTCGCCCGGTGTTGCCGGGCGATCGCGTCGACGGCGAGGAAGCCGATATTGTGCCGGTTGTTCGCGTAGCGCGAACCCGGGTTTCCGAGGCCGACGATCAGCCGCATGATGGTGCATCCCTTTCAGGCCGCGGTCTGTGGCACGCTTCCGCGCGGGACGCATCCCCGCCCGCGCCGGACCGTCCCGCCCGGGGCCACGGCGTTCCGGGCCGCACCCCGTGCGCCAGCGCACGGCATCGGCCGAACCGGAGGCAGAGTATCCCGGTTGAGAGATCACATTCGGCCAAGCAAAGCCGGAGTGATCGAGACCGCCGACCCGTATACCGTGCCGACGATCGTCCTTACCCGACTCGGTTGACCGGATGACGTCCCGTCGACGTCATACGAAGACACCAGGAGATCATCATGACGATCCGTATCCTCGCCGCCGCCGCCCTCCTCGCCGCCGCCACGCCCGCCCTCGCCCAGGGCCTGGATTCGAAGCATTCGCCCTATCCGGCCTCGGCCTATTCGGGCTGGGTCGGCCACGGCCCCCTCCTGCGGCAGGACGATGTCCGCGCCGAGCGGGCGCCCGCCTATCGCTACAGCGGACCGCATGCCGGCGGCCCGGCGAACGCCCTGGCGCGGTTCTGACACGGCCCGGGGCCCCGGGCGATCCGGGACCCCGCATCGACTCCGCTATCGCGCCTCAGGGCGCGGGGACGGACAGGCCGAGCCCGGGATCCACGTCCCCGGTCGGCGGCACCGCCCGGATCTCCCCCGGGCGCAGGGTTCCGACCAGGAGATCGACCTGGCTCACGAGCCGGATGAGCGATTGCCCCCGGTCGAGGGCGGGCCGCTCCGGCAGCGGCCGGTCCTCGGCCAAAGCCGCCAGGGTGGCGGCGATCCAGCCCCGCCAGGTCTCGGCCCTCGGATCCACCGCCTCGGGGGCGTGGCGCAGCACCGTGAGCCGGGCGCTGATCCGGCGCAGGGTCGCGTCCGCCACCAGGGCGGATTCCACCTCGGGATGATGGCCGGCCCGGGGCTGCTGCAGGGCGCGCGACAGGGCCGCCTCCAAGTCGTTGAGGGCGAGGCCGGCGGCGCGGTTCTGCGCCAGGATCGCGGCCTCGCGGGCCTCGCCGGGGGGGCCGAGCAGCACCGCCTCGGCGAGGCCGGCATGGCCCTTGAGCGCGCGGCGCAGCTCCTGGCGGACCTGATCCGGCTCCCAGATCGGCCACAGCACCAGGCAGCTCGCCACCGCGATCAGCCCGCCCAGCACCGTGAAGCCGCCGCGCATGGCGACGATCTCCCAGGAACTGTGGCCGGGCTCCAGCAGCTCGACCAGCAGCACCACGAGGGGCGTCAGGCAGGCGACGAAGAAGCCGTAGGAGATCTGGCGGGCCGCGAAGCCGACGATGCTGAGCACCAGGATCAGCCCGGCCTCGCTGAGCGGGGTCGTGGCGTAGTAGGCGAGCACCGCCCCCGCCAGGCCGCCCAGCACCGTGCCGCCGATCCGCTCCAGCGCCCGCTGCCAGGTCGCCGCGTAGAAGGGCTGCATGGTCAGCACCACGGTCATCACCAGCCAATGCGTGAAGGCGCCCGCATAGGTCAGGGTCGCGGCCAGCGCCGGGGCCGAGACCGCGCTCGCCCGCAGGGCATGCCGCAGGTTCGGCGAGGCCAGGGTGAAGTTCTGCCGCAGCGGCCCGGCATAGCGGGTCCAGCGGTCGAGGCGGCCCCCCTCCGTGAGGGTGCCCCCGGGGCGGTAGCCCTCCGGGGTCGACAGCTTGGCGCCGATCCGCACGCGCCCGACGATCCGCTCGGCCAGGCGCGCCAGGGTCGGATCCTCCGCCAGGCCCTCAGCCGTCCGGGCGATCGAGTGCTCCAGGCGGGCGAGGTCGAGGTCGACATCGTCGCGGATCGCCCGGGCGATGGTCACCAGCAGGGGGCGCAGGCGGCGCAGGAACAGTTTTGCGAGGGCGCGGCGGCGCGCATCCGGGCGGCTGTCGATCAACTCACCGACCGCGATCAAAGCCGAAAAAATCTGCTCGGCGCTCTCTAGGCGCAGCAGCGCCTGGGCGGTGCGGTCCGAGACCCGCTCGCGGGAGCGGGCGAGGTCGAGGATCATGGTCCGGGCGGTCTCGATGCTCGCCCGCACGCCGCGCCGGTGACCCCTGGCATGGCCGTCGAAGGCCTCGGCGTCGGGCTCCGGCAGGGCGACGAGCCGCTCCAGGTCGCCGCAGAGCCGCGCGAGGTCGCGCCAGACCTCCGCCACCGCCCGGTGGGCCGGCCGGTAGGGATGCAGCCGCCAGATCACGAGGGCCAGGAAGGTCGCCCAGAGACCGCCCGCGGCGAACATCAGCACGGTGACGGCCGCCTGCTCGGGGCTCAGGGGCCGGTCGAGGGCGATGCACAGGACGACCACCAGCACGTTGCCGGCCGATTGCGCCTGCACGCTCCAGACCCGCGCGTAGGAGCAGGCGAAGATCAGCGCGCAGGCCACCGGGACGACCACCGGGAGCCCCAGGGGCTGGATCAGGCCGAGCCCGCCCCAGAGCAGGCCGCCGAGGATCGAGAAGGCGGTGAGCACCCGCAGGCGCGCCCGCATCGGGCCGCCATTGTCGCAGAAACAGGCGAGGTTGGCGGCGAGCGCCATGGTCAGCAGCGGCGGCCACTGCACCCAGAGGTTGATCAGGATGACGACGCCGAACGCGAAGGCGGCGCGCACGCCCTCCACGAGGCGCACGTTCCGGAGGTCGAGGCCTGTCGGCAGCCGCCGGAGATCCGCGCCGGGCCGGTTCAGGCTGCCCCGGCCCGCGGCGATGCGGCGGCGCGCGGGCGGCGGTGCTGTGGGACTCGGCGCGGGCAAGCTCGGTCTCCGGACGGGGCGCGGCGCCCCGGCATGAACCGGAACCCGGCCTGTCCGGATCCGCCCGGCTGCGCAAGTCCTTTCGGGTTCGCAAGTCCTTATCGGGTTCGCAAGCCCTGTCGGATTCGCGGGGGCGTTCCGCGCGCGGCCGCGCGGGGCGGTCCGGAGCGGTGCCGGCGACGCATCCGGTTGATCGCGTTCGGATCTTTCGCGCGGCGGTTCATGCCTCGGCTCTCGCGGTGGTGCGGGCACCCCCGCGCCGCGTCCGGAGATGCGGAACCATCGTCGCCCGCAGAGGGGGGAGGGCGCGCCAGCGCTGGCGGGCGCCCGACCGGCCGTCAGGGCCGCCGGACCTTTGCCGGGGCGGGGGGCGATCGGCTATCGCGGAGGCGCGGGCCGCCACCCCGACGGCCCGACCGGGAGCCTCCATGCGCCGCACGTTGCTCGCCGCCCTCCTCGTCGCCGTCGCGATGCCGGCCCCGACGGGCGCCTCGGCCGCGTCCGATCCCAGCCGCAACGTCCTGTGGGCGGCGCTGAAGACCTGCGTCCTCGCCAAGCGGCTCGCCAACCGGACCTTCCCGTGCCTGTCGGTCGATCTGGGCGACGGGGAGCGGCCCGGCTCGGCGGTCCTGCGCGCGCCGGGTGAGCCGACCCACAGCGTGGTCATGCCCACCGACACCGTGGCGGGCCTCGAAGCGCCGATCCTGCGCGGCCCGCGCGGGGCCGCCTACTGGCGGGCGGCGCTCGCGGCGCGGCCCCTCGTGTCGGAGGCGCTGCAGGGGAAACTGCCGCCCGAGGCCGTGGGCTTGGCGGTGAACTCGGCCCGGGGCCGCAGCCAGGACCAGCTCCACATCCATCTCGACTGCCTCAAGCCGAGCGTGCTCGCGGCCCTGCGGGCCCATGGCCGCCAGATCCGCAGAACCTGGACCCGCTTCCCGCAGCCGCTCGCCGGCGACCGCTATTCCGCCCTGCGCGTGCCGGAGGCGGAGGCCGCGCGGTTCAACCCGTTCGCCGCCCTGCGCACCCTGCCGGGCGCCCGGCCGGACCTGCACCGGACGAGCTTCGCCGCGGTGGCGACGCCGCCGGGCGATCCCGAGCCGGGCTTCATCCTGCTGGCCTACCGGGCGCCGAGCGCCAGCGCCGAGGACGTTCTGGACCACAGCTGCGCCGCCGCGTCGGGCCGGGGCCTGTGAGCGGGCCCCGGGCGCGACCCTATCGGTCCGCCAGCGGCGGCGGCAGGGCGTCGAGCAGCCGGCGCAGGAACGCCCGCACCGCCCGGGGCAGGCGCCGGTCGCGCATGGCCTGGACCTGGATGCCGCGGGCGAGGCTCGCCCGGGAGCGGATCGGCAGGCTGACCAACTCGTTCAGGCGCAGGGGCGTCGTCACCGAGAGCGCCGACATCAGCGCCAGCCCGCGCGAGCGCCGCACGAAGGGCAGGAGCGCCGAGAGCGTGTTGGCGGTCAGCACCGGCTCGACCGCGATGCCCTCCTGCGCGCAGGCGGCATCGAAGACGTGCCGCAGGGTCGTGTCCCGGGTCGGCAGGGCGACCGGGTAGGCGCGCAGGTCAACGAGGGTCAGGGCCGGCGCCCGGGCCAGGGGATGGTCGGGGGCGGCGAGCGCCAGCATGTCCACCTCCCCGGCGTACAAGGTCTCGACCTGCGTGGCCGGCGTCAGCGCGAAGGTGATGCCGAGATCGACATCCCCCACCGCCACCGTCTGGGTCACGAGGGCGGGGGGCAGCACCGTCACCTCGAAGCGGATCCCGGGATGATCCCCGTGGAAGGCCGCGATGGTGTTGGGGACGATGTCGAGGGCGAAACCCTCCGAACAGGCCACCCGGATCAGCCCCCGGGCCAGGCCTTCGAGCTCCCGGATCTCCGTCACCACCTGCTCGGAGCGGATCAGGACCTGCTGGGCGTGCTGGGCCAGCAGCTCCCCGGCCGGGCTCGGCACCATGCCCCGGGGGCGCCGCTCGAACAGCACGCAGTCGAGCTCGGCCTCCAGGTTGGCGATCTGCCGGCTGATCGCCGAGGCCGCCACGTTGAGCTGGGCCGAGGCCGCCGCGATCGAGCCGGTGCGGGCCACGGCCAGGAAGTAGCGCAGGCTCGTCGTCTGCAATATCGTGCCTCGATCCGCTTATTCTGCGCTCTCCGTTGCCGAAACGACAAGGCACCGCTCGCCAAATTCTACTTGTTGCGATCCCAGATGCACAACATCATCGCAGGGTGAAAAAGGCGGCAGTCGCGGAACCATCCGCCGGGCTCGTCCGCCGCGCCGTCGGAGCCTGCATGCCGCTACGGACCCTCACCCTGGGCGCCACCTTGGCCGCCGCGTTCGCGACCCTGATCGCCGCGCACCCGGCGCTCGCCGGCAAGGCCGACGACACCCTGGTCTACGCCTCCGACAGCGAGCCCGAGAACGTCAGCCCGTATCACAACAGCGCCCGCGAGGGCGTGATCCTGGCCCGGAACTGCTGGGACACGCTGCTGTACCGGGACCCCAAGGACGGCACCTACAAGCCGATGCTGGCGACCGCCTGGACCTGGGCGGACGACACGACCCTCGACCTGACGATCCGCGAGGGCGTGACCTTCCACAACGGCGACCCGCTCGGGCCCGAGGACGTGGCCTTCACCTTCAACTACGTGCTGACGCCGGAGGCCCGCACGGTCACCCGCCAGAACGTCGACTGGATGAAGTCGGTGGAGGTCACCGGCCCGCATAGCGTCCGCATCCACCTCAAGGCGCCGTTCCCGGCGGCGCTGGAATACCTCGCCGGCCCGACGCCGATCTTCCCGGCGACCTACTTCAAAAAGGTCGGCCTCGACGGCTTCGCCCGGGCGCCGGTCGGCAGCGGACCGTACAAGATCACCAAGGTCGACAGCGGCCGCGGCGTCAGCATGGAGCGGTTCGAGAAGTACTGGGCGGGCAGCCCACTCGGAAAACCGAAGATCGGCAAGCTGCAATTCCGGGTCATCCCGGACGGCGAGAGCCGGATGGCCGAATTGATGACCGGCGGCGTCGACTGGATCTGGCGGGTGCCGAGCGACCAGGCCGACCAGCTGCGCGCCGCGCCCAATATCACGGTGCTCAACGCCGAGACGATGCGGGTCGGCTTCCTGCAGTTCGACACCCTGGGCCGGGCGAAGGAGAACTCGCCGCTCAAGGACGTCCGCGTCCGGCAGGCGATCAGCTACGCCATCGACCGCAAGGCGATGGTCGACAACCTCGTGCGCGGCGCCTCCCGGGTGATGAACGCGCTGTGCTTCGTCGACCAGTTCGGCTGCACCGACCAGGGGGTGATGCGCTACCCCTACGATCCGGCCAAGGCCAGGGCCCTGCTCAAGGAAGCCGGCTACGGAAACGGCTTCGAGATCGATCTCGGCGCCTATCGCGAGCGGGACTACGCCGAGGCGGTGATCGGCTATCTGGGCGCCGTCGGCATCAAGGTGCGGCTCAACTACCTGCGCTACGCGGCCTTCCGGGATTCCCTGCGGGCCGGCAAGATCTCGATCGGCTACCAGACCTGGGGCTCGTTCTCGGTCCTGGACGTCTCGGCCTTCGACGGGGTGTATTTCCGCGGCGGCGAGGAGGATCTGACCAAGGACCCGCAGGTGATCGCCGACCTCCAGGCGGGCGACGGCTCCACCGATCCGGAGACGCGCAAGGCCGCCTATGCCCGGGCGCTCCAGCGGATCGCAGCCCAGGCCTACGCCCTGCCGATGTTCTCCTACGCGACCAACTACGCCTTCACGGCGGACCTGAACTTCACCGCCCAGCCCGACGAGGTCGCGCGGTTCTATGCGGCGTCGTGGAAGTGACTGCGGTGACCGTGGCGCGACGCGTCCCCTCCCCCCTCTGCGGGGGAGGG
>NZ_JAKSYC010000009.1 GCF_022829585.1 Methylobacterium sp. J-026
AGGAGGATGTCGGCGCAGATCGCGTTCGAGGTGATGCGGTGATGGCCCGGATGTTCGGGCTGTCAGATGCCGAAGTCACCGAAGGTATCTCGCGCGCACATCTCATGTCGCTCTTCCATCCAGAAGACGTCGATCAGGACCCCGAGCTTCGCCGAAGCGTGCGCGATGAGGGCGGACTGTTCGTGTGGGAGCACCGCATCGTGCCCGCGCCCGGCGTCGTCCGCTGGGTGCTCGCCCGAGGTCACTATAAGCGGGACACCAAGGGGCGGATGTGTGGCCACGGGATCGTCATCGACGTGACCGACAGCCGGACCGATGGACCAGCAAGCTTCCTCGCGGCCTACGAGGCGCCGGGTGCTGTTCTGGAACACATCGCTGATTGCGCGATCGAAGCCTGCGAGCTGATCCGTACCCTGGAGGCGGACAAGTCGGTTCGGCTTCGTCCGTTGATCGAGGCCCTCCTGCACGAACTTGGTCGACAGCTCGCAGCTTCGTTGCAAGACGAACCAGCAGCTCCGAAACGGCCGCGGAGCGCCAGGATCCACTGAGCGTGTTCCGAAATATCGACGCTCCCTCGCCCCGTGAGCAGATCGGAGCAGGGCTGAGCTAGCGAGGGTTACAGCAGGGTCGGGTGAGCCGACATGACGGCGGCCGCCAGCACCGTCCGAAACGCCTTCTCCTGCGGTCCTGACCGGTCCACCGCCCCGAAGGCGGGGGTCGCGTTCACGAGAGCTGCGATGTCCACGCTGTGGCCGCTGTCGAAGCGGTAGGGGCCAGCCATTGGATCTCGCAGGTAGACGTCGATTGCCCCGCTGATCTCCTGGCTGGTGACGACGCCTGCCTTGCGCAGGTCCGCGAGGGTCGAAGCTCCGCGGAAGGACACCGATCAGCACGCAGCCGGGAAGCCGCAGCAAAAGTGCAGCGGCGTCGGCGTCGGTCGCACAGGGTCCAGTCCCCGATCATATCCCGGCACCCTGTCGCTCGGCAC
>NZ_JAKSYC010000018.1 GCF_022829585.1 Methylobacterium sp. J-026
ACGCCGGTCGCCTCGGCATAGCGCAAAGCCGTCTCGACCCCCGCCTTCAGTTCATCGAAGCGCTCGGGAAACGCCGCCAAGCCACGCTCACCCTTGGCGAAATCGCCGGGCGGCAGGTTGAACAGCGCCTGGGTCAGGCCGTTGCCCCGGAGCCGCGCGCCGATGGCCTCCGGCGGGTGCTCGTAGGGGAACAGGAACTCGACGGCGTCGAATCCGGCTCTGGCGGCGGCCTCGAATCGGTCGAGGAACGGAACCTCGTTGAACATGAGGCTCAAATTGGCGGCGAAGCGCGGCATTGTTCTGGGACTCCCTACGCTCGATCCGGCTACGCTTGACCCGGCAGCTTGGCCCCCGAGACCTGCGCGTAGAGCCGCGCCACGGAGGCGTCGTCGTCCCGGCCCATGCCGGCACCGGACGCCATCAGGAACATCTGAAGCGCCGCCGCCGCCACCGGGACCGGATATTTTTCGGCCCGGGCCATGTCCTGCACGATGCCGAGATCCTTCACGAAGATGTCGACGGCGCTCTTCGGGCTGTAATCGGCGTCGAGGATGTGGGGCACCCGGTTCTCGAACATCCAGGAATTGCCCGCCGACTTGGTGATCACCTCGTAGACGCGGGCGAGGTCGAGGCCCTGCTTGGCGGCGAAGCTCATCGCCTCGCAGGCGGCGGCGATGTGGACGCCGGCGAGCAGCTGGTTGATCATCTTGAAGGCCGCGCCCTGGCCGGCAGCGTCGCCGAGCTCGTAGAGCGTGCCCGCCATGGCATCGAGGGCGGGCCGGGCCTTCGCGAAGGCCGCCGCCGAGCCCGAGGCCAGGAAGGTGAGGCCGCCATCCGCCGCGCGGGCGGCGCCGCCGCTCATCGGGGCGTCGAGATAGTGCCGGCCGGTGGCCTCCAGCCTTGCCGCCAGCGCCCGGGCGACGGCCGGGTCCATGGTGGCGGAGGAGACGAACACGGCGCCTTCGGGCATCGCGCCGGCGGCGCCGGCGGCGCCAAACAGCACCGCCTCGGTCTGGGCGGCGTTGACGACGACGCTCACCACAACGTCGGCGTCCCGGGCCGCCTCGGCCGGGTTGGCGGCGGCGCGTCCCCCGGCGGCGGCGAAGCGCGCCACCGCCTCCGGGTTCACGTCGCAGGCGGCGACGGAGAAGCCCGCCCGCAGGAGCGAGCCGGCCATGCCGGAGCCCATGGAGCCCAGGCCGATCACCGCGGCGCGGTGTGTTGGGTTGGTCATCGGGAGCGGCTCCTGCCTGGAGTGGTGGAAGGGGTCGTTACGTCGCTGAGTGGGGTGCATCGGGAGCCGCATTTGTCCCTCCCCCCTCTGCGGGGGAGGGTGGCCCGCGAAGCGGGTCGGGAGAGGGGAGCGACGGTGCAGAATTGAACGCCGGCCTTCATGAAGGTTGCGCCCTTTCCTGAACCCGGGTTCCCCCCTTGCGGGACTTCGTCCCGACCCGACCCCTGCTGACGCAGGGGCCACCCTCCCCCGCAGAGGGGGGAGGGAGACCGGCGCGCTTGGCTCAAGGCCTCAGCGGTTGACCATCCGGGCCGGCGTGACGAACACGCAGGCCGCGCCGACCACCAGCATCACCGCGATTGCGTACATGCCGGCCGCGGTGCTGCCGGTGGCGTCGCGCAGGGCCCCGATCACGTAGGGGCTGGCGAAGCCCGCGAGGTTCCCC
>NZ_JAKSYC010000021.1 GCF_022829585.1 Methylobacterium sp. J-026
ATCGCCTTGGCCAGGGCGGAGCGCTGCTCGGCGTAGCTCGGGGCGACCATGGGGTAATCGGCCGGCAGGCCGTAGCGGTCGCGGTAGCCGCGCGGGTCGAGCCCGTGGCTGGTCAGGTGGCGCTTGAGCGTCTTGTAGGTCTTGCCGTCGATGAAGCTGACGATCCCGTCGGGCCGGACCGACTTGCGGATCTGAGCCGCGCTCGGCCGGTCCGGATCGGCCTGCTGGGCGGCCGCCCCCGTCTCCGGCCGCAGGGTACCCGCGGCGAGGCCGGCGACGGCTCCGTGCACCCGCGCGATCAGGGCCGGCAGCTCCGCGGCCGGCACGGGGTTGTTCGACACGTAGGCGGCGACGAGCCCGGCCGTGACCACGGCGAAGGTATCGGCGGCCTTGTCGTATGTGTCGTTCATGAGGGGTCCTTCAGATCGCGCTTCGTCTCCTTATCGTTTGGAGCCTTCAAGGGTTTAAACGAAGTAAATTTAAGCAGAACACTTGACGAATAGGCTCGGTTTTGCCCACGCCTCGCCCTCGGCGAGGCGCGGTGAACCACCTCGTCAGTCCTGGACAGGCGCCCGGCCGGCCTGCACGGAACGCGCATCTGCCGGGCGCCGATCGATCACAGGCCGGGGGTCGTGGGATAGGTCCGGACCCGGCCCTGTCCCGCGGCCGTCCCGGCGACAGTCGCCTGCGGGGCCGTCCAGCCGTCCGCGCGCCAGGCGCTGGCCTTCTCGTCGAGGTCGACCGCGCCGTGCCGCTCCAGCACCGCCGTCACCGTCTCGGCCAGACCGGTCCGCGCCGGATCGATGCGGACCGTGACGAGGGTCCCGCCCCGCCGCACGCCCTCGCCGTAGGTATGCGCGTCGCCCTCGCTGACGCCGGCGCCCGTCAGCGCTCCGGCGAGGCCGCCCGCGGCGGCCCCGATCCCGGCCCCCGTCAGGGTGGCGACGAGCCAGCCGGCGGCCACCACCGGCCCGACCCCGGGGATCGCGATCAGCCCGAGCCCGGCCAGGAGACCTGCGGCGCCGCCCGCCAGGGTGCCGAGGGTCGCCCCCGCACCGGTGCCGTCCTTGGCTTTCTCGCGGGTGTCGGTGCTCGCATGTCCGCCCCCGAGGAGGCCGGCATGCTGATCCTTCTCGTTGTTGCTCACGAGGCTCACGTCGCCGTGCGGGATGCCGTTGCCCTCGAGTTCGCTAACGGCGGCGCTGGCCTCCTCGTAGCGGTCGTAGAGGGCCGTAATGGTCTGCTGGGCCATGAGATGTCTCCTGTTTGATACCGGACCGCGATGAGCGTGACGCGATCGAGGTCCGCCCGCGCGATGGCGCGGCGGCATTGGTCTGCCGGATCTCGCTGGGCCCGACCGAGGGTCGGGATCAGCGGGATCTGGTCAGCGTCCGACTGCTCACCGGGCCGCGACGTTGCCCTTGAAATCGAGGCCGACAGCGACGGACTGGCCCCCGTGCATGGCGGTGCCGCGCCAGATGCCGTCGGGATCCTTCTTGAGATCCTTGGCGTCGGCGTAGCCGGCCTTCGCGAGACGCGAGCGGACCTCGCCCTCCGTGAAGCTGTTGGCGCCCTTCTCGAGCTGGACGGTGCCGCCCGTGACGGTGCCGGTGCCGTTCGGCGTCATCTTGTCGGTGTTCGGCCGCGTCACGCTGTCCTGACCGCCGGATTTCTGGCTCGTCTTGGCGTCAGGGGCGGCCGGTGTGCCCGTGACCGTGGTCTGAGCGACGGCGCTCGATCCGAGCAGGGTCGCGAGGACAAGAGCGAGAGATATACGCATGATTGGGCTCCGTCGATCGTTGCGGAACCACAATCTTTTGTCGGAGCAGTACGTTCCAAAATTCAAGAATTTGTAATGCTCGGCTTATTCGCCGGCTTATAGTCGAGATTGTTCTCTCGATGATGCCGGCCCGGTGCGCGCCGCCGGCCGATCGATCCCGTGCGGTCCCCTACGGCTGTCCGGCGTCACTTCCGCTGGCTGGTGGGATTGGGCGTCGCTGCGGTGTCCGGGGACACGGCCGGACTCACGGGGGTGACCTTCGACCATGTGGCCGCGATCAGGATGATGGCGCCCAGCAGGGCGACGAAGATGCCGACGAGGAGGGAGCGCTTCATGAGGAGGCAGGGGTTTCCAGTGGAGTCGCGGAGGCCGAGGAACCGCCGAAGCGGCGGATCGATCCCCGGCGATTCCACCGGCGGCCGCAACCGTCACCGCCCGGAGGGCTGCGCCGGCTCCCGGGACCGGGCCGCCTCGGCCGGACGCCGCACCCGCGCCAGAGCCGCCGCGGCCCGCCGGGCCAGCGCCTCGAGCCGGCGGACGGTCGCGTCATCCGGGATGACGGACGCGCACCAATAGGCGCCGAGCGCGGCGACCGGGACGGGCGCGCCGATCGGCACCACCACGAGGCTGCGCATCGAGGTGGTCCGGTAGGCTGCGACCGGCACCCGGGGATCGTCCTCGATGTCCGGCACGATGGCGGCCTGTCCGTGGAGCATGGCCCAGCCCGAGACGCACTCGGTCAGCCGGAACCGGCGTCCCCGCCAGAGCGGCTCGATGGCGTCCTCGGCGGCGTAGTAGGCGCTGTCGCCCTCGCGCAGGATCACCGCGATCCCGTCGGAGCCGACGATCGCCCGCGCGGATCTGCGGAGGACGGACACGACCTCCTCCAGGGAGGCGGCGGCCTCCAGTGAGTCGATGGCCAGCGCCGGGCCCGGCTCGGGGCGAAAATGCGTCTCGGCCATGCCGCCGGGATAGCGGACGCGCCGTCCTGCGTCCACGACGCCGCCTTCGCGCGACGGGATGCCCGCGGATGGCGGGCGACGGTGCCGGAGGATTCCCGCTCTGCGCGTCAGAACTGGCGGTCGCGACAACTTGCAATAGGGTTCACCAGGCCGTGCCCCGTTCGGCTCCGGTATCGGACCGGCGCCGTCAGGTGATTGCGCGCCCCGGCATATTGACTGCCTATAAAGACAGAGTGCCGCAGCAGAGATTCCTTAATAGTTCCCGATGGACCAATCAGAACGACGTGAAGATGTGTTCTAGCGCACCTTCCTGCTGTGGGGTTCCGGACCTCCGCAGGGGCTGTTGCATCCTTGCACTATCGCCAGATGGCGTCCTGACGTCCTGTCGTCCGGCACACATCCCGTCAAACGGGAGACAGAGGACCAGATGATCAAGAAGCTTCTTCTCGCGAGCGCCGCCACGGCCCTCCTGACCGGTGCCGCCTCGGCCGCCGACCTTCCCCGCCGCGCCGCCCCGCCGCCGGTGTTCACCCCCGTGCCGGTGTTCACCTGGACGGGCGCCTACTTCGGTATCAACGCCGGCTACGCGTTCGACGCCTCCAGCCGCAGCAACAACAACTCCACCTTCGGCGTCCCGGCCCCCTACGCCACCGCCGGCCCCACCGCCACCTTCGGCAACCGCAGCCAGGACGGCTTCTCCGGCGGCGCCCAGATCGGCTACAACTACCAGTTCACCCCGGGCTCGGGTGTGGTCGTCGGCATCGAGGCCGATGCCCAGTACCTCGACTTCGGCCGCAGCCGGAACAACGCCTTCATCAACGGCGCCCTCGCCCCCGGCT
>NZ_JAKSYC010000022.1 GCF_022829585.1 Methylobacterium sp. J-026
AGTGCAGGTAGTTCGGTGTGAAGCGGCAGAAAGCCTTCATTCGCTCGACGTCGAGGATGGTCAGGACGCGGCGCTTGAGGTGGATCAGGCCGAGGGCGCGCAGCTCGCGCAGCGTCCGGTTCACGTGCACGTCGGACAGTCCCATCGTGTCGGCGATCTGGGTTTGCGTCAGTGGGAACGCGTAGCTGTTGTCGGTGACACGTCCGACCGCTTCCAGGCGCATGAGTAGCTCGCACAGAAGATGCGCGATGCGCTGGTCGGGAGCCCGCGGGCCCATGTTGACCAACCACTCGCGGAGGACGGCACCGTGGAGCAGGGAGCACCACCAGAAGGCGCGCGCGATGCTCGAGTGATGCGCCGTGATCTCATCGATGGCCCGACGGGTGATGTCCACGACGTGTGACTCCGAGACGGGGCCGAGGGTGTGATCTAGACCGTTGAGGGTCAACAAGCTCAGATAGAGGGATGCGG
>NZ_JAKSYC010000054.1 GCF_022829585.1 Methylobacterium sp. J-026
ACGATCAATTCGATCAAGCAGGCCGGCGAGTTCGGCATCACCGAGGGCGGGCAGGCTCTGGCCGGCCTCCTGGTGTTCTCCTCCGACGTGCACTCGCTCGGCACCAAGGTCGCGCAGGGGCTGGTGCTCACCGAGCCGTTCTACTGGGACCTGAACGACCGTACCCGCGCCTTCTCCGACCGCTTCGCCAAGCAGATGAAGGGCGGCTCGAAGCCCACCGCCAACCATGCCGGCGTCTACTCGGACGTGCTCCATTACCTGAAGGCGGTGGCCGAGCTGAAGTCGACCGCCGACGGCGCCGCCACGGTCGCCAAGATGAAGGCGATGCCCACCGACGATCCGCTGTTCGGCAAGGGCATCGTCCGGGCGGACGGGCGCAAGATCCACGACATGTACCTGTTCGAGGTCAAGAAGCCCGCCGAGTCCAAGGGCGAGTGGGACCTCTACAAGACGCTCGAGACCATCCCCGGCGATCAGGTCTTCCGCCCGCTCAACGAGGGCAACTGCCCCCTCGTGAAGGGTTGAGGCACGGTCGCGGCGCGGAGGGGAGCCCATGACCACGATCTTCGGCGTTCCAATGCAGGCCCTGTTCGGGCAATTGCTCCTCGGCCTGATCAACGGCTCGTTCTACGCGATCCTGTCGCTGGGGCTGGCGATCATCTTCGGGCTCCTGAACATCATCAACTTCGCCCACGGCGCGCTCTACATGATGGGCGCGTTCGTGGCCTGGATGCTGCTCACCTACGTGGGCTTGGGCTACTGGTGGGCGCTGGGGTTGGCGCCTCTGGTGGTGGGTGCCTTCGGCATCGTTCTGGAGCGCGTGCTGATCGCCCGGCTCTACAAGCTCGACCACCTCTACGGCCTGCTCCTGACCTTCGGCCTCGCGCTGATCATCCAGGGCCTGTTCCGCAACCAGTACGGCGTCTCGGGCCTCCCCTACGCGATACCGCCCGAACTCTCGGGCGGCCAGCGCCTGCCGTTCATGTTCCTGCCGAACTACCGGGCCTGGGTGGTTGTCGCCTCGCTCACCGTCTGCATCGCCACCTGGCTCGTCATCGAGAAGACCAAGCTCGGCGCCTATCTCCGCGCCGCCACCGAGAACCCGACCCTGGTCCAGGCCTTCGGGGTGAACGTGCCGCTGTTCCTGACCCTGACCTACGGGTTCGGCGTCGCCCTTGCCGGTTTCGCCGGAGTGCTCGCGGCACCGATCTACTCGGTCAATCCGAACATGGGCGCCGACATCATCATCGTGGTCTTCGCCGTGGTGGTGATCGGCGGCATGGGCTCGATCATCGGCTCGGTGATCACCGGCTTCGCCCTCGGTCTGGTCGAGGGGCTGACCAAGGTCTTCTATCCGGAGGCGTCGGCCACCGTGATCTTCGTGATCATGGTGCTGGTGCTGCTCGTCAAACCCGCCGGCCTGTTCGGGCGCACGGCCTGACCGCGAACTGAGGCTCCACCCATGGCCGACACCGCCGCCATCGACGCCCCCCCGATCGCCGCCGCGCTGCCGGTGCGCCGGGACGACAAGGCGCTCCATCGCCTGATCTTCGTGGGCATCGCCCTGCTGCTGATCGGGGCACCGATGCTGCTGTATCCGGTCTACCTGATGAAGGTGCTGTGCTTCGCGCTGTTCGCGCTGGCCTTCAACCTGCTGCTCGGCTACGGCGGCCTGCTCTCCTTCGGCCACGCCGCCTATTTCGGCATGGCGAGCTATCTTTGCGCCTATACGGCCAAGAGCCTCGGCTTCACGCCGGAATTGGCGATCCTGTCGGGCACCGCCACGGCGGCGCTGCTCGGGCTCGTCTTCGGTTCGCTGGCGATCCGGCGGCAGGGCATCTACTTCTCGATGATCACCCTGGCGCTCGCCCAGATGGCGTTCTTCTTCGCGCTCCAGGCGAAGTTCACCGGCGGCGAGGACGGCATCCAGGCGGTGCCCCGGGGCAATCTGTTCGGAATGATCAGCCTCGCGGACGACCGGGCGATGTACGGCCTCGTCTGCGTGATCTTCATGGCCGGGATGCTGCTGATCTACCGCATCGTCCACTCGCCCTTCGGCCAGGTGCTGAAGGCGATCCGCGACAACGAGCCGAGGGCGATCTCCCTGGGTTACCGGGCCAGCCAGTACAAGCTCGCGGTGTTCGTGCTCTCGGCGACGCTGGCGGGGCTTGCGGGCTCCACCAAGGCGATCGTCTTCCAGCTCGCGTCGCTGACTGACATCCACTGGTCGATGTCGGGGGAGGTGGTGCTGATGACCCTGGTGGGCGGCATGGGCACGGTGTTCGGGCCGATCGTCGGCGCGTTGGTGATCGTCACCATGGAGACCTACCTCGCCCAGTTCGGCGCCTGGGTGACGATCATCCAGGGCTGCGTGTTCGTGCTCTGCGTCCTGCTGTTCCGGGAGGGGATCGTCGGCCTGATCGCCCGGGTCACGCGCAGGCCGCTCTGACCATGCCCGTGGTGACGGTTCGTTAACCAAGAACGGCACAACCTGCAGTTCCAAAGCTGTCAGGTTCGCCATCATGAAGGCCCGCTCCCTGAGCATCGACGATCCGGCGCTCGATTGCCCGATCCCGCCTGAGACGGTCGGACGCCTGATCAAGGCGGATCCGGACGGCGCCGCCTCCCTCCTCGACGGTATCCCCGAGGCGACCCGGGCCCGTCTGGCGGTCTGGCTCTACGGCCGCAGCCACACGCACGAGATCGGCGTCCGGGTGGCGGCGACCTGCGACGGGGCGACCCTGCGCCGGGCTGCCGGCATCGTCGGCAACGCCCTCTACGACCTGTCCCGGCGCCCCTACGCGGCGCCGAGCCACGGGACGCGGGCCGGCACGGGCCGCATCACCCTGGGCGGGGCGCAAAGGCGCGCCTGAGCGCCGCTGTCGCGGATCGGGGCTGCAACGCGTCGAACGTGGGCAGCCGCCTTCCGGGACGATGCGCCAGGGTCTATCCTCGCGGCCGATGTCCACCCCCGCACCCTCCGTCCGACGCCTCGACCCCGTGCTCGTCGACCGCATTGCGGCGGGCGAGGTGGTGGAGCGCCCGGCCTCGGCCGTGAAGGAACTGGTCGAGAACGCCATCGACGCCGGCGCCCGCGCCATTGAGGTCACTGTGGAGGCGGGGGGCCGCCGGCTGATCCGGGTGGTCGACGACGGCCGCGGCATGAGCCCGGACGACCTCGAACTCGCCGTCGAGCGCCACGCCACCTCCAAGCTCCCCGGCGGCGATCTCACGGCGATCGACACGCTGGGCTTCCGCGGCGAGGCGCTGCCGTCGATCGGCGCGGTGTCGCGGCTGACCCTCGTCACCCGGACCCCGGAGGCCGAGGCGGGGGCGAGCCTGACCGTGGCGGCGGGCCTCAAGGGTCCGGTCCGCCCGGCGCCGGCGCAACGCGGCACGCGGATCGAGGTGACCGAGCTGTTCGCCGCGACCCCGGCCCGGCTGAAATTCCTGAAATCCGACCGGGCCGAGAACGCCGCCATCGCCGATAGCCTACGCCGGCTCGCCGTGACGCAGCCCGGCATCCGCTTCACCCTCCGGGCCGATGCCGGCCAGCCCCTGGTGCTGCCGGCCGAGACCGGGCCGGAGGCGGAGCTGCGCCGCCTCGCCGCGGTGCTGGGGCCGGATTTCGCCGCCAACGCCCTGCCGGTCTCGCTGGCCCGGGAGGGTTTTTCGGTGACCGGCCATGTCGGCCTGCCGACCTATCACCGGGGGGCGGCCAACCACATCCACCTCGCGGTCAACGGCCGCCCGGTCCGCGACCGGCTGCTGCTCGGGGCGGTGCGCGGCGCCTACGCCGACACCCTGGCGTCCGATCGCCACCCGGTGCTGGGCCTCACCATCCTGTGCGATCCCGAGCATGTCGACGTGAACGTCCACCCGGCGAAGACCGAGGTCCGCTTCCGCGAGCCGGGCCTCGTACGGGCCCTGGTGGTGAGCGCGATCCACGACGCCCTGCGCCGCGGCGGTGTCCGCTCGGCCACGACCGGTGCGGCCCGGACCCTCGACGTTCTGCGCCCGGCCGGGCCGGGCCTGGCGATCCATACGGGCGCGGCCGTGCCGAGCCTGTTCCAGCCGTCGCGTCCGAGCTCCTTCGCGGTCGGCGCACCCTCGGTGGCGGCGCCGCCGGGCTACCGGCGGTCGGATTCCTGGAGGCCGGCGCCGGTTCCGGACGTGGCGGCCTTCGACCCGATCGGGGAGGGTGGCTTCGGCGAGGCGGCCCAGGCCGTGTTCGAGCGGTCCGGATCGAGGTCCGACGCGGCGGCCCCGCCGCAGGCGGATGTCCGCCCCCTCGCCGAGGCTGCCGAGGCGCTCGACCATCCGCTCGGGGCGGCGCGGGCGCAGATCCACGGGACCTACATCCTCGCCCAGACCCGCGACGGCCTCGTGATCGTCGATCAGCACGCCGCCCACGAGCGCCTCGTCTACGAGCGGATGAAGGCCGAGCGCGCCGCTGGCGGCATCGCCCGCCAGGGCCTGCTCATCCCCGACGTGGTCGAGATGAACCCGGACGAGGCCGACCGGCTGGTCGCCGCCGCGCCCGACCTCGACCGGCTCGGCCTCGCCGTCGAGGCGTTCGGGCCCGGCGCCGTGCTGGTGCGCGAGGTGCCGGCCGCGCTCGTCGGCGCCTCGGTGAGCGATCTCGTGACCGACATCCTCGACGCCCTCGCATCGAGCGGCGACGAGGAGGGGGGCGCCCCCGCCGCGGAGGGCGGCCCGCTGGGGCGCCGCCTCGACGCGGTCCTGTCGCGGATGAGCTGCCACGGGTCGGTCCGCGCCGGCCGCCGCCTGCGGCCCGAGGAGATGAATGCGCTCCTGCGCGCCATGGAGGCGACGCCGAATTCCGGCCAGTGCAACCACGGCCGCCCGACCTCGATCGAATTAAAACTCTCCGACATCGAGCGCTTGTTCGGCCGCCGGTGACGCTCAACCGCCCGGCGCGGGCGGCTTCCAGATCTGCGCCGCCACCTCCGCGGCCGCGCTCAGGGCGGCGTGGAGATCGGGATCGGCATCGCGCGCGCCGGCGCGGATCGCCCGGACCAGGGCCTCGACCGGCACGCCGGAGAGGACGTTTTCGCCGGCCGCGTGCAGGCGGTCGGCCTCGGCGATCTCGCGGGCCGCGATGCCGATCGCGTTGGCCACCATCAGGGCGACGTAGCGCGGGCGCCCGGTCAGGCCGGGGACCACCTCCTCGGTCAGCGCCCGGCGGGCGGCGTCGAGGAGGGCCGCGCCGGAGGGATCGTCCCGCATGCTCATCTCCACGCCCCGGGGGCCGTCGCCCGCAGGATCGCCCGTTCGAGATCCGGCACCATCCGGCCGGTCAGCGCCAGTTCCAGGGAGAATTCCCGGCCGGAGACGTGCCGCGCGCCCTGCTCCAGGGCGATCACCGCCCAGCGCAGATGCGCCATCACCTCCCAGTAGGCGACGCGCGCCGGATCGATGGCGCGCCCCCCGGCCTCCGCGTAGCCCCGGTAGAAGGCCGCGCGGGATCCGATGCCGCCGGCCTCCAGATCGGGGCGACCGAATCGCCAGCAGGCGGCGCAGAACCAGCCGAGATCCTGGGCCGGATCGCCCCAGCCGGCGAATTCCCAGTCCAGCACCGCGGTGAGCCCGGCGGCGTCGACCATGTAGTTGCCGGTGCGGAAGTCCCGGTGCACCAGGGTCGAGGCGGCGCAGTCCGGCGCGCAAACCTCGCCCCAGCGCAGGCCCCACTCGATCGCCGGCCTCGAGGCCCCGATCCCGTCGAGGCTGGCCCGCAGCCGCGCGATCTCGGCCCGTGCCGGGTCCGGTTCGGGCGCGCCCAGGAAGGCCAGCGCGGCGGGGGGCGCCCGCGGGTCGAGGGCCGCGTGGATCCGGGCGAGTTCCCCGCCCAGGGTCTCGGTGAGGCGTTCGCGGTCGCCGCCCAGGGTCAGGTCCTTGGCGATGCGCGGCCCCAGCCCGATCCCCTCGACCAGTCCCATCAGCGCGAACGGCGCGCCGATCACCCCGGGATCGTCGCAGACGCCGACCGGCTCGGGAACCTTCACCCCGGCGGCCCAGACCGCCTCCAGGATGTGGAACTCCTCGGCGCGGGACCGGCTCGACGCGATCGTCGCGGGGGCGTCCATGCGCAGCACGAAGGCCCGCGTCCCGCCGTCGAGCCGGCAGCGGACCAGGCGGTTCTCCTGGATCGAACCGCCGCCGAGGGGGCGGATGTCCTCGATCACCAGGTCCGGGCAGCCGAGATGCCCGGCGATCCAGGCGCGCAGCCGATCCTGATCCATCGGCTACAGGCCCGAGACGAGGTGGCCGCCGTCGACCGCGACGACGCTGCCGGTCATGTAGGCGCCGGCCTCGGAGGCGAGGAGCAGAAGCGGGCCGTCGAGCTCGGCCGCCTCGCCGAGCCGGCGCTGCGGCACGCGTTTGATCAGCGCCTTCCCGGCGTCGGACTCGAAGAACGCGTCGTTCAGCTCGGTCTTGATGTAGCCGGGCGCCAGGGCGTTCACCCGAATCCCGTGGCGCGCCCATTCCAGCGCCAGGCTCTTGGTGAGCTGCACCACCCCGGCCTTCGAGGCCGCGTAGGGCGTGAGACCGCCGGTGACGCGCAGGCCAAGGATCGAGGCGATGTTGACGATGCTCCCGCCGGTGCCGTGCATAACCATGCGCCGGCCCGTCGCCTGCGCGACCAGCCAGACGCCCTTCAGGTTCGTGTCGAGCACGGCGTCCCAATCGGCCTCGTCGAGGTCGAGGGCGGGCTTGGTCGCGGTGATCCCGGCATTGTTGACGAGCACCCGGACCGGGCCGAACCGTGCCTCGGCAACGTCCAGCGCCCGCTCGATGCTGCCGGCGTCGGTCACGTCCATGACGACGGCGTGGGCCTGACCGCCCGCGGCGGCGACCCGCGCGACGGTGTCGGCGAGGGCCTCCGCCCGCCGGGCGCAGAGGGTCAGCTGCGCCCCGGCGCGCGCGAGCGTCCCGGCGAAATGGCGGCCGAGGCCGCTGGAGGCGCCGGTGACCAGGACGTGCCGGCCGGCGAGATCGAAAAGGTTCGACATCTCAGTGCATCCGTTCGAGGGCGAGGGCGATGCCCTGGCCGCCGCCGATGCACATGGTCACGAGCCCGTAGCGGCCGCCCGTGCGGGCCAGCTCGTAGAGGGCCTTCACCGTGATGATCGCGCCCGAGGCGCCGATCGGGTGGCCCAGCGCGATGGCGCCGCCGTTCGGATTGACCTTGGCGGGGTCGAGATCGAGGGCGCGGGCGACCGCGCAGGCCTGGGCCGCAAAGGCCTCGTTCGACTCGATCACGTCGAAATCGGCGGCGCGCAGGCCGGTCCGGTCCAGAAGGCGCCGCACCGCGGGGACCGGGCCCATGCCCATCTCGGACGGGTCCACCCCCGCATGGGCATAGCCGACGATCCGGGCGAGCGGCGTCGCGCCCGTGCGCTCGGCCTGCGCGGCGCTCGACAGGACCAGGGCGGCGGCGCCATCGTTCAGGCCCGAGGCGTTGCCGGCGGTGACGCTGCCGGTCTTGGAGAAGGCCGGGCGCAGCTTGGCGAGGTCCTCGACGCCGGTGAGCTTCGGGTGCTCATCGGTGTCGAACGCCACGGTCTCGCGCTTGCGTTGGACCGGGACCGGCAGGATCTGCTCGCGGAACCGGCCCTCGCGGATCGCCCGGGCGGCCCGGGCCTGGCTCTCCGCGGCGAAGGCGTCTTGCTCGCCCCGGGAGACCGCGTAGCGCTCGGCCACGTTCTCAGCGGTGACGCCCATATGGCCGTGGCCGAACGGGTCGCTCAGCACACCGACCATGTAGTCGACGAGGCTGACATCGCCCATCCGCTGGCCGATGCGGCCGGAAGTCAGGAGATGCGGCGACCGGCTCATGCTCTCGGCGCCGCCGGCCAAGGCCGTGTCGGCGTCGCCCAGCAGGATGGATTGCGCGGCCGAAACGATCGCCTGCAGACCGCTGCCGCAGAGGCGGTTGACGGTGAGGGCCGGCACTTCCTTCGGTACCCCGCCCTCGATGGCGGCGACGCGGGCGATGTAGGCGTCCCGCGGCTCGGTGGGGATGACGTTGCCGAACACCACATGTCCGACGGTCTCCGGCGCCGTACCGGACCGCTTCAACGCCTCCGCCACGCAGAGCGCCGCCAGCTTGGAGGTTGGCGTGCCCGCGAGGCTACCCCCGAAGGTGCCGATCGCGGTCCGCACCGCGCCTGTGATCACGACATCGGTCATCGTTTCGCTTTCCGGCTCACGCCTCGACCGCCCAGCTCCAGAAGGCATCGCCTTCGGCTTCCAGGCTGCGGTTGAGCACCATTTTGTGGACCTCGTCAGCCCCGTCCACCAGCCGGGCCTGCCTGGCGTAGCGGTAGATCCATTCCAGCGGCGTGTCGGTGGAATAGCCCCGGGCGCCGTTGATCTGAATCGCGACATCGGCGGCCGCGTGCAGGAGGTTTGCCACGTGCACCTTGGCCATCGAGACCTCCTTGCGGGCGAAGCTCCCCTGATCCAGCGCCCAGGCGGCCTTCATCACCAGCAGGCGGCCGATCTCGATCTTCATGGCGAGGTCGCCGAGCATCAGCTGGATGCTCTCGCGGTCGGCGAGCCGGATCCCAAACCCGTGGCGCTCGGCGGCGTAGGCCCGGGCAACCTCGACGCAGCGCTTCGACAGGCCGAGCCAGCGCATGCAGTGGGTCAGCCGCGCCGGGCCCAGGCGGATCTGCGTCAGCTTCAGCCCGTCGCCCTCGTTCATCAAAACGTTCTGGGCCGGGATCTCGATCCCGTCGAAGAGCAATTCACAATGGCCGCCATGCTCCTCCGGGCCCATGATCGGGATGCGGCGCAGGATCTCCCAGCCGGGCTGGTCCCGGTGGAACAAGAAGGCGGTCAGGCCCTTGCGCGCGTCGTCCGAGGTCCGGGCCATCAGGATGAAGTGCGCCGCTTCCTCGGCGCCGGTGATGTACCATTTGCGGCCGGTGACCACGTAGGTGTCGCCCCGCCGCTCGGCCCGGGTCTGGATCATGCCCGGGTCGGAGCCGCCGCCGGGATGCGGCTCGGTCATGGCGAAGGCCGAGCGGACGGCGCCGCGCACGATCGGGGCGAGCCAGCGCTCTTTCTGGGCGGGCGTGGCGACCTTCTCCAGCACCATCATGTTGCCGTCGTCCGGCGCCGCCGAATTGAACACCACCGGCCCGAAGATCGAGCGGTTCATGGCCTCGTAGCAGACCGCCATGCCGACCTTGTCCAGGCCGGCGCCCCCGGTCTCCGGCCTGAGCTGGAGGCACCAGAGCCCCTCGGCCTGCGCCAGGCCGCGCAGCCGGGCGAGGTCCGGCAGGCCGATATTGCCGTGGCCGTCATAGGCGGAGGGGTCGGATTCCAGCGGCAGGATGTGGGTGTCCACGAAGGCCGCGATCCGGGCGCGGTAATCCTCCACGCGGGGGGAGATGGTGAAATCCATGTCGGGTCGCGGCCTCCGGCCGATGCCTCTAGCGCCGTGCGGACCGGTATTCTTACAGGATCGGCCGCCGTTATCTGCACCGCGACGAACACGAACCGGGTCGGTGAAACGTATCCCTTCGACGCGGCTCCCGCGCGGTTCATCCAGGACCCGGCCGGCTCGGTTCGGTCGCGGATCGATCCTGCGGGCTGGCGGCCGGGGTCGCGCCGGGAGAGTTGTCGGTCCAGCCGGTCGACATGTCGAGGCCGCAGCGGAGCGGCGGTCTGCGCTCATGACAACCCCGGTACGCCCGGGTGGCAGGCGGGACATCGACGGCATCCGACGCGGCGACGTTGCGGCTCCGGTCAGAAATCCCGCGCCCGGTCCCGGAGGACGAATTTCTGGATCTTCCCGGTCAAGGTCTTGGGCAGGGGACCGAAAACCACGGTCTTGGGCACCTTGAACCGCGCCATCCGCCCGCGGCAGAAGACGATCACGTCCTGCGCGCTCGGCGCTTCCGTGCCGGGCTTCACCTCCAGGAACGCGCAGGGGCTCTCGCCCCAGGTCGGGTCCGGCCGTGCCACCACGGCCGCCAGCATCACCGCGGGATGGCGCATCAGCACCTCCTCCACCTCCAGGCTGGAGATGTTCTCGCCCCCGGAGATGATGATGTCCTTCGCCCGGTCCTTGATCTCCACGGATCCGTCCGGATGCCAGACCGCGAGGTCGCCGGTCCGGTACCACCCGCCGGCGAGCGCCTGCGCGGTGGCATCGGGATTGCCGAGATAGCCCTTCATGATGGTGTTGCCGCGCAGACAGATCTCGCCCACCGCCGTTCCGTCCCGCTGCACCGGCCGGTCAGTGGCCGGGTCGATGACGGTCACGTCTTCGAGGGTCGCGAGCGGCACGCCCTGGCGCGCCATGCGGGCGTAGCGGTCGTCCTCGGACAGGTCCGCCCAGTCCGGCTGCGCCAGGCAGACGGTCGCCGGTCCGTAGCTCTCGGTCGCGCCGTAGAGATGCAGCACCTCGAAGCCCAGTTCCTCCATGGTGCGGATGATCGTCGAGGAGGGCGCCGCCCCGCCGACGGCGCACCGGACCCGCTGCGGGAAGGCGCGCCGGTCCGCGGCCGGGGCGTGCGCGATCATCGAGAGGACGATCGGGGCGCCGCAGAGATGCGTCACCCCGTGTTCGGCGATCAGGCGGAAGATCGCGGCCGGCTCGACCTTGCGCAGACAGATCTGGGTCGCGCAGGCGGCGACGCTGGCCCAGGGATAGGACCAGCCGCTGCAATGGAACATCGGCAGCGTCCAGAGATAGACGCTGTCGGCGGTCAACCCGAAGGTGACGGCGTTGCCAAGCGCCTGAAGATAGGCGCCGCGGTGGCTGTAGACCGCGCCCTTCGGATCCCCGGTCGTGCCGGAGGTGTAGAGCAGGCAGAGGGACTGCCATTCGTCGGCGGGTCCGGTCCAGGCGTGGTCCGGATCGCCGGCCGCGAGCAGCGCTTCGTAGGGGATCGCACCGGGTATGCCGGTCTCGCCGATCGCCACCACCAGGATCGGCTCGGGACAGGCGCTCAGGGCCTGGGCGGCCAGCGGGGCGCAGTCGGCCTCGACGAGCAGCACCCGGGCGCCACCATGGGCCAGCGAGAAGGCGATCGTCGCTGGATCGAGGCGGGTGTTCAGCGGGTTCAGCACGGCGCCGAGCATCGGCACGGCGAAATGGGCCTCGATCATCTCGGGGACGTTCGGGGCGAGGATCGCCACGGTGTCGAGGCGCCCGATCCCGTGCCCGGCCAGGCCCGAGGCCAGGCGGCGGCAGCGCGCGTAGAGTTCGGCATAGGTCAGGCGCCGGGCGCCGTCGATCACCGCAATCCGCCCGCCCGCCGCCGCCGCGGCGCGCGCCAGGAGGCTCACCGGGGTCAGGGGGACGTGATTGGCTGGAGTCCGGTCGAGGTCGGTCTCGAACGGGTGACGGCCGGCGGCGCCGGACCGTGCGGGGCGCGGATGGGACTCCGTCATCGTTGTGCCTTCTGGTCGGGCGCGAAATCGTTGTGGCGCGTGGCGTTCGCTCCGACGGAGGATGATTTCCCGCCCGACCCGGCTGTCAATCGCCGCCGCGTCCCGGGCCGGTGCCCCCGTCCGGTTCTGTCACCCCGCATGGTTGACGGCGGGGCGACCCTGGCCGATGCCCGTAACCTGGGGTCGGGCCGATCCGGGCCGGCGATGGAGGGAAGGCGACCGTGGGGAACGACAACGGGCCGATGGTCTCCACGCAGGCGGGACGGGCCATGGCCGAGGGCGGCGTGGCGCGGGCGCGCGAAGCCTACGAGCGCTTTGCCGAGGCCGGCGAGATGGCGTTGAACGCCTTCGAGGCCTCGATGGCCCAGACCTTCGAGGGGTGGCGCTCGGTGATGGGCTCCAGCCGCGAGACCGCCAACCACCTCAGCGAGAGCAACGCGGCGGGCGCCCGGCGGATGCGCGAGCAGTGGGAGGCCGCTGGTGCGCGCCTCTACAACGCCTTCGAGGACAACACCGTGCACACGCTGGCGGCGATGCGCGAGATCGGGCATCGCGTGCTCGTCGCCTCGGACACGAACGTCCGCGCCACCCTGGACTATGCCGAGCGCGTCGCGCAGGCGGCCGATGCCCGGGAGGCGGCGGCCCTGAACGCGGCCTTCCTGCAGGAGCAGGCGCGCCGGCTGACGGACCAGATGGTCGACATCCACCAGACCACCGGCCGGCTCGCCCGCGAGGCCGCGGCGCGCACGGAAAAACCGTGACGGCCGACCCGGCGGCGCGCGCGCTTCCGGTGACGGCGATGCCGCGGCTCGACGATCTCAGCCAGGCCGACGTTCCGTTCCGGACCGGCGATTTCCTCGCCTACGCGCCCCACGATTTCCACCGCATCGCCTATGTCGAGTGGGGCGACCCGGACAGCGCGCGCGTGGTCGTGTGCGTCCACGGACTGAGCCGCCAGGGCCGGGATTTCGATCCCCTCGGCTACAGGCTGGCGAAGATGGGCTACCGGGTCGTCTGCCCCGACCTGCCGGGGCGCGGGCTCAGCGGCTGGCTCAGGGATCCGGAACTCTACGGCCTGCCGCAATACGCCGCCGACATGGCGGCGCTCATCGCGCATCTGCGGATCCGCGGACCGATCGACTGGGTCGGCACGTCCCTCGGCGGCCTGACCGGCATGGTCCTGGCCGCGTCGGCCAACACGCCGATCCGCCGCATGGTGATCAACGATATCGGTCCGTTCCTGCCCTGGGCGCCGATCCGCCACATCGGCTCGCGCCTGCGCGACGCGCCGCGGCTGCACCACAACCTCGCCTCGGGCGAGTCGCGCCTGCGCACCGTCCTCGGATCCTTCGGGCCGCTGACCGACGAGCAGTGGCGCCACATCGCCAAATACAGCTTCTTCCGGGAGCCGAACGGAGGCTGGCGGCCCCATTACGATCCGGGCATCGGCGACGCGTTCAGGCCCGGACGGGTCTACAGCGTCAGCATGTGGCGCGACTGGGACGCGATCACCTGTCCGGTCCTGCTGTTGCGCGGGGCGCAATCGGAACTCCTCCTCGCCGCCACCGCCGACGAGATGACCCGGCGGGGGCCGCCGACGGAGCGCGTCGAGATTCCGGATTGCGGCCATGCCCCCGCCCTCCTGGACGATCGCCAACTCGCGATCGTGACGGATTGGCTCGGGCCGGCATCCTAGCCCTGCGACGACGGCGGGCATGATGCGGCGGGGCTGCGCCCAGCGGAATCGCGTCAGTCGAACTCTTGGGCGATGCCGGCGCGAATGTGCATCTCCGTCGCCGCTTCAAATATTCATCCGCCGATCCCTGCGTAGTTTAATCGGTGCACAATAAGTTCAATACAATGCGCGCGCCGAGGCGCGGACGGGCATTGCACAGATCGCGCAACCATCTTCGATATCTCAGATGTCGCCGCCGCGACCTTTCGTTGCGTGCTGGGCTTGGCTGTGGCATCTACTGATCGCAGGCCAGATTCCCGGCCGCACGATATGGCAGCTGTGTGTTGTGGTCGGCGGTTCGGGGTGCGGTTGTGCATGCCCGCCAACAGAGACGACGTTCGGACCCCGACCCATGGCCAAGTCCAGTCCAAAGCCGAAGCAGACGACGGCGATCGATCATGGCGTCGGCAGCCGCATCGCGTTCCTGCGCGCGGCGAACGGGCTGAGCCAGTCCGCCTTGGCCAGCGCGCTCGGGGTGAGCTTCCAGCAGGTCCAGAAATACGAGACGGGCAAGAACCGGGTCGGGGCTGGCCGCCTGCAGGCGATCGCCGAGCGGCTCGGCGTCCCGGTATCGAGCTTCTTCGAGCCGGAGGCCGAGAACGCGGCGGATAACGGTCCGGCCTTGCTGCGCGTGTCCGGGGCCGTGGAACTCCTGCGCGCCTACAATCAGATCGCCGACGATCAGATGCGCCGCGATGTTCTGAGCCTCGTGAAATCCGCGGCGCGGATCGGCCACCAGCGGGCCATCGAGGCCGCCGCCGCGGACAATGCCTCCCACAGTGCGGCTCCGGGCGCCTGAGGTCGACCGGCGCGCTCGGCCGAGACGGGCCCCGCAGACGCGATGGGACCCGGGTAGGGTCGTCGCGAAGCCTCACCATCGGCCGCTGTCGGGAAGGGTGCCTCGAAGCGACCGGTCCGTCGACCGTCCGGCTCCCGCATCGTCTGCTCCGAAAGCCGGAGGGTCACCCCGCGGGACGGTGTTGGCCCGATCCGGCGGGTGAGCTGACCGACGGCGCAGTTCGCGCGGTCAGGCGGCGAACCGCGCCAGGGCGACGGCGGTCTCGCCGTAGGCGCGCCGCTCCAGTTCGGCGAACCCGTCCGGCCAGTCGAAGCGCACGGTCTCGGCCTCCTCGACCACCACGAGGGCGCCCGGCGTGAGCCACCCACCCGCGGCTGCGCTCGCCAGAGCCCGGGGCGCGAGATCGCGATGATAGGGCGGATCGCAGAACAGGAGCGAGAACTGACCCGCCGTCCCGGCCGCGCCGAGCCGGGTCGCGTCGCGCCGGAACAGGCGCGTCACGCCCTCGGCGCCGAGGGCCTCGATGTTGGCGCGGATCACCGCCCGGGCCTCGGTCCCGTCATCGACTAGGAGCGCGTAGGCCGCACCCCGCGAGAGCGCCTCGAAGCCGAGCGCCCCGGTGCCGGCGAACAGGTCGAGCACCCGGGCTCCCGCGAAGGCGTCGTCGTAGGCGTGGGCCAGCACGTTGAACAGCGACTCCCGGAGGCGATCCGAGGTCGGCCGGATGGCGGAGGTGCGCGGCGCCGCGAGCCTGCGGCCGCGCCAGGCACCTCCGACAATCCTCATCGCGTCCCGCGCGGCGGCCGCCCACCGCCGGGCTTGCTGCCGAACCCGCCGGGCTTGCCGCCGCCCGGTCGTCCGCCGGGTCTTGCACCCCCGCCGGACCCGCCCCGGCCGGGAGCCTTTCCGGCGAACCCGCCGGGCTTGCCACCGAACCCGCCGGGCTTGCCACCGAAGCCGCCCGGTTTGCCGCCGAACCCGCCCGGCTTGCCCCCGGGCCGGGCACCACCCGGTTTCGGGCCGCCGAAGGCCGGCTTGCCGCCGTCCTGACCCCGCTTCTGGGTCCGAAAACCGCCCTTGCCGGCACCCGCGCCTTCCGCCGAGCCGGCGTTGAAGGGGCGCTCGCGCCGCTCATCCGTCCTGGGTCCCCGCCGGTCATCCGGCCTGGCATCGCCCCATGGGCGCTCGGCGGCGCGTGCCGGTGGCCGGTTCGGCCGCTCGCCGCCGCCGCGCTCGCCGCGGGATGCCGGGGCCCGCTCGCCATACGGTGCGGGGCCGCGCGCGCCCCCGGATCCACCCGCACGACCGGAACGCCCGCCGGCGTCCCGCTGCGGCCGCTCGGACGGGCCGTCATCGGCGTAGCGGCGACGCGGTTTCTCCTGGGGCGCAGGCTCGACCGGGGTCGCGGCGAGGCGCTCCACGACGACGCGGCGGTCCCCGGCCCGGATCGAGCCGACGCGTTCGCGTCCGCGTTCTGCGGCGGCGGCCTGCGCGGCCCGTGGATCGGCGCCGCGGCGGGGGATGCGCGTCCCGCGCGGCTTGGAATCGTCGTCGTCGCGCCAAGCGGCGTTGCGCGGTCCGGACCCGGATCCACCCGTCGAAACGCGCGGTGCGGGGGCGGGGCGCGCGGCGTTGCGCCGGCTCGCGGCGCCCCCCTGGGCGGTCTTCGCACCGCCATCCTCGGCCTTGGATCCGCCGAACGGCACGATCGGCTCGCGCACCGGGCTGTCGAAATCGACGCCGGCCTGCTCGGCGAGCGACTTGCCGAGCTGATCCTTGAGGACCCGGGTGCGGATCTCCTCGACGAGGCCGACCTCCAGATCGCCGAGCTGGAACGGCCCGAAGGACAGGCGGATCAGCCGGTTCACCGAGAGGCCGAGATGCTCGAGGATCCGCTTGACCTCGCGATTCTTGCCCTCGCGCAATCCCAGCGTCAGCCAGACATTGTCACCCTGCACGCGGTCGAGCATGGCCTCGATCGGGCCGTACTCCATCCCGTCGATCGTCACGCCCTTGGCGAGCTTGTCGAGCTGGGCCTGATCGGTATCGCCATGGGCGCGGACCCGGTAGCGGCGCAGCCAGCCGGTGTCGGGATGGGCGATCACCTTGGCGAGGCCGCCGTCGTTGGTGAGGAGCAGCAGCCCCTCGGTGTTGATGTCGAGGCGTCCCACCGCGACGACCCGGGGCAGATCCTCGGGGAGGACATCGAAGACGGTCTGCCGGCCCTCCGGATCGCGCGCGGTGGTCACGAGGCCCCTGGGCTTGTGGAAGATCCACAGGCGGCTGCGCTCCCGCAACGGCATCGGCTCGCCGTCGATCAGGATGCGATCGTCCTCGGTGACGTTGCGTGCCGGCGAACTCAACGTCTCGCCGTTGACGCTCACCCGGCCGGCGAGGATCATCGCCTCGGCATCGCGCCGCGACGCGATCCCGGCGCGCGCCATCGCCTTGGCGATCCGTTCCCCGGGGGGCGTCGGCGCCTCGGCGGGATCGGCCGACGGGTCCTCGGCCGCCGGCTCGGACGGGGGGCGCACGGGGCGTCGCTTTTCCGGACGCGGCTTGGCGGCGGATTCGGCAGGCGCCGGCTCGGCTGCGCTGCCGGCGTCGGTCGGCGGCGTCCAGCGCCCCACCCGCGCGGTCTCCGGGTCCGGACGGGCGGGACCCTCCGGCGTGTCGTCTTTCGGCATGTCGCTCATGCCCGGGCCTTAGCAGAGCCGATACCGACAGGCGAGACGGGTCTTTGAGTCTGGAACGCCGTCGGGTTCCCACACGAAAGGGCCGCTCCCTGGGGAACGGCCCTGAAATTCATCGCTGGCGCTCCGCGGAAGCGGACCCGGTGGCCGATACGGAACGGCACCGTTCCCGGGCGCCACCACCCTGATCGGGGACCGATACGCCGGTCAGAGCCTGGGAGAGCGGCCCCGCATCACGCCGAACACCGCGGAGATGAGGAATAGCGCGATCGCCACGAAGAAGATCACCTTGGCTGCTTCCATGGCCGTCCCGGCGATGCCGCCGAACCCGAGCAGTGCCGCGACGAGCGCGACGACGAGAAACGTGACAGCCCAACCGATCATGGCATCCTCGCGTTGTTCGAGCCGGTCCCTGGTGGGAACCCGCCCGTGGCGGGTCCCGTTCCGATCGTCCCGTGGCGATCAGAGCTTGTCGGTCGCCGACTTCACCGTGTCCTTCGCGTCGCCGACAGTGCTCTGGGTCTTGCCCTTGAGCTCCTGAGCCGCACCCTCGGTCTTGAGCTTGTCGTTGCCGGTCGCGTCGCCGATGCCCTGCTTGGCCTTGCCGAGAGCCTCGTTGGCGACGCCCTTGATCTTGTCGGTGGTGCTGCTCATGGCGTTACCCTTCCTGTATTCCTGCGGCGGCGCCGCACGAGATGCTTAGAACGGACACGGTCGCGCGTATGTTCCAGGCCTTAACATTGCTCTGGATCAATCCGCCGGGCCGCGGGCCCGCCCCATCCCGGGTGATGGAACGGCGGCACCATGGCGGATGATTCCCCCGGCCGCGCCGCGGCGCCGGCCGCGCGCGCGTTCGATCAGGCTTTCGCTGCGGCGCGGCGGGCGGAGGCGGCCGGCGAGGTTCCGGTGGGAGCCGTCGTGGTCCGGGACGGGGCCGTGCTGGCCGTCGCCCACAACCTGCCGCGAACGCTGCACGATCCGACCGCGCATGCGGAGATCCTGGCCATCCGGGCGGCCTGCGCGGCGATCGGCGACGAACGGCTCACCGGCTGCGACCTCTACGTGACGCTCGAACCCTGCCCGATGTGCGCGGGGGCGATTTCCTTCGCGCGGATCCGGCGGCTCTACTACGGGGCATCGGATCCGAAGGGCGGCGGCGTCGAAAACGGGCCGCGGGTCTTCAACCAGCCGACCTGCCATCACGCGCCGGAGGTCTATGGCGGCTTCCGAGAACGCGAGGCGGCGGCGCTCCTGCGGGACTTCTTCGCGTCGAAGCGCGGCTGACCACGGATACGCATGGACGCGCAATACCGGGCGGGGCCTGCGCCACCGGACGGCGCCGTTCCGGCCCGATCTACGGATTGACCCGCAAGCCGACCAGGAAGGTGTTGTCCTGGAAGCTCGCCCCGGTCACCGTGCTGTTGATCTGCTGGTAGATGTAGGTGCCCCGCAGGGTCAGCCACCGGGTCAGGTGATAGTCGAGCCGCGCGGTCGCCGAGACCCCGTTCTCCCGGATCGTGCTGCCCTGATAGTCGTTCCGCAGGAGCGAGCCGCCGATCACGATCGACAGGTTGCGCAGCAGGTCGTGCTGGATTTCGAGGGTGGCGACGTCGGTGAGGATGCCGCTCGACCCGACGATGGTCGTCTCGGTGACGCCCGTGGCCGCGGTGAGGCGAACGGTGGTGAGCGGGCTCATCGACCAGACCAGGGCCGCGTTGACAAGGGGGGCGTCGATGGCGCGCAGGGTCGGATCGACGTAGGTGCGGTGCTGGATGCCCGCCGAGATCTCGCCGGTGAGCGTGCGCAGCAGGCCGAAGCTGGCCCCGACCATCAGGGCAATCCCGTCCGAATCGCGTCGGATGCCGTTCTGGTCCTGCCGCAGGTCGTAGACGCGCGTATCGGCCAGGATGTCCACGAAGGGGCTGAAGTCCGGATTGACCTCGTAGGCGGTGCGCAACTGGAGACTGTATTGGTTCAGGTTCCGGTCGGCCTGATTGATGATCGTGCCGTCGGACAGCCGGGCGTTGTCGAATTCCGAGCGATCGATCGAGCCGCGCAGCGTCACCGACAGGCGGTTGAAGGTCTCGGTCGCGCCGAGGGACGCCCCATAGACGGCCAGCAGCGGCCGGCTCGTGGTCGCGGCGGCCTGGAGCCCGAGATTCGCGGCCTGGAGATTGGGGTTCGACGTGCGCTGCGTGTCGACGAGGAAGCGGCCTTCGGCGTCGATGTGCAGATCGCGGTCCGCATCGATGCGCAGGCGCACGACGCCGTCGGCGGCGGGCCGGCTCGCGGGTTCGTTCTGCGGCGTCTCCAGATAGGCGCCGCGCAGGGAGCCCTGGAGCGAACTCGACGACCAGTTGCTCTGGAAATCGACCGCCGCATCTGTGCGCAGGGCCACGGAGCCCTTGGCGAGCTGCCGGCTGGTCTGATCGGGGTTGGAATCGTATCCGAGGCTCTGCGCGAAGCTCGGCAGCACCGTGAACGATCCGACCTGATAGCCGAGAGGCGCGTAGGCGGGATCCATGGGGATCGGCCGGGCGAGATCGGTACCCAGGATGAAGCCCGGGGTCAGGAGGCCGAGGGCGGCTGAGCCCGGGATGAGCGGCAGGATCGGCCGAAGCTGCGTCGGCGCCTGCGGCAGCGGCACCCCGACCACCGGCTGCTGGATGATCGGCGTGAGCTTCAGCGCCGGGCTCGGAACCTGAGTAATGTCCTGGGTATACCTACGGGTCGCGGTGCCGAGCCGGCGCGGGGGCGCGGCGCGCGATCTGAGCAGGGCCGAGGGCGCCAGATTGGCCGGTGCCGTCGAACTGCCGCCGGTGCGCTGACCGCCTCCGGTCGCGCGGGTATCGAGCTGGGACTGGCCCGGCTGGACCTGCCCCTGCGTCGGGAGCGCGGGTGAGAGCGGCGAGCGCAGGCTGTCGCCGCCGATCTGGTCGCCCCCCGTCGTATCCCCGCTCGGCGAGCCGCGGCCGTCATCGCGCGACAGCCCGTCCGGGAGGCGCCGCCTCAGGGAGGGGAGGCCGTTCGGGGCCGTGTCCAGTCCGGTTCCGGGATTGTCGGGCTGCCCGGTGACGGGGCTGATCGCATCGAAGCGCTGCGCAGAGGTCGGCGACGCCGCGAGCGCGAGCGTCAGGGCTGCATACGCGAGCCGAATCTCGTGCCGGTCCCGCCGGTCAGACCGTGCCGTACGCACTTGATCTCGGTCTCCACCAATATCCCGAGTCCTGAACGCCGGGATTCACCGTCCACGCCGCGACCAAACGGGTCATCGGTATGGTTAATTGAGGCTAGCTCTACGTGGTTAATGTCGCGTCAACGGCGGGTTCGGCCAGCATTTCGAAATCGCGACGGCCTGTTTCCGTCTCGATTCCGATCCGATTGAGATTTGCGTGGAAATCCGTTAGGATCAGAAAGTTTTCGATCGCATCCGATATGGATTGGTCGATCCGGATATTTTGAATAACGGGGGTCGATCATGAACGAGAGCATAGCGAGCGAGCAGTCGGAGCGCATCGAACTGGCTGTCGATATCGTCGCGGCTTATGTGTCGAACAATTCGGTGCCTTCGACCGATCTTCCGGGCTTGATCGACATCGTTCACGGCGCTTTGAGCCATCTCGCGACTGCGGGCGAGGGCTCGACTGGGCCAACCGAAAAGTTGACGCCGGCGCAGATCCGAAAGTCGATTACGACTGATCACATCGTCAGCTTCGAGGACGGGAAGCCCTACAAGACTCTCCGCCGGCATCTGACGCTGCGCGGGCTGTCGCCTGAGGCGTACCGGGCGAAATGGGGGCTGCCGGTGGACTATCCCATGACCGCGGCGAGCTACTCCGCCCAGCGATCCGAGCTGGCGCGGGCCCTCGGGTTGGGGCAGCAACGCCGCAAGTATAACGGCCCCGTCCAGCCGATCGTGACGGAGGCGCCGGCCGCGGCGTCGCCGAAGCCGCGCAGCCGGAAGAACGCCCCGGCGGAGTGATCCGCTCGGCCGTTCCCGTCGCACGGTGAGGCGCGCGCGGACCGCGGAAGCGTGGGAACCCGGCAGCCGTCGATCGGCTACCGACCGGCATCGCCGGGCGATCCGGACCCGCGGTGCAGGCCGCGAGGCCTGGTGCGATGAGCGCGTGAACTCGGGCCGGACGGCGCGCTTGCGCGCCGCGCAACCGTGCGCCGCGCGTCCGCGGCTAGGCAGGCCGCGCGCCGCTGCCATCTTGCGCATGTTGCTTCGCACAAACGAGCGAACACCCCGCGCCGGAGAGCCCCGCCGTGCCGCCATTGCCGATACTTGCCCTCGCCGTCGCCTCCTTCGGGATCGGCACCACCGAATTCGTGATCATGGGCCTGCTCCCGGAGGTGGCCCAGAGCTTCGGCGTCACGATCCCGCAGGCGGGCTATCTCGTGTCCGGGTACGCCATGGGCGTGGTCGTGGGCGCGCCGGTCGTGGCCATCGCCACGGCGCGCATGCCGCGCAAGGCGGCCCTGCTCGCCCTGATGGGCGTGTTCCTGGCCGGTAACCTCGGTTGCGCGATGGCGCCGAGCTACACGCTGCTGATGGCCGCGCGGATCCTGACGGCCTTCGCGCACGGGGCCTTCTTCGGAATCGGCGCCGTGGTGGCGCGGGATCTGGTGCCGCGGGAGAAGCGGACCCAGGCCGTCGCCCTGATGTTCACCGGATTGACGCTGGCCAACGTCCTCGGCGTGCCCCTCGGCACCGCCCTCGGGCAGGTCGCGGGATGGCGTTCGACCTTCTGGGCGGTGGTGGGGATCGGCCTCGCGGCAGGCTTGGCGATCCAGCTCTGCGTGCCCACGGGGCTGCCCGGCACGCGCGGGCGCCTGATCAGCGAGTTCCGGGCGCTGGGCCGCTGGCCGGTGCTGCGGCCGATGCTGATCTCGACCCTGTCGTCGGTGAGCTTCTTCACGGTGTTCACCTACATCACGCCGTTCCTGACCGGGGTGACCAGGTTCTCGCCGCAGGGTGTGACCGGCGTGCTCTTCGCCGCCGGAACCGGACTGACCGTCGGCAATCTCGCGGGCGGACACTTCGCTGACCGGGGCCAGATGGCGACGATCGTCGGCAGCTTCCTCGGCATCGTGGTGTCTCTGCTGCTCCTGGCCGTCGTGGCACACCATCCGGCGATGACGGTCGCGGTTCTGGTCCTGTGGTCGGGGCTGGTCTTCGCCCTGGTCTCGCCGCTGCAGATCTGGGTGGTGGAGGCCGCCAGCGACGCGCCGAACCTCGCCTCGACGCTCAACCAGGGCGCCTTCAACCTCGGCAATGCCACGGGGGCCTGGATCGGCGGCGCCGCCCTGACGCTCGGCGTCGGCTACGGAGAGTTGCCGCTGATCGCGGCGGCGGTGTCGCTCGTCGGCCTCCTCCTCACCCTGACGGCCGTCAGCCGCGCGATGCGGCGGGTGTTTTCTCCCTCAGCGCCGGGGGCCTGAGCGCACGTCGCCGTCGCCGGCAGCATTCTCCCGGTTCCGGTGGCTCAGCCGATGCGCCCGGTGCCGGATTCTCAGCCCCCGCGCACGAGATCGCCGAGCAGGCTCGCCGCCACGGTCGCCTTGGAGACCGTCAGACCGGACGCGCGGATCGCGTCGACCGCATCGCGGATCCGGGCGAGCGACGGCCCCCGGGCCTTCGCCCAGGCCTCGACGGCCCCGGGCCCGGCGCCCAGATCGGACACGATCTCGGCGGTCAGCTTGCGATGGGCGGCGGCGATGCCGGCCACCGCGCGCTCCAGGGCGACGCGATCGAACGTGTCGGCGACCGGGACGGTGCGCGCGGCCGCGGCGAGTTCGTCGAGGCGGAAGGCGTGCTCCAGGGCGAAATGCGTAGCGGCCACTTCCTCCACCGGCCGACCGCCCGCTTCGGCGACCCGGACGATGTCGGGGGCGGAGACCAGGGCGGTGAGGGAGGCGAGCCGCCGGGCCTGCGCCGGTTCCATGCCGAGCTCTTCGAGCTCGGTCGCGCGTGCGTCGATCGCCGCCCGGGCCGCCGCGTCGAGCACCTTGGGCAGCGCCGCCTCCACCGCCGCGATGCCGTCCCGGTAGCGTCCCACAATCGGGGCGAGGCCGCCGGTCAGGTCGAGGTTGCGGATGAACCAGACGATGCGGTTCATCAGCAGATCCTGGACCTCGGCGTAGAGGCCGAGTTGATCCGCGCCGGTGATCCGGCCGGCGAGGCCGTCGATGGCGAGGTTGAGTTCCATCAGGCCGAAGGCGTCCCGGGTCGCCGCATAGGCCTTGGCGATGGTGGCCGCGTCGGCGCCGGTCCCGTCGACCAGGCGCGTGGTCAGGGACGGGCCGCCCCGGTTGACGATGATGTTGGCCAGCGCCGTGGCGATGATCTCGCGACGCAGCCGGTGTCCCTTCACGGCATCCGGGAACTGCTCGCGCAGGGCCTTCGGGAAGTAGCGCTGCAATTCGCGGTCGAAATACGGGTCGTTCGGTACGGCGCTGTCCAGGATCGCGTCGTGCAGCGATAGCTTCGCGTAGGCGAGCAGCACCGCGTATTCCGGCCGGGTCAGCCCCTCGTTCCGGCGCAGGCGCTCGGTGAGCGCGGCATCATCGGGCAGGAACTCCACCGCCCGGTCGAGGCGCCCCTCGGCCTCCAGCGCCTGCATGGTCCGCATGGCGAAGCCGGTCTCGCCGAGGCCGCCGCGCTGGGCGAGGGACAGGGCGAGCGTCTGCAATTCGTTGTTGCGCAGGACGAGGTGGCCGACCTCCTCGGTCATGGTGGCGAGCAGGGCGTTGCGGGCCTCGTAGCTCAGCCGCCCGTCACGCTCCGGCGTCATCAGGGCGATCTTGATGTTGACCTCGACGTCGGAGGTGTTCACGCCGGCCGAATTGTCGATGGCGTCGGTGTTGAGGCGGATGCCGGCGCGCGCGGCCTCGATGCGCCCGCGCTGGGTCAGGCCGAGATTGGCGCCCTCGGCGACGACCTTGGCCCGCAATTCCGGGCCGGTGATGCGCACGGCGTCGTTGGCGCGGTCGCCGGCATCGTCGTCGGTCTCGGTCGTGGCGCGGATATAGGTGCCGATGCCGCCGAACCACAGCAGGTCGGCCGGCGCTTTCAGGATCGCCTGCATCAGCTCCGTGGGCGTGGCCTCCGCGCGGTCGAAGCCCAGGGCCGCCCGCACCGGTTCAGAGAGCGGCACCGTCTTCAGGCTGCGGGAGAACACGCCACCGCCCGCCGAGATCAGGCTCCGGTCGTAATCCGCCCAGGACGAGCGCCCGAGATCGAACAGGCGGCGGCGCTCGGCGAAGCTCGCCGCCGCGTCCGGGTTCGGGTCGAGGAAGATGTCCCGGTGGTCGAAGGCCGCGCGCAGCCGGATGCTCTGCGACAGCAGCATGCCGTTGCCGAACACGTCGCCCGACATGTCGCCGACGCCGACCACAGTGATCGGATCGGTCTGGACGTCGATGTCGATCTCGCGGAAGTGGCGGCGCACCGCCTCCCAGGCGCCCCGGGCGGTGATGCCCATGCCCTTGTGGTCGTAGCCCTGGCTGCCGCCGGACGCGAAGGCATCGCCCAGCCAATGGCCCTTCTCCAGCGAGAGCGCGTTGGCGATGTCCGAGAAGGTGGCGGTGCCCTTGTCGGCGGCGACCACGAGATAGGCGTCGTCGGGATCGTGCCGGACCGTGTCGGGCGGGGGCACGATCGCGTCGCCGACGATGTTGTCGGTGAGTTCGAGCAGGGTGCGGATGAAGAGCTGGTAGCTCTCGGTACCCTCCCGCATCCAGGCGGCGCGGTCGGAAGCCGGCGGCAGGCGCTTGGGGAAGAATCCGCCCTTGGCGCCCACCGGCACGATAACGGCATTCTTGACCTGCTGGGCCTTCACCAGCCCGAGGATCTCCGTGCGGAAATCCTCCGGCCGGTCGGACCAGCGCAGGCCGCCCCGGGCGACATAGCCGAAGCGCAGGTGCACGCCCTCGACCCGGGGGGCGTAGACGAAGATCTCGAACAGCGGCCGGGGCAGGGGCATCGCCGCCACCTTCGCGCAGGCGAACTTGAAGCTGATCGTCTCCCGCGGCTTCCCGTCGGCCCCCGTCTGGAAGAAGTTGGTCCGCACCGCCGCCTCGACGAGGTTGACGAACCGGCGCAGGATCCGGTCGTCGTCGAGGCTGGTGACGTCGGCCAGCGCGTCCTCGATTCCGGCCCGGACATCCGCGGTCCCGGCGGCCCGGTCGCCCTCGGTGGCGGGCTCGAACCGGACGCGGAACAAGCTCACGATCGCCCGCGCGATCCCGGGATGCCGGCTCAGGGTCCCGGCGATGTAATCCTGACCGTAGCGGATGCGCAGCTGGCGCAGGTAGCGCCCGAGCGCCCGGAGCAGCGCCGCCTCGCGCCAGGCGAGGCCGGCCTCCAGCACCAAGCGGTTGTAGCCGTCCGATTCCGCCGTGCCCTCCGCGATGGCGAGCATCGCGTCTTCGAGGGGCTGCTCCAGATCCGTAAGTTCGATCGCGGCCCCGCTGGCGCGTTCGAGCAGCATGTCGTGCAGCCAGACCCGGTCCGCCTCGGCGGCACCCGCCGGCACGATCCGGTAGGTGCGCTCGTTGATGACGCGGAAGCCGAGATTCTCCAGGGCCGGCACGCGATCGGACAGCGCGATCGCGGTCATCCGTGAGAACACCTTCAGGCGGACCTGCGCAGCCGAATCCGACCCGCGGCGGCCGAGATGCACGGCTCGCGGCTGTTCCGCGCTGAGGCTGTCCAGGATCGCGACATCGCCGACGGCGACCTCCGGCTGGAAATTGTCCCGGTAGGCGGCCGAGAACGCGTCGGCGTACCGGGCGGCGAGCCGGCGTGCCCGGTCGCCGCCATGGCTCTCCGCGAGGGCCGCCCGCAGGGCGTCGCCCCAGGTCCGGACCAGGGCGGCGATGCCGGATTCGAGGCCGGTCGGATCGATCTCGGGGGCGCCCTGGTCGGGAAGGCCGACGATGTAGTGGGTGCGGGCGAGCGGCCCCTCGGGGTAGTCCGGGTAGGCGGCGCTGAGCCGCCCGCCATAGGCGTCGGCGAGGTAGGCGCCGATCCGCGCCCGGATGGTCGAATCGTAGCGCTCCTTCGGGACGTAGACGAGGAGCGAGACGAAGCGGCCGAAGCGGTCCGGCCGCGACAGGACGCGGATCCGCGGCCGGTCGGCGAGGTTGGCGATGGCCAGGGTGAATCGGTAGAGCCGCTCGACGTCGATCTGGAAAAGCTCGTCGCGCGGATAGCTCTCCAGCACCGCTAGGAGGCTGCGTCCGGCATGGCTGGTCGGGTCGAGGCCGGCGCGGGCGACGACGGCCTCGACCTTGCGGCGCAGGACTGGAACGTCGCGGGCCGGGCTGGTATAGGCGGTGGCGGTGAACAGGCCGACGATCCGCACCTCGCCCGAGAGCTTGCCGAGGCCGGAGAACAGCTTGACCCCGACATAGTCCAGGTAGGCGGACCGGTGGACGCGGGACTTCACGCTCGCCTTGGTGATGATCAGCGCCTGGGGTTCCTCCAGGAAGGTCAGGATCTCAGGGGTGTAGTCCACCGGCGTCCGGCCCCGGCGCAGCGGCGTGGCGCCGGGATCGCGCAGCACGCCGAGGCTCGACCCATCGACCAGGGGATGCGCCTCGCCGTCGATGCCGTGCTGCTGCATCCCTACGAGGAGGAACTGCCCGTCCGTCAGCCAGTCCAGGAAGGCCCGCGCCTCGGCGATCTCGCTCTCCGGCATGGGGGTCGGTGCCCGGCCCAGATTCTCCGCGAGATCGGTGAGCCGCGCCAGCATCGCGTCGTGATCGTCGGCCGCCAGGGCGACGTCCCGGTAGACGGCCGCCAGCGCCTCCCGCAGCCGCTCACCGGCCTCCGCGGCGAGGCGATCGAGATGGATGTGGATGAAGCTCTCGCGCGCCAGGCTGCCCTGGGCGTCGGCGGTCGTCTCGCCGACCACGCGGATCAGCGCCCCCCCGGCATCCCGCTCGACGCCCAGGATCGGGTGGGCGACGAGGTCCGGCGACAAGCCCTGCTCGGTGAGTTCGGCCAGCGTCGAATCCAGCAGGAACGGGCGGTTGTCGTTGATGACTTCGAGGATCGTCATCTCGCGGCGGCGGCCGTCGCGGACCAGATCGACATCGCTCAAACGCATCCGGGCCGGATCGCCGGGCCGACGCGGGTCGGCCAGGAACGCCCGGGCCCGGGCGGCGAGATCGGCCAGGGCATCGGCCTGGTAGGAGGCCAGATCCTCCGGGGTCACCCGCCCGAGCAGGTCGCGCACGAAACCGCCCGGGCCGCCCTGCTCGGTCACGAGGTCGGCGGCCGCTTCGATCAGCCCGGCACGGGCCGTCTTCTGCTCGGAGGAGGACAACGCCGTCGCGGTCTCGAGTGTCATCGCGCTTCTCCCGAACCGGGTTGCCGACCTTGAGCAGATCCCGATCCGGCAGTCGTCGGGAGCGGCGCGGCCTTCATCGTGATGCGCCCTCGTCCGCCGGAACCGGTGTCTCCTCCGGCGGCGCGCGTCCTAGGGATAGCAGCGTGGCCTGCCGTGTCGATGACACGCCCCGGCGGTTTGGGCACCGGTGCATGTCGAACGGTGCGAACCGTCAGGATCCGCTTGAGCACGCGCGGAAATGTGCATATACACGCATAGTGATGGATCACCCTTCGACCGAGCCCTGCACCTGCTCCGCCCTGCGCCGCGCCACGCGCGCCGTCACCACGGCCTATGACGCGGCCCTGCGGCCCTCCGGGCTGCGGGTGACGCAATTCGCGATCCTGCGCCTTCTGGACCGCCTGGGACCGACCCCGGTGACGCGGCTGGCCGCCGAGGCGGCGCTGGAGCGGACCACGATGGCGCGCAACCTCGACCCGCTGGAACGGCGGGGCCTCGTGCGGATCGCCGCCGGCGAGGCGGATGCGCGCGAGCGGGTGGTGGTGCTGACCGAGCCCGGCCGGGCCGCCATCGCGGCCGCGATGCCCCATTGGCGCGCGGCGCAGGCCCGCATCGCCGCCCGGGTCGAGCCCGGAGCCGTCGCCGCCCTGGCCGAAGCCCTGATCGCCGCCTCCTGACCGACCCGCCTTCGCCCCGGAGCCCGACCATGCCATCCCTCGCCGAGACGCGTCCCGCGCCGCGCCTGCACTACGCCTGGATCGTCGCCGCGGTGACCTTCTTGGTCCTGCTCGTCGGCGCGGGCGTGCGCGCCACGCCCAGCGTGCTGATCGTGCCCTGGGAGCGGGAATTCGGGTGGACCGCGTCCATGATCGGGGTCGGGATCGCGCTCAACATCTTCCTGTACGGGATGATCGGCCCCTTCGCGGTGGCGGTCATCGAGCGGTTCGGCCTGCGCCGCTCCGTCTGCACGGCGCTCCTCATCCTGGCGATCGGCACGGCCGCGACCAGCCTCATGACCGCGCCCTGGCAAATGGTGCTGCTCTGGGGCGTCGTGGTCGGCTCCGGCTCCGGCATGGTCGCCAACGTACTCGGGGCCACCGTGGCCGGGCGCTGGTTCGGCAAGCGTCGCGGGCTGGTGCTGGGAATGCTCACCGCGAGCAGCGCCACCGGACAACTCGTCTTCCTGCCGGTGCTGGCCTCCCTGGCCGTGGGGCAGGGCTGGCGCTCGGTCTCGCTGGTGGTCGCGGCCGCGACCCTCGCGCTCATCCCGCTGGCCGCCCTGCTGCTGCGCGACCGCCCGGCGGATCTCGGCCTGCCGCGCTACGGCGAGACCACGGTGACGCCGACGCCGGTCCTCACCGAGAACCCGGCGATGCGCGCCCTGCGCGGCCTGCGGGTGGGCCTGCGCTCCCGGGATTTCTGGCTGCTCGCCGGCACGTTCTTCATCTGCGGCGCCTCGACCAACGGGCTGGTCGGCACGCATCTGATCCCCGCCTGCATCGACCACGGCATCGCCGAGGTGACGGCGGCGGGGCTGCTCGCGCTGATGGGGATCTGCGACCTGATCGGCACCACAGCCTCGGGCTGGCTCACGGACCGGTTCGATTCGCGCAAGCTCCTGGCCTGGTATTACGGCCTGCGCGGCCTGTCCCTGATCTTCCTGCCCTATTCCTTCGACCTCAGCTTCTACGGCCTCTCGCTGTTCGCCGTGTTCTACGGGCTCGACTGGATCGCCACGGTGCCGCCCACCGTGCAGCTCGCGGGGAAATCCTTCGGCGAGGAGAACGCCGCGCTGATGTTCGGCTGGATCGCGGCCGCCCACCAGATCGGCGCCGCCTCGGCGGCTTGGCTCGCCGGCCTAGTCCGGACCGATACCGGCACCTATTTAGGCGCCTTCGTGTCGGCGGGGCTGCTCTGCCTCGTCGCGGCGCTGATGGCCGGCTTCGTCGGGCGCAGGCCCGCCGAACCGGCCCTGCACCCGCTGCCGGCCTGAGCTGCGCCGGGCGGGCGGGATCGTCATAAGTGTGCCGCGATGGGCGAGCCCTGATCGGCCCGTCCCCGCGCATCCCGTGAGCCCGCCTTGACAGTCGTGATCCGGCCCGTGCCGCCGGTCCAGGAGACCCGCGCCCCACGCCCCTGGTCGGGCCCGGGCTTCGTCGAGTTCGTCGCCATCATCGCGCTGATGATGGCGGTGACCGCGATCTCGATCGACAACCTGCTGCCGGCCTTCCCGGCGATCGAGGCGCGCTTCGCCGTGCCGGATCCCAACCGGCTGCAACTCCTCGTCTACGTCTACATGATCGGCTTCGGTTTCGCGCAGATCGTCTACGGGCCGGTCTCCGACGCCGTCGGGCGCCGGCCCGTCCTGCTGGTCAGCCTCGCGATCTACGTGGTCGGCTGTGGGCTCGCCATGATCGCCCCCAGCTTTGGCTGGCTGCTCGCGGCCCGAATCATCCAGGGCATCGGCGCGGCCGGCGGGCGCGTCCTCTCGGTGGCGATCGTGCGCGACCGCTTCTCGGGGCGCGAGATGGCAAGCGTGATGTCGCTCACCATGATGGTGTTTCTCATCGTCCCGATGGTCGCGCCGGCGATCGGCGGCATGATGCTGGCGCTGGGCTCCTGGGTCTACGTCTTCGTCTCGATGCTGGTGCTGGCCTTCTGGCTGACGCTCTGGTTCTCGATGCGCATGCCCGAGACGCTGCACCCGGAATACCGCCGGCCGCTCTCGCCGGCCTCCACCTGGGAGGCGATCCGCCTGACGCTCCGGACCCGCGTCGCCGTCGGCTACGCCACCGCCCTCGGGCTGATGACCGGCTGCATCATGGGCTATGTCGGCTCGGCCCAGCAGGTGTTCGATACCGGTCTGTACCATCTCGGCCCGCTGTTTCCCCTGGCCTTCGGGCTGGTGGCGGGCGCCATGGGGACGGCGACGCTGATCAACGCCCGGGTCGTCCGGCGGCTCGGGATGCGGGCGCTGTCCCATGGCGGCGTCATCGCCTTCACGGCGGTCGGCCTGCTCCAGGTCGGCGTCGGGCTCGCCTATCACGGCCAGCCGCCGCTGGCCCTGTTCCTCTCGATCCTGGCGCTGAACCAGTTCCTGATCAGCTTTGCCATGCCGAACTTCAACGCGCTCGCCCTGGAGCCGCTGGGTGCGATCGCCGGCACCGCCTCCTCGTTCCTCGGTTTCTACACCACCCTCCTCGGCGCCCTCTGCGGCTTCCTGATCGGGCAGTCCTTCGACGGGACGGTGGTGCCGGTGGGCCTCGGCTATGCCGGCCTCGGCGGGCTGGCGCTGGCCGTCGTCGCCTGGACCGAGCGCGGGCGCCTGTTCCGCGGCGGCGTCTCCGGCTGAGGCGGCGGCTTAACCCGGTCTTCAGCGGACCGGGCCAAGCTCCGGTCAGCTTCGCCGCCGACCGGACCTCCCATGATCGCCCGCGCCCAGGACGGAACGCTTCTCGCCGCGCGGCTGCTCCTGGCCGCCGCGCTCCTGCCCACCGGGATCGCCCGGGCCCTCAACGTCTCGGGCTTCGCGCTGACGCTCGCCGGCTCCGGCATGCCGTTCCCGAATGCCGTCGCCACGGCCGCGGTGGTCGTGCAGGTCTTCGGGCCGCTCGCGCTGATCCTGGGCGTGCTGCCGCGGCTCACGGGGCTGGCGCTCGCCGTCTTCGCGGCCCTGACCGCCTTCGTGCTCCACGCCTTCTGGCATTACATCGGCCCGGCGGCCGTCGCCGAGCGCACGCTCCTCCTGGCCGATCTCGGCCTCGCCGGCGGATTCCTGATGTACGCCCTGACGGGCCCCGGCGCCTGGAGCTGGCAGGGCTGGCGTTCCGGTGCGGCGCCGAAGGGCGCGAAGCCAACCGGGAAGACCGCCGGCAAGGCCCCCGCGGCCAGGGGCGCCAAGCGGCCGCCCGGCCGTTCCCCCGCCCGCGCGGCGGCCTGAGCGGCATCTAGCCGTGCCGCGGCCGCATCTCGGCGGCGGTGGCGGCCGGAGGGGGAGCGGCGGCGGCGATCGCGTGGCGTCCCGAGATTTCCGACCCGGCATCCGGCGTCAGGCGGCGGAAGGCCAGCGCCGAGACCGCCGAGATCACCGCCACGGCGAAGAAGGCCGGCCCGAAATCGGCCGCCTCGATCTGGGTCCGGCCGTGGAGGCCCGCGGTCCCCTCCAGCGCCAGGGCGCCGAGGGTGACGCCGAGGCTCAATGACAGCTGCTGGCAGACGCTGGCAAAACTCGTGGCCGCGCTCATCTCGCGGGATTCGAGATCGGCATACGCGATGGCGTTGACGCAGGTGAACTGGATCGAGCGCGCGCAGCCGCCGACGAACAGCAGCGTCACCATGATCCAATGGGACGTCTGCGCGGTGTAGAGCCCGTTCACCGCCAGGAAGACGGAGGCGAGCAGCGCGTTCCACGTCATCAGGGTCCGGAAGCCGGTGCGGCGCAGGATCTTCGGCGCGAGGGTCTTCACGAACATCGCGCCGGCCGCTGCCGCGAAGGTGATCAGGCCGGAATGCAGGGCGTCGAGCCCGAACCCGACCTGCAGCATCAGCGGCAGCAAAAACGGGATCGCCCCGGTGCCGATCCGGAACAGGCTGCCGCCGAGCACCGCGACCCGGAAGGTCGAGCGGCGCATCAGGTCGAGCCGGACGATCGGGTGGGCGACCCGCCTCGCATGGGCCCAGTAGAGCGGAAGCAGCACCGCGCCGCCGGCGAGGCAGCCCCAGGAGACGGCGGGCGGCAGCAGGTGGCGTCCCATCGAGGCGAGGCCCAGCATCAGCGCGGCGAGCCCCGTCCCGAGCAGCAGGAAACCCAGGATGTCGAGGGGCGGCCGTTCGGGCTCGCGGACATCCTCGAAGAACAGGGTCGCCAGCACGATCCCGGCGCAGCCGATCGGCAGATTGATGAAGAAGATCCAACGCCAGTCGAACCAAGTGGTGATCAGGCCCCCGACCGGCGGGCCGAGCACCGGTCCGACGAGGGCCGGGAAGGTCAGGTAGGCCAGCGCCGTGACGAGCTGCGATTTCGGCACGCTGCGCAGCACGACCAGCCGTCCGACCGGGACCATCATGGCCCCGCCCATGCCCTGGAGGAACCGCGCCGCGACGAACCACGCCAGCCCGTTGGCGGCCGCGCAGGCGAGGGAGCCGGCCATGAACACCACGAGCGCCGCGCGGAAGACGGTGCGCGAGCCATAGCGGTCGGCCATCCAGCCACTCACCGGGATGAAGATCGCCAAGCTGACCAGATAGGAGGTCAGGGCGAGCTTCAGCGCGATCGGGTCCTCGCTGAGGCTCGCGGCGATGCTCGGAAGCGCCGTGGCGATCACCGTCGAATCGGTGTTCTCCATGAACAACGCGGTGGCGACCGTCAGGGGGACGATCCAGAGCGGTCTTTGGGTGGCGGAGGGCATCGGGGGGCAGACGCGCGGCACGCCGCGCCGGTTGCACGGCAGGGCGGCCACCTCGCATCCTCGTGTTTCGCTTATGTATCCATCCTGCAACAGATGTTGCGCAGCGGGCGCCGTTACCTGTTTTGCGCGAAGCTCGATCGCTATGTCTCGATCACGCGGCCGTGATGTCGGCGCAATTCGGCACGGCGCCGGGTCACGAGGAGTTCGATGCAGCCCAGCCCCAGCCCGGCCCGCACCCTGCCGCGGATCGCCGCCGGCGTCGCCCTTCTCTCGATGGTGGCGGCCTGCGGCACCGTCCTCCTCAACGATCGCGGCTCGCTGACCCGCTACGATCGCCTCAAGGCGAGCGATCAGGTCGCGTCCGCCGCCCGGATCTACGTGGACCGGCCGGCGCTGGCCAAAGCCCGCACCGTGCGCATCATCCCGACGGCGTTCCACGCCGATGTGGCGGGTGCCGTGCCGCTGACCGCAGCCGAGCGCCGCCTGATCGCCAACGCCGCCGACCGGGCGCTCTGCTACGACCTGTCGCTGAGATACGATGTCGTGACCGGGCGCAACGCGGACCTGACCGTGCGGGCCCAGGTCACCCGCGTCGATCCAACGGACCTCCTTGGCGCCGGCGCGACCATCGCGGGTTCGGCCGGGGTCACGGTCGCTTCCCAGTTCGGGCTCAGCGCCGCCGAGGGCATCGGGCGCGTGCCGATCCCGCGGGTGCCGATCGGGCTGGGCAGCCTCACCGTGGAGGCCGAGGCTTTGGACCGGAGGCGCGAGCAGCGCGCCGCCATGGTCTGGGGCGGGGCCGCGAACTCCTTCACCAGCCAGCCGCGCTTCTCCCGGGCGAGCGACGCCTACGACCTCGCCGGGGATTTCGGCCAGGATTTCGGCTACCTGCTGGCGACCGGCACGGACCCGTTCACGGCTCCCAACACCCTGCCGACCTGGGACCGTATCCGCGTCACCACCCTGGGCGAGGCGCCCCTGGACCCGGATTGCGAGGCCTATGGCCGGGCCCCGGGGATCGACGGCATCCTGGGCGACTATATCGGCCTGCCGCCCGAATACACCGATCAGGGACCCGCGAAGGCGAGGCGCTGACCGCGCCGATCGGAGTGCGAAAAAGCGGGGGAGCCATGCGTGTTTTCCCGCTGCGGCGCGGCGACGGCGCATTGGCGCCACCGCGGACCCCGTGATACTGCCACTTGCCAACCCGATCCCGCTGCGCGAGCCCACAGGCGCGGCCGTCCGAGGAAAGTTGGCACATGGCCCGAGTAGACTCCGCATCGATCATCGAAGGGCTGACCTTCGACGACGTGCTCCTGCGGCCCGCCGCCTCCTCGGTGATGCCGACCGAGGTCAACGTCGCCTCGCGCCTCACCCGGTCGATCCCCCTGAATCTGCCGATCCTCGCCTCGGCGATGGACACCGTGACCGAGGCGCCGATGGCCATCGCCATGGCGGCCAGCGGCGGCATGGGCGTGATCCACCGCAACCTCGAGCCGCCGGAGCAGGCCGAGCAGGTCCGGCTCGTGAAGAAATACGAGTCCGGCATGGTGATGAACCCGATCACCATCCATCCGGACGAGACCCTGGCCGACGCCTTCGAGGTGATGAAGCGCAACCGCATCTCCGGAATCCCGGTGGTGGAGCGGGGTCCGAATGGGTCGCGCGGCAAGCTCGTCGGCATCCTGACCAATAGGGACGTGCGCTTCGCCACGAATTCGGCGCAGCCGGTCGCCGAGTTGATGACCCGCGACCGCCTGATCACCGTCCGCGAGGGCGTGACCCAGGACGAGGCCAAGCGCCTGCTGCACCAGTTCCGCATCGAGAAGCTGCTGGTCGTCGACGACCATTACCGCTGCATCGGCCTGATCACCGTCAAGGACATCGAGAAGCGCATCACCTACCCGTTCGCCGTCAAGGACGAGCAGGGGCGCCTGCGGGTCGCGGCCGCCACCACCACCGGCGACAGCGGCTTCGAGCGGGCCGAGCGCCTGATCGATGCCGGCTGCGACGTGATCGTGGTCGATACGGCGCATGGCCACTCGATCAAGGTGCTCGATGCCGTCGCCCGGGTGAAGCAGCTCTCGAACGCCGTGCAGGTGGTGGCCGGCAACGTCGCCACCCGCGAGGGTGCGCAGGCGCTGATCGATGCCGGGGCGGACGCGATCAAGGTCGGCATCGGCCCCGGTTCGATCTGCACGACCCGGATCGTGGCGGGGGTGGGCGTGCCGCAGCTCACCGCGCTGATGGAGGCCGTGGAAGCCGCTGCCGAGGCCGACATCCCGGTGATCGCCGACGGCGGCATCAAGTATTCCGGCGACCTCGCCAAGGCGATCGCCGCGGGCGCCTCGGTGGCGATGCTGGGCTCCCTGCTCGCCGGCACCGACGAGGCCCCGGGCGAGGTCTTTCTGTATCAAGGCCGCTCGTACAAGTCGTATCGCGGCATGGGCTCGGTCGGCGCCATGGCGCGGGGCTCGGCCGACCGCTACTTCCAGGCCGAGGTCAACGACACCCACAAGCTCGTCCCCGAGGGGATCGAGGGGCAGGTGCCCTACAAGGGGCCGGTCGGCAACGTCCTGCACCAGCTCGCCGGAGGCCTGCGCGCAGCCATGGGCTATGTCGGCGGCGCGACCATCCCGGAGTTTCAGGAGCGGGCGCGCTTCATCCGCATCACCAATGCCGGCCTGCGCGAGAGCCACGTCCACGACGTGACGATCACCCGCGAGAGCCCGAACTATCCGTCGCGGACCTGACAGGGAGGTTCCATGACCGATCCACATTGGTCAACGCTCGCAAGGCACCGGCCTGTCTTCGATGTGCCGCACGACGATGCCGGCGGCCGTGCGGAAGGCGGCCGGCGTCATCGAAACGAGGATGGCCTGAAGGACAGTAACGACCTTCAGGCTATCGAAGCCCTTGCTCTCGTTCGCAGGATCAGGGCTCAAGCCCTTCGTGGGCCGCTCCCCGACAGCACGCCGTTGATCAGGGCGGACCGCGAAGGACGATGAGCGTCATTGATGCCTGCGTAGCCGTGAAGTGGTTTCTGCCGGAGTCGCAGAGCGATTTGGCAGAGACGGTGCTGCGCGAGGACGATGTCCGGATCGCTCCCGAGCACCTCTTGGTCGAGGTCGGGAATACGCTCCTGCGAGCCCATCGCGCCGATGCCATTACGCTCGATCAGGCACGCGCGTCGGTCTCGGCCCTAGGCACGCTGATCCAGCTCCGTCCCATTCATGAGATCGCAGACGCTGCACTCCAGATCGCCAGCATCGTCGGTTGCACGCACTACGATGCACTCTACGTGGTCGCGGCTGAACGCTGGGATGCCGCGCTCGTGACCGCGGATGCCAGGTTGGTTCGGCAGCTTCAAACCGCCCAGTAGACAGGCGGTCTCCGTCTTCTCGGGTCTTGATTTGATTCCGGCCGGCGCTCACGAAACTGGATACCGACACTCGTCCCGGTACGGAGAGAGCAGATGCGCACGCTGATCGTCGGGGCCGGAGCGACCGGCGGCTATTACGGGGCGCGCCTCGCCGAGTCCGGCGCCGACGTGACCTTCCTGGTCCGGCCGGCCCGGGCGGAGAAGCTCGCCGCGAACGGCCTCGTCCTGCACTCGCCGCTCGGGGATTTGCACATCCCGAATCCGCCGACCGTCACCGCCGACCGGCTGGCGGAGGCGGGCGCGTTCGACCTGATCGTCCTGTCCTGCAAGGCCTACGACCTCGCCAGCGCGCTGGCGGATCTCGCCCCGGCGGTGGGGGCGGAGACGGCGATCCTGCCCCTGCTGAACGGCCTGTCGCATCTCGATGCCCTCGACGCCCGCTTCGGCGCGGAGCGCGTGCTCGGCGGCTCCTGCGCCATCGCCGCGACCCTCGCGCCGGACGGCGCGATCCGCCACATGAGCGAATTGTGCAGCATCACCTACGGCGAGCGGGACGGAGCGCGCACGGCCCGGATCGAGGCGGTCGACACCCTCATGCGCGGCCTGAAGTTCCAGCCGCGCCTGAGCGACGCGATCCTGCTGGAGATGTGGGAGAAGTGGGTGTTCCTCGCGACGCTGGCCGGGGCGACGACCCTGATGCGCGCCGCCGTCGGCGACATCGTGGCGGCGCCCGGCGGCGCCGATTTTATGGCGGCGCTGCACGGGGAATGCACGGTCGTGGCCGCGGCGAGCGGCTTCCCGCCGCGGACCGTGGTGGCCGAGCGGGCGCGGGGGCAGCTCACCGCCGCGGGCTCGACCTTCACGGCCTCGATGCTGCGCGACATCGAGAATGGCGGGCGGATCGAGGCGGATCACGTGATCGGCGACCTGATCGCCCGCGGCCGGCGGCTTGCCCCGGCGGCGGCCTTCCCGCTGCTCACGCAGGTCTATACGGGGCTGAAGGCCTACGAGGCGCGGAAGGGGCGGGAGGCGGCCTGAGCCGCCGCCAACTCAGTAGCGGCCGGGCGGGGGCGCCGGCGGCGCGCCGTATTCGAGCTGCGTCTTGGCGTCGACCGGCCGGCGCGGCGGCGGCGTCAGATCCGGCTGGGCGGCCGGTGCGCTCGCGCAGGCGGCGAGGGAGGCGGCTACCAGGGCCGCGAGGGCGATGCGAACGGCTGACGACATGCGCTGAGAGACTCCCGGTGTCCGCCCGGTCTCGGACCGCCCTGGTCCGCGACGGGTGGATGCCATACGACACGCGGCGATCCGCGCGGCGGACCACCCGGACGCGTTCTGAGCCGCGATCGTGCTCGAAGCTCGGCCGTATCGTGGCGGCATCGTGGGACAAGCGTGGCCGTTTCGCGCCTTGTTCGACTCATTCTGAAGGAACAGACCCCTGACGCCCGCCGCCCGCTGCTCCGCCGCCATCGAGGTGCTCACCGACATCGTAGACCGGCGCCGGCCGGCGGCCGATGCGCTGAAGGATTGGGGCCTCGCCCACCGTTTCGCCGGCTCCGGCGACCGGGCCGGTATCGCCAGCCTGGTCTACGACGCCCTGCGCCGACGGTCGTCCGCGGCCTGGATCATGGGCTCGGATACCCCGCGCGCGGTCCTGATCGGCGCGCTGCGGCTCCAGCAAGGCCTGGCCGCGGCCTCGGTGGCCGCCCTGTTCTCCGGGGACCGCTTCGCGCCGCCGCCGCTGACCGCCGAGGAGCAAGCCCGCCTCGACAGCGGCACGCTGAACGACGCCCCGCCCGAGGTGGCGGGGGACGCCCCGGCCTTCGTGCTGCCGGACCTCGCGGCGGCTCTGGGCGACGACCTCATCCCGGAACTGAAGGCCCTGGCCCGGCGCGCGCCCCTCGACATCCGGGTCAACGCCCTGCGCGGCCGCCGCGCGGACGTGCTGCCGGCGCTCGCCGCCTTCGACGCGGCCCCGACGCCGCACGCCCCCCAGGGCCTGCGCGTGCCGATCGGTGCGGACGGGCGCGGCCCGGCGCTCCATGTCGAGGCCGAGTTCCTCGACGGCTGGTACGAGATCCAGGACGAGGGTTCCCAGCTCGCGGCGCTCCTGGCCGATCCGCGGACCGGCGAGACCATCGTCGATCTCTGCGCCGGCGGCGGTGGTAAGACCCTGGCGCTCGCGGCCGAGACCGGAAACGGGGCCCGCCTGATCGCCACCGACGGCGACCCGCGCCGGCTCGCGCCGATCCACGAGCGTTTGCGCCGGTCCGGGGCCGTGGCGGAGATCCGGACGCCGCGGGGCGGCAAGGCGCGGGCCGACGTGCTGGAGGATCTGGACGGTACGGTCGACCGGGTTCTGGTCGATGCGCCCTGCACCGGCTCAGGCACCTGGCGGCGCAATCCGGACGCCAAGTGGCGCCTGCGCCCCGGCAGCCTCGCCCTGCGGACCGCCGAGCAGGCCCAGGTCCTCGACCGGGCGGCGCGGCTGGTCAGGCCGGGCGGCCGCATCGTCTATGTGACCTGCTCGCTGCTGGCCGCGGAGAACGACGCTGCCGTGGACGGGTTGCTGTCGCGCTGGCGCGGGCGCTTCGACGTGGTCGCGGCCGCCGATGTGCTCGCAGCAGGCCCGGCCTCGCTGCCGGCGGCGGTGCGGACCACGCTCCACGGCATCCAGATGACCCCGCATCGCACCGGCACCGACGGGTTCTACGTCGCGGTGATCGCACGGCGCGGCTGAGGTCCGGGACCCCCGGGGCCCTCCGCGGCGTTGGACCGGCGCGCCTTCGGGAGCCGGCCGCACCACGAGCCGGTCCCGACCTATTGCTTTTCCGGGAGACGCCCTTGCGCCTGGACCGCCGCCTGCTGCTCGCCGGATTCGGGACTGCCTTCGGCCTGCGCTCGGCGCGGGCCGCCAGCGACGGGCCGCCGGAACCGGCCTCGCACGAATCGATCCGGGCGCTGCCGCGCTCCCTGCCGGGGGCGGACCTGCAGGTGATCGATCTCTGGCCGGGCGAGGCGCCAGGCGGCGGCAGCGGGCCCGACGCGGACGGCTACCGCTACGTCGAGGGTGTCGTCGGCGACATCACCCGGGTGGCGCGGCCCTGCCTGCTGGTCATGCGGCCGGCCAATGCCAACGGTGCCGCGATGATCGTCGCGGCCGGGGGCGGCTACGAGTTCATCGCCCTCGGCAACGAGGGCGTCCCGGTGGGGCGGGTCCTGAATGCGGCCGGCATCACGGTCTTCCTGCTGGTCTATCGCTTGCCGGCGGAGGGCTGGGGCTCGGGCCCCGACGCGCCGCGCCAGGACGCCCAGCGCGCCGTCCGGCTGGTCCGGGCCCGGGGGACGGAGTTCGGCATCGACCCGGCTCGGGTCGGCGTGCTCGGCTTCTCGGCCGGCGGCCACCTGATGGGCGAGACCGCGGTCGGCAGCGCCCTGGATCTCTACGCCGCGGTGGATTCCGTCGACGCGCAGCCCGTGCGGCCGGCGCTGGCCGGATTGATCTATCCGGTCATCACGATGCGAAAGCCCTTCGACCGGACCCATACACGCCGGATCCTCGTGGGCGACGACGTGACCCCGGCCGAGATGAAGACCTATTCGGTCGACCTGCAGGTCGGCCCGGACACGCCGCCGACCTTCCTGGCCCAGGCGATCGACGACCCCGTGGCGGTGGCCGATCATCCGCTGCTGATGTTCTCGGCCCTGCGCAAGGCGCGGGTGCCGGCCGAACTGCACCTGTTCGAGCGCGGCGGCCACGGCTTCGGCCTCGGTGCCCCCGGCACGCCGGCGGCGGCCTGGCCCGGGCTGTTCCTGGCCTGGATCCGCCTCCACGGCTTCCAGCGGCGCTGACCCTTAGCCCTGGCCGGCGATCACGCGGTGCAGCTTGGCGACCTTCGGCCGATTGGTGCGGAACTGGCCCCGCTCCACGGACACGAACACCACGGTCGCGATGGCGAGCGTCGTCAGCCACCAGATCGCCGTCAGCCCGACGCCCAGGCAGGCCACCGTGAAGGCCGCCGCGAAGCACCCCATCGCCCCGGGAACCAGGGCGGGACCTTCGCGCCCGGCCCGGCGGATCGAGGCGTAGAGCGCGAAGGCTGCGGCGAGGGCCCCGACGATTCCGAGCTCGTACCAGAACTCGAACAGAGCGGTCGTGGGCGCATTCAGCGGCAGCAGCCCGACCAGGCGGCCGCGCAGGGCCGTCTCGAAACCGTGGCCGGTGATCAGCCGCACCGGATCGGTGGTCACCACCTTCTGCCAGCTCTTCAGCGACAGCACCGCCGGTGCCAATGGACCGAGTACGGCGGCGCCCACGGGCCGCGCCAGGAACGGCAGCAGCGGCGCCACGGCGAGCAGGACGGCGGACAGGGTGGCGGTGAGCGTCACGCCGAGCTTCGGCCGGTAGCTCGTCACAGCGAAGGCCACGGAACCGACCGCCAGGGCGGCGATCTGGGTCGCGTCCGGCTGAACGGTGAGCGCCAGGGCGACCAGCAGGGCGACCCCCAGGGCTTCGCGGTCGCGGCGCCGGGACCGGAGCCATGCCAGCGCCGGCCAGACCAGCAGGATGAGCAGCACGAGGCCGCGATCGAGCGCGCCATCATCCTCGGTCCCGGCCGGCGCCATATGGGCGCCGAACAGCCCGAGCATGATCGCCACGATCGCGCCCGCGACGATTCCGAGGGGCAGCAGGTAGAGGTTCGCGGACCGCATCCGGTCGGGCAGGGCGAGATAGCCGAGCAGGGCCAGCCCGATCGTGGCCGCGAGGTTGACGAGGCGCTCCAGGGCCGGCCCGAGGAACGGCGTCCAGGTCAGGGACAGCGCCGACCAGAGCACCACGAGCATCCCCGCCAGGAAGGCCGGCGCCGTCAGCAGCCGGTAGGCGGAGGGGCGCACCGGCCGCTGCCGCCGGTCGATCACGCTGGCGATGATCAGCAGGATGACGGCGATCGGCGCGAGGATCACCGAGGCGCGGCGGGCGACCTGCGCCAGGACGGGGAGCACCACGAACAGGCCGAAGAAGCCGATGCGCCGCAGGAGTGCGGCGGCGTCGAGCGCCGGGTCAGCGGTGGTGGGAGTCGACGCGCGGGGCATCAGGCGCCTTCTTCCGGACCGGAACGGCCGGATCCCTGCTCGATACGCAAGCCTCGCGCAAGCCGCTGTAGACGCAGCGCCACACCTTCCGCCGCGCGCATCGCCTCAGGCCACGGTGGCGGGCTCGCGCGGGCGCCGCCGCACCGCGCGCCGGCCGAGATCCGACACCACCCGCCAGCCGCCCCAAGCGGCGAAGAAGCCGATCAGTCCGGCGGCCAGGCCGTCGGCGCTGGTTGGGATCGCCGGGCTGAAGTCGCGATAGGCGGCTGCGGCGACCGGCATGTCGGGATCGCGCAGCATCGCGACGACGCGGCCGAGCGGGCTCGTGGCCGAGGCCAGGGCCTGCTGCTGCGCGCTCAGCCGGGCGAGCCGGGCGATGTCCGCCTGCGCGGCCGCACCGCGCCGGGCCACAAGCTCGTCAGGGTTGCTGCGCAGCCGGTCGACCGCGCCCTCGCGGGTGGTGCCGGAGGCTTGGGCGTCCGATTCGAGCACCGCCACCTGCCGCCGCAATTCATCCGCGGCGCCGCCGATGCGCTGCGCGTATTGCTGCGCGAATTCGGGGGCCTGCGCGGCCACCGCGCCGCCGAGGAGACCGAGGGCGATGCCGAGGGTGCGGAGCACGCGGAACATGTCAGGCCTCCGGCGCGGGGAATCGCGCATCGACACAGAGCATGCCGGGCCTCACGCTGGAAGCGTCAGCAGGCCGGCCTGCCCATCGCCGCAGCCGAACAGCAAACGGCTCCCGCGCCCGTCCCAGGCGAGCGCGGTCACGCCGCTGCCCGCGACGGACGGCCGCACCAGGAGTTCCGCGGCGTCGGTGAACCGGACCAGCAGGATGCAGCCGTCCTCGTAGCCGACGGCCAGGACCGGCGCCTTGGGGTGGAACGACACGCGCGACACCCGGGCGGGACGGACCCCGCATTCGCGGGGGGCCTTCCCGGTCGGGCCCTCCTTCGAGTCGAACGGCCACACGATCGCGGCCTCGGCGCCGCTGGTGGCGAGCCAGTGCCCGTCCGACGACCACGCCACCGAGCGGACCTTGCCGGGATAACCCGACATCCGCATGTGGCCGCGATCCGGCTGGAGCCGCCACCCGTGCAGGGCATTCTCCTGCATGGTCGTCACCACGAAACGGCCGTCCGGCGACCAGGTCACGTCGATGTGGGAGCCCTTCCAGTCGATCACCTCCGCCGGGGTTTCGAGGTTCGGGTACCAGAGGCTGACGCCGTTGTAGTGGGCGATCCCGAGACGGTAGCCCTTCGGGGCGAAGACGAGGCCACGGCCGGTCGAGGGGGCCTGGAAGCTGCGCTCGCGGCCCTTGGCGTCCCGGGCCACGACATTGCGCCCGGCCGACCAAGCCACGGCGCCGTCCGGATGGAGCGCCAGGGCGTCGATCCAGGCGCCGCCCTTGGCGGATCCCACCTGTTCCACGGTGCCGTCCGCCCGGACCTCGACCACCCGGCCGTCGTCGCCGCCGGTGAGCAGGCGTGCGCCGATCCCGGCCGCCACCAGGATCCCGCCCTCGGGATGGGCGACGAGCCGCGTCAGGCCCGCCGCCTGCGCCAGCGCGACGGTGCCGTCGCTGAGCGCCAGGGCCGGCACGTCCTTCAGGAAATGGGCCGCGACCACGTGCGCGCCGGGCTCCAGCGCGGCGACGTGACTGGTGAGGGTGAGATTGCTGACGGGACTGCTCATGGTGCGGGGACCTTCGCGGCAGGCGGTGCCGTGCGCAAGACCAGGATCGCCGTCAGCAGCGCCAGGCCGCCCGAGAGGGCCGCGGGTGCGACCAACGCGTAGAGGGCGAAATGCCCGTAGGCCTGCGCACCGAGATACGCGCCGAACAACAGGGACAGCCAGACCAGGCCGTCGCCGATCCAGCCCAGCGGATCGCCGGTCCGGGTCAGCGCCTGGGCAATCTTCTGTCCCAGGCTGAAGAGGGCGCCGGTGACGAAGGTCGTGCCGGCGCGGAAGCCCTTCACCTGCGCCAGGACCGCGTTCTGCGAGCCCATCGCCACGGCGACGAAGAAGGCGGCGAGGCCGAGTTCCGGTGATTCGAGGCCCAGCCCGAGGCCGCCGAGGATCAGGAGGGACTCGTAGGCGAGGACCACCGGCGTGGTCCAACGGGCCGGGACCAGGATCGCGAGGCCGCTGCCGAGCACCGAGCCGATCAGGAAGGCGAGGATGAGCGTCGCGGGCAGCACCAGCCGGTGGAGGTCGGCGGCCGCGCCGAAGACAGCGAGCTGCGTGGTGTTGCCGCTCATGAACGAGGTGTAGAGCCCGCCCAGGCGCACGAAGCCCAGGGCATCCACGTATCCGGCCAGACCCGTGAGGAGCAGGCCGAGGCCGAGCTGCAGGAGCCGGCTCACGCGTCGGCCCCCCGGTATGGCCCCGGTAACCTTCCGTTAACCACTTGGATCGCTTCGTTCACCGGCGTGAGAGGTCGGTTAAGACGGCGCTCACCAAACGCGTGCAATTCGATGGAAACAGGGTGAACGCCGTGTCGAGAGGGGCCGTTGCCCCAGCGATCCGACCGGGGGACACCGAGCCCCCGCCGGGTGAGTGGGAGTTGCGTCATGGTTCCGTTCGCTGCCGCTTTCGTCTGCCCGTCCATGCCCGTTCTGGACTCGGCCACCGCCACGATCCTCGTGGTCGAGGATGAGCCGAGCGTCTGCGAACTGGCTGCCGAAACGCTCCTCGACGCGGGCTATCGGGTGCTCACCGCCGCGGATGCCTGGCAGGCCGAGGCGATCCTCGCCAGCCAGAGCGTGGACATGCTCTTCACCGATATCGATCTCGCTCGCAACACGAACGGCCTCGCGCTGGCCCGCCGGGCCCGGGGCCTCTGCCCGGACCTCCCGATCGTCTACACCTCCGGTGGCCGCGCCGACGTGTCGGCCCGCGACGCCGTCTCCGGCTCGGTCTTCGTGCCGAAACCCTATCGCCCAAGCCAGCTCGTGGCGCTGACCCGCGACGTGCTGAACGCCGCGCTCCCCCATCACGCCTGACCCGGACCTCCGAGGACACACGCCATGTGGCGCTCCCTTTCCGCACTCGGCCTCGCCCTGGCGCTGTCGGCCACGCCGGCGAACGCCGCCTGCGACGTGACCGGCGCGAAGATCGAGGAAGCGATCGCCGCCAAGGGCGAATTGCGCGCGGATGCCAATGCTCAGCTGGTGCGCGACCTGCGGACCCTGCGCGACGCCGCCATCGTGCTGGACACGTACAAGTTTCCCGGTGAGTGCGAGGTTCTGCTTGGGATCGCCAAGTCGTTGCTGTCCAACCCCGGCAAGACCATCGAGCAGGGCGGCGACACCGACGAGGACAAGGCCGAGAGCCTGATTGAGGCCCGCGAGCCCAAGGATGCCGCCGGCACGCCGAAGGCGAAGTGACCTCCGGGCACGGCGGGACGCGCAGCCTGCCTTGACCGGGCTTCCGAACGTCCGGTCCGCTCCGCCGTCTTCCGAACGGCGCCGACCGCCGCTCGGGACGCCGCCCCGCTCGGTTTAGGGCTCCTGCCCGCCGGTCGCCCCGATCTTCGCCCGGGCCATTGCCCGGCCGAGCTTCGCGGCGATCTGGTCGCGCAGCATGTCGGCCATCTCGATGTCGACCAGGCGCCAGGTCAGACCGCGCAGCCGCAACCGGATGCGGGTGCGCGCGCCGCGGGGCGCCTCGGGCGGGATCGGGATCACCACCGCGCGGAAGCCCCGCATTTCGAGGGCCGTATAATAGGGCAGGAGACGCCCGACGCTGCGGATCGCGAGGCCTTCGGGTCGCGTGTCGGACGGCCGTTCGAGATCGAGCTTGTCGGGCCAGCCATTGGCGAGCAGGTCGATCACCGTCTCCGGGGTGACCATCGACTCGGACAGGGCCAGGGCCAGCCCGTAGGCGGCATCGCCGAGGCGCTGGCGATCACGGGCCTCCAGGTCCGAATCGGCCTCCGCGGCAACCCGCATCGCCGCCGTGATCTGACGCACCAGGGAGAGGCGGAGCGTCCGGAAGTTCACGTGGCTCTCGATATAGGCCGCGTCGTGCCGGCGCACCGCCTGCGAGAGATCGTAGAGCGACCAGAGCGGGCTCATCGTGAACGCGACCCAGGCGAGGGCCAGGCCGAGCGGGACCATGAGCCAGCGCACGGTCTCAGACCCCCGGCCGCAGCGTCACGAAGCGTCCGCCCAGCGATCGAGACCCGAGAAGGCCGCCACCACGCGCTCGTAGACCGGGCGTTTGAACGGCACGATCAGGTCCGGCAGCTCGGCGAAACCGGCCCAGCGCCACGCGTCGAACTCGGCCTTGTGGGCGCCGCCCCCCGGACGCAGCACGTCGATCGACGACTCGTCGCCCAGGAAGCCGTAGGCGAACCATCTCTGGGTCTGCCCCCGGTAGCGCCCCTGCCACGCCTGCTTCATCACGTCGGGCGGCAGGTTGTAGGCGAGCCAGTCCGGGATCTCGGCGAGCAAGCGGAGCGCCTCCGGCGGGACGTTGGTCTCCTCGTAGAGTTCGCGGCGCGCGGCCGCCTCGGGATCCTCGCCCGGATCGACGCCGCCCTGCGGCATCTGCCACATGTACGGGCCTGAGACGTGCTCGGGCCCCGCATCCTTGGTCCGGCGTCCGACGAAGACGCCGCCTCCGGGCGCGATCAGCGCGACGCCCACGCAGGGGCGGTAGGGCAGGGCGCTGCCGGGATCCGAATCCGTCGTCATCGGCCGGACCATAGGTCAGGCCCGCGGGGCGCGGCAACGCCGATCGGGGACGCGGCCCTCCCGTTGCGCCCGGAGACTATCGGTGCGGGAGCGTTTCGCGAACTCACTCAATCGGCCGTAGTAACCCGCTTCTCACGGGCGCCGCGCAGGGCGACGCTGGCCGGGACGAGCCGCAGCCCCCGGGCATCGAGATCCCGCGCCCAGCGGGCGATTCGGTCGACACTGAGGGCCGCACCGCTCGCCGAGACCAGGGCGAAGCCGTTGGCCCGGGCCCGGGCCTCGGCCTGTGTCAGGGCGGCGTCGATGGCGTCGGCGCGCGGTGTGGCGTCGAGGACGATCTCGGCACGGGCGATCGGCGTGCAAGCCTTGTTGGCCGGCGCGGCCGGGGGTTTCGGATTCGTGCCGTCGTCGAGGAAGCCGAGGCCGCGGGCGCCGATCTCGCGCAGGATCGGCTCGAAGGCGGAATCCGCCATCAGCTTGGAGCCCATGTAGTTCACGACGCCGACATAGCCCGGGAAGCGCGCGAGCGCCCAGGCGAGGCGGTCGACATTCTCGGGGCCCTTCAGGGCGGTGAGCAGGCCCTGGGGGCCCGGGTCGCTGTCGGGATAGTCGAACGGCTCCATGGGCAGCTGGAGGAAGACCTCGTGGCCGGCATCGCGCGCCCGGGCGGCGGCGCGCTCGACCTCGCCGCCATAGGGCAGGAAGGCGAGGCTGACGGCTGCCGGCAGGCGCGCGGTGGCACCCGCGGTGGCGGCCTGGCCGACACCGAGCCCGGTCACCACGATGGCGATGCGCGGACCGGTTCCGGGCTCCTCGGGCCGGGCGTAGACGTCGAGGGCGCGTACGCGGCCCTCGCCGAGCTTCGGGATCAGGCCGTGCCGGCCGGTCTCGCTGATGCGCGGGTCCGGCGCGGGGGCGAGTCGCGGCGCGTTGGGGGGCGGGACCCGGATCACCACGGCATCGGTCGGCGCCGAGCCGAGGGGACGCACCACCGTGACGCCGGATGCGGACTCGATCTCCTCCGCGCTGCGCTGGAGCTGGGTCGGTCCGGGGGTGGTCATGGCGACCGGCGGCTCGGCCACCGGCACTGGGACGGCCGGCCGCGCCGCGGGCTCGCGGAACGCGATCATCGCCTCGGCGCGGGGCTCCCCGCCCTGGGGATCGCCGAGGGCGACGACGAGGCCGACCGACAGGGCGAGCGCGGCCGCGATGGCCCCCGCCGCGACCCTCGGCCGACGCAGGACCGCGAGGTGCCGTCCGAACCGCCCGCTGGGCTGCTCCGGCACCTGCGCCTCCGGCACGCCGAGGGGGCGCGTGAGGATATCGTCCGTGGACTCGGTCAAGCGGCTCTCGACACGGAATCGGTCCCGCCGCGCCGGACGCGGCACGGATCCCGGACGCCATTGCCGACCGGTATGGTTAACGATCCCCTAAGGACCGGCCTGGGATACGAAAATCCCGCCCGGCAGGTCGGCCGGGCGGGAGCGGATAGCGCCGTTCGTGGTCTGGGCGATCAGTTCGGGAGGCTGGGCTTCTGCTGCTGGGCGTTCGGCGTGCCGTTGGCCGCGCCCTTCTGGATGCCGTGCAGGAAGTCGACTGCCGCGATCAGCTGCTTGTCCTTGGCCGGGTCCGACGGCATGTAGGCGGAGGAGCCGCCGCGCTCGTCGGTGTCCTTCTGCTTCAGGTGGCCCTTCAGCCCGGCCTCGCCCTTGGTCTCGTCCTTGCCCTTCAGCTCGTCCGGCACGTCCTGCAGGACCTCGACATCGGGCTCGATGCCCTTCGCCTGGATCGAGCGGCCCGACGGCGTGTAGTAGCGCGCCGTGGTCAGCCGCAGGGCGCCGGATCCGCCGAGCGGGATGATCGACTGCACCGAGCCCTTGCCGAAGGAGCGCGTGCCCATGATGGTCGCGCGCTTGTGATCCTGCAGGGCGCCGGCCACGATCTCCGAGGCCGAGGCGGAGCCGCCGTTCACGAGGACCACCACGGGCTTGCCCTTGGTCAGGTCGCCGGACTTTGCGGAGAAGCGCTGCGTCTCGTCGGGGTTGCGGCCGCGGGTCGAGACGATCTCGCCGCGGTCCAGGAAGGCGTCCGAGACCATCACCGCCTGGTCGAGCAGGCCGCCCGGGTTGTTGCGCAGGTCGATGACGTAGCCCTTGATCTTGTCAGGCCCGATGTCGCTCGACAGCTTGTCGATCGCGGCGCGCATGCCGTCGAAGGTCTGCTCGTTGAACTGCGTCAGGCGGATATAGGCGACGTCGCCGCCCTCGACCTTGGAGCGGACCGGTTTGATCTTGATCACGTCGCGGGTCAGCGTGACGTCGATCGGGTCCTTCGACTCCTTGCGGCTGATCTTGAGCTTCACGCTCGAATTGACCGGGCCGCGCATCTTGTCGACCGCCTGGTTCAGGGTGAGGCCCTGGACCTGATCGTCGTCGATCTGGGTGATGACGTCGTTGGCGAGCAGGCCCGCCTTGGCGGCGGGGGTGTCGTCGATCGGGGTGACGACCTTGATCAGGCCGTCCTCCATGGTGACCTCGATGCCCAGCCCGCCGAACTCGCCGCGGGTGGTGGTCTGCATGTCGCGGAACGCCTTGGCGTCCATGTAGCTCGAATGCGGGTCGAGCGAGGCCAGCATGCCGTTGACGGCCGACTCGATCATCTTCGACTCGTCCGGCTTCTCGACGTAGTCGGTCCGGACCTTCTCGAACACGTCGCCGAACAGGCTCAGCTGGCGATAGGTTTCGGCCGAGGCGGCCACCGCCCGGGGACCCGACAGGAAGTCGGTCTGGGTGGCCACCATGGAGGTGCCGGCACCCAGGAAGGCGCCGAGCATGATCAGAGACGTCTTGCGCATCAGCCGCGAACCTTCTCGCCAAGTACCGTATTAGCCGGGCTTCTCGCCCACCACGGCTCCGGATCGATGGAGCCGCCGTCCTTCTTGAACTCGACGTACAGGGTGGGATCGCCGTCGGACCCAGTCGGGCCCGGGCCTTTCTCGCCCATGCTGCCGACCGGTTCGCCCGCGAGCACGAACTGGCCGACCTCGACGCTGATCTGTTCCATCCCCGCGAGCAGGAGATAGTAGCCGTCGCCCGCGTTGATGATCAAGAGTTGCCCGTAGGACCGGAACGGCCCGGCGAACTGCACCCAACCGTCGGCCGGGGATGAGACCGTCGCCTTCGGACGCGTCGCGAAGGATACGCCACGGCTGGTTCCACCGTTGCCGTCGGGCTGGTTGAAGCCCCGCGCCAGCCGACCGCTGACAGGCCGCGGCACTTCGCCCCGCGCCTCCGAAAAATGCACTTTCGGTGCCAGCCGCGCGGGATCGCGGAAGCCGGCCGCGGCAAATCGTTCCTGCGTCACGCGGATCTCGCGTTCGGCCGCCGCCTTCGCCTCCTCGGCGGAGCGTTTGGCCGCCACGGCCTCGGCTTCGGTCCGGTCCAGGAGATCCTTCAGGGTCTTCGCCTGGGCACCGAGCTCGGCAGCCCGGCGGCGCTCGGCAGTGAGACCGCTCTCGACCTCCGCCTGGCGGGCACGGCGGGCCGCCACCAGGGCCTCGAGGCGCTGGCGCTCCCGCGCCCACCCGGTCAGGTCGCTGGTGAGGCCTTCCTTGTCCTGTGCGATCAAGCCGCGCAGGCGGATCATTTCCGCGAGATCGGCCGCCAGGGTGTCGACCTCCCCGCGCAACTCCGGCACCACGGCACCGAGCAGCATCGAGGTGCGGATGGCCGCGAGCACGTCCTCCGGGCTTACAAGCACCGCCGGTGGCGGGCGACGTCCCATCCGCTGGAGCGCGGCCAGGATCTCGGCGACCACGCCCCGGCGGGCCTGGAGCGAGCGCCGGATCGCGGCCTCGCTCTCGCTCATCGCCTTCAGCCGCTCCTCCAGGCGGCTCAGCCGGTCCTCGGTCGCCTGCGCCTGACGGCCGGCGTCGAGGAGGGCGGAGTCGAGCTTGGACCGGTCCGTACCGATGGCGGCGATCTCGGCCTCGAACTGCGCCCGCTGGCCGTTGCTGGCGGCCAGGGCATCCTGCACGCGCTTGATGTTCTCGGCGCGACGGTCGCGCTCCGCATTGTCCCGCTGCGCCGCCTCGGAGTCCGGGGGCGCCGGGGTCTCGGCATGCGCGGGCCACGCGACATGAGCCGCGGCCAGCAGGACCAGAGCGGTCAGGAGGCGGCGGGAGGCGCGACCGGACGACGACGGGCCGATGGGGGTATCGGCCCGCGCCCGGACGGCATCGATTTCGGCCATGGCCACCGCCGGTCAGCCCGCCTCGCCCCGATGATAGGGATGGCCGGCCAGGATGGTCAGGCTGCGGTAGATCTGTTCCAGGGCGAGCACGCGCACGAGTCCGTGGGGCAAGGTGGCCGCCCCGAAGGACAGGATCAGCTCCGCCTTCGTCCGAATTGAGGCGTCCAGACCATCTGGCCCGCCGATGACGACGGTCAGCGCCGGCCGCCCGACATCACGCCAGCCGGCCAACCGCTCGGCCAGGGCCTCGCTCGGGATATCGGCACGGCCGCGCTCGTCATACGCCACCAGGACACCGCCGGGCGGCAGATGGGCGGCGAGCAGGGCCGCCTCCTCGGTGCAGCGGTCTAGGGCGCGTCGTGCGCGCGCTTCCGGGATCTCCACGCTGTCGCAGGCCGAAAAGCCGAGCCCGCGCCCCAATTGGGCGGCGCGGTCGCGATATCGTGACGCGAGGTCCCGCTCCGGACCGGCCTTCAACCGTCCGATCGCCGCCAGGACGAGTCGCAAGCGGTCGGTCCGGCCTAGCCGAGGGCGAGCCCGACCGGACGATCGGCGCCCCACATCTTCTCGAGATTGTAGAAGCCGCGCACTTCCGGACGGAAGATGTGCACGAGCACGTCGCCGGCGTCGATCAGAACCCAGTCGCAGGCGGGCAGGCCCTCGACCCGGGCGTTGCCGAAGCCGCGGTTCTTCATCTCCTGGATGATCTTGTCGGCGATCGAGCCCACGTGCCGCTGCGAGCGACCCGACGTGATGATCATCGTGTCGGCCAGCGACGTCTTCCCGGCGAGGTCGATGGCGATCGTCTCCTCGGCCTTCATCTCGTCGAGGCAGTCGAGGGCGAGGGCTTTGAGATCGTCCGAGCGCGCCTGGCCGGGCTCGTCCGGGGCGAGAACGGCGGTGCGGATCGTCTCCGTATGAATGGTTTCGGGCAGAGTCCTGGTTCCTCGTGGTGCCGCGGGCGGCGTCACCCCTCGCGGGGTGCCATGAAATTGGCGGTATCGGGCGGCGATTGCAACCGCGCCGTCTCCGAACCCCCGCCACGTCTCGGCATACCGTTACGGATCTCCGTCGAGGACAGGCTCGACCGCGGCCCGTGGAGGAAGGTCCAGGCCGGCGGCCGGCGCAGCGCGAGCGTCGAGGCCGCGGCTTCGGGGATGCGCGCCTGCGCCAGCCGCTGGGCGGCGCGGGCGCTCAGCGGGGTCATGGTCCAGCCGGGCCGGTCGATGACCGCGATCGGCACGAGTCGCGCGATCTCGGCGGAGCCTTTCCAGCGGTGGAAGGTGCCGAGCGAATCAGCGCCCATGATCCAGACGAAATGGACGCCGGGGCAGCGACGCGTGAGGAAGCACAGGGTCTGCACGGTGAAGCGGACGCCGAGGGCCGCCTCGACGCCGGTCACGGCGATGCGCGGATGCCGGGCGACCCGGTGCGCCTGGGCGCACCGCTCCGCGACGGTCGGGAGCGTTTTGCGGCTCTTCAGGGGGTTGCCGGGGCTGACCAGCCACCAGACGCGGTCCAGCCCCAGCCGACGCATCGCCAGCACGGAGACGTGGCGATGGCCGAGATGCGCGGGGTTGAAGGATCCGCCGTAGAGGCCGATCCGCATGCCGGGCGCGCTCGGCGGCAAACTCAGCCGCACGCCGGACCCTCGGCCGATGTCACGCACGGATCTGGCCGCTGCCGTGGACGCGATACTTGAAGGTCGTGAGCTGCTCGACGCCCACCGGGCCGCGGGCATGCATCCGCCCGGTGGCGATCCCGATCTCGGCGCCGAACCCGAACTCGCCGCCATCGGCGAACTGCGTCGAGGCGTTGTGGGTCACGATCGCCGAATCGACCTCCGCTAGGAATCGGGCCGCCTCGGCCTCATCCTCGGTGATGATCGCGTCGGTGTGGTGCGAGCCGTAGGTCTCGATATGCTCGATCGCCGCGGCGATCCCGTCGACCACCCGGACCGCGATGACCGCGTCGAGGTACTCGGTGTGCCAATCCTGCTCCGCGGCGGCGGTCACCCGGGGATCGACCGCCCGCGTCTCGGCGTCGCCGCGGACGGCGCAGCCGGCATCGAGCAGGGCGCCGACCAGGGGGGCGAGATGCGTCGCCGCGCAGGCACGGTCGACCAGGAGGGTCTCGGCGGCGCCGCAGACGCTGGTCCGGCGCATCTTGCTGTTGAGCAGCACGGTGCGGGCCATGGCGAGATCGGCCGCGGCGGCCACGTAGACGTGATTGATGCCGTCGAGATGGGCGAAGACCGGCACCCGCGCCTCGGCCTGAACGCGGGTGACGAGACCGCGCCCGCCCCGGGGCACGATCACGTCGACGCAGCCGTCGAGGCCGGCGAGCATCAAGCCCACCGCCGTGCGGTCGCGGGTCGGTACCAGCTGGATCGCGTCTTCCGGCAGGCCGGCATCGGCCAGCCCCCGGCTCATCGCCCGGGCGATGGCCATGGCGCTGCGGTGGCTGTCCGAGCCCGCCCGCAGGATCGCGGCGTTGCCGGCCTTCAGGCACAGCGCACCGGCATCCGCGGTGACGTTGGGGCGGCTCTCGAAGATCACCCCGATCACCCCGAGCGGCACCGCGATGCGCTCGATCAGCAGGCCGTTCGGCCGCTCGATGGCGGCGAGCTGGCGGCCCACCGGGTCGGCCAGCAATCCGATCTTCTCGACGGCGTCCGCCATCGCCGCCAGGCGTCCGGGATCGAGGGTGAGCCGGTCGATCAGGGCGGCGGTCTGACCGGCGCTGCGCGCGGCAGCCACGTCGCGGGCGTTCTCCGCCAGGATCTCGTCGCGGTTCGCCCGCAGGCGCTCGGCGATCGCCTTCAGAGCGAGATCCTTGGTCTGCGCCGAGGCCAGCGCCATCCGCCGGGCGGCCGCACGGGCGCGCCGGCCGATCGCCGCCATCTGCTCCGGCAGGGCGTCGGCCTCAGCGAAGTCCGATCTCAGATTCAGGACGGGCACGCTGGCGTCCTCAGTTCGCGACGGCCGTTCACCGGCTCGACGGGGAAGGGCGCTGTCTTCGCACATCGTGCGGCGCACCGACAAGTGTGCTGTGTCACAGTCGCCAACAATACTTAATCAGACGCGTTCGACATCAATGCTGCTCCGTCACGGCATTCTTCAGAACAGGGCCAAGTCATCGCGATGCACCATCCAGGCGCGGCCGGGATAGTTGAGCAAATCCGGGATCCGTGCGCTGGGATGCCCGATGATCAGTGCGGCCTCGGCATCGTCGTAGGCGACGAGGCCGCGCCCCAGCGCCCGGCCCTCGGGATCGCGGATCTCCACGGCATCGCCGCGGGAGAAGCTGCCGTCGATCGCCCGGACACCCACGGGCAACAGGCTGGCGCCGCCCCGGAGGGCCTGCACGGCACCGGAATCGATCGTGAGCGACCCCCTGGGTTCGAGGGACCCCGCGATCCAGGTCTTCCGCGCCGCGGTCGGCGTGGAGCCGGACAGGAACCACGAGCAGCGCGCACCCTCCCGCAGCGCCTTCAGCGGGTTCTTCCCGCGCCCGTCCGCGATCACCAGATGGGTGCCCCCGGATACGGCGATCTTGGCCGCCTCGACCTTGGTGCGCATGCCGCCCCGCGACAGCTCGGAGGCCGGCCCGCCCGCCATCGCCTCGATCTCCGGGGTGATGCGTTCGATGACCGCCAGGTGGCGCGCGTCCGGGTCGCTGTTCGGCGGTGCGGTGTAGAGGCCGTCGATATCCGAGAACAGCACCAGCACGTCGGCATCGATCATCGTGGCGACCCGCGCGGCGAGGCGGTCGTTGTCGCCGTAGCGGATCTCCGAGGTCGCCACCGTATCGTTCTCGTTGACGACCGGCACGGCGCGCATCTCGAGGAGCTTCAGCACGGTTGCCCGGGCGTTAAGGTAGCGGCGCCGCTCCTCTGTGTCCTGCGGCGTCACCAGGATCTGGCCGGCCACGATGCCGTGATGGCCCAGCGCCTCGGCCCAGTGCCGGGCGAGGGTGATCTGCCCCACCGAGGCCGCCCCCTGGCTCTCCTCCAGCCGCAGGGGCCCCGGCGGCAGGCCCAGCACCGTCCGGCCCAGGGCGATGCTGCCGGAGGACACGACCAGCACGTCGACCCCGCGCCCGTGCAGCTCGGCGATGTCCTCGGCCAGGGCCGCGAGCCAGGCATGTCGGAGGCGGCCGGCATTGCGGTCGACCAGCAAAGCCGACCCGACCTTGATCACGACGCGGCGGAAATCTTCGAGGGCGGGGATCATGATTCTTCGCGGACGGGCGGTACGGGGCGGTTTGGACGACGGCTGCGGTCTTGGACAGCCTTATGCGAAGGCTGAAGGGGCGGATCGGAACCGGGGTGGCGCGCTCAAGCTGCCGGGCTGTAGGCGGGCACCAAATCGGTATGGATGAAATCGTTGCCTTTGAAGAGGAGCGGTACGGCGTGGACCTTGGCGACGGCATAAGACAGGCAGTCGCCGAAGTTCAGGCAGGCGGCATGACCTTGACCCTTGCCGTAGTGGCCGAAGGCGTGAGCAGCAGCTCGGTAGGCTTCCAAGTCAAAATCGACGGTCCGGATGCTGGGCGTGGCGATCAGGCGATCGAGAAACGCATCGGCGAAGGTTGGCATCAGAGAGCCGAGCACCATTCGTGTTTCGAGGAGGGTCGGCGGTCCCACGAGCGCGCGATGACGAACGATGATCTCGTCAAAGATCTGCCCCTCGGGTTCGCCGAGCGCGATCGTGACGAGAGCGGAACTGTCCAGTGCGATCACGCCGGTAGACCGTTCCAATCGTAGAGCCAGCCGTGATCGTTGAGGGCTCCTGGTACGATGTGCGGGCGCGCTTCGGCCACGAGCGCCCGGATCGCCGCGAGTTCGGCCTGTTGGCCAGGATCGAACCCGCCCTCGGCGGACGTATTCCGATCCAGGTCCCGAAGGGCCGTCGCGACGGCCTCGTCGAGTGACGTGCCGAGGCGACTGGCAAGATTGCGCGCGCGCTGAAAGTCCTCGTCGCGAATCGTCAGCAGCTTGGGCATCGGGCTGTCTCCGGCGCCAGCTTATCGCGCAGGCGCCGCGCCGCCAATCACGGCTCCCAGGCCGCCACAGGCTCCCTGTCCGCCTCCACGCTGGCGTCGATCTCAGCCTGGAGTGCGCGCAGCGCCTCCGGCACGCCCTTCCGGCTCGCGGAGGACAGGACCAGCGGTGCCCGTCCGGCCGCGCGCTTCAGCTTGGCCACCTGGCTCTTGAGCGTCTCGGCGTCGAGCGCGTCGGCCTTGGACAGCGCCACGATCTCGGGCTTCTCGGCGAGGCCGTTGCCGTAGGCCTCGATCTCACCGCGGACCAGCTTATAGGTCTTGCCGGCGTGCTCGGTGGTGCCGTCCACGAGGTGCAGCAGCACCCGGCAGCGCTCGACATGGGCCAGGAACTTGTCGCCGAGCCCGACACCTTCGTGCGCGCCCTCGATCAGGCCGGGAATGTCGGCGAGCACGAATTCGCGCCCGTCCGAACGGACCACGCCGAGCCCGGGATGCAGGGTCGTGAACGGGTAATCGGCGATCTTCGGCTTGGCGGCCGTGACGCTCGCCAGGAAGGTCGACTTGCCGGCATTTGGCAGGCCGACGAGGCCGGCATCGGCGATCAGCTTCAGCCGCAGCCAGATCCACATCTCCTGGCCTTCGAGGCCGGGATTGGCGTGTTTCGGCGCGCGGTTGGTCGAGGTCGTGAAATAGGCGTTGCCGAAGCCGCCGTTGCCGCCCTTGGCCAGCCGGATCGTCTGGCCGACCTCGGTCAGGTCGGCGATCAGGGTCTCGCCGTCCTCGGCGAAGATCTGCGTGCCGGCCGGGACCTTCAGCACCGCGTCGGCGCCGTTGGCGCCGTGGCAGTTCGAGCCCATGCCGTGCTCGCCCTTCTTGGCCTTGAAATGCTGCTGGTAGCGGTAGTCGATCAGGGTGTTGAGCCCCTCGACGCACTCGACCCAGACGTCGCCGCCGCGTCCGCCGTCCCCGCCGTTCGGGCCGCCGAACTCGATGAACTTCTCCCGCCGGAACGCGACGCAGCCGGGGCCACCGTCACCGGACCGGATATAGACCTTGGCTTCGTCGAGGAATTTCACGGTCCGTCTCGTCGCTCGTGCCTGCGGGCGGCCCGTAGGCCGCCCGGCGATGAATATGGGGTGCCCGATCGGGCCCGGCGCCCGGGGACGCTCAGGACGCTTCCGCCAGGTCCGGCTCGGTGATCCGCTGGCGCGCGGCCCATTCGGTGCCGTCCAGGGCGAACCAGTCCAGGTCCCGTGCGCCACCGCGGGCTGGGCTCGGCGTCGACCGCCGGTCGGTCCAGCGGAACCCAATCTTCTCGATCACGCGCTGCGAGGCCCGGTTCGCCGGCAGCGCCCCCGCGGTCAGGCAGGTGCCCCCGGCATAGGCGAAGAAGGCGTGGACCAGGGCCCCGGCGGCTTCGCTCATCAGGCCGTTCCCCCACCAGGGCTGGCCGAGCCAGTAGCCGAGATGCGGCGCACCCGCGTCCCCCGCGATCCCGACTAGGCCGATCAGGCGGCCGGGGGTGGCGCGCAGGGTGAGGGCGAGGGTCAGGCCCGTGCCGGCGTTGTTGGCACCGCGGACCTTCACCAGGAAGTCATTGACCGCCTCGCGCCCCAGAGGATGCGGGATATGCGCGGTCATCTCAGCCACGGCCCGCTCGCCCGCGAGCGCCATGATGGCCGGAGCGTCCTTGGCGGTCGGCCAGCGCAGCCACAGCCGGCGGGTCTCGATCCGGAAGACGTCGTCGCGGGTCAGGTCGGGGAACATCGTGCCCTCGCAGGAACGGCGCGCCCGGCCCGGGGAACCGTCTCAAGACGACGAAGGGGAGGATGGCGTCCCATCCTCCCCGGTGTTCCGTCCGACCCGGCCCGTCAGGGGCCTGGCAACGACGTCTCCGGTCCGGTGTGGGACACCGGGCGGGACGCCAGCTTCGCCACGTGGGGCGCCCGCCTGTTATTCCGCGGCCTCAGCCAGCGGCGTTACCGCTACGAAGTCGCGCCCGCGGCGCGTCTCGAAGCGGACATGGCCCGGGACAAGCGCGAACAGCGTGTGATCCTTGCCCATGCCGACATTGGTGCCGGGATGCCATTTGGTGCCGCGCTGGCGCACGATGATGTTGCCCGGAATCACGGCTTCCGAGCCGAACTTCTTGACGCCGAGGCGCCGGCCTGCCGAGTCGCGACCGTTGCGGGACGAGCCGCCTGCCTTCTTGTGTGCCATGGGATGAACTCCGAATTCTGATCTGCGGGGGTGCGGTCGCGGATCGGGTCCTGACGGACCACTACGCGCCCTGCGGGGCCGTGCCTCAGGCCTGGATGCCGGTGATGCGCACGACCGTATGGTCCTGCCTGTGGCCGCGCTTGCGGCGCGAGTTCTGGCGGCGGCGCTTCTTGAAGGCGATCACCTTCTTGTCGCGGCCGTGGCGCACGATCTCGCCCGTGACGCTGATGCCCGACAGGGTCGGGGCGCCGACCTGAGTCGCGCCCGCGCCGTCGGCGAACAGCAGGACCTCGCCGAAGGTCACGGCCTCGCCGGCCTCGCCGGCCAGGGTGGCGATGGTGATGGTGTCGTTGGCGGCGACGCGGTACTGCTTACCGCCCGTCTTGATGACTGCGAACATCGTTCTCTCGTGTTCTCGAACGGCCTCCGGGGCGGCTGCCCCTGGACCGGCTTCTTGTTTGAAGTCATTGCGCGGGCTCGAGCCCGGACAACGCGAAACGCGCGGACCCCTTGAGAGGCCGCGCGCCATGCGGGCTCAGTAGGGGCGAGGCACCGCCGTGTCAATCCTCGGCGGACGCGCTCACCGGATCGGCGCTCCGGTGGCCAGGATGCCCCTGGCGACGCTGCCCTGCGGCCCGAACGCCGCCAGCGCCCCCGCGCACCACGCTTCGCGGCCGTCTGCGGCGAGTTGCTGGCGGACCTGGGAGGCGCGCGTCCGCAGCTTCTCCTGCAGCACGGTTTCCTGGCCGGCATTGACCCGGGCGCCGAGGCGCAGGGTCGTCAGCTGCCCGGCCTTCACCTGAACCCCGGGACAGGATTGCTCGGCGATGATCGTCGTGGCCGCCGCCTCGGCATAGCCGTCGAGGGGGGATGCCGGGGCGACGGGCGCGGGGGAGGGCGCTTGCGCGCAGGCCGGTCCGGCAAGGACCAGGGCCAGGAAGAGAGATGGCCGGCGCAGCGCTCGGACCTCCACGAGGCCGTCTCGGCCGTCCCGCCGGGTCTGGCTGGTCCGGGCCCCGTCGACAACGCGCTTCGTCATGCTCGGCCACCTCTCCGACGCGGTGCAGCGACGGCGGCTGCCTACACCCGCGCCGGGGCCGGCGTCACCCGGCCCGCCGCACGGCAACGTCCTCACGGAACCGCCTTGAACTCCCCTTCGATGCGCAGGCTGACCTCGTCGCCGAGGCCCGGGAGGTAGGCGTTGATGCCGAACTCCGAACGCTTGACCATGGCCCGCCCGTCGAACCCGACAGTATAGCGCTGGTCGACCGGATGGATCCCGGCCTGGTTGAAGGTCGCGTCGATGGCGAGCGGCCGGACCGTGCCGCGCAGGTTGAGGTCGCCGGTGATCCGCGCGGTGGTCGGACTCGTCGGCTCGACCGTGGTGGCCGTGAAGGTCGCCGCCGGGAACTTCGCGGTGTCGAAGAAGTCCGGCGCCGCGAGGTGCTCGTTCAGGCGGGTGCTGCCGGTGATCACCCCGGCCAGGGGCACGCTCACGGCGAGGCGGCTCTTCTCCGGGGCCTTCGGATCGAGGGTGAGGGTGCCGGTCAGGCCGGCGAACTGCCCGTAATAGGTCGAGTAGCCGAGGTGCGAGACTGACCACGTGATCTTGCCGTGGTCGGGATCGAGCACGTACGCGCCCGGCCGCACCTGGGTCGGATCCGCGCTGGGCGCGACCGGAACGGCCGCCGCGGCGGGGTCCTCCGCCGCCCGCGCGGGCGCCAGGATCAGCAGGCCCAGCAGGGCAAAAAGTGGCGCGCGCATGCTCGTCCCCCCATGGCCGGCCAAGCTCGGCCGGCGCGGCGCCCGTGATTTCATGAAGTCCCGGCGGGCTCAAGCGCGTCTGGCGGACGCGCTTGCGCTTCTGTAGGCATCCCTCGACAGCGGGCGGGCTTGGAATGATCGGGAAACTCAGGGGCGTGGTGGATTCGTTCGGAGAGGATTTCGTGATCCTCGACGTCTCGGGGGTCGGATACATCGCGCATTGCTCGGCCCGGACCCTTCAGCGCATGCCTAAGGTCGGCGAGCCCGCGGAGCTCTCCATCGAGACGTATGTCCGCGAGGACATGATCCGCCTCTACGGGTTCCGGTCCGATGCGGAGCGGGAGTGGTTCCGCCTGCTCCAGACCGTGCAGGGCGTCGGCGCCCGGGTGGCGCTCGGGGTCCTCTCGGTGCTGGAGCCGGAGGCCCTGGCCGGCGCCATCGCGACGGGCGACAAGGGGGCGATCAGCCGCGCACCCGGCGTGGGACCGCGGCTCGCCGCGAGGCTGGCGGCCGAGCTGAAGGACAAGGCCCCCGCCTTCACCCCCATGGATCCCGCCCTGGTCGCCCTGGGCGGCGCCGCGGAGACCGGCGCCCCCTCCGGGCCGGTGGCCGATGCCGTGTCGGCCCTCGTCAATCTCGGCTACCCGCAGATCCAGGCCGCGACCGCCATCGCCGCGGCGCTGAGGGAAGCCGGGCCGGAGGCCGAGGCCAGGGTCCTGATCCGCCTGGGGCTGCGCGAACTCGCGCGTTGACGCCCCGCCGCCGGGTCGGGCGCCCCGGCGCATGGGGGCTTGGCCCGAACATATCGAACCGGGTCTCTTGACCCGGTCAAAGTCGGATGCCATTTCCGAAAAAGACCGGTAAGATGTTGAAACTTCGCTAGTTTTCAACTTTTCTAATCTGGCGGAGTGCAGGAGTTCGGCCCGGAACCCTCGGGCCGCACTGGAAGAAGGCGGGATCTGCGGCACGCATGATCGTCTGTTCTTGCAACGTCCTTTCCGACGGCGCCGTTCGCTCCTGCCTGGCCCCCGGACCGGGATGCCCCCGGACACCGGCCCAGGTCTATGCCTGCCTCGGATGCAGCCCGAAATGCGGGCGCTGCGCCCGAACCATCCGTGCCATCATGCGGAGCGCGCTCGGTCAGGACGAGCCATCGGAGGGCAGCCATGCCTGCTCGACAGCTTGCGCTCAGGCTTGCAGTTTGGTTTTGCTCCAAACTGCGGATGAGGGAGTCGCCGCCTGACGTGACTGCCCCCGCCAGAAAAGATTGCAAGGAGTCCGGGGGCTATGAAGGGCGACACCAAGGTCATCGAGTATCTGAACCGCGGCCTGCGCAGCGAGCTGACCGCCGTCAGCCAATACTGGCTGCATTTCCGCATGCTCAACAACTGGGGCTATATCGATCTGGCCAAGTTCTGGCGCAAGGAATCGATCGAGGAGATGAACCACGCCGACCGGTTCATCGACCGGATCCTGTTCCTGGAAGGGTTCCCGAATCTCCAGGAACTCGAGCCGCTCCGGATCGGCCAGAACGTCCAGGAGGTCATCGAGTGCGACCTCGCCGCCGAGCACGGCGCGCGGAACCTCTACCTCGAAGCCGCGCAGTACTGCGACTCGATCAACGACCGCGTGTCCATGCGCCTGTTCGAGGAGCTGGCGGAGGACGAGGAGGGCCATATCGACTTTCTCGAGACGCAGCTCGACCTCATCAAGCAGATCGGCCTGCCGCTCTACGCGCAGCGGCACATCGGCGGACTTGAGCCGATCGCGCCCGAGAAGGATTAATCGGCTCCGGGCCCCCGCGGCGATGCGGGGGCCCACGAAGGATGGCGCAGCTGGCTTGGACGGCCCGCGCCACGAGGCACGGGAACGGGAATCGGGATGCGGCTCGTTGTGGTCGGCGCCGACGGGCGCATGGGGCGGATGCTGGTGCGCGCGGTCGCCGAAGCGGAGGGCTGCGCGCTCTCCGCGGCGATCGAGCGGGCGGGCTCGCCGGCGCTCGGGCAGGATGCGGGCACGCTCGCCGGCCTCCCGTCCCTCGGCGTCCCCGTCACCGACGATCCGCTCACGGCCTTCGCCGCCGCCGACGGCGTGCTCGATTTCACAACCCCGGCGGCCACGATCCACTTCGCCGAACTCGCCGCTCAGGCCCGCATCGTCCACGTGGTCGGCACCACCGGCCTGTCGGACGACGATCTGACCAAGCTCGAGGCGGCCTCCTATCACGCGCGGATCGTCCAATCGGGGAACATGTCGCTCGGCATCAACCTGATGGCCGAGCTCGTCCGGCGGGTCGCCAAGGCGCTCGGGGACGAGTTCGACATCGAGATCTGCGAGATGCACCACCGCATGAAGGTCGATGCCCCTTCGGGAACGGCGCTGTTGCTCGGCGAGGCCGCCGCCGAGGGCCGCGATGTCGAGTTGAAGGCTGTCCGCGTCTCGACCCGGGACGGGCATACCGGGGCGCGCCGGCCGGGCGATATCGGCTTCGCGACCCTTCGGGGCGGCACGGTGGTCGGGGATCACAGCGTGATCTTCGCCGGCCCGGGCGAGAGCCTGACGATCAGCCACCACGCCGCCGACCGCGGGCTGTTCGCCGCCGGGGCGGTCAAGGCGGCCCTCTGGGCGCATCCCAAGCCGCCGGGGCTCTACGCCATGGCGGACGTGCTCGGCCTGTGACGGGGACCGCACCGCCGATGGAACGCATCCTGGTCCTGGCCCGCCACGGCCAGAGCGAATTCAACCGGCTCAACCTGTTCACGGGCTGGCGCGATCCCGACCTCACCGAGCGCGGCATCGCCGAAGCCCGGGCCGCGGGACAAGCGCTGAAGCGGGCGGGCCACGCCTTCGACGTCGCGTTCACCTCCGGGCTGGTGCGGGCGCAGCACACCTGCGCGCTCATGCTCGAAGAGATGGGATTGGCGGCCATCCCGGTGCTGCGGGACGGCGCGCTCAATGAGCGCGATTACGGCGACCTGTCGGGCCTCAACAAGGACGAGGCCCGCGGCCGCTGGGGCGACGCGCAGGTCCACCAGTGGCGTCGCTCCTACGACGTGCGGCCGCCCGGCGGCGAGAGCCTCAAGGACACGGCGGCGCGGGTGCTGCCCTTCTATATCGAGGCGATCCTGCCCCGGGTGATGCGCGGCGAGCGGGTGCTGGTGGCGGCCCACGGCAATTCGCTGCGGGCCCTGGTCATGGTCCTCGATCAGCTCGACAGCGAGACGGTCGCGGCGCTGGAGATCCGGACCGGCGAGCCCCTGATCTACCGTCTCCACGCGGACACCACCGTCGCGGCCAGGTCGGTCCTCGAACGGGACGCGGCGGCCGCCTGAGTGGCGCGGGAACTCGCACCCGGCCTGATCCACCACCCGGGCTTCCTCGATCCGGCGGCGCGCCTCCGCCTGGCCGACGAGGTTGCCGCGGTGCTCGACGACGCGCCGGCCATCACGCCACGGATGCCGCGCACCGGCACGCCCTTCTCCGTGCGGATGTCCAATGCCGGGCCGCTCGGGTGGGTCTCGGACATCCGGGGCTACCGCTATCAGGCGGCGCATCCCGAGACGGGACGGCCCTGGCCGGCGATTCCGCACACGGCCCTGGCGGCCTGGGACCGGCTCGCCTGCTACCCAGCCCCGCCGGAGGCCTGCCTGATCAACCTCTACGACCCGGGCGCCCGCATGGGGCTCCACCAGGACCGGGACGAGGCGGACCTGTCCGCCCCGGTCGTCTCCCTGTCCCTCGGGGCACCCGCTCTGTTCCGCTACGGCGGTCTGCGGCGCAAAGATCCGACGCGCTCGGTCCGGCTGCTCGCGGGCGACGCCCTCGTCATCGGCGGCGCCGCGCGGCTGATCCATCACGGGATCGACCGGCTCTATCCGTCGGGCGTTCTGCTCGACGCGGATCCACGCGCCGGTTTTCTGCCGACCGGGGGCCGCTGCAACCTGACGCTGCGCCGGGTCACCGCGCCCGCCGGCTGATCGGGCCTCCCAATATCCTGATCTTCCAGCCGCTTGACAGCGGCGGCGCGCCGTCGGACGCATCGCGCAAGGCGCGGCCCACCGGGCCCGCCGGGGAGACACGAAGGCCGATGCTGGTGCGTAACCTGACGCTGCGTCGCGGGCGGAACCTCGTCCGCGCGACCCTCGTGCTCGCGACCCTGGCATTCGGACCCGGCGCCCCGGCCCGGGCCGGGGACGCCATCTTCCCGCCGGGCTCGCGCTTCGGCTTCGAGCCCCCGGCCGACATGACGCTGTCGCGGCGTTTTTCGGGCTTCGAGCGCAAGGAGGGAGGGGCCACCGTCTCGGTGGTGGAACTGCCGCCGAACGCCTTCGCGGAACTCGTCAGCGGCTTCACCGATGCCAACCTCCTGAGCCAGGGGTTCGCGGTCGAGAAGCGCGAAGAGATCAAGATCGGCGACAACGAGGGCATGCTCTACACCGGCGAGCAGCCCGCCGACCCGAACGCCTCCGCGCCGGCGATCCGGAAATGGATCCTGGTCGTCGGCGCGCCCAGCGTGACAGGCCTGGTCATCGCCCAGGCGCTGCCCGACGCCGAGACCGAGGACTCGATGCGGCGGATGGTGACCGGGGTGAGCCTGCGTCCGGCGCTGACGCTGGACCAGCAGGTCGACGCGCTGCCCTTCCGCATCGCCGACCTGGCGGGCTTCCGTCCCGTCCGGGTGCTCGCCGGAAACTCCGTCCTGCTGACCCAAGGCCCCAAGGACCAGATGCAGAATCTGGAGCAGCCGATCCTGGTGCTGGCGCAGGCGGTGCAACAGCCGCCGACCGCCGAGCAGCGCGACGGCTTCGCCCGCGCGGCGCTGGCCTCGAACCAGACCCTGAAGGATTTCGTGATCGAGCGGGCGCAGAGCTACCGCTCGAACGGCGTCGACTGGCACGAGATCGTGGCCCGCGCCGTCGACCAGCCGACCAACATGCCGGTGGTGGTCTCGCAGACCATCCGGTTCAACCCGGACGGCTATCTGCGCGCCCTCGGCGTCGTCCGTGAGGACCAGCGGACCGGGGTGCTCGCGAAGTTCCGCGAGCTGGTCGACAGCGTCCAGCTGAAGTAGCGCCTCACCAGACCGCGGCCTGCCCGTCCCGGCGCGGATCGCTCGCCGCCACGTAGCCCTCGACCGCCGGGTCGCCCATCCGCCAGATGAACTGGCCGGCACCGAAATCCTGATAGCTATCCTGGATCACCTCCAGCCGGTGGCCTAGGGCCTTCAGCCGATCCAGAGTGGCGGCCGGCATCGCCGCCTCGACGTTGATGTCGAGGCCTTCGCTGACGCGCCAGCGCGGCGCGTCGCAGGCCGCCTGCGGGTTCTGGCCGTGGTCGAGCATCCGCACCAGGGTCTGGACATGGCCTTGCGGCTGCATGTTGCCGCCCATCACGCCGAAGCTCATCACCGGCGCCCCGTCCCGGGTGAGGAAGCCCGGGATGATGGTGTGGAACGGCCGCTTGCCGGGGGCGACGACGTTGGGGCTCTCCGGATCGAGGACGAAGCCGTAGCCGCGGTTCTGTAGCGAGATGCCCCAGCCGGGAACCACGACTCCGGATCCGAAGCCCATGAAGTTCGACTGGATGAAGCTCACCATCATGCCGGATTCGTCCGCCGCGGTGAGGTAGATGGTCCCGCCGGCGGGCGGCTTGCCGGGGCCGAACACCTGGGCGCGGTTCCGGTCGATCAGCCGGGCGCGACCCGCGAGATAGGCCGGGTCGAGCATCGCCTCCGGCGTCACTGCCATCCCCCGCGGATCGGCGACGTAGCGGTAGGTGTCGCTGAAGGCGAGCTTCATCGCCTCGATCTGGAGATGCTGGGCCTCCGGTCCGTCGACGGCCAGACCGGCGAGGTCGAAATGCTCCAGGATGCCCAGGGCGATCTGCGCGGCGATGCCCTGGCCGTTCGGCGGGATCTCGTGCAGCGTGTAGCCGCGGTAGTCCTGGGCGGTGGGCGTCACCCATTCGGGGCGATACCCGGCGAGGTCCGCCGCCGTCAGGGCGCCCCCATGCGCCTGGGCATGGGCGGCGATCGCCTCGGCGATCTCGCCCCTATAAAAGGCCTCACCCTTGGTCTCGCCGATCAGCCGCAGGGTCTTCTCGGCGCCGGGGAAGGTCACCAGCTCGCCGACCTCCGGGGCCCGGCCGCGGGGCAGGAAGAACTCCGCGAAGCCCGGCTGCCGGGTGATCGCCTCGACCCGGGCGGCCGCCGCCCATTTCTGCTGCACCACCACCGGCGCGAGATAGCCGCGCTCGGCGATGCGGATCGCCGGTTGCATCAGGTCGGCGAAGGGGAGGCGGCCGAAGCGCTCGCTCAGCGCGACCCAGGCGGCGACCGCGCCGGGGACGGTCACGGAATCCCAGCCCCGCATCGGCGGCCGCTCCGCGGGCCCGTATTTCCGCAGGAAGTAGTCGCGGGTCCAGGCCGCCGGGGCCCCACCGGAGGCGTTGAGGCCGTGCAGCGCCTGGCCGTCCCACAGGATGCAGAAGGCGTCCGAGCCGAGACCGTTGCTGCACGGCTCGGTCACGGTCTTGGCGGCCGCCGTGGCGATGGCCGCATCCACGGCGTTGCCGCCGGCCTGCAGCATCTGGATCCCGGCCTGCGCGGCCAGGGCGTGCGAGGTCGCCACGCAATTGCGCCCGAACATCGGCATGCGCAGGGACGGATACCCGGACACCCAGTCGAACGGCTTCATGGCACAACCCTCGCGGCGGCGGCACACCCGTGCCCACCGCTCCTGGCATACAGGATATCGGGTATCCGTGAAGGCCCGGATGAGGAGGCCGCAAACGCGAAACGCGGACCCGAGGGACCGCGCTGCACGACGTTCGATGTGTCTGGGCGATTGTGATCAGTAGGGGCGGCCGTAGAGCGGCGAGGTCGGGTCCAGCCGGTCGACGAAGGACAGGTCGACGTTGCGGACCGCGGACGAGCGCGCGCCGATGAACGGGCCGTTGGTGATCGGATCCGGCAGAATCCCGCGGCCGTAGCGATCGCTCGGGCCGTAGGGGGGCGTCAGCTGGTTGGAGGCAGCGATCAGGTAGGGGTTGAGGGCCGGGTTGCGCGAGCCGCCGGCGCCCGGAACGTTGGAGGTGAGCGGCACGTTGCCGGCGTCGAGCCAGCTGCGGGGGCGCACGCGGATCGGGAGCGGGCGGCTGACCCGGTAGATCGGGCCCGGAACGAAGCCATCCTGCGCCTCGGCGGGCGCGGAGGCCAACGCGCCGAGGCCGGTGGCGGCGATGACGCCGAGAAGGGCGATTCTGAGCGAGCGCATGGCCAACCTTATCTGTGAGTGTCACCAGTGTGACGGGCGAAACTTAACAGTTCGCCGCCTTTGACGAGAAGACGCTTGGCCGAGGCTGTTGTTCCGCCTTCAAGGCCGAGCTTACGCGTTTTGCCACACTTGAGCCTCATTTTTTATTTCGCGACCGTTTCGCGCTGGATCCGGCCCCGTCCGAAGCCTCCGCGACCTGCGAGGCGGGAGGACAGGACCGCGCCGACGCAGCGCCCGCGAAGGTCGTGGTCGTCTCCGGATCGCCCAGATCGAGGAAGCGCAGCGCGTCGAGTGTGCAGGTCAGCGCCTGGAGCTCGGGCGGCCGCCCGAGCGGCGCACAGGACCAGCCGTCGAGCCGGAAAGCGGCTCCGCGGGTGACGAAGCCCGCACAGGTTCGCGGCGTCGGCCCGCCGAAGGTGACCTCCAGGATTTCCACCGCACCGAACTTGGTGTCGATCTGGCCGCGCGCACCGGTCCGCAGGACCGAGAGGGCCGGCCGATCGATGGTCGGGCCTGTTGCGGCCCGCCGGGCCAGCAGGACGAACAGCGTGGGTGCCGCGCCGGCTTCCGTCCCGCGGCTGAGCGTCACCCGCAGCGCGGGCGCCTCCAGGGCATCGAAGTCGCCGCGGGTGAGCGTATCCTCGCGCAGGCCCGATCGCGGATCGATCCGGGCGGACACGCGCACGGGGTCGAGACCGGGCTCCGCCACGTCGAACCGGGCCGCGGGCAGGGGCGGCGGTGCCGCCGGCGCCCGCATCGTCGGGACGAAGACGAGCCCGGTGCCGGCAGCGGCCAGGGACATGCCGGGGACCGTGGCGGCGGGCCCGACTACCGGACGCCACGCGCAGACGCACAGCAGGGCGATGATGGAGGAGGCGAGGACGAGGCGCAGGCCGAGCGCCCCCGGCGACAGCGCGGTCCGCTCGACGAGCCCCGCGGGCGCGATCCCGCCCCTCGCATCTGCCGATCCGATCAGCATGGCACCCCGTGCGGACAACGGACCCCATGGTCCGCCCGCGACGATCGCAGGAAAGGATTGAATTCCCTTTCCGGTCCGCGGCCCGCCGTCGGCTTTTCCGGCGCAGGGTGAATCGATCGTTGCGCGGGAGCCGGCCTTGACAGGGCTAACCCTTGCGCGCCTTGCTCGGCCGGACCGTCGATCCCACCTCCGATCAGGACGGGGTCTGCGGTCGCGCCCGTCGATGGGCGCTGTCCGGCACGAACGATCCTTCGGCCGATATGTCTGGCAGGGGCGCGGCGCCCGGATCGGTCAGGGTTTTCCGCGCGGAGACGAGAGATGGGTTACAAGGTCGCCGTCGTCGGCGCCACGGGCAACGTGGGCCGCGAGATCCTCGATATCCTGGCCGAGCGGGCTTTCCCCGCCGACGAGGTCGTGGCTCTGGCCTCGCGCCGCAGCCAGGGTCAGGAAGTCTCCTACGGCGACAAGACGCTCAAGGTCAAAACGCTGGATACCTACGACTTCTCCGACACGGACATCTGCCTGATGTCGGCGGGTGGCGAGACGTCGAAGGAATGGTCGCCGCGCATCGGCCAGCAGGGCTGCGTGGTGATCGATAATTCCTCGGCCTTCCGCTACGACGCGGACGTGCCGCTGATCGTGCCCGAGGTGAATGCCGACGCGGTGGTCGGCTTCTCCAAGCGCAACATCATAGCCAACCCGAATTGCTCGACCGCACAGCTGGTCGTCGCGCTGAAGCCCCTCCACGAGGCGGCGACGATCAAGCGCGTGGTGGTCTCGACCTACCAGTCGGTCTCCGGCGCCGGCAAAGAGGCGATGGACGAACTGTTCAACCAGACCCGCGCGGTCTTCACCGCCGGCGAGATCAAGCAGGACGGCAAGTTCACCAAGCGCATCGCCTTCAACGTCATCCCCCACATCGACGTGTTCATGGAGGATGGCTACACGAAGGAAGAGTGGAAGATGGTCGCCGAGACCAAGAAGATGCTCGATCCCAAGATCAAGCTGACGGCGACCGCGGTCCGCGTTCCGGTCTTCATCGGGCATGCCGAGGCGGTGAACGTCGAGTTCGAGCGGCCGCTCTCGGCCGAGAGGGCCACCGAGATCCTGCGCAGCGCCCCCGGCGTGCTGGTGGTCGATAAGCGCGAGAACGGCGGCTACATCACGCCCCACGAGGCGGCCGGCGAGGACGCGACCTACGTCTCGCGCATCCGCGAGGATGCGACCATCGAGAACGGCCTGAACTTCTGGTGCGTCTCGGACAACCTGCGCAAGGGCGCGGCCCTGAACGCCGTGCAGATCGCCGAGGTCCTGATCAACCGCAAGCTGCTGAACCGGGCCAAGCGCGCGGCCTGAGGGCGCTCGATTACGTACGGGAATCTGGACGGATTCTCGTTTATGCGGTTCAAGATCGTCCCGCGCTCTCCCTTCCCCCCCCCCCCTTTGCGGGGGAGGGGGAGACGCGGAACCAATCGTGCTCCTCCCAGACGACGCCCCGCAAGCCTTCTGTCACGCGCCTGTCACAGTCTCCGCTCACGCCGCTTGCCGGACGCTACGGAGAGTCATCGTGCTGCGCGCACTCACATCCTGCCTGATCGGACTGGGGCTCCTCGGCGCGTCCGGAGCGCAGGCAGAGCCGCGCAATGTCGTGTTGTTCGTCGCCGACGGCCTGCGCTACGGCATGGTCGACGCCACGAATGCCCCGACCATGGACCGGCTCATGAGGGCCGGCGTGCGGTTCACCAACACCCATTCGCTGTTCCCGACCTTCACGATGCCCAATGCCACCGCCATGGCGACCGGGCACATGCTCGGCGATACCGGCCAGTACGGGAACACGATCTACACGGCGTTTCCGGTGCCGGGTGCGGGCGAGAGCCTCACGCCGTTCCTGGAGAACGACCCGGTCCTCGGCGACGTCGACGAGCATTTCGCCGGCAATTACCTGAACGAGGAGACGATCCTACGGGCCGCCCATGCCAAGGGCCTGTCCACCGCGAGCATCGGCAAGCTCGGGCCGTCCCTGGTCTTCGATCACACCGCCCGCGCCGGTCAGGAGACGATCCTGATCGACGACAGCACGGGGCGCGCGGGCGGGATCCCGCTGAGCGACGAGCTCAAGACCCGCCTCGGCGCGGCCGGCCTGCCCGTCCAGGCGCCGACGCGGGGCGCCAACGGAGCGGCCGGGAACGCCGAGACGCCGGGCACCGTCGCGGCCAATGTCGAGCAGCAGGCCTATTTCGCCGACGTGGCGACCAAGGCCGTGCTGCCGCTGTTCGCGGCGCGGAAGGCCCCCTTCGTGCTGGTGTTCTGGTCGCGGGATCCGGATGGGACACAGCACAACCAGGGTGACAGTCTGGGCCAGCTGGTTCCCGGCATCAACGGCCCGACCAGCCTGGCGGCCATCCACAACGCCGACACCAACCTCGCCACCCTGCTCGCCGCGCTGAAGGAGCAGGGGCTCGCCGACACGACCGACGTGATCCTGACCTCGGATCACGGCTTCTCGACCATCTCCAAGGAGAGCGCGACGAGCTTCGCGGCCACCCAGAGCTACAAGGGCGTCCCGACCCGTCAGCTTCCGCCCGGCTTCGTCGCCATCGACATCGCGCATGCCCTCGGCTCGAACCTGTTCGATCCCGACGCCAAGGGCGCCAAGCTCGCACCGGACAGCTTCCCGAGCCGGGCGAACGGCCTGATCGGCACAGATCCGGTCAAGCCGGACGTGGTGGTGGCGGCCAATGGCGGGTCCGACCTCGTCTACCTCCCGAGCGGCGACCAAGCCCTGGCGCGCCGGGTGGTCGAGGCCCTGTCGCGGCAGGACTACGTGAGCGGCCTGTTCGTCAGCGCCGCCCTCGGCTCGATCCCGGGGACGCTACCGCTCTCGGCCATCGCCCTCGACGGCTCGGCGCTGACCCCGATGCCCGCCATCGTCGTGAACTTCCGGAGCTTCTCCACCGGCTGCGCCGATCCGACCACCTGCGGCGTCGAGGTCTCGGACACCGCGCTGCAGCAGGGCCAGGGCATGCACGGCAGCTTCTCGCGGGCCGACACGAGGAACGTGATGGGCGCCCTGGGCCCGAGCTTCCGCGCCGGCCTCGAGAGCCCGGTCCCGGCGAGCAACGCTGACCTCGGCAAGACGATCGCCCGGATCCTCGATCTCACGATCCCCGCAACGGGCACCCTGGTCGGCCGCGTCCTCACCGAGGCTCTGGTCAACGGCGCGACGCCCATAACCGAAGCGAAGGTCGTGCGCTCGGACCCGGACGCCACCGGTCTGGCGACGATCCTGACGTATCAGACGGTCGGGGGGACGCGCTATTTCGATACCGCCGGCTATCCAGGCCGCACCCTCGGCTTGAGCGGGGAGAGCCGCCCGGCCGCGATCGACGCGCAGTGAGATCGCAACCGGGGTCCCCGGTCCCGTCGGTCCGCCGCCCAGACGCCCCCTGAGCCGCCGTTCGGGGCCGTGTCGCCCCGAACGGGCGGAAGTCGTCCCGGACCCTGGCCTACGCCATGCCGAGGGCCTGCATGTAGAGCTCGAGGATGGCCTCCTGCTCCTGGCGCTCGCTGTGATCCTGTTTGCGGATCCGCAGGATCGTGCGGACCGCCTTGGCGTCGAAGCCCCGGCCCTTCAGCTCGGCGAACACCTCTTTGATGTCGCCCATGATGCCGGCCTTCTCCTCCTCCAGCCGCTCCAGGCGCTCGATGAACTGCTTCAGCTCGTCGGCGGCCACGCCCTCGGCCGACGAGACGTCGCCGCCGGGCCGCTGGGACGCGGCGCTGGGCATCGAATGGGCGTTCATGGAGCTCTCCGGACTGCACGGCGCGGTTGCGCCCTCGACCCGTGGTTAACGGGGCGAACTTACCGGAAGCTTAGCCGATTCGCGGCCGTTCAGTGTCCCTCGGGCCGTGAGGCTGCGAAGCCCGCCTGCTGCTCGGCGCTCGCCTCGGTCTGGAACTGCGCCTTCCAGGCGCCGTAGGGCATGCCGTAGACCGCTTCGCGGCCCTCGTCCTTGGTCATCGGCACGCCGTGGGCGTCGGCGGCGTCCTTGAGCCAGTTCGAAAGGCAGTTCCGGCAGAATCCCGCGAGGTTCATCAGGTCGATGTTCTGCACGTCCGTGCGGGCGCGCAGGTGCGCGACGAGCCTGCGGAACACGGCCGCTTCGAGTTCGGTCCGGGTCTGGGCGTCGATCTCGCTCATTGAAGGCTTTCCACTTCTTGCACAGTCCCAGGATTTCGGGACCGGGCGCGCCGGGATCAAGACGCGATCAGCGGCCGGAGGATGCGGGCGAAGCGCGCGGCCCACTCGAGCTGACCCTCCTCGCCGGCGATCAGATCCTGGCGGATCTCCACCAGGGCGTTGGGCAGGCCGCGCGCGGTGGCGTGACGATCGATCGTGTCGCCCGGCAGGCCGCCGCCATAGGGTTCGTTGTCGCCGACCGTCAGGCCGGCGGGATCGGCTTCGAGGGCCGTGATCAGCGGGCGGGCGAAACGCGCGTCGCGGTCGTAGAGGATGCCGACATGCCAGGGCCGCGGATTGCCGCGCCAATACGGCGTGAAGCTGTGCATGGTCAGGATCGCGGGCGGCCGGCCGGCGGCCTCGGCCCGAGCGATCGCCGCCGCGATGGCGGCGTCGAACGGCGCGTAGAAGCGGGCGATCCGCGCCTGCTTGCCGGCCTCGTCGATCCGGGCATTGCCCGGCACCACGGCGCCGTCGGAGAGGCGCATCACCAGCGTCGGGTCGGTGCGCCCGCGGTTCGGGTCGATGATCAGGCGGGAGAAGTTCGTCAGGATCGCCGGCACGCCGAGCTGCGCGGCGATGCGCCGGGTCACCGCCGCCGCGCCGATATCGTAGGCGATGTGCCGGGCGAACTCGCGGGCCGGCAGGCCGAGATCGATATCCGGCGGAACATGGTTCGAGGCGTGGTCGCAGGCGATGACGAGGCCGCAGCCGGGGTCGCCGGGTATGATCTCGCAGGGATGCGGCGCCGGATACGGATCCGGGGTGGCCACTTCAATCTCCGGACGGGTCACGGGGCTCCGAGGTCTTCAGATCTGTGCGGGGGTGCCGATGGCGCTTGCCGTGGCGCGGCGGCTCGGGCAGATCACCTATCAAGGATCGTGCGCTCACGGCAAGAAACGGGCCCGCCGCCCGCAGAGAAACGGGCGGGGACCGCGCGATCGGGTCAGAGAGGAGCCCGTCCGACGCCATGACCGAGACCGTCCCGCCCGTCGCCGATCCGGCCATCCAGGCGCAGCGCGCGTTGCTCGACCGCCTGCTCACGGCGGCGATCCGCGCCACCCATCCCGATCTCTGCCTGCCGCCGCATCTGCCGGCGCCGAGCCCGGGCCGGTTGATCATCCTGGCCGCCGGCAAGGCGGCCGGCAGCATGAGCGCGGTGGCGAGCCGGTTCTACCGGCAGCAGCACGGGCTGGGCGACGACCGGATCGTCGGCCTGGCGGTGGCGCGCCACGGCTACGGCCAGGACGCCCCGGGGATCCACATGGTCGAGGCGGGCCATCCGGTGCCCGACGAGGCCGGTCTCGCGGCGACCAAGGAGGCCCTGCGGCTCGCCACCGAGGCCGGCCCGGAGGACGAGGTGCTGGTGCTCCTCTCCGGCGGCGGCTCGGCCAACTGGATCGCCCCGGCCGGTGACCTGACGCTCACCGAGAAGCAGGCGATCACCCGGGCGATGCTGCGTTCGGGCGCGCCGATCGGCGAGATCAACACGGTGCGCAAGCACATCTCCCGGATCAAAGGCGGCCGCCTCGCGCTGGCCGCCCGCAACGCCCGGCGGATTCTCACCCTCGCGATCTCGGACGTGCCGTTCGACGATCCGGCCGTGATCGCCTCCGGCCCGACGGTGCCCGATCCCTCAACCCTGGCCGAGGCCCGCGCCATCTGCGAGCGCCGGGGCATCCCGCTGCCCGAGGAGGGCCTGCGCCTCCTGAACGACCCCAACAACGAGACGCCCAAGGACGGTGACCCCGCCTTCGCCCGGGCCGAGTACCGGATCATCGCCCGTCCGATCGACGCTCTGAACGCCGCCGCCGAGGCGGCCCGGGCCGCGGGCTACGAGCCGGTGATGCTCGGGGCCGACCTGGAGGGCGAGGCCCGCACGGTCGCGGCCGAGCACGCGGTCGAGGCCAAGCGCCACAAGGCGGCCGGGCGCCGGGTCGCGCTGATCTCGGGGGGCGAACTCACCGTCACCATCCGGGGCGAGGGCAATGGCGGCCCGAACCAGGAATACGCCATGGCGCTGGCGCTGGCGCTGGACGGGGAGCCGGGCATCTCCGGCATCAGCGCGGACACCGACGGCACCGACGGCGGCCGCGGTCTCGCCACCGATCCGGCGGGGGGGCTCGTCGATCCCACGACCCTGGAACGCGCCCGCGCCGCCGGCCTCGACCCGGCCGCGATGCTGGATCAGAACGACTCCACCGCGTTCTTCGCGGCCCTCGGCGACCTCGTGAACCCCGGCCCGACCCGTACCAATGTCAACGACTGCCGCATCATCCTGGTCAATTAAGCTGCACGCTCCGGTCCTCTCCGCAGTCACGGTGGCCGGGCTCGCGCTCTTCAGCGCAAGCCCGGCGAAGGCCGATCTGCGCCTGTGCAACCAGACCGGCAGCAAGGTCGGCATCGCCCTCGGCTATCGCGATCCGCAGGGCTGGGTCACGGAGGGGTGGTGGGACCTTGCGCCGAAAGCCTGCGAGACCCTGCTCAAGGGTGCGCTGGCGGCGCGGTTCTACTACGTCTTCGCGGTGGACTACACGCGCGGCGGCGAATGGAGCGGGCGCTCGCTCATGTGCACCCGCGACTCGGAGTTCACGATCCGGGGCATGGAAGATTGCCTTGCCCGCGGCTATGACCGCAACGGCTTCTTCGAGGTCGATACCGGCGAGCAGAAGAGCTGGACCATCCAGCTCACCGATCCCAACCGGGCCGATGCGCCGGCGAAACCGTAACGCCCCGCCCGTGCCCTTGCGCGGCCCTGCCCGGGATGCGCACACCCACGTCCCATCATCACCACGCGGCGAGCCTCCAGGGCGCGCGCCGAGGATTCCGGAGGATATCGCTTGAAACGCTCGCGCCGCACGAAGATCGTCGCCACCCTCGGGCCGGCCTCCGACTCGCCGGAGATGATCGAGCGGCTGTTCCGCGCGGGCGTGGACGTGTTCCGGCTCAACATGAGCCATCTGCCGCGGGAGTTGCTGCCCGAGAAGGTCGAGGCGATCCGGACCATCGAGCGCGAAGCCAGGCACCCGATCGGGATCCTAGTGGATCTGCAGGGGCCGAAGCTGCGGCTCGGCACCTTCGCGGAGGGCGCCGTGATGATCGAGGCCGGTGCCGCCTTCGTGCTCGACGGCGATCCGACTCCCGGCGATTCGAACCGCTGCCACCTGCCGCATCCGGAGATCCTCCAGGCCCTGGAGCCCGGCCACGCGATCCTGCTCGATGACGGCAAGCTGCGGCTCTCGGTGGTCGAGACATCGCAGAACCGGGCAGTGACCCGGGTCGAGGTCGGCGGACGGATCTCGAATCGCAAGGGCGTATCGCTGCCGCACACGGTGATCCCGGTGCCGGCCATGACCGACAAGGATCGGGCCGATCTCGACGCCGGCCTCAATGCCGGCGCCGACTGGATCGCCGTGTCCTTCGTCCAGCGGCCCGAGGATGTCGCCGAGGTGAAAAAGGTCTGCGCCGGCCGCGCCCTGGTGATGGCCAAGATCGAGAAGCCGCAGGCTCTGACGCGGCTCGACGAGATCATCGAGATCTCGGACGGGCTGATGGTCGCCCGGGGCGATCTCGGCGTGGAGATGCCCCTGGAGCAGGTTCCGGGTGTGCAGAAGCGCATCACCCGCAGCGCCCGGCGCTTCGGCAAGCCGGTGGTGGTCGCGACCCAGATGCTCGAATCGATGATCACCGCGCCGGTCCCGACCCGCGCCGAGGTCTCGGACGTGGCCACCGCGGTCTACGAAGGCGCAGACGCCGTGATGCTGTCGGCCGAGAGCGCGTCGGGTGCCCATCCGATCGGTGCCGTGGAGACCATGAACCGGATCGCCGAACAGGTGGAACGGGACGCGCTCTATTGGTCGATCATCCGGGCGCAGAGTGCGACCCCCGACCACACGGCCAACGACGCCATCGCGGCGGCGGCGCACCAGATGGTCAACGCTCTCGACCTCGACGCCATCATGGCCTGGACCAGTTCCGGCTCGACGGCCCTGCGTCTCTCGCGCGAGCGCCCGAACGCCACGGTGATCGCGCTGACGCCACGGCGGGAGACCGCGCGGCGCCTCGCCCTGGCCTGGGGCACCCATCCGATCGTCACGAAGGATGCCAGCGACGTGGACGACATGTCGTTCCGCGCCGCCAAGTTTGCCGTGCGCGAAAAGTTCGCCGCGGTGGGCGACCGGGTGATCGTGGTCGCCGGCCTGCCCTTCGGCACGCCCGGGGCGACCAACCTCGTCCGGCTCGCCTTCATCACGCGGGAGCACGCCGAGAAGGCGTGATTCGTATGCGACCCGGTTTTTAAGACCCGTCCGCTGGTCCTGTGCGCAGGGCAGCCTGAGACCGTTCAACGGCGTCCGATCGAAGGGCTCAGGGCAACCGATCGAAAGATCGCGCTTGGTCGGGTGGACGGCGCGGATCAGGGAGACCTGTCTGAGATCCGCGCCGCCACCCCGCCGCTCACGGCGTGGCAGCCGGCACGGCCGCGGTCGTCTCGCCGGCGAGCCGGGCGATTTCCTCGGTCACGCGCTCCGCGGCGACGTACTGGAGCATGTGCCCGATCCCCGGCAGCAGCACGAGCCGCGCCCCCGGGATCGCGCGCGCGAGCGGTACCGCCTGAAGGTCGCTGCGCACGATCGGATCGGCCTCGCCGGAGATCACCAGGGTCGGCACGTGGATCGCGCCGTAGCGCGGGCTCTGCGCCGCGAGCGCCGTGGTCAGGCCGAGGAGATCCTGAACGTTGGCGAGCAGCGTCCCGGGGCGCAGGACCAGGGCGGCCCGGGCCGCTTGCGGGTAATCCGGGCGCTCCGGCTGCGGCCGGAAGACCCGGCGCGCCGCCTCCGGCAGGAAACGCTGCGCCACCGGCGGACCGATGGTGCGGCTGAGTAGCCACGCCACCGGGGGCGTCACGGCGAGCCGCCAGTACCACGGCAGGTCCGGCATGCGGTCCGGCATCGGCATAGCCACGGGCGCCGCCAGGACGAGGGCCGAGACCCGCTCCGGGTGATCGAGGGCGAGCGCCAGTGCCAGCGAACCGGCCCAGGAATGGCCGAACACGATCGCCGGACCGACACCCATGTTGGCCAGCGCCTCGGCGATCAGCCGCGCCTGCACGACCGGCGCCGCGGCCTCGGCCCCGGCGATCCGGTCGCTCCAGCCGAATCCCGGCCGGTCGAAGGCGATGACCCGGAACCCTCGGGCCGCGAGGCGGCGGCCGATGCCCTCCATCGGGTCCGAGGCATTGGCCGAGGCACCGTGCAGGAGGACGATCGGGACCCCGCCCGCGGGCCCGTCCTGGATCGTGGCGAGGCGCCCGCCGGTCACGTCGACGAAGGGCCCGGCCGGCGGATATTCAGCGCCGACCCGAAGGCTGATCACGAGGCTGATGACGGCGCCGACAGCCAGGATGAGGCTCACCGCCGCTATGGGCAGCGCCAGGATGGCGAGCACGATTCCGAGCACCCGGGTCACAGGTCGCGGCCGTCGACCTCCGGCGCGAGACGATCGATCGCCTCGCCGATCTTGTCCATCTGCGGATAGAGCGACCGGGCCCGGCGGAACGCCGCCAGCGCGTGAACCTTGTCGTCCTGGGATTCGTAGATCCGGCCCAGGGCGGCCCAGGCCTCGAAATGGCGCGGCTCCAGGACCAGCGCCCGCTTCAGATCGGCGATGGCGTCATCCCTGTCGGTCAGGAGCCAGAACACCGTCGCGCGCCGATTCCACCCCTCGGACCAGTCGGGCTCCAGGGCCGTGACCCGGTCCATCAGCTCGGCCGCGAGCGGGAACTCGTGCGCCGAGACGGCGTGGCGAGCCCGGTCCGTGAGCAGGTCCGCGGTGGCACTGCCGGACCCGGCGAAACGCCGCTCGATGAGCCGGGCGATCCCCTTGGCCTCGACCGGATCCTCGCTGGCGCGCAGGCGGGCGAACAGGTCGTCGAGGCTCGGCGGCTTCGGCACAGGTTTCGCCTCGGGCGCCGCGCGGTTGGGCCGCCCGGCGTCGGCCGCGGCCAGCGCCCCCGGCGTCGCGGCGCTGACGGCCGAAAGAAAGACCAGGGCGGCGAGGCAGCGCGTCGGGATCATGACGCCAGAGTGTGCGCCGCCGACAGACCCGTCAACGTGCCGCGGTGCCGCGCACGCGAAAGCAGCCGCGCCCGTGTGGGAGCGGCCGCCCTTGCCCGACCGCGGCCGGGCCGAAAGCCTTCAACCCTGGCGGGCCTTGAAGCGCTTCTGGGTCTTGTTGATCACGTAGACCCGGCCCTTGCGGCGCACGAGCTGGTTGTCGCGGTGGCGGCCGCGCAGGGACTTGAGCGAGTTGCGGATCTTCATCGGTCTCTCGAGCCCGGAGGGCCGTCCATGGGTGAGATATCGGGAACGCCGCCGAGGGGCAGGACGCGCGAGCGCGTCCAGCGATCACGGCATACGCATCGCGGGATGGCGCCGCCATAACAGGATTCGCCCCGGCAAGGCAAGGCGCGGCCGCGACGTCGCTCAGTGGATGATGTCGAGGTTCGCGGCCGGCGACGTCTCCACCAGCTGGCGCCCGATCTCGTGCAGCAGCACGTCGAGCAACGGCTTGAGGCGTTCGAATGCCGGCTGGTGCAGCTCCGATTCGGCCGACTCGAACAGTGTCAGCGCCAGCCCGGCGACCCGGTCGATGCCGACCGACGACTTGTCCGGGTCGCAGAAGGCGGATTCGTCGGGAAAGCCCCCGCCGTGGCTCGCGGTCACGTCGATGACGATCCCGCGCGCCTCGCTCACCCGACCCTCCCGATCCCGGCTGAAGCGGCCGCGCGCCAGGATCCATCGGACGTCGTCCGGTTCCGGCACGGTTCGATATTGCGCCACGAAGAGGCCGCCCTGGCGAAGGCGATCGTCGATCAGGGCGCCGATCCGAAGCCGATCCCCGGGGTGGACGCGATCCAGAAGCCGCGCGAAGGTCGCGCCGCGATCGTTCCGGGCCGGTGGCACGCCCAGCATCGCGGCCGCGACCGCGTCGCAGCGCAGGATCTCGTCGGCGCCATGCCATTCCCAGGTGCCGACGTCTGAAGCGGCGAGCGTGCGCGCCACGCTTTCGCTACCCCGTCGCCTCGTCCGCGCGTCGACCCCCACAGGCCCGCTCTCCGCTATCGTTTCGACGGTGCTGCCCGGACCGGGGAAGCTGAGGAAGACCTTAGAGGCACGGCCGACACGGAACAACGCGACGGGGGCGCAAGCCTGTTCAGGGCCGACCAGTCGCTGAGCGGCTCAAGTTCGTGGGCTCACGCCCGGGCGTAGGTCCCGATGAGCATGCCTTTGCTCAGAACGTGGCCGTCCATGGCCTTCAGGAGCGCGCCGCGGCCCGGCTCGTCCGAGAGATCGAGGGTCTGCCGCAGGGCGTAGATCTGGAACACGTACTCGTGTGGTCCGTGTCCGCTCGGGGGATCCGGGGGCAGCCAGCCCGCACGCAGGAAGCTGTTCTTGCCGAGCGGGAGGGTCTTTCCGGGGCCGGGATCGGAGACGGCGCCCTCGCTGATCTGGGCGAGATCGGGGGGCAGGTTCCACGCGATGAGGTGAACCAGCGGCTGCGGCGTCGGACTCCCTGCATCCTCGACCAGCAGAACCACGGAGGCGGTTCCGACCGGCAGGCCGCTCCAGGTCAGCGGCGGTGACAGCCCCTCGCCGTCGGCGGTGAAGCGGACAGGCATGGCGCTCCTGTCGGCGAAGGCCGGGCTGCTCACGGTGATCGAGGCCGGGATGTCCGGAAAGTCCGCGTGAAAGGCCGTCTTCTCCATGCCGGCCTTCAGGCCAGACAGGGCCTCGCCGACCGCACTGGGAATCTTCTCGAGCATCGCCGTCTCCTTCGCCGCGATCCCAACGGCGGAAGCGGCATCCCGGTTCAGCCCCGGTGCTCGGCCGCGACCATGTAGTTCACCGCCTTGTCCCGGCCGGTGCGCCATCCGTCGGTGAGGGGGTTGTAGACGACCCCGATCGTGTCGCTGACGTCGAGGCCGCCCGCCCGGATCGCGCGGCCGAGTTCCTCCGGCGTCACGAACTTCGCCCAATCATGCGTGCCCCGGGGCAGCCAGCCGAGGACGTACTCGGCCCCGACGATCGCAAGGGCGAAGGAGCGGAGCGTCCGGTTCAGCGTCGCCGCGAACAGCATCCCGCCGGGCTTCACGGCCGCGCAGGCCGTGCGCACGAAGGCCGGCATGTCGGAGACGTGCTCGACGACCTCCATGATCAGCACGGCGTCGAAGGTGGTTCCGGCGGCGACCACGGCTTCGATCGTCTCGCCGCGGTAATCGACTGGCACGCCGGCCGCCTCCGCATGGGCGCGGGCGACCGCGATGTTCTGCTCCGCTGGATCGAGGCCCGTCACGGTCGCGCCGAGCCGGGCCAGCGGCTCCGACAGCACGCCGCCGCCGCACCCGACATCGCAGATCGCGAGCCCGTCGAGCGGAAAAGGTGCGCGCGGATCGCGCCCGTAACGGCGGCAGAGGGCGTCCCGGATAAAGGCGACCCGCACGGGATTGAACCGATGCAGCACCCGCATCGGGCCGGCCTCGTCCCACCAGGTCGCGGCGAGGGCGTCGAAGCGGGCGACCTCGCCGCGGTCGACGAAGCCCCCGGTGCGGTGGTCCGTGGCTGCCCTGTCCATGCGCGTTCCGTCCTCAGAGGTCCGCCCGCGCCTTATCATGGCGACCCCGGGTAAGTCGCCGCGGCGCGCGCGCGCCATGCTTGGCCGGTTGTTGACACCTCACCGAGCCGCTTGTACCCGCCGGGCACCCTTCGGACCGACCCGCGGCGGGTCCCGGCCCGTCTCTGCGGCGGGTTCCACCCCGTCGCCGCGACGGGTTCCATCCCGTCGCCATCGGGAACCGCGATCGAGAGACCATGCCCCGTCTGGTGATGAAATTCGGCGGCACCTCCGTCGCCAACGTCGAGCGCATCCGCAACGTGGCGCGCCACGTCGCCCGCGAGGTCGCGGCCGGCTACGAGGTGGCCGTGATCGTCTCCGCCATGTCGGGCAAGACCAACGAGCTGGTCGATTGGGTCAAGGACGCGAACGCGCTCTACGACCCGCGGGAATACGATGCGGTGGTGGCCTCCGGGGAGCTGATCACGGCCGGCCTCCTGGCGATCGCGCTCCAGAAGGACGGCATCAAGGCTCGCTCCTGGCAGGGCTGGCAAATCCCGATTGTGACTTCGGACGCCCACGGCTCGGCCCGCATCGCCGAGATCGACCCGACGAATCTCGACGCCGGCTTCGCCAAGGGCGAGGTGGCGGTGATCGCCGGCTTCCAGGGGATCCATGCCGAGACCGGCCGGGTGACGACCCTGGGCCGCGGCGGTTCCGACACCTCGGCGGTGGCGGTGGCGGCGGCCATCGGCGCCGAGCGATGCGACATCTATACGGACGTGGACGGGGTCTACACCACGGACCCGCGCATCGTGCCGAAGGCCCGCCGCATGGAGCGGGTGACCTTCGAGGAGATGCTGGAGATGGCCTCCCTGGGCGCCAAGGTGCTGCAGGTCCGCTCGGTCGAGCTCGCCATGGTCCATCGGGTGCCGACCACGGTCCGCTCCTCCTTCGATCCGCCGGACGCCGCGCGCCCGGGCACCCTCATCTGCGACGAGGACGACATCGTGGAACAGCAGATCATCACCGGGATCGCCTTCTCCCGGGACGAGGCGCAGATCACCCTGCGCAAGGTCAAGGACAGTCCGGGCGTCGCCGCCGCGATCTTCGGGCCGCTGGCGGACGCCAACATCAACGTCGACATGATCATCCAGACCGTGTCGGGTGACCAATCGACCACCGACATGACCTTCACGGTCCCGTCCGCCGAGTACGAGCGCGCCCGCATGATCCTCGACGAGGCGCGGACGCAGATCGGCTACGCCCAGATCGAGGGCGCCACCGATGTGGTGAAGGTCTCGGCGATCGGCGTCGGCATGCGCAGTCACGCGGGCGTGGCCGCCAAGGCGTTCCGGGCACTCGCCGAGAAGGGGATCAACATCCGCGCGATCACCACTTCGGAGATCAAGTTCTCCGTGTTGATCGAGGCGGCCTATACGGAGCTTGCCGTGCGCACGCTCCACTCGCTATACGGCCTGGATCAGGCCTGAGCCTGGGACGACGCGGTGTCGATCGGGTCGCGTGGTGTGAGCTGAACAGTCGCGGACCGTTTCGCCGATCCCAGAGCGCGTCTGGCGGCTGCGGCACGGTCCATCCGGCGCCGGCCGTCCCGAGCTTGGCGCCAAGGTTGCAGGGTGGTCGACGCCAAGGCCGCTCACCGACACTGGAACGACGAACCGATGCCCGCTGCGCCCGGAGGCCCGCGCCTGCTGCTGCGCCGCCTCCGCGAAGCGATGGCGGAGCCGGTCAGCCCTCAGGCGCGCCTCGACCGCATTGTCGTCCTGATCGCCGCCAACGTCGTGGCCGAGGTCTGCTCGGTCTATGTGCTGCGGGACGACAACACCCTCGAATTGTTCGCCACCGAGGGCCTGAACCGCGAGGCGGTTCACCAGACCCGGATGCGCGCCGACGAGGGCCTGGTCGGCCTCATCGCCCGCAACGCCGAGCCGCTGTCCCTCTCGGACGCCCAGAACCATCCGGCCTTCTCGTATCGCCCGGAGACCGGCGAGGAGGCGTATCACGCCTTCCTGGGCGTGCCGCTGCTGCGCGCCGGCAACACCCTCGGCGTCCTGACCGTCCAGAACAAGACCTACCGGGTCTATTCCGAGGAGGAGATCGAGGCGCTCCAGACCACCGCGATGGTGCTCTCGGAGATGATTGCCTCGGGCGAGCTGGAGGGCCTGGCGCCCGATGCCGGCACCGCCGCCCGGCGCCCCGTCCTGGCCCGGGGTATCGCGCTCGCCGACGGGATCGGCCTGGGCCACGTGGTGCTTCACGAGCCCCGCGTCGTCGTGAAGACGCTGATCGCCGAGAATGTCGAGCGCGAGGTCGCGCGCCTCGACGAGGCGATCGAGGAGGTGCGCTCGGCGATCGACGCCCTCGTCGAGCGCGGCGACCGGATCGGCACCGCGGAGAGCCGCGAGGTGCTGGAGACCGTCCGGATGTTCGCCCACGACAAGGGCTGGCTCCGGCGGATGCGCGAGGCGGTGGCCTCGGGCCTGACCGCCGAGGCCGCCGTGGAGCGGGTCCAGTCGGACAACCGCGCCCGGATGATGCGCCAATCCGATCCGTATCTGCGTGATCGCCTGCACGATCTCGACGACCTCGCCAACCGGCTGCTGCGCGCCCTGATCGGCCCCGAGGCGGCGGGGGTGCTCGTGTTGCCCGAGAACGCGATCCTCGTGGCGCGCACGATGGGGCCGGCGGCGCTGCTGGATTACGAGGCCTCGACGCTCCGCGGCATCGTCCTGGAGGAGGGCGGTCCGACCAGCCATGTGGCGATCGTCGCCCGGGCGCTCGGGATCCCGGCGGTGGGCGAGGTGGAGAACGCCACGGCGCTCTGCGACGCCGGAGACGCGATCATCGTCGACGGCGTCGCGGGGGAGATCCACGTGCGGCCCGGCCCCGAGATCGAGGCGGCCTATGCCGAGATGGTGCGCCTGCGCGCCCGCCGGCAGGAGCAGTACCGGGCCCTGCGCGACGTCCCGGCGCGGACCCGCGACGGGGTGCGGGTCGGCCTGCACCTCAATGCGGGGCTGCTGGTGGATTTCAGCCACCTGCACGAGACCGGTGCCGAGGGCGTCGGCCTGTTCCGCACCGAGCTGCAATTCATGGTGGCGCAGCGCATGCCGTCGGCCGCGGAGCAGCAGGACCTCTACCGCAAGGTGTTCGCGGCCTCGGCCGGCAAGCCCGTGACGGTCCGGACCCTCGATATCGGCGGCGACAAGATCCTGCCCTACATGGCCAAGCTCGAGGAGGAGAACCCGGCTTTGGGCTGGCGGGCGATCCGCATCGGCCTCGACCGGCCGGCTCTGCTGCGGATGCAGTTGCGGGCGCTGTTGAAGGCCGCCGACGGCGACCCGCTCAAGATCATGTTCCCGATGGTCGCCACGGTGGACGAGTTCGTGCGTGCCCGCGGCATCGTCGAGCGCGAGAAGGCCTACCTGAAGCGCCACGGCTACCGGCTTCCGAGCGAGTGCAAGCTCGGGGCGATGATCGAGGTGCCCTCGCTGCTGTTCCAGATCGACGAGATCGCCCAGGAGGCCGATTTCCTGTCCGTCGGCTCGAACGATCTGATGCAGTTCCTGTTCGCGGTGGACCGGGAGAACCGGCGCGTCGCCAACCGGTTCGACCCGCTCAGCGTTGCGGCCCTGCGGGCGTTCCGGCTGATCGCCGAGCGGTCCAACGCCGCCGGCTGTCCGGTGACGGTCTGCGGCGAGATCGGCGGCCGGCCGCTGGACGCCATGGCGCTGATCGGCCTCGGCTACCGGGATCTATCCATGTCGCCGGCCGCCATCGGACCGGTGAAGGCGATGGTGCTGAGCCTCGATGCAGATGCCGTGACCGAACTCATCGACGCCGAAATGGCGCGCATGCACGACGGCGATTCCCTGCGTCCGGCGCTGACCGCCTTCGCGCACGCCCGCGGCATCCCTATCTAAGGCCGGCCCTTGCCGAACATTCGGCCGGGGATGTACGGCAACGCCACGGCGCTTCCGGGCGGCGCGCCGCGGCGTCCGCCCTCGCATCGGCGGGGCGGGGAGGGGAGGACATCGTGCCGGGTCGAAGACCCGGCGAGCCGCGCCCTTCCGCGCTCGAGACGTGAGCCGCGCCCCGGCTGGACCAAAGCGCACTGACCTGCAGAAACACGGGCGATGATCCCCTTCCCCACCGAGCGCCTCGACGCCATCCTGGCGCGGCACGATTTCGTCACCGCACAGCTCGCCACGGGCGAGGGCGATCCCGACACCGTTGTCCAGCTCTCGCGCGAGCTCTCGGACCTCGATCCGGTCGTGTCGGCGATCCGCCTCTATCGGGCAGCCCTGGAGAACCTCGCGGGTGTCGAGGCTCTCATCGACGAGCCCGGCACCGACCCTGAGATGCGGGCATTGGCGGCCGACGAGAAGCCCGAGGCGCAGGCCGCGCTGGAGGCTGCGCATCGCGACCTCCAGCTCCTGCTCCTGCCCAAGGATGCCGCCGACGAGAAGAGCGCGATCCTTGAAGTCCGCGCCGGCACCGGCGGCGACGAGGCGGCCCTGTTCGCGGGGGATCTGTTCCGCATGTACGCCAAATACGCCGAGTCGAAGGGCTGGCGCGTCGAGGTGATCTCGGAGAGCGAGGGCACGGTCGGCGGCTTCCGCGAGGTCGTGGCGGAGGTGAAGGGGCGCGGCGTGTTCGCCCGGCTCAAGTTTGAAAGTGGCGCCCACCGGGTGCAGCGCGTGCCCGACACCGAAACCCAGGGACGCATCCACACCTCGGCCGCCACCGTTGCGGTGCTGCCGGAGGCCGAGGAGGTCGACATCCACGTCAACGATGCGGACCTGAAGATCGACACGATGCGCGCCCAGGGGGCGGGCGGCCAGCACGTCAACAAGACGGAATCGGCGATCCGCATCACCCACCTGCCGACCGGCATCGTCGTGTTCGTCCAAGAGGAGCGCTCGCAGCACAAGAACAGGGCCCGCGCCATGACATTGCTGCGCGCGCGGCTCTACGATGCCGAGCGCAGCGCCAAGGATTCCGCCCGGGCCGCGGACCGCAAGGCGCAGGTCGGCTCCGGCGACCGCAGCGAGCGGATTCGCACCTACAACTTCCCGCAGGGCCGGGTGACCGATCACCGGATCAACCTGACCCTCTACAAGCTGGAGGAGGTCATGGCGGGCACGGCCCTCGACGAGGTGGTGGATGCCCTGATCACCGAGCATCAGGCCGAGCTGCTGGCCGCCGAGGGCATGGCCTGAGCGCCGTCGTGACGAACGGATCGAGCCGTGGCCTGTCCCGCCGCGCGGCCCTGCGGCACTGCGTGGCCGTCCTGGAGGCCGGCGGTCTCGACGGAGTGTCCGGGGATGCCCGCTTTCTGGTGCTGGGTATCCTCGGGATCGAAGCCCGCGACCTCCTCCTCGACGGAGAACGGCCCCTGGGGGACGACGAGGCCGCCGCCCTCGACGCTGCCCTGGCGCGGCGGCTGTCCGGGGAGCCCGTGGCCCGCATCCTCGGGACCTGGGAATTCTGGGGCCTGCCCATCCGGCTGGGGCCGGAGACCCTGGTCCCGCGGCCGGATACCGAGATCCTGGTCGAGGCCGCGCTCGCCGCTGCGCCGGACCGGAATGCGCCCCTGCGCTGCCTCGATCTCGGCACCGGGTCCGGCTGTATCCTGGCGGCGCTCCTCAGCGAGCTTCCCCGCGCCTCCGGGATCGGCCTCGACCGCGCGTTCGGTGCGTTGCGGGTGGCCCGCCACAACGCCACGGCGAACGGGCTCGGCGAGCGGGCGGCCTTCGCGGTCTCGGACTGGTGTGATGCGGTCCAGGGCGCCTTCGACCTCGTGGTCTCGAATCCCCCCTACATCGCGCGCGCCGTGATCCCGACCCTCCACCGGGCGGTCCGGGCCCATGATCCCATCGCGGCCCTGGATGGCGGGACGGATGGGCTCGACGCCTACCGGCGCATTCTCGACGGTGTTCACGGCGGGAACTTGCTCGCCCCCGGCGGGACGCTCGCCCTGGAGATCGGCTACGATCAGGCGGCGGCCGTGCGCTGTCTCGCCCTCGCGGCCGGCTTCTCGGATCGCGGCCTGACCCGCGACCTGGCGGCCAACGACAGGGTCCTGTGCTTCGGTCTTCCCAACGGCGACACGGAAGCCTAAGTAAGGGTCGACGCTTCACCGTCGAAAAAATGCTTGTTGCATGAGCCGGGGAACGCTAGTGTCGGCTTGAAGATCGCGAACCGTTCGTTAAGACGGACGATCGTATGGTCAGCGATGCACGCTGGTCGTCGATGGGTTTGCTGATCCCCCAGACGTTGAACCAGAGCGCGCGTGATGGCGCGGCGGTTCGGCAACACTCGAACCTGACAATCAGCTGGTTTCCGGTGCCTGGTGAGGGCACGCGGTGCGAGGGATGGTCAGACTGACGCGACGGTCGCAATGCGGCCGAACGCGCGGCGCCGCCGGGTGCGCTTGACCGGTCTGCGTCTCGAGATCTTTGCCGGGCGCTCCTGAAGACAGTCGTTTGCGTGAACGAGGGTCATTACAGACCAATGAGACCAAATCAGAATCGACGGATGCGCGGCCGGAACCGGCCGAAAGGTCCGAATCCGCTGACGCGCTCGTACGAATCCAACGGTCCCGATGTCAAAATTCGTGGCACCCCGCAGCACATCGCCGACAAATACGCGCAGCTCGCGCGGGACGCTCTGGCGGCTGGTGACCCAGTAGCGGCCGAAAATTACTTCCAGCACGGCGAGCATTACTTCCGGATTGTATCTGGTGCTCAGGAGCAGACCCGCCCGGCAAACACGGGCGGCTACGCGAGCCGAAGCTTCGACGACGAGATGGACGAGGGCGACGAGGACGGGCAGGGCAACGGCGCGTCCCAGAACGGTCACGCCTACAACGGCTACGACGACAGCGATCCCGGCCAACAGCCCCAGCCCTACGACAACCGCGCGGAGTCCAACCAGCAGGACGGCCGCCAGAACCGGGACCGGTTTCAGAACCGCGACCAGCGGCGCTTCGACAACAACGGCCGGGACAACACCGGCCGGCAGGATTACCGCCGGCCGGATCAAGCGCGTCAGGATCAGCCGCGCCAGGATTATCAGCGGCCCGATTACCAGCGCCCTGATTATCGTCAGGACCGTCCGGCCAACCGGCAGGACCGCCAGGATTACGGCCGGCAGGATTTTCGGCAGGATCGCCAGGATAACCGTCAAGATACGCGGCAGGAAACGCGCCAGGAGAGTGCGCAGGAGAACCGGCAGGACGGTCGCTCCGAGAACCGTCAGGACCTGCGCGGCGACCAGAACCGCTACGACAACGGACGCGGCGAGGCACCGCGGACAGAGGCACGATCGGAGCCGCGGTCCGACAACCGGCAGGAGCCCCGAGCCGAGGGCCGATCGGAGGGCGTTCCGCGCCGCGAGGCCGCCCCGCGGCGCGAGCGCCGCCGTGAGGCCGCACCCGTCGTGGCTGCCGAGGATCCGAGCGGCCTGCCGGCGTTCCTGATGGCGCCTGCGCGCCCCGTACAAGCCGCCGAGCCGCCGGACGCGATCCCGGAGCCGGAGGCGAGTGCCGAGGAGGCTCCGGCGGCCAAGCCGCGCCGCCGCCGCCGTCCGCGCTTCGAGAGTGCCGCGGAAGACGGGGAGACGCGCACGCCCTCCGAGGACGCACCAACCGAGTGAGCGGACGTCGCCAACGATGGAACTGAAAAAGGCCGTCCCGGGAAATCGGGGCGGCCTTTTCTGTCCGCGCCGCTCAGCGGCGGGCCGCGCGCCAGTCCGGATAGGCATGGACCCGGTGGACCAGCCGGTGATGCCGGCCGATCTCGCCGTAGGGCGCGATCTCCCAATCCCAAGCCGCTTCCGGCTGGGGCAGGGCGACCTCGAACATCAGGTCGAGGCTGTCGGTGATCCTCCCGGCGCGATCCTCCTCGCGCTGCACCGTGTCGGTGATCAGGCAGACCCGTCCGGCGGTTCGGGCAAAGGCGTCCAGGGCTGCGAGATGGGCCTCGATCAATTGAGCCCCGAGCTGGGAAGGTGCTACGCGTCCCCGGGCCTCGTAGGTGTCGAGCGGCACGATCGGGATCTGCGAGAGCAGGTTGGCCGAGACGATGAGATCTGCGCCCGCGCAGCATTCGGCCAGGTCCCCGGCGAGGCCGGCCCCGATCTCGGCGGTCACCAGGCTGACATGGGCGTGGCGTCGGACCGCGAGCCGCGCCGGCCAGGGATGGACTGCGTCCACGAGGCTGACGCGTTCGAACAGGGTTGCGAGACGATCCAGGGGCACGTCGTCGAGGAGTCCGGAGCCGATGACGACCGCCAGCCCGCGCCGCGGCGTCGCCGCCGCGGCGGCTGCGACCACGCCGCGCGCATGCTCCAGGTGCGGCGTCCAGGCGGCGCGGCAGCGCCGGGATCGGGCGTGGAGCAGCCCGCTCTGCCGGACGTAGCCGAGCCGGCGCAGGCGCAGCGGCGCGGGATTGAACTGCGCCAACGCCCAGGCGACCAGCATCGCCGTTTGGCTCAGTCCCCGTCGGGGGCCGGGACACCGGCCGGCGTCCCGCGATAGCCTGTGGCCAGGACGTAGAGTTCGCTCGAATCCGCCCGGCTCGCCGCCGGCTTCACGTGGCGGACGGTCGCGAAGTCGCGCTTGAGGTCGGCCAGCAGAGCATGTTCGGTGCCGCCCTGGAGCACCTTGGCGAGGTAGGCGCCCCCCGGCCCCAGTACCTCGCGGGCGAACTCCGCGGCCGTTTCCGCGAGGCCGATGATGCGCAGGTGATCGGTCTTCTTGTGGCCGGTGGCGTTGGCCGCCATGTCGGACAGCACGAGATCCGCCGGGCCGCCGAGCAAGGCGGTCAGCCGGGAGGGGGCCTCGGGATCGAGGAAGTCCAGGGTGATGAAGTCCACCCCCGCCATCGGCTCGATCTCCAGCAGATCGATGCCGACGACCCGACCCGACGGACCCACCGCCCGGGCGGCGATCTGCGACCAGCCCCCCGGGGCAGCGCCGAGATCGACCACCCGCTGGCCGGGCTTCAGCAGCTTGTAGCGCTCGTCGATCTCCATCAGCTTGTAGGCCGCCCGGGACCTGTAGCCCTCGCGCTTGGCCCGGGCCACGTATGGGTCGTTGAGTTGCCGCTCCAGCCAGCGCTTCTGCGACAGGGTCCGCCCGCGGCCGGTCTTCACCCGCTGCTTCAGTTCCCCGCGCACACCGCCGCCGGAACTCGCGCCGCCGCGCCGGTCGCTCATCGCACGGCCTTCCGGATCCAGACCCCGTCCTCGCGCATCATGTTCATCAGCAATCCTTCGCGCAGCCCCCGGTCGGCGATGCGCAGGCGATCGGACGGGAAGGCCCGGCGGATCGCCTCCAGGATCGCGCATCCGGCGAGCACCAGATCGGCCCGGTCGCGGCCGATGCACGGGTTGTCGGCCCGCTGCTCGAGCCGGGTATCCAGGAGATCGTCGATCGCGGTCGTGACATCGTCGTCGTTCATCCACAGGCCGTCGACCCGCCGCCGCTCGTAGCGCGCCAGCCGCAGGTGCATCGCCGCGATGGTCGTGACGGTGCCCGACGTGCCGAGCAAATGGAAATGGGGCGCGGTCGCGGCCGCGGCGGCCCGGAGCGCGAAGGGGGACAGCTTGCCGGCCACCTCCTCGACCATGCCCTCGAACATGCGCCGGGTGACCTCGGCACCGCCATGGCGCTCGGCCAGCGTGACCACGCCGACGGGCAGGGAATCCCAGGCCCGGATCCGCAGGGTCGGGTCGGTGGAGGGGTTGGCGGCGGCACCGTCCAGCCACGCGATCTCGGTGGAGCCGCCGCCGATATCGAAGATCACCACCGATTCCGCCAGCGGATCGGCCAGGGCCGCGCAGCCGGTGACGGCGAGATAGGCCTCGGTCTGGCGGTCAACGATCTCAAGGTCGAGGCCCACCCCCCGGCGGACGCGCTCGACGAAGGCCGCCCCGTTCACCGCGAGCCGGCACGCCTCCGTGGCGATCACCTTGGCCCGCTGCACGCCGCGGGTCTGCATCTTGGTCCGGCAGATGCGCAGGGCTTCGACCGTCCGCTCGATCGCCGCCTCGTTGAGCCGATCGGAGGTCCCGAGGCCCTCGCCGAGCCGGACGATGCGGGAGAACGCGTCGATGACGCGGAAGCCGGAGAAGGTGGGCTCCGCGATCAGCAGGCGGCAATTGTTGGTGCCGAGGTCGAGCGCCGCGTAGGCGGGGCGACGGCGCTCGCGGCCCGGGAGCCCGGCCGGCGGCTGGTGCGGCGCTGCGCCGAGCTGGATTCGGGACGGCGCGGCCGCGGCGGTCTCGTCCCTCATCGGCGCGGCCGTCGGTCCTTCGGGTCGGCCGGGAGCGTTGCGCTCGGCCTGAGCTAATCCGTGACCCTACAGGCTCGGCGGGGAACTGCAACGTCCGATCGTGACAGGGGTCAGGCGACGGCCTTCATGATGCCGGCCCGTCTTGGGATCGGCCGCAGGAGGCTCTTCACCTGCGAATAGGGGCGCGGCCGGTTGATCACCTCGTCGAGGCGGGACCACAAAGTCTTCGGCGAGAACGGCTTGGCGATGATCTCGTTGACCCCGAGCGCCACCGCCCGGTCGACGACGTTCCGGCGGGGTTGGGCGAGCATCAGGATGATCGGGATGGTCGGGCAGGGCGAGGTCGTGGGCGTGCGCGCGAGCCGGATGAATTCCTCGCCCGACAGGATCGACAGGTCCCAGTCGATGATGCTGATGTCCGGCTTGCTCTCCGCCAGCACGCCCAGGGCCTCGGCGCCGTCCGGCGCTTCGAGGACGCGCTTGATGCCGACGCGCATCAGCATGTCGCGCACGATTCGGCGGATGTAGAGGCTCTCATCGACGACGAGGGCCGAGAGATCGGGAAAGGTCGGTGTCGCGATCATGGCCGAGCGCAGTGCGGGACGCGTTTTCGACCCTAGCGTGCCAGCGTTTGCGTTTCGCTAATGCGGTTTCTCGCATGTGAATGGATGTGCCGGAGGGCTTCGCACGCCTGCGTTGTTTACCGCAAGAAAGTAACGAAATGGGCGCGTCTGGGCCAAGAAGGTCCTTGCGGTCAAGGCCCGATTGCGTCAGGACTGGGGCGTTATTCTTGGTTACCGCGACCTGGGGTAATGATAGTGCGGGGCGTGGGCTGTCTGGGATGGCGCGCACGCGGTATTCGGAATTTAGGGCGGCGGACGGTTTTTGCGAGCTTTCGATGGGACGTGGTCGTGATTTCAGGGGGCCGCAGAAGCGCGGCTTCGACGAGAGTGGCGAGCCGAGATGGCCTGACCAGGCACCCCCCAGCGGCGGATTCGGTGGTGGGTACGGTGGCGGCGGCTTCGGAGGCGGCGCCGGCGGTGGCGGCGGGTTCGGAGGCGGCGGGTTCGACCGTGGTCCGGCCCGCGGCGCAGCGCCGGTGGCGTCGGGGCCGGAACGTGATGCCACCGTCAAGTGGTTCAACAAGGAGAAGGGTTTCGGTTTCGTCGAGCTGGGCGACGGCTCGGGCGATGCCTTCCTCCACATCCGCGCCGTCGAGGCCGCCGGCCACGCGGATCTCATGCCGGGTACCCGCCTGACCGTGACCACCGCCCAGGGTCAGAAGGGCCCGCAGGTGACCAGCGTCACCAGCGTCGACACGTCCACGGCCGAGGCGCCTGCGCCCCGGCGTGAGTTCCGGCCGCGCACAGGCGGCTACGGCGGCGCCCCCGGCGGTGCTGGCGGTGCCGGAGGCGGCTACGGTGGTGGCGGCGGCGGTGGCTACGGAGCTGGCGGCGGTGGCGGCGGCGGTGGTGGCGGTGGCCGTTTCGCGGGCGGCCCGTCGGTGGAGATGAGCGGCACGGTGAAGTGGTATGACCCGGCCAAGGGCTTCGGCTTCGTGTCGGTCAATGACGGCGGCAAGGACGTGTTCGTCCACCGCTCGGCACTCTCCCGCGCCGGGCTCGAGTCGCTCGCCGAGGGTCAACAGGTCACCCTGGCCGTGGTCGACGGGCAGAAGGGTCGCGAGGCCCAGAGCATCAACGTCGAAGATTGACGGACCCGCGGCGGTCGTTCTGCCGCCGCGATCCATGACAAGATTGGAGGGCGGCGGTTCCGATGGGGCCGCCGTCCTTCGTGTTTCGGGTCCGCCATGCGTCCTGTCCTGTTTTCGATGGTCCTTCTCATGATCTCCGGCTGCGCCCACGCCGGAGACTTCACGGGGTTCTACGCGGGCATCAATGCTGGCTACGCCCGGGGCACCGAACGCGATCGGACCGTGACCCGACCCGCTCCCGAATCGCCGGCATCCCGTGTCCGACCTGGAGCCGGATCCGATTTGCCGCCGAGCGCTCAGGATGCAGTTTCGGCGCTGCGCAGATCCGATCAAGGCGATGTGGCCGCGCAACCCGGGCGCTGAACCACCGCGACGCGGCTCGGGCTGCGGCCGTCGGGGAAGAACGGGGCGCCGGCAGGCAGGCTTCACCGGCAACTGGCGTGATCGCTGCCAAAGCACCCCCTCGGACGGTCAGTGCGCTCTTCACGCGTTTCCATCGGACGCAGAGTGAGTGCCGCCCTGTCTCGTACCGGCCCGCCGGATGATGCCAGCAGCCGGCCCTGCGCGTCCCCTCCCACGCTGCGGACTATCGGTTTCACACACCGTACTTGGCTGACGCAGCTCCCGCTCGCGGGAGACTGTTCCCATCTCGGCTCGAGGATGCACTGTAGGCTCCCTGTCCCGTGCGGGAGGGGGGCGGGGAATGCGACGTCTGTTGCCAGGACCGATGCGTGAATCCGTTCGCCCGCAGACGGGAAGGGCGGGCGTGCGGCGGACAGGCATCGACCGGGCGACGATCCCGAACGTGAAGGGTGAAACGGCAACCCCCATCGGAGAGGAAACCAGCGCCAGCTCTTGAAACCGCGTGTTCGCGCAGGATGGAAGTCGCCGGCGCAGGCGGATCGGAATGTCCCTGCATCGTCGCGTCCGACCTGAGGCCGGTTGCCCCCTTCCGGGACGGTGCTTGAGCTCGGAGGCACGGCGGCTGCCATCCGGTCCAGGCGGCGGCCGTTCTCCGCATCGACCTGCCGGCGGCTTGATCGGGTTCAGCCGACCCGCCGACTGGGTCAGCCCGTGACGGTGCGAAGTATTCTAAGCACCTCTGCGCGCTTTAGAATTATTCCGGAATATAGCCGTTGCGTCCCCCTGACGGCCGCGCTTAGGTGCCGGCATGAGATCACGGCAACGAGAGGTGACGCCATGAGCGCTGATGCCGTGCGCGCCCGGGTGCACCCGGCTCTCGCCTGTCGTCTGGCGATCGCCGCGCGCGTGCTTCTGGCGATCCTGGGCGGTTATATGATCGCCGCACTTGCGAGCGGCTGGCTCGCCCTCGTCCTGCCCGGACCAAGAGCCGAAGCGGTGTCGACGGCGACGCTGGCGAGCTTCGCGATCATGGCGGCCGCGGTGATCTGGGTGTTCGCGGCGCGGTCGCTCGGGCGGGCGGCGCTCGTGATGGGAGTCGTCGCGGCGCTGCTCAGCACCGGCCTATGGCTCGCAGGCGCCTTCCAGGGCGGGAGCGCAGCGTGAGTCGATCCAAGAGCGTCCGCCAGTCGATGGCGTGGCTGCACACGTGGTCCGGCCTCGTGGTCGGCTGGGTGCTGTTCGCGATCTTCGTGACCGGAACCGCCAGCTATTACCGCCCCGAAATCTCGAGCTGGATGCGGCCAGAACTGTCGGAGGCGGTGTCCGATCCCGTCGCCGCGGCGACGAGCGCGGGTGCATTCCTTCGGAAGACGATGCCGGACGCCATGGGCTGGTCGGTCAGACCGCCCAATGCCGAGAACCCGGCGGTCGAGGTCTATTGGTGGCAGAGCCCCGGGGGGCCATTTCATCACGCGCTGCTCGATCCCTCGACGGGCGAACGGTCGAAGGTCCGGGACAGCCGCGGCGGCGACTTCCTCTATCGGTTCCATTTCGAATTGAACCTGCCCCCGATCTGGGGACGCTGGATCGTCTCCGCCTGCGCGATGGTCCTGCTGATCGCCCTCGTCACCGGCATCGTGACCCATCGGCGGATCTTCGCCGATTTCTTCACCTTCCGGCGGGACCGCTCGGCGCAGCGCGGCTGGCTCGACGCCCATAACGTCGTGGGGGTTCTCGCGCTGCCGTTCCACCTCATGATCGTCTATACGGGCCTCGTCACCCTCTCATCGATGCTGATGCCCTGGCCGGTCCTGACGGCGTATCAGGGCAACGGATTGCGCTATTACGCGGAAGCCGGTCTCATGATCGCGGGTCGGCCACCGGCCGGGCGGCCCGGCACGGCGCTGCCCCTCGGCGAGATCGTAGCGCGGGCGATCGCCGCGACCGGGCAGACGCCCGAAGTCGTCATGGTCTCCGGGCCCGGCGATGCCGCTGCGACCGTCACCGCCTATTTCGAGGAGCCGCCGGGGCTCGCCCATCTCCACCCACAGATCGCCTACGACGCGGCGACGGGCGCCGAGATCGGGCGCATCGGGGAGGCCGGGGCGGCCACGCGGACCGGCGCCGTGATGGTCGGCCTTCACGAAGCGCATTTCGCGGCCGCGCCCCTGCGCCTGCTGTTCTTCCTCTGCGGCCTCATGGGTGCCGCCACCGTGGCGACGGGCCTGGTTCTGTGGACCGTCGCACGGGCTCCGAAGGGGGCCGATCCGGATGGCTTCGGCCTGCGCCTCGTCCGCGTCTTAAACCTTGGCACCATCGCGGGTCTTCCCGCCGGGCTCGGCGCCTATCTCCTCGCCAACCGCCTCTTGCCGGTTGATCTCGATGGGCGGGCGGAGTGGGAGGTGCGCGGCTTCTTCGCCGCCTGGATCCTCGCGGCCATCGCGTCCGCACTCTATCCCCGGGCCCGGGCCTGGCCCCTCGCCCTCATCGTGCCCGCATTCGCGTTCCTGGCGATCCCCGGGGTCGATGCCCTGACCGTGGGCGAGGTCCGCTTCCTGGGCTTCGACGCAGCCATGGCGGGTCTGGGTCTGCTGCTCGCCGTCGGGGCGCGGCTGACAGCCCGGCCGAGACAGAACCGGACCAGGGCGATCCTGCACAGGGCGGCCGAAGCGTGACCATCCCGGCCCTCGTCCTGTCCTTGCTCCTGGGCTTCTCAGGCTTCGCCGCCCTCGCGCTCAGCCTGGACCGGCATCACCGCGCGGTCTTCCGCACCCCGATGCGCGGAAAGCGGGTCGGCGGCCTGCGTGCGGTCGGCTGGGCGGGGCTCGCCCTGTCCTTCGCGGCCGCCGTCGCCTCCGCCGGATGGAGCTTCGGACCGGTGCAGTGGATCGGCTCGCTCACGGGATCGGCGCTGGCCGTGGTGGCGCTGATTGCCTATCGTCCCACCTGGCTCCGGGCCGCGGCCCTGGCGGCCCTGCCGCTCGCCGCCCTGGACCTGCCGCTCGCACTCCTGCGCTGATGGCCCGACAGGTCCGCAATCATATCGGCCCCGCGATCGAGACGGGCCGGCTCGCGGTACAGCGCGCGAAAACGGCCCGTTGCAATGGTCTTCATCGGGCGCCGCGTTGTCCCCTCGCGGTCGGGACAAGAACAGCGTAGACTCGGCACGCTCGCACACTGGCCAAAAGTCCACCTTGATTCGACAGGCCAAAAGCCATTGGCTGCGATCAGAGCGGAAGCGGATGCGGTCCGACGCGAGGGTCGCACGAACGCCAGCTGAAGCCAAAGAGCCGCGGTTCGCGAGGCCGGGGCCAATGGAGGAACAGAGCGATGAACAAGCCGGAATTCCTCGGCGACGCCAAGATCAGGTCGCCGTTCTCGGCCCGTTACGAGAACTTCATCGGCGGCCAGTGGGTCGCTCCCACGGCCGGGCGCTATTTCGAGAACACCTCGCCGATCACCGGCAAGGTGATCTGCGAGGTCGCCCGCTCGGACGCTCAGGACGTCGACAAGGCGCTGGACGCCGCCCACGCCGCCAAGGAGGCCTGGGGCCGCACCGCGCCGGCCGAGCGCGCCCGGATCCTCAACAAGATGGCCGACCGGATGGAGGAGAACCTCGATCTGCTCGCGCTCGCCGAGACCTGGGATAACGGCAAGCCGATCCGTGAGACGATCAACGCCGACATCCCGCTGGCCATCGACCATTTCCGTTACTTCGCCGGCTGCGTGCGGGCGCAGGAGGGCTCGATCTCCGAGATCGACCACGACACGGTCGCCTACCACTTCCACGAGCCGCTGGGCGTCGTCGGCCAGATCATCCCGTGGAACTTCCCGATCCTGATGGCGGTGTGGAAGCTCGCCCCGGCGCTCGCCGCCGGCAATTGCGTGGTGCTCAAGCCCGCCGAGCAGACGCCGGCCTCGATCCTGGTGCTGATGGAGATCATCGGCGACCTGCTGCCGCCGGGCGTCCTGAACGTGGTCAACGGCTTCGGCCTGGAAGCGGGCAAGCCGCTCGCCTCGAGCCCGCGCATCGCCAAGATCGCGTTCACGGGTGAGACGACCACCGGCCGCCTTATCATGCAATACGCGTCGCAGAACCTGATCCCGGTGACGCTGGAGCTCGGCGGCAAGTCACCGAACATCTTCTTCGCGGATGTCGCCAACGAGGACGACGACTTCTTCGACAAGGCGCTCGAAGGCTTCACCATGTTCGCCCTCAACCAGGGCGAGGTCTGCACCTGTCCGAGCCGGGCGCTGGTCCACGAATCGATCTACGACCGCTTCATGGAGCGGGCGGTCAAGCGCGTCGAGGCGATCACGCAGGGCTCGCCGCTCGATCCCGCCACGATGATCGGCGCCCAGGCTTCGGGCGAGCAGATGGAGAAGATCCTCTCCTACATCGACATCGGCAAGCAGGAGGGCGCGCAGCTGCTCACCGGCGGCGAGCGCAACGTCAAGGACGGCGAGTTCGCTGAGGGCTTCTACGTGAAGCCGACCGTGTTCCGCGGCCACAACAAGATGCGCATCTTCCAGGAGGAGATCTTCGGGCCGGTCCTCTCGGTCACGACCTTCAAGGACGATGCCGACGCGCTCTCGATCGCCAACGACACGCTGTACGGCCTCGGCGCCGGGATCTGGACCCGTGACGGGACCCGGGCCTACCGCTTCGGCCGGGCGATCCAGGCGGGCCGCGTCTGGACGAACTGCTACCACGCCTATCCGGCCCACGCGGCCTTCGGCGGCTACAAGCAGTCCGGCATCGGCCGCGAGACGCACAAGATGATGCTCGATCACTACCAGCAGACCAAGAACATGCTGGTGAGCTACTCGGCCAAGAAGCTCGGGTTCTTCTGAGCTTCTGCCCGGGTTACCCCCCGAGACACCTTAGCCCCGGCCTCGCGGCCGGGGCTTTTTGTCGAGCCGCACCGGGTTCACCGCCTGAGGCAGGCGGCGGCGATGGCGGCCGATTTCCGGTCGTGCAGCCGGATGGTGCGGTCCGCCACCGGCTGCCGGACGTCCTCGCCGGCATTGGCCTCGGCCTTCTCGAGTTCCCAGAGGCGCTCCTTCACCGCCCCGTCGGCATAGCAGCCGCAGAAGGTCGCCCGATCCGCGATCGCGGCGTCGGGGGGCGCGATCCAGTCGATGTGCGTCAGGCAGGTCCGCAGTTCGGCCTCCCGCGCCGGCGCGTTGACATCCTCGCGCGCCAGGACGGGGGCGCCGGCCAGCAGGGCAAACAGCAGGGCGAGGCGGGGGATCAATCGACGCCGTACCCGAAGCCCTCGACGGGCGCATTGGCGATGGAGCCGGGCGGCATGGGGCCGGCATCGGCGCTCACGCTCGGCACGTCGTCGGGCGGCCCGTCCCAGCCGACGACACCCATCGGATTGTCGGGGGTGACGTTCGGGTTTCCGGCGACGCGCCACGCGTGCTGGAGAAACAGCGGCTGGGTGCGCGGCTGGACGCGCAGCGTCAGCGGATCGGCACCGGCCGGGCCCGCCACGAGCGCGGCGAGGACGAGGGCCAGACAGGTGGCGGCAGTTCGTTGCGTCATGGTGTCGATCAGCCGGTCAGGCTCTCCGTTTCGCCCCAAAAGGCGCATCCTCGGCGAGCAACGCGGCGGAGGCGGATCCGGCACCAGCTTGGCCGTCGGTCCCGGGCGAATATGGAAATCCCGGGCCGCGCACGCATATCAACGGTGAGACCGGGGAGGACACCATGAGCCTTGATGCCAGGATCGAAGCCACGACCGCGGAGCAGGTCGGCGCCGACGGCACGCCGCTGCGTGTCACCGCGACCCCGAAAGCGCTGGGCCTCATCGAGGAGCTCCGCTCGGAATACGGACCGGTGATGTTCCATCAATCCGGCGGCTGCTGCGATGGCTCCTCGCCGATGTGCTATCCGGTCGGCGACTTCCTCGTCGGCGACGGCGATGTCCATCTCGGCCAGGTCGGCGGGGCGGATTTCTACATCAGCCGGTCGCAGTTCGCGGTCTGGAAGCACACGCATCTGATGCTCGACGTCGTGCCCGGCCGCGGCGGCATGTTCTCGCTGGAGAACGGGCGCGAAAAGCGCTTCCATATCCGCTCGCGCCTGTTCTCGGATGCCGAGAACCGCGCCCTCGAAGGCGCCTGCAAGCTCTGACGGAGGCGAAGGCCATGGCGACCGTGACGCTGGTGAGCGATGCCGAAGCCGAGGCGGATCCGCGGGTGCGCGCGATCTTCGCCGACATCCGGGCGACCCGTGGATCGGACTTCATCAACAACTTCTGGCGTGGATTGGCCCACGATCCCGCCCTGCTGGAGCGGACCTGGACCAGTCTCAAGGCCGTCATGGGCCCCGGGACGCTCGATCCGCTGACCAAGGAACTGGTCTATATCGCGGTCTCGATCGCCAATGGCTGCCCCTACTGCATCCACTCGCACACGGCCGCGGCGCGGGCGAAGGGCTTGACCTCCGCGCAGCACGGCGAGTTCCTGGCGGTGGTCGGCATGGCGAATCAGACTAACGCGCTGGTCACCGGCATGCAGATCCCGGTCGATTCCGCCTTTCAGGTGGGGAAGAGTCCATGAGTTCCGGTTCGGACAAACCGCAGGCCGGCTTGCGCGTGGTGCGCGAGAGTGCGCCGTTCCGCGGCAAGCAGGGACACCTCTATCGGCCGGCCATCTCGGCCGAAGCGGTCGGCGCAAGGGCGCTGCACATGCAGCTTCTGGAGATCCCGCCCGGCGAGCGCGCCCACGCGCACAAGCACGAATCGCACGAGACGGCGATCCACGTCCTGTCCGGCGTGTCGGGCTGCTTCTGGGGCCAGCACCTGGAGCATCACGCGATCGCGGGCGCCGGCGAGTTCGTCTACATCGCCGCCGACGTCCCGCACCTGCCCTACAATCGCAGCCAGACCGAGCCGGTCACGGCGGTGATCGCCCGGACCGATCCCAACGAACAGGAGAGCGTGGTCCTGCTGCCGGAGCTCGAGGCCGGTGTCGATTGGTCGAAGGCCGGATTGTAGACGCTCAGCGCTGCTCGACGCGCTCGTTGGCCAGACGCTCGGCACGGTTGCGCTCCTCGGCGGAGAGACCGGACAGCGTTTGGTCGAGCCACGCGTCGGACAGCCCCTGGCCCGCCGCGGCGAGGTTCCAGGCCGCCGCCTCCACGGTGTTCTTCGCGACGCCGCGCCCGACTGCGTAGAGCCGCGCGATGCGATTTTGCGCGATGGCGTTCCCCCGCGAGGCCGCGTGCAGGAAGTAGCGGGCGGCCGAGCGCTCGTCCTTGGTCACGCCGGTCCCGTTGAACAGCAGGATGGCGTACTCGATCTCGCTGGCGAGATCGCCGTTGTCGGCGCCGCGCCGGAACCAGGCCGCCGCCTTGCTGGGATCCTTCGGCACGCCGCGCCCCTGCAGGTAGAGCACGCCGAGATCGTGCTGAGCCGGCCCGATCTCGGCATCGGCAGCCTTGCGAAACTGCGCGACCGCGGCGGACTCGTCGGCCGCGGACCCCGTGCCGATCAGGATCAGGCCGAGATTGTACGCCGCTGTGGGCGAGCCCTGGGCGGTGGCCTGTTCCAGCCAGTGGCGGCCCGCCTTGATGTCCTTGGGCATGCCGCGCCCGTCGAGGGCCATCAGACCGAGGGACGACATGGCGGCGGCGTCGTTTTGAGCCGCGGCGACCTTGTACCACTCGGCCGCCTTGACCGGATCCTGCTTCACGCCGAGGCCCTGATTGTACAACTCGCCGAGGAGCGTCATCGCGGCGGCATCCTTGGGATTCGCCTCGATGCGCTTGGTCGCCTCCCGGAAGGCGGTCACGTATTGCCCACGCTGATACGCCCCGTAGGCGAAATCCGGCGGCTGGCCATTGGACGGCGGTACGGCACCCCGTGTGTAATTCGGCGTGTACGGGCTCGGCAGCTCCGGCATCGCCTTCTGGCCGGGCGTGGCGCCGGACGATCCGGGCAGCGGCGTGGCGCTCTTCGATGGGTCGGTCGGCCCCGCGGCTGCCCAGGCCGGCAGCGCCGCCAGCGCGACGGCGAGGGCCATCGCCGGACCTGTCACCCGCCTCATTGCGCGGGCGCCTGCTGGAGCGCCTGCCGCGCGCGGCCGACGAAAGTGGCGTCTTGCAGCCAGAGCCCGCTCTCGAGCCCGACGAACTCCGCCCCCGTGGCCGATAGCGGACCGATCGCGTCGGCGTTCGCCGCCACGGCGATGCACGGTGTCTCGAAGATCTCCGCCCACCAGGAGACGCGCGCCAGTACCGTTTCCGGGTCTGGCGCGACGCCGTCCGGATAGAGCCCGCCGAACATCAGGTAATCGACGCCCGCCTCGCCGGCCTCCATGGCGCCGTGCTTGGTCTCGAGGCCCCCGGCGCCCAGGATCCGCCCGTCGCGCAGCCGATCCCGCAACGCCTTGAGGTCCCGGGGTTTGTCAACGTGGATGCCGTCGGCGCCCCCGCGGATCGCCACCGCGGCGAGATCGCCGGTGAAGCCCGGACAGGCCACCACCAGGGCGGCCCCGTTTTCCTGCGCCACCGGCGCGACCTGCTTGACGCGGGCGGTCAGCCCGCGCTCGTCGCCGGAGGCGAGCCGCAGGATCACGGCGGCGACGTCGCCGGCCCCGCAGGCCGCCTTCAGGGCCGACACGAATTCGTCCATGCCGTCGGCGTCGAGGCCGTGTGGCCCGAGGAGGGCGAGACGCGAAAGATTGCTCATGGCGAGGATCTGAGCGCTCTCAGCGGGCGCCGATCTTCGGATCCAGGGCGCCGCTGGCATAGCGCTTGGCCATCTCGGCGACCGAGATCGGCCGGATCTTCGCGCCCTGGCCGGCGGTGCCGAATTCCTCGAAGCGCTGTTTGCACAGCTTCGTCATCGCCTCCATGGCGGGCTTCAGATACTTGCGCGGATCGAACTCGGACGGGTTCTCGGTGAGCACCTTCCGGATCTGGCCGGTCATCGCCATGCGGTTGTCGGTGTCGATGTTGATCTTGCGCACGCCGTGCTTGATGCCGCGCTGGATCTCCTCGACCGGGACGCCCCAGGTCGGCTTCATCTGGCCGCCGTGCTGGTTGATGATGTCCTGCAGATCCTGCGGGACCGAGGACGAGCCGTGCATCACGAGGTGTGTGTTCGGCAGGCGGCGGTGGATCTCCTCGATCACGTTCATCGCCAGCACGTCGCCATCGGGCTGGCGGGTGAACTTGTAGGCGCCGTGGCTCGTGCCCATCGCCACCGCCAGCGCGTCGACCTGGGTCGCCTCGACGAACTTCACCGCCTCGTCCGGATCGGTCAGGAGCTGGTCGTGGCTGAGCGTGCCCTCGGCACCGTGACCGTCCTCGGCCTCGCCCTGGCCGCTCTCCAGGGAGCCGAGCACGCCCAACTCGCCCTCCACCGAGACGCCGGCCCAATGGGCCATCTTGGTGACGTTGCGGGTGATCTCGACGTTGTAGTTGTAGTCGGCCGGGGTCTTGCCGTCGGCCTTCAGGGACCCGTCCATCATCACCGAGGTGAAGCCGTACTGGATCGCGGTGGCGCAGGTGGCTTCGTTGTTGCCGTGGTCGAGATGCATGCAGACCGGGATGTGCGGGTAGATCTCGACGAGGCCGTCGATCAGCTTGGCCAGCACCACGTCGTTGGCATAGGCGCGGGCGCCGCGGCTGGCCTGGAGGATCACGGGGGAATCCGTGGCATCGGCCGCCGCCATGATGGCGAGACCCTGCTCCATGTTGTTCAGGTTGAAGGCCGGCACGCCGTACTCGTACTCAGCGGCGTGATCGAGGAGCTGCCGGAGGGTGATGCGTGCCATCGTGACTGTCTTCCCGTTTGCCGTTTGGTGGTGTGCTCGATCGCCGACGGCGACTTCAAGATCTCAGGGCGCTCTTATCGTATCGCGCATCCGAGAGCTTCGCTTCTGAATGCTGACGGATGTCGCGAACGGCGTGTTCGGTCCGCGCCACCCCTCAGCTGGCGCGGGTCTCGAGAGCCGCGACGCGCTCCTCGACCTCGCTGACCCGCGCGGCGAAATCGCCGGCCGTGGCACGCATCATCAGGGGCATGCCGGCTGCGTTGCGCCGGTCGTTGCGCAGGCCTGCCTCCAAGCCCTCCCTGCGCGTCTCGCAATTCCCCATCCGCGTCTCGAGCCTATCGGAACGGACCGGCACCTGGGCGAGGCTCGCCTGGATGCCCGTCAGGATCTCGAACGTCGCGCTTTCGACGGTGTCACGCATCGACTCGCCCCCACGCTGGCCACGGGCGCTATCATAGATATGGCGGGCGCCGCGGAGTAGGAGAGCACCGCCGCCGCGCTCAGCCCGTCACTCGAAGCGCCTCGACGCCGGGGAGCGCCTTGCCCTCCAGCCATTCGAGGAAAGCCCCGCCCGCCGTCGACACGTAGGTGAAGTCGCCGGCCACGCCCGCATGGTTGAGCGCCGCGACCGTGTCGCCGCCGCCGGCCACCGAGACCAGTTGCCCGGCCTTCGTGCGTGCCGCGGCATGCCGGGCGGCGGCCACCGTGGCGGCGTCGAAGGGCGCGAGTTCGAAGGCCCCGAGCGGACCGTTCCAGACCAGGGTCTTGGCCTCGTCGATGGCGGCGTCGATCTCCGCGACCGAGCGCGGGCCGGCATCGAGGATCATGCTGGACTCCGGCACCGCATCAACCGGGACGGTCTCGTGCGGGGCCTGGGCCTTGAATTCGGTGGCCGCGACGGCATCCACCGGCAGGATGATCCGGCAGCCGGCCTTGTCCGCCGCCGCCAGGATGCGATGGGCGGTCTCGGCGAGGTCCTTCTCGCACAGGGACTTGCCCACGGCCTTGCCCTGCGCATGCAGGAAGGTGTTGGCCATGCCGCCGCCGATCACCAGCATGTCGACCTTGGCGACGAGGTTTTCCAGAAGATCGATCTTGGACGACACCTTGGCGCCGCCGACCAGCGCGATCACCGGCCGCTGCGGCGATTCCAGGCCCTTGGTCAGGGCTTCGAGCTCGGCCTGCATCTCGCGGCCGGCATAGGCCGGGAGGCGGTGCGCCAGCCCCTCGGTCGAGGCGTGCGCGCGATGCGCCGCCGAGAAGGCCTCGTTGACGTAGACGTCGCCGTTCGCCGCCAGCGCATCCGCGAAGGCCGGGTCGTTCTTCTCCTCGCCGGCATGGTAGCGGGTGTTCTCCAGGAGCAGCACGTCGCCGTCCTGCAGGTCCGACACCGCCTTCGCGGCCGCCTCGCCGATGCAGTCGGACGCGAACGCGACCTTCCGCCCGAGGGCCGCGCCGAGCGCCGGCACAACCGGCTCCAGGGAATCCTTCGGCTCGCGCTTGCCCTTCGGCCGGCCGAAATGGGCGAGCAGGATCACCTTGGCGCCCTGTTCGGCGACTTCGCGGATCGTCGGAGCCACGCGCTCGATCCGGGTCGCGTCGGTGACGCGCCCGTTCTCCATGGGCACGTTCAGGTCGACGCGCATCAGGACCCGCTTGCCCCTCAGGGAGCCGGCATCGTCGAGGGTGCGGAAGGCGCTCATGCGGTCCTGTTTCGGTGGATGGGGTTACTGGACGGTCGTCCCGATCTGGGCGCGCTGCTGCAGCAGGCGGTCGAGGTTCAGCCGCTGCACGGCGATCATCAGCGCGACGGTCAAAATCGCGGTGATCACCGCGGTGAGGACCAGCGCACCGGTCCCCGGCAGGCGCCGGGTCCGCTCGGCGAGCCCCCGCATCTCCGTGCGCAGGGCCGCCAGGTCGGATTGCCGCGCGGCCTCGTTCATCCGGCTGGAGGCGTTCTCGACCTTATCCTCGACGCGCGACAGGAGCGCCTCGGAGCGGGCGTACTTGTCCTCGATCCGGGAGCATTTGTCCTCGATCCGGGCGAGCTGATCGAAGAGCTGGTTGGCCGGAAGCGCCTGCGACGGTGCGGGCGTGGCGGCTACGGCGGGCGGCGGCGCCGGCCTCGGGGCAGGCGGCACGGCATTCGGCCCGCTCGACGGACCCTGCGAAGCGTCGGTCATCCCTGGAGAGTCCCCGGTTCGAGGTGAGACCGCCCGATCGGGCGGGCGGCCGCCGTCCTGTCATGGGACGACGGCCGCCCGCAAGCCGCCTCAGAGGAGTTTGGCCATCGCCACGGCGGTGTCTGCCATGCGGTTCGAGAAGCCCCACTCGTTGTCGTACCACGACAGGATGCGCACGAAGGTGCCGTCCATGACCTTGGTCTGGTCGAGGTGGAAGGTCGACGAATGCGGATCGTGGTTGAAGTCGATCGAGACGTTCGGCCGGTCGGTGACGCCGAGCACGCCCTTGAGCGGGCCTGCGGCGGCGGCCTTGATCGCGTCGTTGATCTCCTGGACCGAGGTCGCGCGCTTGGCCGTGAACACGAGGTCCACCGCCGAGACGTTCGGGGTCGGCACGCGGATCGCGGTCCCGTCGAGCTTGCCCTTCAGCTCCGGCAGCACGAGGCCCACGGCCTTGGCGGCGCCGGTCGAGGTCGGGATCATCGAGAGCGCGGCGGCACGGCCCCGATAGAGATCCTTGTGCATCTGATCCAGCGACGGCTGGTCGTTGGTGTAGGAGTGGATCGTGGTCATGAAGCCACGCTCGATGCCCACCGCCGCGTCCAGAACCTGGGCGACGGGCGCCAGGCAGTTGGTGGTGCAGGAGGCGTTCGACACGACGAGATGCTCGGCCGTGAGCTTGTCGTGGTTGACGCCGTAGACCACCGTCAGGTCGGCGCCGTCGGCGGGGGCGGAGACGAGGACGCGCTTGGCGCCGGCGTCGAGGTGGGCCTTGGCCTTGTCCTTCGAGGTGAAGATGCCGGTGCATTCCAGCGCGATGTCGACGCCCAGATCCCGGTGCGGCAGCTCGGCCGGGTTGCGCACCGCCGTCACCTTGATCCGCTTGCCGTTGACCACCAGGAACTCGCCGTCGACCGCGACCTCGCCCGGGAACCGGCCGTGGACGGAATCGAAGCGGAGCAGGTGGGCGTTGGTCTCCACCGGGCCGAGATCGTTGATCGCCACGACCTCGATGTCCGTGCGGCCGGCTTCCGCAATCGCCCGCAGGACGTTGCGGCCGATGCGTCCGAACCCGTTGATGGCAACCTTCGTCACGGCGTCACTCCTTCACCTGATGCGGCTCCCACCGCGCCTCACTAACCATGGGCGCGGCCCGCGGGGGATCTCGGTTCCCCGCCTCCGTGCCGTCCCAGCCGGGCGGATCTGGGCGTGCGGGTTTGAACCAGCGATGAACCGGGCCGGGAGAGGCCGGGCTTCGCCGCCCGCGATCGTCGGAGCGCACGGTGCCTCGGGACTGTCTCGGACCGACGATCCGGCATGTCTCGCGCGGTCCTTTTCGGGAGCGCGCGGCTGTCTAACATGGCACCCCGACCTGTCAAACGCGCGGCCGTGACAAAGACCTTCGATCCACCGACGAATAAACAGGGTTCTTCGGGCTCGACTGGCCGGGCCGGGGGATCCCGGGCTCGGACGTTACTTTGCGCTGGAATTCCGGCGGCATTCGACGGAAAGCTTCGGGTCGGAACGGACGAAAGACCATGGCCGACGGGACCGAAACCAGCGTAATCGACGAGGCGCTCGCCCGGCTGGAAGCAGCCGTGAACCGCATGGATGCCGTCGTTCAGCACCGGCTGGCCACCGCCGCCCAGCCGGACGACCGGGATGCCGAACTCGCCCTGATGGACGAGGATCGGGCTCGCCTCGCCGCCGCCCTCGACGCGGCGAGCGCCCGGCTCGCGCAGGTCACCGCCACGACCGGCGCGGTCGGGCACCGCCTCGACCGGGCGATCGAGACCGTCCAGGATGTCCTCGGGCGATCCTGATCCGGCGTCCGCGCCATCCGGAACGCCGATCGGAGCCGCCCGTGCCGCAGATCAACGTGACCATCGACGGCCGCACCTACCGCATGGCCTGCGGGGAGGGCGAGGAAGCCCATCTCACCGGGCTCGCCGAAACGCTCGACGGGCGCATCGGCGCAATGCGCAAGGATTTCGGCGCCATCGGCGACATGCGGCTGCAGGTGATGGCGGCGCTGACGATCGCGGACGAACTGGCGGAGCTGCGCGGGCGGCTCGCCGCGCTGGAGACGGAAGCGGCCGCGTTGCGCATCGCCGCCGAGGCCGCCGAGCGGGGGAGGGCGACCGATGCGGAGCGGGCCGCGGCGGGGATCGGCCGCGCGGCCGAACGGATCGGGAAGCTCGCGGAGGCTCTCGGGGGATCCGCGCCGCGGGGCTGAGGGTCAAGAGCGGGCACGCCGCCGCGGAGGACCTGACGCCGGCTGCCGATTGCCGGCTGACCGCCGATCCATCGCGGCTCCGACCGGCGCGATGCCGTCTCGTCCGAGCGCGTCTCACGCCCGCGCCGGCGCAGAGATCAAGCGTGGCGGCGGATCGGATTGTCATCCCGGGCCGCCGCAGCGCCGAGGAGACCGTCGCGGCCTTCCTCCGCGGCCCGGATTGCGGTCGGTGACGGTGAAACGATCGGTGGGCCGCCAGACCGTCGCCGATCATCCCGGTCTCCAGCGCCACGAGGCGATCCTGATCGTTCCGGGTTCTGGCCGCGCGTCGATCCGGGTCGGCTCGCGCCGGCCGAGCCCGGCTTTCAGTGCGCCATCAGGCAGCATATGGGCGCGGTGTTCAGGACGTCCCGCGTCGCGCCGCCGAAGGCCCACTCGCGCAGTCGGGAATGGCCGTAGGCGCCCATGACGATGAGATCGGCCTCCTGCTGGCGGGCGAACCGAAGGATCTCGGCACCGTCGCTCGCGGCAGCGCTCAGCAGGTGGGTGGTCGCCGGGGCGCCGTGGCGCGCCAGATGTGCGGTGACGTCCTGCGCGCCCTCCGAGCGGGCGCAGTCGCCCACGGAGGCGACGAAGACCTGTTCGGCGGACCGGATGAAGGGGAGCGCCCCCGAGACGGCGCGGCGGGCTTCGGACGTATCCTTCCAGGCCACGACGATGCGGCGCGCCGGAAGGTCGGCCACGTCGGGCGGTACCACCAGGACCGGTCGGGCCGCCTCCATCAGAACGGGCCCCGGCAGGATGCCCAGGGGGCCGGGGTCGAGATCGGTCGGGTCGGACCTGCCGAGCACCAGCAGATCCGCGGCCCGCGCCTGTTCGACGAGGTAGGCGAGCGGGCTGTCGACACCCCCGCGCCACGCCGTACGGGGCGCTTCCCCGGCGGAGCGGGCGAACAACCCCTGAGCCCGTTCCAGCTCGCGCTGAATCTCGCCCCTGGCGCGCTCGTATTGAGCGTGCGCATCGCGGACATCGTGGGCGAAGAGCGGCACCGGCGCATCGGCCGCGGCGACCCCCGTCAGCAGCGCGTCGAAGCGGTGAGCCAGACCGGCGGCGACGCGCACGCGATCCGGCGCGCCCTCGGCGAAGTCGACGGAGACCAGGATGTTGGCGTAGGTCATGGCGACCTCCTCGGGGCCCGATCCGGGCCCGGAGGAGGCAGTCTGGGCACCGTGCAGATCGCGGCCTTGATCCAGCGCAAATCTCGGGGCCGGCGTCGGGCGACGGGTCTCCGGGTCGCGACGCGGCCACGCGCCTCAGCGCATGACGAACGGGTTCTCCGGCGCATCGCGGCTCGTGGAGATCCAGACGCTCTTAGTCTCCAGGAACTCGCGGATCGACTCGACGCCGCTCTCGCGGCCGATGCCCGAGTGTTTCATGCCGCCGAAGGGCATCATGTAGCTGACGGCCCGGTAGGTATTCACCCAGACCGTACCGGCCCGCAGCCCCGTCGACATGCGCATGGCCCGGCCGATATCCTGGGTCCAGACGCCGGCGGCGAGCCCGTAGATGACGTCGTTGCCGAGCCGCAGCGCCTCCGCCTCGTCCTCGAACCCGATGATCGACAGGACCGGGCCGAACACCTCCTCCTGGGCGATCCGCATGTCGTTGGTGACGCCGATGAAGATCGTCGGCTCGACGAACTGGCCGCCGATCACCCCGGGCCCGGAGGCCGGGTTTCCGCCGAACACGCAGCGCGCGCCCTCGCTCTTGGCGAGCGCGATGTAGTCGAGCACTTTGGCATACTGCGGCGGCGTGGTGATCGGGCCGATATGGGTGTCGGCCTGCATCGGGTCGCCGAGCTTCGCGGTTCGGGCCAGCGCGATCAGCCGCTCGACGAACGCCTCGCGGATGCTGTTCTGCACGAGCAGCCGCGATCCGGCGATGCAGGTCTGGCCGGTGGCGGCGAAGATGCCCGAGATCGCCCCCGCGGCGGCGGCCTTCAGGTCGGCATCGGCGAAGACGATGTTGGGCGACTTGCCGCCGAGCTCCAGGGACACGCGCTTGATCTGCCGGGCGGCCGCCTCGTAGACCTTCGCACCGGTCACGTCGGAACCCGTGAAGGTGATCTTGGCGACGTCCGGGTGCTCGACGATGGCGCTGCCGGCCTCGCCGCCGAAGCCGGTCACGACGTTGAACATCCCGTCGGGGAGCCCGGCCTCCTTGGTCAGGCGCGCGAATTCGAGCGTGCTCGCGGAGGCGAATTCAGAGGGCTTCACCACGACGGCGCAGCCCGCCGCCAGCGCCGGGGCGCATTTCCAGGCGACGAACAGGAGCGGAGAGTTCCAGGCGGTCAGGGCGCCGACCACGCCCACCGGTTCGTGCCGGGTGAACGCGAAGGTCTCCGGCTTGTCGATCGGGATCTGCGCGCCCTCGACCTTGTCGGCGAGGCCGGCATAGTACCACCACCATTCCGGCTGGTAGCGGGTCTGGCCGTACATCTCGGCGAACAGCTTGCCGTTGTCGCGGACCTCGACCTCGGCGAGGGCCTTCGCGTCGCGCTCGACGAGGTCGCCGATCCGGCGCAGAACCTTGCCCCGGGCCGAGGCGGTCATGGTCGCCCAGGGGCCATCCCACATGGCGCGCTTGGCCGCGGCGACGGCCCGGTCGACATCGGCCCGGGACGCCCGTGGAATGCGGGCCCAGGCCTCACCACGATAGGGATCGTTCGACTCGAACCACGCGCCCTCGACCGGGTCGACGTGCTGACCGTCGATGTAGAGCTGATAGGTCTTCACGGTGCGCGTCTCCGATGGGACATGCGCGCGATATGGACCGGCGGGACGCCGCCGGCGAGGGCGCGTTCAGGCGTTGGCGCTGAGGCGCTTGATGTCGGCGTCGACCATCTCGGTGATGAGATCCTCGAGGCTGGTCTGCGCCGCCCATCCGAAGGTCGCCTTCGCCTTGGCCGGGTCGCCCAGCAGCACCTCGACCTCCGCCGGACGGAAGAAGGCCGGGTCGATCACCAGGTGGTCGTCGATATTCAGCCCGACATGCTTGAACGCGATCACACACATGTCCCGCACCGTCGTCGTGCGGCCGGTGGCGATCACGTAATCGTCCGGCTTCTCCTGCTGCAGCATCAGCCACATCGCCTGCACGTAGTCCCGGGCGTGGCCCCAGTCGCGCTTGGCGTCGATGTTGCCGAGCCGC